>CAWHBI010000036.1:0-72064 GCA_963827545.1 uncultured Alphaproteobacteria bacterium
GGCCGCCGCCACCACGAACAGCGGGATTTGCGTGCCGGTCCATACGTCCAGCCGCCCGTCCTTGAGCTGGACCACCGCGTTCATGGGTTCCAGTGGCGCATGGGCGAGGTAGGGCACCCTGTATTCGGCCTCGATCGCGCGGGCGCCCGTGAGCGCGGCCTCTACATTGCCCTCGTTCTTGAAGCGGCTGTCCTGGCGACCCGGGATGAAGGAGCCTGCCACCGTCTCGAACATCGCCGCGCTGGTCGCGGGGTAGGGAGCCGGGCCCCGATCGAACTTGATCAGTTTCGCGGCCCTGAACGCGCGCCAGGTATTGTTCGCGATCACTCCGACGCCGCCGGTGATGGGTACGATCCTGAGAACGCCCTTCGACTCCTCGGCGGCGCTGGCGTCATAGCCTCGCATGCCGCCGCCCAGTCGCGGATTCGTGCGAACCGTGGCATAGACCATGCCAGGCATTCTGAGGTCGATGCCAAAGGTGGCCGTGCCCGTGGATTTCGCCACGATGTCGATGCGGCGCATCGTCTTTCCGAGATAGCGCCACTCTGCCTCGGGCTTGAGCCGCACATTCGCCGGCGGATCGATCCTTGCCGCCGCCGCGGCGAGAGACGCGTAGCTCAGCGACCTGCCGTCGGGTGTGATCACGGTGCCGTTCCTTGTCTTCAGATCGGCCTTGCGGATACCCGTTTGATTGGCCGCGGCCAGCAGCAACACCTCCCTGGCAACCGCGCCGGCGACGCGCATCTTCTCGTACGCGTCCGCAACCGTGGACGAGCCGCCCGTGATCTGCAGGCCTATGAATTTGCCGACGACGTCGCCGAAAACGCGCGCGTTGCGAGCGATGAAGCCGTCGTCGGTGGCGGCGACGGGGAAGCCTTCCGCTGCGGCCTTGCCGTTGTAGTAGGCGGCGCTCGGTGGCCCGGGGTCGACCTTGATGTCCTCCCAGGCGAGATCCAGCTCCTCGGCCACCAGGGCCGCCAGCACCGAGTAGGCGCCCTGGCCGAGATCGGCCCGTGGGGTGATGATCGTTACGCCGCTCTGGTCGACCCGCACGTAGGGTGTCAGCGCGGCTTGTCCGTCGCCCAGGCCCTTGAGGAGAGGGTTGGTGGGTGTACGCTTGTAGGCGTAAATGCCGAACGCAACGCCGCCCGCGACGGCGGCTGAGCCGATCAGGAAGGTGCGGCGCGCAATTGTTCCAGCACGGCTCATGACTTGCGCTCCCTCAGCTTGGGGGCGGCGGCCTTTACCGCTGCGCGTATGCGCGGATATGTGCCGCAGCGGCACAGGTTGGCCGACATCGCACGGTCAATATCGTCGTCGGTCGGCTCGGCATTCACGCTCAGCAGCGAGGCTGCCGCCATGATCTGCCCGGACTGGCAGTAGCCGCATTGCGCCACTTGATGCTCCACCCAGGCCGCCTGCACTGCGTGCAGAGCCTCCGGCAACCCCAGCCCCTCGATGGTGGTGACTTCGCCACTCACGTCGCCAACCTGCAGGGAGCAGGACCGCACCGCCAGGCCGTGTACATGCACGGTGCAAGCGCCGCACATCGCGATGCCGCAGCCATATTTCGGACCCGTTATCCCAAGTTCGTCTCTCAAAACCCAAAGAAGAGGCATGTCGTCTTCGACATCCACTTCGTGCGTCTTCCCGTTGACCTTCAGGCGCATGGAACCTCTGAAAGCGCGATTGGAGTAAGGCAGGGCATGTAACTCGCCGATTGCGCCAAACTTGCGCAAGGCGCGCCAGAATCTCTGAAGAGCTCTGGATTTTCGGCCGGAACGGTCGCGCTGGCCGTCTGACTCGACGCTAATGGGCGCCGGGGAGGCTTCTTGGGCGTCGTCGTCTGCCCGCGACGACCGTGAGCTTCTGCCGTGTAGCCGCTCGGCCAAGAATGGTTGGCGCAGTGCCATAAGGACCTAACCAGGAACCTATTCTTGTGGGCGGTGGCGAACCGGCTGAAGTCACCCAAGCGCACTTGCCGCCTAAGGGCTGCGCAAGTTCGGTTTCCTCCGAGTTTCTTGGGGTCCGTTATGCTCTTGTCGTTGTCTCGCCCGCTCAAGCAATAGCTGGGTTCCTGGATGGATCGGAGCCCTGCGCGCGGCTGGGTTTGAGCGCTGGCGTCCCGTCTTTGAAACAGCTCTCGTGTCCTCACAGTAGCGACGCCGCTGCTGAAAAGGCAGGCCATGCAGATGCGCGGTGCGGCGGCACGCCATATAGTTGTTCGGTGATTTGCCTTTGATGGTTCGCAGGAGACCCGGGCATGCCGTCAGATTCTTCGCGCCTCTCTTATCACCGCCGAGCCGAGACGGGTGCAGCCTTCGCTCTCGTCGCCGCGCTTGCGCTCGCCGGGCTGCCGGACGCTGGCAATGCTCAGACCTCCAAGAAGACGAGTGTTGCCACTCTCGAAGGTTCGTGGAGCGGCGGCGGCACAGTATTGTTCGCGTCCGGCGCAAAAGAGCAGGCGCGCTGCCGGGCACGGTATAGTCGGGCGGGCAACAACAGCTACACGATCAATGCCACCTGCGCCACGGCCTCGGGCAGAGCTGCGCAAACAGCCACGGTGCGCCGGGTCGGCGAGAACAGATACTCGGGCCGTTTTTACAACAGCGAGTATTCGATCTCGGGCGTGATCCACATTGTGGTGCGCGGCGCGAGCCAAACCGTACGTTTGGTGAGCGACAGCGGGTCGGCGTTTTTCAATCTGAGCCGATAGGCAAGTTCGTGAAATATGAAGAGCGGCCGCAGTGGGCTGCTACCTGACGATCCCGCTGTGCTGACCGGCCTCAGTGCGCGCTGTGCAGAGGAATCTCGGAAGGCTGTGCGCGCGGGAAAGCCAAACCCAAGCTAGCAGCTGCTCTTCGCCGTTTTGGCGCGAGGACCATTGCGAACCGGCCTGCCGGGATTGCACGCGGCGAATCCACGCTTCTTCGCTTGATTTGATATCGTGCAACAAGGCTACGACAAAGACCGCCGGTCGGGTGGCGGCCAGATGAGGTCGGTTGTGGACGTTGGCACCTCGCGCATGGTGCAAACGGGCAGGTTGCCTGTGGGGCGGATCCAACGAGTCCGACCGCCTACCTCATCCCAACGATGTAGTGCATTGCCCTGGTCGGGACGCACTCGCCCCTTCGCCACTCTGCGGGACGACCATCACGCGTCAGAATAACTCGATCGAGGAACAACACCGGAGAAGCCTTTGCTGTCCTCAACGCATCCGACGCCCAGACGGACGCCGCGCCTATCGACACTGTTTCTTCGCCTTTGCCCAATAGGATGCCATATGCCTGCGCCAGTTCTAGGAGCGCAAGTGGGCTGACATTTCTTTCGACAAGGCCTGGGAACAACGCAGCCGGCAGCGCGACATCCTCAACCATGAAAGCTACGCCCTCGTAAGCACGAGCACGCTTGAGGCGATAGACACGCTCGTCTTGGGTTAGCTGCAATCGCAAGCGCTCAGGTTCTTCTGCTGCTACTTCGTTGATTTCCAACGTATTGATGTCGCCTCGTATGGCCTTGCCCCTGGGTCCGCGCAAATTGCAATAGCGAACAACTCGGTCTTCTGCAGTGGGGTCCTTCACAAAGGTACCGCGCCCCTGGCGACGGGTGAGTAAGCGTTCAGACTCGAGTAGGTCCAGCGCCTTGCGCATGGTGCCGGGACTGACGCCGAACTGACCAGCCAGATCGCCCTCGTTGGGCATTACCGCACCAGGCTTCCATTCGCCTGCAGCGATCCGCTTGGCAAGGGCATCGCGCACTTGCACGTAGAGAGGTCGAGTGAACAAGCGCTCTTGGAGCATGTGAGTCTCCGCCGAAACCCAATGCACCCCCAGACGACGATAACGCGCGCGCTGCACGGGTCATCCATCACTATATCGTTGGTGGATAACCGATGTAGTATGAGCGTTGGCGCACACCCGAGGCTGCTGAGACACGTTTACTGAACGGCAAGCAAGCGCTCTGCCTTGACATGGGGCAAAGCCGGTCTTTGAACCGCCCAAACTGGGCGTCTGGAGGGCTGCGCGCCGTGGGCGTGCAGCACCGATGTCCTGGTTGCGGCGCCGGCATTTACCATTTGCCGTTGGCACCCGCATCCCGCTCCTTGAGGTGTTTCTCTGTGTCCCATCGCTCGCCGGAGTCGGTGGCGCCAAGGTTGGTGCAGCCTGCTTGCGCAGCCAAGTTCGCCAGGAGGCATGCAAGCACGATGAGATGCGCCAATCGGTTCATGCCTGCTTCTTCCTTGTTCTGAGGGCGTCAGGAGCCAGACCAAGTGCCATATGGTTCTGGGTCATGCGGCCGCCCGTCAGTCCGCGGAACGATAGCAGCGGTTGCGTGGTTACTCAGCAACCTGTGTGGGACCATTCCGCGCCTCGAACCGGCCCGCGGCCGACAACGCCCCGTCGTCCGCCTCAGCCCGGCTTCCAGGGTGTCGGTACGATCTGTGAAGATCGTCGCCGTGGGGACCCCAGCTGCGACCTGCGGGACCGCAGCGCCTTAGCTGAGGCGCTGCGAAATGCGGATCGATACTCGGCACCAGTCGCCAAGGCATTGACAACGAGGACTCAGAAGCAGCGATCGGATGCACCGATGCAGTTTCCCCTACGGAGCGCCCGATCGTAGCAGCATTTCTCGCTTGCTTTGCACACCCAAGTCGTCTGCGCTGTCCACAGCATCGCCGGAGCGGTGCACCTCTTGTGCCTGTAAACTTGGCGACTAACCCCATCAGCCTCAGCCTCATTGCCGAAAGGCATGGCGACTGCAAGGCTAAGCGCGCATCCGAAGGCAGCAATCCACCGTGCCATCGTTCTTCCTCCTCGTCGGGCTGGAAATAATCTTTGCCTTTTCAATATTGGCGATTCGCCGTTGCGCTCGTATTGATATTCTTCGTCAGTGTGCGGCAACTCCGTCGTCGTGACGGTTCCGCCACGCTCTTCAATCAAATATCTTATGTTAGTCAGCAGCGTTGCACGCTGCGGCCGCGGTGACACACGGAGTGTTGGACCACAAGCGCATTTTGTGGAGCGCGATGGGCATCATTGAAGACGGACCGCCTTTGTCGTTGGCAAGCGAGCCGCAAACAGGCTTTTGCCGCATTCGCGCGGCATAGCTTCCATTGCTACCAGCTATACGCCATCGCTCCGCGGCGCCTGGGCGAGGATAAACGCGCGATTTTCAAGAGGGCGTGCGCATCGCCGGGGCATGACGTGAGGTCCACGCCTCACCGATCAACAAACTGCACAAGGGAGAACGACGATGGGCAGTTGGCTCAGCGAGCGAGAGCAGCGTCTAGTGGCAGGTGCTGAAACGGCTTCTGCTGCAACCCCGATTCCCACCCAGATCGTGTCAAATGGGGAGTACCTTCCGCCGCCCCAGAGCGACAAGCAGAAACACGTTGAACGGCGGATCTTCGAACTGGCCGACGAGAACGGCAAGCAGCTGGGGCTGAGCCGTCGGCAGTTTATGCAAACAGGCTGCGGCATGGCCGCGGCCTTCCTGGCCATGAACGAGGTCTATGGTGCGCGCGTATTCCAGGTCGATGCGGCCGAGGCACGGGAGCCCGAGCTGACCCGGGCGCGCGCGCAAGGCTTGGCCGGCCAATTCATCTTCGATGTCCAGACCCATTTTGTGCGCGACGACTTCGATCACAAGGAGCTCTTGGACCTGGCCAAGTTCGCAGCCGAGCATTGGAACCCGGCGCTGAAAGGGGATACCTCCTCCCTGGTCCGGTACAAGTTCCAGAACTTCGTCAAGGAGGTCTACTACGACAGCGATACCAACATCGCGCTGCTCTCCGGCGCTCCGTTCGACGATCCGACCTGGTGGCTCCTATCCAACGAGCAGATCGTGAAGGCGCGCGACGTGATCAACGATTTCGCGGGCTCGCGGCGACTGCTCGCGCATACCGTGATCACACCCAAGCAACCTGGCTGGATGGAGGAGGTCGACAAGGCAATTTCGGTCTACAAACCGGATTCTTGGAAGGCCTACACCATCGGCGACCCGCTGGCGCCATCCAAATTCCCGTGGCGCCTGGACGACGAGAAGGTGATGTACCCCTTTTACGAGAAAGCGGCGAAGGCCGGCATCAACATCATCTGCATCCACAAGGGACTGCTGCCCGCCGACTACGAGAAGGCGTTCGCCGGCGTGTGGGAGTACGCCACCGCCTGGGACATCGGCAAGGCCGCCAAGGATTGGCCGCAGATGACTTTCGTCATCTACCACTCCGCGCTGCGCGCCTTCCTGGAGCTGCCCGACCAAGCCTGGGGAGAGTTCGAAGCCACCGGCCGCATCAAGTGGGCCACAGACCTGGCCGAGATCCCGCAGAAGTTCGGCGTGAGCAACGTCTACGCGGAGCTCGGCACGTCCTTTGCCAATTCGGCGGTTGCGCACCCGAAATACTCGGCGGCCCTGGTCGGCACGTTGGTGAAGGGCTTCGGGGCAGATCATGTGCTGTGGGGCACGGACTTAGTGTGGTACGGGTCGCCGCAATGGCAGATCGAGGCGATGCGGCGGCTGGAGATCCCCGAGGACATGCGAAAGAAATATGGCTTCGCGCCCCTCGGCGACGCCAACAGCACCGTCAAGCAGATGATCTTCGGTGGCAATGCGGCGCGCCTCTACCGCCTTCGACTCAGGGCGGCCGAGAACAAGCCGCTGCCGGCCTTTTCGGAGGACCGGCTGGCCAAGTTGAAGAGCGAGTACGAGTTGGCGGCGAAGGAGCCGTCAAACCTTCGCTACGGCTATGTCCGCGCTGGCTGAACCGCCGCCAAGCGGGGTCCCCGAGATGCAGCTGGCTGATGGGCTCTTCGGAGCCCATCTTGTTGGCCGGCGTCAGGCGGAGCAGGAGCGCTCGATGGCGTGGCATCGGCCCCAGCGGGCTTCACAGGAACTTTGCCCAGAAATCGGCGCGACATGGCGGACATGCCTGGCGAGCAACAATCGAAGAATGCACTCGCCGAACGTGATGAAGCCTTGAAGTGCTTACGCGAGGTAGAACTTGACGAGGCTGAATCAGAGCGCAGCGCGCAAGAGCGAAGAACGGCGGCATCGGTGGAACGACAATGACATTCAAGTACGTGAGCGTGGAAGAGGCGATGCAGCGTGGCGGCCTGCGCATGGTGGTCGTCGGTGGTGTACCGAGCCCCTGGGGCGAAGCCGCCAAGGCCATCCTGCACATAAAGGGCATCGAATGGGTCGCCGTGCGCCTGGCCTATGACAGCGAGCCCTTGAAGCAGTGGGCTGGCCAGCGGAACGGCCCAGTGGCTATCTACGAAAATGAACGAGCCCGCTCCGGCTGGGCCGAGATCCTCCTGCTAGCCGAACGCCTGGCGCCCACGCCATCGCTACTACCTACGGACCCGGCCGAGCGCGCCCTGGTCTTCGGCCTCGCCCACGAAATCTGCGGCGAAGCGGGCCTGGGCTGGTCGCGCCGTCTGCAGTTGGTGCACGCCGGTCTGCAGAACACCGGCGGTTTCCCCGAACGCGTCGCGAGGTACCTGGGCAAGAAGTACGGCTACAGCCCCGAGGGCGGCGCGGCCGCCAGCCCGCGGGTGGCGGAGCTGCTGGGCATGTTGGTGGCGCGTCTGAAGGCGCAGCGTGGGGCAGGGAGCCGCTACTACGTGGGCGGCTCGTTGACGGCGGTGGATGTCTACAGCGCGACCTTCACCGCGATGTTCGGCCCGCTGCCGCCCGAGCAGTGCGAGATGGACGCCAGCACGAGGGCGGCGTTCGAGACCCGGGATGCGCCGAGCGAAGCGGCGCTGGATCCGATTCTGTTCGAGCATCGGGACATGATGTACGGGGAGTATTTGGAATTGCCCCTCTCGCTTTGAGTATTACCGGACTGTCCCCGCCCACCGCCATACCCGCGTTCGCCACAAAGCAGGACATTGCGGACCTGTGCGCGCTAATCGAGTGACACCACTCGGAGCCGCAGGGAACTGCGGCCTCAGGCAGCGGCGGCTGCCAACTTGGCAGTGTCATAATACTCGTAGACCTGTCCGCCACTTCTGCGATGTCTGTTGTCAAACAAACGTCGAAGGCCCGTTGCCGCCGCGACACTGCATCCGCATATTTTCTTGGCGTGCACACGACTGCCATGCTTTGGCTGCCAACTCGATACAGACAATAGGTATGCGCTTGATCCTCAACCCGCGATCCAGCGCGTAGGCGTGCCAAGTCCCCCACACCCTTGGCGCGTCGCACCGAGGGCGCCTCACCTAACCCCTGGGGCGCCCTCTTGCTAACTTAATCCAGCACGACCCCAAACCATAGGGACACGAACATCCAGAGCCCAGTGACGTGTTGCATAGTCGGGACCAGCCCACACTCGTTTGCTGGTTCTCGCTCGGCCTGTAACACGAAGTCTCCCCTGAAATGGGGGCTGCGGAACAAAACCCGCATGGCCATCTAATGCCAGTCGCCGCGGGCTATTCGATGCCGCCGCGTTTGGGCTGGGCGCCTCGACCCGTCACTGGGATGGGGCTGGCTGTTTGGAGCGGCTGAGACAGGCGCCGCTTGGTCACCGCCACCAGATCCACCGACGCAACGCGACTGCCAGGTCATCCGACGCGAGCCGTAGGAGTTGCCACAGTGGACAAGGCTAACGATCTCGGGGGAACGGAAACATGCATTGATGGTAGACTATGGCGTGCCGTGCGAACCGCCTCCCTGCTGGCTGGTGCCGGTCTCTCGTGCGCCTTGATGGTCAATCTATCAACGACCCTGATCTCCCAAACCAATAGTCATGCGACGGCGGCTCAACCCATCGTGAAAGCCTCCGACAAGTGGATAACGCTTGGGACAGAACCATCAGATGGCCAGGCTCTACCGAGCACGAGCCCTATCGAGCGCACGGCCGCCGGGACGGTGGCGAGGGAACAGAGGCGGCCACGTCACAAACCCCCTGCAATCCAGCGCGCCAGCCATGGCCGCGAGATCGCGCCCTCTGATCGTGCTGGCCCTTACCTCTCGCGTCGCAGGGAGGGGCGCAAGGCCGTCCAGGCATCCGGCGCGTCAGGGATCAAAGGCTCTTTCGTGGGATCCGCGACGAGACGCTCCTCATCATCGCAAGCAAGCGCTTCCCGTCTCTTGAGCTCAGCCGCAACCGTTTCGCGCAGCCGCTTGTCATCTTCATCGGTCATGTATGGAGTTATGGCACACGGACCTACGACCCGTCTCCTGTAGAGACCGTCCGTTTCCTGAGACCAGCCCTGCGCGAGCCGCCCTAGGGGCAACCTCCGCTCTCTTCCCTGAGGGGTTAGTCGAAAAACCTTAACCGCCGCTCTTGAGGATCCGACGGATTCTATAATGACTGTCCTGATCTGATCGCCGTCACCTTGCTTGCAGATTAATCCTTTGCGGCCCTTGAGCACCCCAATGCGGAACGCAATCAACTGCTTGGCCTGCGCATATCCATCAATAAAGTTTGCCGCAAAAAAACCGCGCGCGAGCACGCTACTCTCCGCTATCAAATAAATGTCGAAGTTCGTCACCGTAACGACACTCTTCCCCTAGGACCGCGGGCTATGCACAAGCGGTCGGGGATGACACTGCACAGGTTATGCGTTGTGGTCGCATGATCGGGTCGGTTCAGCGATCAGGTCTCTGGGCACCGACGACGATTACCCACACCCCGTCGTCGGTGCCCGTCGGGAGTGGGCTAGCGGGGAGGAGGGGTCCGGCCGACGGGCTGGACCTCTTCGTTGCAACGGCGGCCAGTTCTGACCGTCGATCCGATACAGACCAACGGCGGAAAGCTTGCATGTCGAAAATGATCCAGCTTGTCCAAGAAATGCACGCGCGCCTGAACGAGATCGCCAATGGCGAACAGGCGCTCGTCCTGGCACTTGGTCACGCGCTGAGCCGCGTCGATCAGCAACTGTTACAGGATGTGCGCAATATCGCGGCGGAGCACGAGGCCCGGCGCGGTGCCATTCTGCTCGAGTTGGAAAGCTTCGCTTCCCGGATCGGCGCATTGCCGACGCTGCGCAAGCCGGTTGCGGGACCGACAAACAACGACCCTGTCGCCAATCCGGTTGCGACCACCAACAGCCGCCAACAGCACCTCGTCCAAGCTCCCTGGCCTCCATTTGCGAGCGACATGCAGGATGAAATTGATCTGTATTTCGAGGACCAGAGATCATCGAACGGAGGAATGAAGTACAGCGACCGAGCGTTGGCGCCGGTTCGCGCCAGCCGGTGATGCTGGGTGTTGTGTCGGGTCTTCCACTGCCTGTCTGATGCATAACCCGGGGATTCGTCGATGAGCACGCTGTATCAGGTACTCGGGCTTCCCCGCGGCGCCACCGAGCAACAGGTGAAAGCCGCCTTCCGCGGGCTGGCTCGGCGGTTTCATCCCGATCTCAATGCCGGCGACGAAACCGCCGAGCAGCGCTTCAAAGAGGTGAACCGCGCTCACGAGACCTTGGCCGATCCAGGATCGCGGGCAGCGTACGATCGTGCCCTGGCACGCAAGCTAGTGGATGCCCGGCGGCGATTCTGGACCTTGGCGGCGACCGCAACCGCAACCTTCACGCTAACCGCCAGCGCGGTCTCCCTTGCGGTGTGGTGGGGTCACCACGCACGGGCGCGTCAGTCGGTGCAAGCCCAAGCACCGGGTATGGAGAACACCCCAGACACCCGCGCTCAGCAGGGAACGCATGGCAGCGAGGGGGCGAAGGCGTCGCCACGGGGGGGAGCCACGGCGGGCGCGTCACAGGGTCGGCGCAAAGGTTCGAGCTGGGCCACCTACCAAAATACCCGCTTCAGTTTCGCGCTCAAGTACCCAGTCGACGTGTTCGCTTTCGACACGGGGCCGGCCAATGACAATGTCCGCATTCTCGTGTCACGCGATGGCGACGCCGTGTTGCGTATCTTTGCCGCCGAGAACATCGCCGGCACGAAGCTCGCCCAATACCGCCGCTCGCTCATCGAAAAGCGCTACGCCGGCGCAGTCTTCGACCATACCCAGCAGCGCAAATCTTGGTTTGTCCTGTCCGGGACCCACGGCGACAAAGCGTTCTACGAGCGCGTCACGTTTTCCTGCGATGGCAGATCGATCCATGGATGGCAGATGATCTTCCCGCTGAGCGAGCGCACCCTCTACGACCTGGTCGCCGATGAGGTTCACCGCAATTACACGCACACCAGCGGGCCCGGCGCACGTTGCGGCGAGGTCAGGTCGAGGTCGTCGCAGAGTCACCGGCCCCCAGAGGATGGAGGGGGTTGAGTCGAGGAGGGAAGCCATGGACCGCGCCGTGGCGTCAACTCCCCGCGTAGGTCCGGCGCAGCGTGTATGTCTCACCCGGCCGTGTGCAAAAACCCATCTTCAGCGGCGCCGCTTCTTGGCGGAGCGCCTCGAGCCGAGCCGCGCACGTGGAGGCCGGCAAGACCTCGTGACGCAGGATCATGTCCCCGGCTGGGCTGAGCGTGATCAGGACATAGATCAACATTTCCATGGTGTCCCTAAGTCTCCGCCTGCGCCGCTGGAGGGTGCCAGGCCCGGGCGGGTCTGACACCCCAATACCGCAGCAGGATAGCGGCCGGTGCTGACATAGGATCCCTGGGACTTTCCGCTAGCGGCCGAAGCCCCAACCCCAGGCGCTACCGCCAAATTTGTAGGTCAATGTCAACCGTGCGGTGTGGATCGAGGGCTCGACATCGACGTTTGTAAGGCCGTCCGCTGACACGAATGTCTCGCTATCGAACTCCGAGAACCGGTATTCCAGCCGCAAGTACCAATTGTTCTGCAGCCTGGTATCGACGCCCACGCCGACGAAGTACCCGCTGAATCTATCGTCGCCTGAGAGACCCAAGCCGGCGAACGTGGCAGATGAGTCGAACTTCGCCTCCGTATACCCAGCCGTGGCGTACCACAGCGTGGCCGGGCTCGAGAGCCAGCCAAACCTCGCTCCAATCGACCAGGAATTATTGTGGTCAACCGACGCGTTGAACGCGCCGCTGCCTGCCGAGAGACTGGTATTGATGTTGGAGAAGTCGTAGTCGACGAACACGCCGAACACAGTGACCGAGCCGACCTGCCAATCCCATCCGACAATCGCGGTGCCGAAGAAACCCTCTCCCCCTACGCCGTCGAAGCTGAAGACGTTGGCCCCGCCATTCTGCACTGAGATGTCGTGGACAACAGCCCCCGCGCCGACGCCTGCGCCAACATAGAAGCCGCTCCAGATCGGAAGAGGTTCGTAGATCGGGGTCGGGGCAGCTATCGTGGCAGGCCGGCGAGAAATTCCATCAGCCACGGCACTGCTCGTCATTAGCAACAGGGCGGCCGCTGCGCTCACTATCGACTTTTTCATGTGGAGGTCCTGTGGTCTGGTACGCAGCACGCAAACACCGCATTTTGCGCGGAAACTTGATGTGACGCGCAGCGCCAAACTATTGGCACAGGATTGGGCAGCGCAGAACCCTTGGGTAGGCGAACTTCGCCTGGAATGCAAAGCTCAACAGCTACCAAACGGAAGTGTTTTCCCTTCTGAAGAAACCCGGTCACTGAACTCTATCAGATAACAAACATATCCCGTCGCAATGTCTGCTGCTGCGAATGGTGTGCAGTGCCGAAACTGCGGGCATAACGGCCGTGTGTTGCGACAGTCACGACGTCAACTCGGGCCAGGACGAAATCGACCTGTCGGCCATCGATGCCAACGGCGCGCCCGAAGGCGACCAGGCCTTCGTCTTCATCGCCGATCCCGCCCACTACACCGGCGATTGGACCGGCGTGGCGTGGCAGACCACGGCGGCCAACTGCATCGCCACGCTCAACGTCTCGATCGACGGGGACAACGCGGCCGAGATGCAGATCTACATGTCGCACCCGTATCAGTTCACGGCGGGCGACTTCATCCTTTAGCCGCATCCTCTACCCGCGGCGGACACGGCGCGAGCTGCGCAAGCCTCTCGGCGCGGGGTGTTCTGGGTGGCATCGCCATGCCAGCGGCGGTGGCCATGTCCAGGTGCCTGCTCGGCATGGCGAAGGCCGCTGAGAAAGCGCAGTTTGGGCGGGCCGCGGGGTCGCTTGGGTGAGACCACTCTTACCCACGCGGCAGCGGCGGTTTGCGCGGCACATCGTGCGCATCAGCGCCGCTGGCCGGTCGGCGTGCGATGAGACGCGCCGTCCCTCGAACCTTTGCCCGCGCCTCCCCATCGACGCCCACCGTCCACACCCAAGAGATCATGGACTGGCGCCTCCATGAGCAGCACAATCGGCCCGTTTACCTTAACGCAGCCCGAGCGGCGGACGACCCGTCGACGTGCCCCAAGAGCCACCTGTACCTAGCCAGCGTTTTGTGCCAAAACATGGTGGGGGATGAGCGGGTTCAGCGCATGAGTCAGTGGCTGATCGACGACAGGGGAAAGGTCTGGACGCGCGTCGATCGGCTGCGCGCAGCCCTCGGCACGGCGCTTGGTCCCGCAGAGCTTTACAAGTATGCCGTCGAGAATCTCGGCTACGTGGCGATCGAAGATCGCCATCGCGCGATCTGGCTGAAGCTTCGCCCGCGCGCCGTGTCGCAAACCACGCTCGCGGCCGCGCTCTATTGGATCGGCGAGTGCTCCGCCGAAAGGATTGTCGTCTCCAGTTTTGACGGCACATGGCAACACAAGGTGGTGGGCAGTGCCGCCGCCGCGATCGAGCGGCTTGCTGCGCTCGAAATCGGCACGTCCGACCAGCGCCGTGGAGATTTCTTGCGCCAGCGCCTGACGGGTGAGCCCAAGGGCGAGCTTCGCGATCTCGTCGAGCAATGGCGAGCAAACCAGGCAGTGCAGCTTAGCCATGACTTGCTGCAGGGAAGCGTTGGCGGCCGCTATATGATCCTCAGGCGCACCCAGTGGTCTCGCCGGCTTGAGATCCGTGATGTGGGGCGTGGCTTCATCGTGTACGACGACAACTGGTTGGCGCAGGCCGTTGGATTACGTTTCGAAGATCAGCCGGACTACCTTTACGGGAAATGGGCTGCCGAAGCGTACTACGAAGCAAGCGAGACACAGCAACCCATCATCGACAACATTGACGCGCTGATTGATACGCCTGGGCGCGGAAAATCGCGGGTGCAGTATCAGCGCCTCGTTCTACCTTTCCGGGAACCGTCAGGGGACCACGTTTTGCTTTGCGCGTCCCTGATCGACCGTTCGATCGACCTCCGCGTCGAAGCTGCTTAGGAATTGCTCGAGATCAGTGAGGAGCTGCGCCGCCTCCATCCAGACAAAGGCGAAACGGAGATCACCGATCGCAAAATTGCGAATACTCACGTCCCAATCGATGTTGGTGTAGCCGCACCTCTCCGCCATTCCACCTTTGATGACCCCTTCGGCCATCATGCTGACCGTAAAATCGGAGTTCCAGCGTGAGAATGCATAAGCTCTCGATATGCGGGGCAGAATGCAAGAGAGGAAGCGCCCGCGGTAGTCCGGGTGATACCAGCCGCCACCCGAAAAGACGACACGGCCGCTGACATTGCGTGTGGCTTGTGCGGTGACGAGGCAGGATTCGCCACGAGCGCGGGCTGCGGACGCGTCGGGATAGTAAAGGGACAGATCGCTCGCTGCATCATAGAATGTCGTCTGGTCGAGGGGGTAAAATCGGGCCGCCTGGGTCGCAACCACGGTGCCGTTTCGATTGCGCCCGAGAATGCAAAAACCGTTGCCTGTCGAAAAATTGCCCATTCGGGGGTGGAATATGGGGATAAGGGGACGCCAGCTATCCCGGTTCTGCTCGTTTACTTGAGCGAACTCTTCGGGGGTGCCGAATGCAAGGGATATCCCGCGGTCACGGGCCGCATTGTCGGCTTTCAAGAAGAAGTGCCCGAGCCGGCTTATGGGGCCATGCTCCAGGTGGATTTCGCTCAGGAACGTGCTCTGAGCGGCGGCTGGGCTGTGAGAGCTGGACGGAACCAGCGTTCGGCGGCGCTGCGGGCGTGCCATGGCATTTTCTCCCTGAGGTTGCCATGTCCGCTCAGACCGATTCCATCACCTCTGGCAACGGCGATCACCGCATTTCCCCAGCCGCTATTCTTGATTGACGTTCAAAGGAATTTGCGAAATGACCGATCGTTCCGAGGCGAAACACGGCCGGTCTGGAAACGTGGATTCTCACGTCGGCAGCAGGCTCAGAATGCGGCGGCTCATGCTCGGGATCACCCGGGAGGATTTGGCGAGTGCAGTGCGTATCGGCCTGCAGGAAATGCGGGATTACGAGGACGGCCAAAACCGGGTAAGTGCGAACAGGCTCTGCAGATTTGCGATGCAGCTGTGCGTCCCCGTTGCCTGGTTTTTCGAAGGACTGAACGATCCGCGCGACACGCCGCGGACCGACGTGCAAGTCGGCAACTGACATTCCCAGGATGACGCGGCTGCGTCGCCGTGCGCGCCGGCGCTGGGTGACAGGGCAACAATGCCGTGCGCGGCGTCGGCTCATCCACAGGGCGCCACGGGGGACAGGCCGTATCGCGGATACGAATCGCGGTACCTGCTGGCTGCGGGCAGGTTTCCAATCGTCTGCGGCTGCCGATCCTGGCGCCGGGGAGGTGACAGATGCTGGCAGCGTATGACCGTCACACCATCTTCAGCCGCATGCCCGAGCTCGTCAATTTCAACGATATTGACACGCTCGAAACCAAGACCGTGGCGATCCCCGGTTGCGGGGGCGTCGGCTTCAGTTCGGCGGAGTGCTTGGTCAGGATGGGCGTGGGCAGGGTCAGGATCTCGGACTTCGACACCTTCGGACCAGAGAATGTCAGCCGGCAGCTGGGTGCGACGTCCGCGACCATGGGACAGAAGAAGGTTGCGGTTCTCGCAGAGCGCCTTCATGCGATCAACCCCTCGCTCGTCATTGATGCCACCGAAGGGATCGGCGAGCACATGATCGGCGAGTTCATGGGCGGCGTTGACATCGTCTGCGATGCCGTCGACTTCTTTGCCATAGGGGCACGGCGGCTGCTGCACCGGGAAGCCCGCAGTCGCCGCATTCCTCTGGTCTTCACGGCCCCCTCGGCCTTTGGCTGCACACTGCAGATTCTCGACAACTCGGGCGCGACGCTGGACGAATTCTTTGATCTGCGGGATGAGCAGAGCGACGAGCAGAACCTGGCCAATTTTGCCATTGGCATCAATCCCGCACGCCTCTCCCGGCACTATCACAGGGCGCCCAATCTGGGCGTCGGCAAGCGCGGGGCCGTCAGCAGCGGCTGCTTCTTGGCGTCCGCGCTGACGAGCACCGTGGTGCTGCGTCGACTGCTCGGCGAGAGGATGGCCCTCAAGCCGCTTCCTTATCTCTACGCGATTGATTTCGTCATGGGTCGGTTTGTCGAGATGCACATCCCGGGCGGAGTGAAAGCCATCAAGGCCAACCCCGAAAAGTACGCCCAGTAGTGTTGCAAGCACGCCGGGATTGGACAGCTGCAAGCGCGTCGACGCGGGAATTCAGAAGAGAAACGAGATGAAGAGCGCGATCGCTACGCTTTCGTTCGGCAATTTCCTGATTGGCACAGGTGCGTTCGTCGTAGCGGGTCTGACCTCGCACATTGCGAGGGATTTCGACGTGACGATAGCTGCCGCGGCCCAACTTCTGACCATTTACACGCTGACCTATGCCCTGAGCTCGCCGTTTCTGACGACGCTTGCTTCGGGTAGCGCCCGACGGCTTGCGTTGGCCACGGCGATGACATTGTTCTCGGCCGGCAACCTGGTGGTGGCAGTGGCTGACAGCTTCGGCGTCCTCTGCGCCGGACGAGTCATGGCAGGGCTCGGCGCGGCGCTGTTCTCCCCGCTTGCCTACGCGTTGGCTGCCGACTTGAGCCTGCCGGAGAAACGGGCGCGTGTTCTGAGCCTGGTGATCCTGGGATTGACTGTCGCCAATGTGGTGGGCGTACCCCTCGGTGCGGCGGTCGGCGCCACCGACGGATGGCGTTGGACCTTCATTGCGGTCGGTGGACTCGGGCTGGCGACGAGCCTGGCCATGCTGGTTCTGTTGCCAGGGACCGAGCCGGGCCCTCCCCGGTCGCTGGCCGCGATTGGTCAGGCGCTATCTCGCGGTGTCGTCGTTGCGACGATCGCGGTTTCGTTCCTGCACTACGCGGCGCTGTTTGTCGTGTTCGCCTATCTGGCGCCGATCGTGGCCGCCGGGCGCGCCTTTGGACCCTTGGGTGTCCCGTGGCTGCTCTTTCTGTTCGGCTGCGGCAGCATCGCCGGCAACCTCATCGGCGGATGGGCGGCGGACCGGTGGGACAAGACACGCGTGATCACCGTCTCGCTGGTGTTGCTGGTGCCGATTCTGGCGCTCTTCCCGCCGGCCTGCGGGTCGGCGACAGCCGCCGGTGTCCTGGCCCTTGCCTGGGGCGCGGTTGGCCTTGCCTTCATGGCGCCCCAGCAGCACCGCCTCATCTCTCTTCCCGGTCAGGCTGCCCCGGTGCTGTTGTCGCTGAACGTTTCCGCGATTTACCTGGGCGGCGCTGCCGGGGCCGTCATCGGCGCCGCCGTTGAGCATCTTGGTGTCAGCGCGTTCGGTTTTGCTGGTGCGACCCTGGCTGCGACTGCCTTGCTTCTGTCCGCAACGATCGCCCCGAGCCCAGGCGACTCACGAGATCGGCTGCGCCCCGGCAGGGGCGCAGCCGCAGAGCCGTCAGCCTAGGCTGGCGTTACTTGATGACGCCGGCTTTGGAGGCCGCCGCAAACTCGTCGCGGGTGACCTTGCCGTCCTTGTTGGTGTCGATCTTCGCCAGGTTGGCCTTATAGGCATCGACCTCGGCGCCTTCGAGCGTGCCGTTGCCGTTCTTGTCGGCGGCCTTGAACTTGGCCTCGACGGCGGGGTCGGCGCCGGGCGCAGTCGACGGGGTTGTCGGGGTCGTCTGCGCCATGGCAGGACCGGCCGCGATCGCAAGCGCCAGCACGGTTCCAGTCACAAACTTCATCATGAAGTCCTCCTTGTTGCCGGGGAACATCCTCGGCTCTCAGTGATGCGCGCAGTGTGGGATCGTCACGGTGAACCCACCGCGAACGACCCGTTTAGGAGGGATTCATCGCTTCGCCTTGCGGGCGCCATTCTCGCGCTCAGCCAGCGCTTGGCGCGTCCGGCGGCAAGCCGCGCAGTCGGCCTGCGCACCCGGTACGGAATGCGCTCGGCTGCGAGCAAAGGAATCTAGGCGCGGCAGTTGGTAGCAGTGACAGGATGCAGCGGCGAGTCACACGACGTCTGGCGCCACGCGATAGTGAATTGACGCCGGGTGTCGGCGACCCCACCTATCGGCACGATCCCGGCCGCAGCAGACCCCGCAGGTCCCGCATGAAAATCCCAGGCCCCGACCATCCCATCACCATTGCGCCGAACCCCAAGCGCGTTCGCGTCGTCTTCAACGGCCGCGCGGTCGCCGACACCCGTGCCGCCCTGACCCTGAAAGAAGCAAACCTGCCGCCCGTACAGTACGTCCCGCGGGACGACGCCGACATGTCGCTGTTCGCGCGCACCACAAACGCCACCTACTGCCCCTACAAGGGTGCGGCCGCCTACTACAGCCTCGAGGTCGATGGGCGCATGTCCGAGAACGCGGTTTGGACCTACGAGGCACCCTATCCGGCCATGGCCCAGATCAAGGACCACCTCGCCTTCTACTCGAGCCGCGTCGATCGCATCGAGGAGACCCCATGAGACTCTCTGATGCGAAAGCCCGCCGGCTCACCCGGCTCGTCTGGCGCGAGCGCACGTTACGCGGGTTGCCGGTTGCCGCCGTCGTGCTTGTCATGCTGGGCGCCTACACCTTCTTCATGGAGAAGCAGATCGACCGCGCCGATCCCACAGTCGATGTCCATGTGCACGAGGCCACGGTGATCAGCGTGAAGCGTGGCGCCGCCGTTGTGCACGTCCACCTGGATGATGGGCGTGAGGTGGATGCTCTGAGTGCGCAGCGGCTGGCACCGCAGCAGGGCTCCCGCGTCGTCATCAACGAAGCGCGCCATGTCTCCGGCCGCTTGACCTACATCGTGCGCTTTGCCGAGTAGTCTCGGCCTCCGCACCTAACTTTCGCCATGAACCCGGCTGGCACCGTGCCGCGAAGGCCTTGTTGGTTGCTTATCGCCGCCGCGAGCACATCGGCGCGCCGCATCTATCCACAAACAAAAATGTGAAAGGCTATCTTCATCCTGCGCAGGTTATCCTGGCGTGCCGATGCGGGAACTGGTCAGCGCGTTTTCATCGGCAGACGCCTTGGATTTCGATCGGCGTCGCGCCTAACCCGCGAGCGGCACACGAACCAGTGTTGACCGGAGATTGAGGGCAATCACATGTCTCACCTGTACAGGGTACTCGGTATTGCAAGGAGGGCGGACAGCATCGAGGTCAAGGCTGCATACCGCAAGTTGGCGAAGGTCCACCACCCGGACCTCCATGGCGGCGACAAGGATGCGGAGCGGCGCTTCAAGGAGATTTGCAGCGCCTATGAAACACTGAGCGACCCCGAAACCCGCGCGACCTACGACGCGGTTTGCGCCGAAGCGCGCGTCAGGGCCCGTCGGCAGTTCAGGAACGCCGTGGCGACGATGTCGGCCTCTTTCGTTGTCACGGTCAGTTCGGGCCTGCTCCTGATGGGCTGGCTGGCGGCCGCTTAGCCGGCGCTCCGGCTGAACGATTTAGCGGACCGCCAACGGCGGTCCGTTTTCTTTTTGGCGAAGGGCCGAGCCGCTGGCCCTCCGGGAGCCGCAATCTGCGCCGCCGCCTTGTGGCCGCTTTTTGCTGGTCCGTACATGAGGCGCCCCTTTAGCCAAGCGTCGGGCGCGAATCACCACGATCCCGAGGGATGGCACTGTCAACCCCAACCGGTGCGACCCTTGCGCTCCTCCACTAACAATTATGTGACGAAATAGACGGCTCGCACGATCGTTTTCGACGTATCCAGGTCATCTCGCCCAAGATATCCTGCGCAGGTCATTGGTGCTGGAGAATCAGCCTGGACTCTGAGGCCCGCGGGGAGCCTCAGGAAGAGCGGGGCCTTGAGGGTAGCGGGGCATCCTTGAGGATTGGGGATCGCGGGGGTCCCTTTGGAAGGTTGGGCACCTGGACCTTGTTCCAGGTGCCCGCCCTTCCTGGCGGGGTCGCGATCAGCGTTCGGAGGGGCCATGGACGACTATTTCGCGAAGCTGTTCGCCGGGCACATGGGCATATCCGCGGTGCTCGCCAACGTCCTGGTGGACAAGGGCGTCATCAGCATCGACGAGCTGTCGGACCGGTTTCGCCAAGCGCACCGCGCTGCAGCCCTGTGCTCGAGCGGCCCGGCCACCGCCCATGCTCTGGCCGAGATCATCGCGTATCTGGACAGGCAGTCCGCCAAGCGTGCGCGCCCATCGGCGGCAAGGCGGTGGGCGCCCAGGAGTTCCGCTGACGCGCGGCTGCTGGACGCGATCGATCGGCGCCTCGAGGCTTTCCTGACTAGGCCGAGTGCTCCCAATCAGCGCCAAGTGCGCGGACGTCTGGCCGGCAGCCGCGTGCTGCCAGCGCACCGTTGGCTTCGGCATCGCCCGCTACCTGGGCCGCGGCGCGAGGCCCGCGGCGGCCAGAGCTCGCAGCGGGCAGCACTGTTGCCAGAAAGCCTTCGAGCTCGCCTGCAGGCCACAAGGGTGCCCAACGCATCACCGTCGAGCATCGCTTGGCGGGAGCCCACAGCGGGAACGCGCATCGCACTCAGGCGGAACGGAGTTCAGCATCAGCGCGAGCTTCCGTCGTCACTGTGAAGCCATCGTCCGGCCTTCAATATGCAATATCCGGTATGGAATAGGAGACCGACAGAACCGTTAGCGAGTGTCACCCGCTTGTAGAGACGGCGCCGGCGGGAGAGAGGGCCATGTGGAAGCGCCGCGCGATTGTAAGAAGCGCGTTCGTTCAACTAGTTGTGCGTTAGCCAGGGTTTTGTGCGGCGAGACGATGGCTGTTGTGCTTGAGCCACATCTCTCCGCCGAAGACGTGGGGCGTGCGCAAACGCCCCTCTCTTGAAGGAACTAGGGATGCGCGCCGGTATTGGAGCGCAGGGCCCCACCGTTAGGGGGTAGTCGAAGTGCTGCGTTGCGTCGAAGGCAAGGAGCATTTTCACATGATCAAGCGCCTGATGGTCAAACCTCTCGATAGCGAGCTCGAGGAAAATCCTTGCGGCGTTGCTTTGTGGACTGTGGTCGGCCGCCGGCTTCGGCAACGCCGCGTGGAACTCGGCCTGGATATCGATCATGTTGCCAGGAAGGTGGGAATCTCGCCTACGGTCTATGCCAACTATGAGCTGGGTATCCAGACGCCCGCCTCGCAACTGGCGCAGATCGCCGACCTGTTCGACGTCCCGGTCGTGTGGTTTTTCCAGGACGTTGGCGGGGAAGAGAAGGTCCGGCCGCCGGCTGCTTCGCCCGCCGTCTATCGGGTCGCTACCGCAGAGTATCGGGTGCAGGCCTTGACCGATGCTTTCCGAGAACTCGACCTCGAGGGTCAACAGCACCTTCTAGCGATCTCGAAAGCGCTTTCGCAGTCTAATCCACGGGCCGCCAAGGGCGGGCTGCGAGACTAGCCGCCAACGCAAGCGGCACCAACTGGTTGGCAAGAGGGATGCGGCGAGTGGTGCGCTCGCCGGCCTTTCTTGGGCGGGACGGTCGTCAGCGCATTTCCAGCCAGCAGTATTCCTCGCGCAGATTGTAATAGGCCACCATCGCCTCGACGGGCTGATCGTCGGTGTCGAAGGCGAGGCGCTCCAGCGTGAGCACGGGCGTGCGGTCGGCAACCGAGAGCGCCGCGGCTGCAGCCGCCGGCGCAGGCGCCACCCTCACCTTGGCTTCGGCGCGCGCCACCAGAACGCCCCAGGCCTGCGCCAGCTCCTCGAGCTCGTCGGGAACCTCCGTCTGCGCGGCGAGGCCAGGGAAGCGCTTGTCCGGGAGGCAGGATTGCTCGTAGGCGAACGGGCGCTGCTCGTAGAGCCTGGTGCGATTGATGCGCACCACCTGGTCGCCGGCATTCAGTCCGAGCGCCGAGCGCTCCGTGCCGCTGGGAGAAACCAGCTTCACCTTTCTGCTCTTGACCTCGCCCCGCAGCGGTGAGCCATCCGCCGCGCGTATCGGATTGAACCGGCCCAGCGCCCCGCCGGCCTGGTGGTCCCTCACGAAGGTGCCGCGGCCCGGCTCGCGGATGATGAGCTGCTCGCTCTCCAGAACACCCAACGCCTTGCGCAGCGTTCCGAGACTGACGCCCAGCTGCCGGTACAGATCTATCTCGCTCGGGAGATTGGCTCCCGGCTTCCAACTGCCGTCCTTGATGCGCTCCAACAGCGCGTCGCGAACCTGCAGGTAGAGAGGTCGCACTTGAAATTTTGCGTTATCGTGCACGGCAGTCTTCCCGCTTTCAGATCATTGCCCTGAGCCCTCGCAAGACCGCGAGCATAGATTAGACACCTGAATTTATTGTGCAACCCTTGCGTGCTGGCGGTGCAGATCAGCCATAGCGCTCGGGCAAATACGCCGACCCTTTGCGATGCCCTTCGCCGCGCCTGCAGGCAGGCAGCTGTGACAGTCGGACTCAACTCGACAGCTCGGGGGGTGCGCCGGCACTCCAAATGTCGCGCGCCCAACGACTTCAGGCCATCCGCTCCAGCTCGCTGCCAGGTGGCGCATGCCCGACTCACCATATCCTATGCACGTTGTCCTGCGCACTTCACATGAATTGCCATATCTTTGTCCACACTATAAGCTGCCTGTGATTCGGCTGTGGGTAACTTGCGGGAGACGGCCTCGAAACGGGGACGGCGGTAGGGGTGAACGTCTGCAGCTTGCATATGCGACTGGCGGTGAAAGCCCGCCTGGGTTGAGCTGGCTCAGTCAGTTTCCCCTGCCCTTGTGCACCATCCAAGAGTGCTGTCGCCCGCGCTTTGGTTCCTGTCAGGCGGTGAACCAAGCGTGTGGTCCTGTGCGCGTTGGACCGGGATGCCGAGCTGGCGCCATTCCCGGCAGGCGAAAGAGGGGCAATTACGCGGCATCCGATCACCGTGGGGGCAGAATATCTCTCTTGGCCCGGTAACATTGCGAGGAGAACACGATGGGGACGGCTCCATGTCCAGGACTCAATTGCCCAAGTGCGTTATGGCAGCGATCAACTTCAAGGGCGGCACCGGGAAGACCACCGTCGCGATCGCTATCGCTGAGGGGCTCTGTCACTTTCTTGGGAAGCGCGTGCTCGTCATCGATTGCGATTTCCAGTGCAGCGCGTCCATAGCCTTGCTGGGAAGAAGGAAGCTCAACGATCTGATCCAGCGCAATGCTACGCTGGATTGCCAGCTGCAGCAGAAGCTGGCTCAAAAGAAGAGCCGACCGCTCAGTGCCGCCGTGGTCAAGACGCAATTCTGCGTCGATGAAGCATCCGACCTGATGTACCTGCTGCCCGGCAATCCGGATATGCCGAGGCGTGAGCGTCAGATACTTGCCTCCTTCCTCCCGCAATTGGACATTCACTCGGCTTATGAAAGCGCCTCGATGGGCATGGGGCAGGCGCTTCGGTCGCTGCTGGAGGACTTCGACTTCATCCTCATCGATTGCCCGCCCGGCCTCACCCTCTTCTCGGAGGCCGCGATCAAGGCCGCCGACGGCCTCATCATTCCAACGCTACCCAACGAAATCTCCTTTGCCGCAATCGATCACCTGCGCGTCGAGATCGGCAGAGCCAGGCCCGACCTATCGTTCGACAACCTCTTGGTCGGCACGGTGGTATCGAAGCTGCGCCACAAGAATCGAGGCGACCACTACCGCTACCAGGCCGAGTCGATCGAAAGGCTGCTGGATCGGGTCGCCCCTGAGTTTCATTTGCTGAGACCGTACCTGCCCTATTGCAAGGAGCTGGAAGCCGCAACCTGGCGCGACAACGATACCGGCCGTCTCAGTTTCGTAGATCGATACGGCCAGTCGTCCGCAATGGTGGAGCGGCTGGTCCAGGAGTTTGCGGGCAGGTGTGGGACGCTGATGGCGCAGAGACACGGGAACTGAGCGGGCGCGGTCATCGAGCATCACATGCCGAACCTCATCAACATCAACCCGCGCATCACGGTAGTCGGCGTCGGTGGCGCCGGCGGCAACGTCGTCAACAACATGATCGCGGCGGGCCTTTCCGATGTCCAATTCGTGGTCGCAAACACCGACGTGCAGGCACTTGCCTCCTCGAAGGCCGAGAACCGGATCCAGCTCGGCGCGAGCCTGACCGAGGGCCTGGGAGCAGGCTCTGATCCCGAGATCGGCGAGGCCGCGGCCGAGGAGACAATAGAGGAGATCCGCTCGGCACTGTCCGGGTCGCACATGGTGTTCATCGCTTCGGGCATGGGTGGCGGCACGGGCACGGGCGCCGCCTATGTGTTCGCGCGTGAGGCCCACGAGCTGGGTATTCTCACCATCGCCGTCGTGACCAAGCCGTTCCAGTTCGAAGGCTCGCTCCGGCTGCGCAACGCCGAGGCCGGCATCGCCGAGTTGCGCAAGTATGCCGACACCCTGCTGGTCATTCCCAACGAGAACCTGTTCCGCGTGGCCACCAACAAAACCACGTTCGCCGACGCCTTCGTCATGGCGGACCAGGTGATGTACTCGGGGATCGTCAGCATCGCCGACCTGATCGTCAAAGAGGGACTGATCAACCTCGACCTGGCCGACGTCAGGACGGTCCTGGGCGGCATGGGTAGGGCGATGCTTGGCATGGGGGAGGCCTCCGGCGAGCAGCGCGCAACGCTTGCCGCCGAGGAGGCGATCGTGAACCCGCTGCTCGACGAGGTCACGCTTCGGGGTGCCAAAAGCCTGCTCCTGTGCATCACGGGCGGGCGCGATCTTACCCTGTGGGAGGTGGAGGAGGCGGCCAGCCGCGTGTGCCAGGAGGTGGACCCCGAGGCCAACATCATCGTCGGAGCCACGTTCGACGAGGGTCTCGGCGACAGAATGCGCGTGTCGATTGTGGCCTCGGGAATGCCGAGGCCTGCTGCCGCGGAGCCCGCGCGCGAGCCGGAAACCCAAGCGTGGCTGCCGCGGTCGCAGCGAGACGCGGCCGGGGTGGTTGCTGCCGAGCCGTTCGGTCGGCGCCTGACCGACGCGATCAACGAGATCGAGCCTGACAGCAAAGCTCAGACCGCCGCCGCCAGGAGCCGCGCGAACGGCAAGGAGCGCCGCGCGCCGGTGGACGGCGAGCTCAAGAAAGACGGCCCGCCCAGGCTTCCGAGGCAGGCCTCGGCCCCGCGGCCCAAGAAGGCTGCGGGCGCAAAGAGGACGACCGCCACCGAGCCGTCACGGTTTCGGGAAATGCCCGACGGCGCGCCGCCGATCGAGACCAGGCGCCGCCCTCGGCGTCCCCCGCCGATTGAGAATTCTACCGCCTTCAGGTGGCCCGAGCCCGCAAATGGGGCCGAGGAACCTATGTCGCGCATGCCGGAGCTGGAGGCGCCGGTCCCGTACCACCGCGAGCCTCAGGCACCCCCGCGCAAACCCGGCTTCTTCCAGCGCCTGGGGTTTGGACGCATGAGGCGCGAAGCCTGACCCGGCTTGCCGAGGCCCAGCGCGGAGTTTGGCCTGGGGTGTTAGCCCGTCTGCCTCAAGGCTGATAAACGCTCTTCCCAACTCAGGGCGTGCCGCACGATGCCGTCCAGGTTGTCGTGATCCGGCGTCCAGCCCAGGCGCGATCGTATCTTTTCGGATGCGGCGACAATGACTGCCGGGTCGCCCGGCCGGCGTGGCGCCAGGCGCACGTCGAAGCCGCGGCCGCACACCCGCTTCACGGCGTCGACCACCTCGAGGACCGAATACCCGCGGCCGTAGCCGCAATTGAAAACGTCGCTTTCGCCGCCCTCTCGCAGATGCCGCAGGGCCACCATATGCGCCCGCACCAGATCCGTGACGTGGATGTAGTCCCGCACGCAGGTCCCATCATCGGTCGGATAGTCCGTCCCGAAGACGTCGAGATGGCTGCGCTTGCCCAGCGCTGCCTCGCACGCAACCTTGATGAGGTGGGTGGCGCGAGGGGTCGACTGCCCCGATCGGCCACCGGGATCGGCGCCCGCCACGTTGAAATAGCGCAGCGCCACGTACCTCAGCGCATGCGCGCGCGCAGTGTCGGCCAGCATCATTTCGGTCATCAGCTTGGATGAGCCATAGGGTGACACCGGCTTGAGCGGATCGTCCTCTGAAACCGGCCTATCGCCCTGCATGCCGTAGACGGCGGCCGTCGACGAGAAAATGAACCTGACCACCCCGGACTTCACCGCGGCCTCGATAAGCGCGCGCGACTTTACCGTGTTGTTGAGATAGTAGCCGAGCGGATCGGCGACCGAATCGGGGACGACGATCGAGCTGGCGAAATGGACGATACTCTCCACGACTTCGGTTTCGATGATCCTCTGAACGAGCTGCTGGTCCCCCACGTCGCCCTCGACGAACCTAGCCGCCTTGGGCACCGCCCACGCCAGGCCGGTGGACAGATTGTCGAGAACGACGACCTTCTCTCCCGCATCCAGGAGCTCAAGCGCCATGTGGCTGCCGATGTATCCGGCTCCGCCTGTCACGAGAACGGTCATTGCATGGTCCTATGGCATGAGCTTCGCAGTGGCGGCGGATTGCAGAAGGAGCTGGTCAAACATACTTTCAGGTCGATCGCGACGTCCTAGAGCAAAAAGATCTGGTTTCTGAATCGAAGCGCTTGGCTTCGATCATGGAACGTGAATCTTGCTCTCAAGTCTATGAATAGAGCAGGATTTACGCTTCGGCCGCCACTTCGCGATCGGGACGCTTAGAGTCCAGCCGTAGCAGAAAAGTACCACCCGAGGAGGGTAGAAGTGCGCGAACACGGTGGCGCAGGCCTACGAGCACATGGTTACCAACCGACCGTTGGTCGCAGCCCTTGCGCCAGCTGCACCGTTTTGCTGTGATCGCAAGACTTTGCTGCGCATCGCCCAGGAGATCTCATGAAAGTCTGCATGATTGGCGCCGGCTACGTCGGCTTGGTGTCAGCGGCGTGCTTTTCCGAGTTCGGCTGGACCGTCAAGTGCGTCGACAAGGACCCGAGCAAGCTCGAAGCGCTGCAGCGCGGAGAGATCCCGATCTACGAGCCTGGGCTCGATGATCTCGTGCGCAGGAATGCGGCGTCCGGGCGTCTCCAGTTTTCCGACAGCATGAAGACGGCGGTCGCGGAGGCCGACATCGTCTTGCTGGCGGTCGGGACGCCGACGCGGCCGAGCGATCGCCATGCCGATCTGAGTTTCGTGTTCGCGGCCGCCGAGGAAGCCGCGCCGTTCCTCAGCGACTTCACCGTCATTGCGACGAAATCTACCGTGCCCGTGGGCACGAGCCGCGAGATCGAGCAGCGCGTGCGACGTTTGCGTCCCGACGCCGATTTCGCAGTCTGCTCCAACCCGGAGTTCTTGCGCGAAGGCTCGGCGATCCAGGATTTCATGCACCCCGACCGTGTCCTCGTCGGTTGCGACGATGCGCGGGCCGAAGAGGTGATGCGGCGCCTCTACAAGCCGCTGGCCCTGCGAAGCACGCCCGTCATGTTCGTCAGCCGCGAGTCCGCGGAAGTCGCCAAGTATGCCGCCAATGCGTTTCTTGCGATGAAGATCAGCTACATGAACGAGATGGCCGACCTGTGCGAGCGCGTCGGCGCAGACATCCAGGAAGTCGCGGACGCGATGGGCAGGGACCGCCGAATCGGCGACAAGTTTCTGCATCCCGGGCCAGGATACGGCGGCTCCTGCCTACCCAAGGATGTGGCGGCGCTGGTGCGAACCGCGCGCGAGCAGCGTTCGCCGTTGACCATTCTCGAGCAGGTCCACCACGTCAACGAGGAACGCAAGATCGACATGGTGAACCGCATCGAGCGCGCAGCCGGCGGCACCGTGCGGGACAAGGTGATCGGGGTGCTGGGCGCCACGTTCAAACCCAATACCGACGACATGCGCGAGGCAGCCAGCCTGACCATCGTTCCCCTTCTGACCGGCAAGGGGGCGCAGGTCAGCATCTACGATCCGCAGGGGTGGCGGCACGGCCCTGCCCTGCTGGAGGGCGCGAAATGGTGCAAGAGCGCGTTCGAAGCCGCAAAGCAGGCCGATGTCGTCGTTGTCCTGACCGAGTGGAACGAGTTCAGGGCCATCGATCTCGACGAGCTCAAGCGCACGATGCGAGGGGATCTTCTCGTCGATACCCGCAATATCTACCAGCCCGACCAAGCGCTCGCGGCGGGCTTGCGCTATCTCGGGATTGGGCGCGCAACGGAGGTCGCCGAAGTCACGCCCTCTTCTTCCGCACGGCAGCGGGCGTCCGGTTGAGGTAGATAGCCGCCGTGACCTGCGGCTACGGCGCGGCCAGCTGCTCGATCTCGGCAGTCTCCTCGCCGGGCACGGTAAAACCACCTTCGGCAACCAGCCGGGCAAACAGGCCCTTGCCGGCGGCCAGCTCGCGGAATGTTCCGCGCTCGATGATGTGACCGCCATCCAGCACCAGGATGAGATCGGCGTTGGCGACGGTGGAGAGCCGGTGGGCGATGATGAGGGTGGTGCGGCCGCTCCGCAGGCGATCCAGCGCCCGCTTGATGCGGGCTTCCGTCTCCACATCCAGCGCGCTGGTAGCCTCGTCGAGAATGAGGATCGGCGCATTCTTCAGGATGGCGCGGGCGATGGCGATGCGCTGGCGCTCGCCGCCTGACAGCGAGGCGCCGCGCTCGCCGATGACGAACTGATAGCCGCCCGGCTTCTTCATAATGAAATCGTGCGCCTCGGCGAGGCGCGCGGCGTCCTCCACTTCAGCATCGGCGGCATCGGACCGACCGACGCGGATGTTCTCGGCAATCGACCGGTTGAACAGGCCCGCGTCCTGGAACACCACCGCCATGTTGTGGCGCAGCGAGTTGAGCGTCACGTCGCCGATGTCGGTGCCGTCGACCATGATGCGGCCGGAGTCCGGTGCACGCAGGCGCTGCAGAAGGGCCAGCGTGGTCGTCTTGCCGGCGCCGGTTGGACCGACCAGCGCAACCGTCTTGCCGGCTGCGGCCTCGAAACTGACGCCGAATACGCCCTGGTCGCTGTTCCTGAAGCGAAACGTGACATTCTCGTAGCGGACGTTGCCGGCCACGTTGTCGAGCGGCCTTGCATCCGGCTTCTCGCGCACGCCTTCGGTCGCATCGAGCAGGTCGAAGAAGCTGCGCAGCGTCGGTGCGTACTGGAAGATGCGAACGGCGAAGCCCGACAGCAGGTCGAGCTTGCCGATCATGACGGCAGCGAAGCCGACGAAGGCCACGATCTCGCCGACGGTAATCTGTTTGCGCCCGACCAGCACGGCGCCGACGGCATATATGAGGACCACCGCGATGGTGGCGGCGGTGCGCGTCAGCACGGTGAGCAGCCCCCACCAGGTGAGGACCGGGTATTGCGCCGCGAGCAGCTCGGCCATGATCGAGCGCATCGCCTGCGCCTCGGAAGTGAAGCGCGCGTAGCTCTGCACGACCGTGACGTTGCCGAGCACGTCGCCGACGCGGCCGTAGACGTTGTTGTGATATTGCTCCACCGCCGCCTGCCCGGTGCTGGTCTTCTGCGCCACCAACACGTTGGCAAGCACATAGACGACGGCAAGCGCCGCCAGGATCAGGGCCATGGTGGCATTCATGTAGATGGCGGTCGGTATCAGCACCAGGATGCCGATCAGCGCGACGAACTGCTCGCGCAGGAAGGACAGCCAGTTCCAGAACAGGGCGTCAGTGCCGGCCAGGATGGTGCGCACCACGGCGCCCGAACCCTTCTCGGCGTGATAGCTGATGGGGAGGATGATGGCATGCTCGAACGCCTGTCCGAGTGCGGCGAGGCGGCGCCGGTGCGCCAACCTGTCGGCCAACACCGCCACGATGACGCCGGCGAGAATGCCGATGAGACCCACCAGCGCCCACAAACCGATGATGGGAAAGGCTCCGACCCCGAGCACCAGGGCGTCCACCACACGCGCGAGCAGCACCTGCTCGGCGATCGGCACGATGCCAAGCGCGATGCCGGCCAGCACGACCCAGAAGGTCTGGCCGCGCTCGGCGACGAGCATCGAGAGAGCGCGCTTGTAGACGGCCCGGATCGACATGGTTGCTGTCAGGCGGCCCGCTTGCGGTAGACCTTCAGGGTCTTGAAGTCGGGGGCAGGTTCGAAGGGACGCACCTTGATGAGCTCCTGCGCCACGGCCTCGGCTTTGTCGTAGGCGAACGAGCCCGTGTAGAACAGGATTTCTCCGCCAGCCTTCACCTTGTCCGCCAGCAGCAGCGTCATCTCGAGATCTGTGAGCGCGCCGTAGCTGTCGTTCTCGGGCGTGCGGAACTCGCCCACATGGAACAGCGCGACGTAATCGAACTCGGGCAAGAGCCGGCCGTCGAGCTGGTAGATGTCGCCGAAATAGGCCTTGTAGGTGTGCCCCAACCGCGGGTTCTTGATCAGCAGCTCCACATAGTCGTCGTACTCCTGCGGCGAGGCCGTGATGCCGAGGACGGCATTATTCGCGCCGTTCTCGGCAGCCTTGAGCCCGACGATGTGGTGGTTGCCAGTGCCGAAGTGGAAGATGGCCGCGTTCCTGACCTTCTTTTCCTCGAGATACTGCACGAAGTGCAGATCGCACGGGCACTGCGCCTCATCGAGGCTCCACGTCTCGTTCCAGTAGTTCAGCTTGTTCATCGAGCGTGCGCCCCGAAGGGCTCTCCAGTGGTTCGCTTTGCTACGTCGCATCCGCCAGCGCAGGAGCGCGGGCCGGCACGAGCACGGCGCCGTGTGCATTGCGCTCCAGCGCGAAGTGACGATCGTGCTGCCCGTCCGGAGCCGGCCGCTGGCCGAGGCTGACAATGGTGGCGCCGGGAAGATCGCTCTTGAGGCGGGCGAGCAGGGTCGCCTGCACGGGCTCCTCCAGCGCAGACAGCGCGTCGTCCAGAATGACCACCTGCGGCTTGTGGATCAGCAGGCGCGCGATGGCCAGGCGCTGGCGCTCGCCGTTGGCCAGCACCTGGTCCCAGCGTGCGACCTCGTCGAGACGCGCGGCGAGTGCGCCTAGTCCCACACGCTCCAGCGCCGCCGCCAGCCTGTCGTTGCCCACCGCAAGGTCGGGCTCCGGGTAGAACAGTGCGCCCTTGAGCGAGCCCAGCGGCAGGTAGCTCTTCTGCGGCGTGATCATGACACGCGCGCCGTCCGGCACATGGAAGGTGCCGCACGCACGTGGCCACAGGCCCGCGAGCACGCGCACGAGAACCGATTTCCCCGTGCTGGATTCGCCGCTGATGTGCACTGCCTCGCCGGGCTCGACCGCCAGGTTGGCGCCGGTGATCAGAGGGCGGCCGCTGCCATCGGCAATCGCGACATCGTGGAGGGAAACGCTGGCGCCTGCGGCGTCCAGCAGCTTCGTCCTGGCTTGCACGGGGATCTCTTGGTCGACTGCATCGCAGGCGGTGACGATGTCCATCACGCGGCGTGCCGAGGCGTACCACTCGGCGACGCGGTTGTAGTTGTCGACCACCCAAGAGATGGCGATCTGCACCTGCACGAAGGCCGCGGCCAGCTGCGTCACCTGGCCCAGGGTCAGCTCGCCGGCGAGGTATTTGGGAGCAGCGAACAGCAACGGGACCACGGGAATCATGGGACCCGAAGCATTGGTGATCCAAGTCAGATGTCCGTGCTGCCAGACGATGGCCATCCAGCGCGCAACCACGGTCTGGTAGAAGCGCCCAAGGATCGCCTGCTCATAGCGTGCGCCGTTCATCAGCGCCACGCTTTCGGCGTTGTCGCGGATGCGCATCATGCCGAAACGGAAGTAGCCTTCCGCCTCGTTCTTGCGGCCGACGTAGCCGACCAGCGGCGCGCCGACCCACAGCATGAGGCCGGAGGCAATGACGCCGTAGGCGAGCGCCAGCCAGACCATGTAGGCAGGGATGGTGATCGGACCGGTGCCGGCGAGATCGAAGGTGATGGACCCGCCGACCGTCCACAGGATGGAGATGAACGCCGCCGCTCCCACCACCGCGAGCACGAGGCCTATGCCGAGGTCGACCAGCGGCTCGGTGGCCCAGCGCGTGTCGTCGGAGATGCGATACTCGGGGTTGGGCGGCTCCTTGCCCGTGACGTTGAGGTGATAGAAACGCTGGTTGCCGAGCCAGCGCTCGACCAGCCGCTCGACGATCCAGGCGCGCCAGCGCACCTGCAGGGTCTCGCGCGTGAGCACGATGCCGACGCCGATCGCGGCCATGGCCACGATGATCAGCGCGAACACCAGGATGGAGCTGGTGAAGGCTTCGACGTCGCGGGCTTCCAGGCTGTCGAAGAACCAGCGGTTCCAGTGGTTCATGGCCACGGTGGCGGCGGTGGACAGGATGAGGAAGCCACCCAGACCCAGTGTCAGCGTCCAGGCGCTCAGCCTCGTCTCGCCTCGCCAGTAGCCGCCTGCGAACTTGCCGAAGGCGCCCACAACGCGGGGGTCCAGCTTGAAGCCCGGGGCATCCGGGGCTTGGAAGTGATCAGCGCTCATGGGAGGTCACGGGGGATCACGGGGTGGCGGGGTTGGAGAGGTCGAGGCCATCTGGGCGCGCCACCCTGCCCAATGTCACGGCGGGGCTGAAGGCAGCATGAACGGGCAGCATGGCATGCCTGGGGTGACGAGCGCGACCGGTAAGCTGGGCCCAGGCCCCGGCAATGGGCCGGAATGAGAACCGTACGGCATGCCGGCCTGGGGGCACGGCGACCGCCCGGAAGAGAACGTTGGCCCTTAGAATTTCTGCTGGGTTTCCATCGACTTGGGCGAACCACCAGGGGTGCCAGAGGTCGTTGAGCACCACCCAGCCCCCGTCGGGGCTGTCGGCCTCCACGGTCACCTCCGTGTTGCGATAGCTCACGATCCGCACGCGGCCTGGCCGGCGCGGAGGAGAGGGTGCAGATGCGGCTTCCAGCAGCACGGTCGACCGTAGATCGGCATCCGGCCATACCCCGTCACGCAGCAAGCGCTCGAAATCAGCCGTGCGGGCTTGGGTGGCGAACAGCACGCGGTCCAGCGCTGCGGGGTTCTCGTAGACGTAGCCGTCCGTGGTGCGCGCGATCAGCGGCAAGTCGCCGGGTCTCAGGGTGCGGTCAATGGTCTCGATCGGCGCGCCTGTGGCGATGAAGCGCAGCCCCAGCAAGTTGGCGAGCGTGGAGCGGTAGGAGGGAAAGAGGGGCGCGAACTTGCGCTGGTCGGGCAGGCCGACGTGGTCCTCGGCACCGGTTGCCGCGCTGTAGAGCGCCAGGCGAATGGGGTTGTAGCCCAGCGTGTTCTCGAGCCGGTGCGTGAGGCTCGCGTTGGGCCAATGGAAGCCCAGCCCAGCAAGCTCGATGCGGTCGCGCCGCGTGTCACCGGCGACAACCTTGCTTTTCAGGAAGGCGATGGTGGCGTTCGCGGTGGTGGGCTCGAGCACGTCGTAGTTGGCGGGCGGCAGGGCCGTGGAGCTGCTTGGCCCGTTGTTGTAAGCGAGGTCGACGGTGGTGAATGCCGCAATGACGGCGACCGCCAGCATCGGCTGCAGGGGAATGCGCCGTCTCGCCAAGGCGAGCGCGGCAGCGCCCGCGCCGAACGACAGCGCGGCCACTGCGAGCGGCGCGAACAGGCGGGGCAGGCGGTCCAGCCAAAGGCCGAGGCCGATGGCGACCTCGAAGGCTGCTACGATGACCGTGGCCGTGATGATCACGTGCCGCCGCGTCAGCGGTGCGAGAGGATCCTTGAACAGGCGGTGGGCGGCGTAGCCGGCGAGGATCGCGCCAAGCGCGCCGATGAGAAAGCCTGCGTCGGCCGGCCGGCGGTAGAGGCTGACGCCTGGGAGAGCCTCGTAGAGCAGCCGAAACACGGGCGTGTACCAGCCGAGCGCGTAGAGGACGGCGACGCCGGCAGCGATGGTGAAGAAGCGGATCTCGCCCTCCCACAGTCGCCCGCGCGCAGCCGCCATAAGCAGCAGGATCAGCGGGATGGCGCCGATGTAGAGCTGGCCCATGTTCTGGGCGATGAAAATCCCGGTGCCTTGCCAGGCGAAGCTTGGAGGACCCCAGTAGTCCTCCATGCGCCCCGAGGCGCCGAACGCCTCCGGCACGACGGACGTAATCAGCAGCGCCGGATGCAGCGAGCCGCGCCCCGCGCCGACGTAGTCGATCGAGGGCCGGTTGGACTCGGCGGTCAGCAGCGCGGTCAGCAGGACCGGCACCGCAATCAACACGAGGGCAACAAGGGCGCCCGCCGACAACGACGGCAGGCTGGCCCGAACGGCGTTGATCGGCGCATCGGAGGACAGCAGACGCCACGCCACCAACGCGACCAGGAAGTAGATCACGAGAAGCGCGACCTGGTCGCGGCCCAGCACGATGCAGGCGGCAACGATGCCGGCAGCCATGCCATAGAGGACCGATCGCCGCGCCAGCGCGCGGTCCAGGCAGACCATGGCGATGGGCAGGTAGGCGAGGCTCAGCACCTGTCCAATGTGCTGGATGCGCCAGGCCATGGATGCCCCGTAGCTGAAGGCGAGCGCGGCAACCAATGCGCCCGCCCAGTGCCAGCCCTGGTCGCGAAACCACAGCATCAAAGCAGCGCCACCCAGGAACACCATGGCCAGCACCGTGGCGTCGACGGCCCACTGGCTGGGGGCGCCGTCGATGAGGGCGAGGATCAGGAACGGCGGAGAGAAGATCATCGCCTGGGGATCGGCGATCTGCGGGTGGCCGCTGAAAGCAAACGGGGCCCAGAACGGCGATTGACCGTCGGCGAGGCTCTGCGCCAGAAACTGGATCTGCGGCTGGAACTGGGCCTTGGCGTCCCAAGGGATGGTCACCCGGCCCGACAGCCAGGGCCAGCCGATGACCAGTGCCGCGAGCAGGAAAAACGCCAGCGGCGGCAGCATTGGCCACTCGTAGGCACGCTGCGAAGATCGTTCCAAATCAATCGGATACTCCCCCGCTCCCGGCTCGCCCGCGGCGCCATTGTAGGAACTCTTGACCGCCATGTGCTGGGCCGCTTCACCTCACTGGATCGGGCCGGACGCATCTCAAAAGTGCCGGAACCTCACCTCAGACCGTATATAACGCTCGACTTGGGCGAAGGGCAGGCTCGACGGAGCCCCCGCTTGCAGAGGAGAGGCAATCCATGGCCGGTTCCCCATCGGAAAAGGAGGCTACATATTCCACCGGTGCGCGGCACTTTCACTGGTGGACCGTTGCCCTGCTGCTGATCCAGGCACCGGTCGGCCTCTACATGGTCTACCGCGGCCCCACGCTCAACATCTGGGACGGCCTTACGGATACCCTGTACAGCTCGCACAAAACGCTGGGGCTGGTGATACTTGTTTTGGTGATCGCGCGGCTCGTCTATCGCTTCGCCCACGGTGCCCCCCCGGACGAGCCGACGCTCGAATGGTGGCAGAAGGCCGCCTCGCACGCCACGCACTGGTCGCTGTACCTGTTGCTGATCCTTGTCCCGATCGTCGGGTGGCTCGGGATCTCGCTCTACGGGGCCCGTGGGGTGTTCGGCGTCGCAACAATCCCGGCCCTTGCCTCACAGAACCAGGACGCGGCAGCACGGGTGTTCATGCTGCACAAATATCTGGCGTATCTGACCATAGCGCTGGTGGGGATGCACGTCGGCGCCGCCCTGTTCCACTACTTCATCCGCCGGGACGGCGTGCTGGCGCGCATGGCGCCCTGGGCCGGTCGCCTGGACCGGTTGGACTGACGGCCCGACCACGGCCGAGAGGTGGACTTGCAAGCCAAGCTCACGATGCCCAACGGCTCCCCAGTCCACGCAGGGATCGTTGACCGGCCCGAACACGAGCGTGACTCGTTTCAGCTCGCCGACATGAGCCGAAGTTAGTCGTGCCCACCCTCGTCGTTGAGCGAGCTGCCGATGAACGAGAGGCATGCCAGTATGACGATCGCAAGGATCGCGTAGCCCATAACTTCCCACATTGTGCCCTCCAGCCCGCCGGATACTAGTCGATCGGCGCCGCCAACGTCGATCGACAGAATCTGGTGCCCTTCCGCCGATGGACCTAACATAGCCGCGAGAGCCACCGTATGTGGCGACGTGAAGCTGTTCGCAGTGGTCCTGCCAGAGGGAGCCAATGTCGAAGAACCACACCTATGTGCTCGGCCTGAACACGTACGACCACGACGTCAGCGCGTGCCTGCTGCGCGATGGTGAGATTGCGTTGGCGATCTCCAAGGAGCGCATCACGCGCGAGAAGCACGCCAGTGGCTTCTTTCAAGAGGTCGTCGACTACTGCCTGAAGGCTGAAGGCATCTCGCTCGATGACGTCGATCTGGTGGTGCGCAACTGCTACGTCCTGCCGGTCGAAGAGATGGAACGGCGCCTGGCGCACCAGGATGCGCCTTTCTACTTCGAGCAAAGACTACAACAGGAGAAGCATCCGCTCTACCTTTCAAAATCAAGCAAGGTGCTGACGATATCGCACCACCTGGCACACGCTTACAGCGCATTTGCTGCCTGCCCCTTCGAGTCGGGGGCCGTCATGGTTGTTGATGGTGTCGGCAGCTACTGCTCGGATGTCACTGAAAAATGCCCGGATGCCGACAAGGCCGATCCGTTGGCGCGCGAGTCCGAGAGCTACTACAGGTTCGAGGGTGCCAACCTGGAAGCCGTGAAAAAGGTCTGGTTGAAACCGTGTCGCGGATTTCTGAGCGATGAGTTCTTCAACATGGCTGGCGTAGGCGCCCTGTACAGCCGCGCCTCCAGCTACATCTTCGCGGACTGGAACAAGTGCGGCGAGCTCATGGGCCTCGCTCCCTATGGGCGCCCCGATCAGTTCAAGCCGCTCATGCACATGCAGGATGGGGTGCTGGATGTTCCGGATTGGACGGAGGAATTCAACCAACCCTGGCTGACGGAGAAAGACCAGGACTGGGAGAAAAGCGCGTCCATGGAGCATTGGAAGGACATGGCCTGGCGGGTTCAAGACGACACCGAGAAGGTGTTGCTCGAGCGTGCGACCTGGCTGCGGCAAGCGACCGGCGCCAGAACCTGTGCATGGCAGGCGGCGTGGCGCTCAATTGCGTCGCCAATGGCCGGCTCGCGCGGGAGGCAGGTTTCCAGAACGTGTGGATCCAACCGGCCGCCGGTGACGACGGCGTTGCCATTGGCTGCGCGTACTACGGCCACCTGGCGATCCAGAAGAGGAAGCGCACGTTCGTGATGGAGCACGCCTATCTTGGCGTGGACTACAAGGACGAAGAGGCGCGCGAGGCCGCGCGCAGCTGGCTGATCCGCAGCCAAGCGCTGGATGCGCCCGGCACGAGCATATGCAGGGAGACCGCGCGATTGCTGGCGGAAGGCAACGTGTTCGGCTGGTTCCAGGGCCGGTCCGAGTTCGGGCCCAGAGCTCTTGGCAACCGCAGCATTCTGGCGGACCCGCGCAAGCCCGAGATGAAGGACAAGCTCAACAGCCGCGTCAAGCACAGGCAGGCATTTCGCCCGTTTGCACCAATCGTACTTGCTGAAAGAGCGAGCGAAGTTTTCGAGGGCGACCAGGAATCTCCCTTCATGCTGCTTGCCATGCGCGTTCGCCCCGAATGGCAGAGCAGGGTGCCGGCGATCGTTCACGTCGATGGCACGGCACGCGTGCAGACGGTGCGGCGGGAGACCAACGAACGGCTCTACACCCTGCTCAAGGAGTTCGAGGCCCTTACGGGCGTTCCCGTGCTGGTCAACACCTCGTTCAATATCAGAGGTGAGCCCATCGTCGAGACGCCGCGCGATGCCGTGAATTGCTTCCTTGCCACGGGCATCGACTATCTGGCGCTCCATGACATGCTGCTGGCGAAGAACCCGCTGCACAGGATATGCGCGCCAATGATCCGGACGTACGTGGAGATAAACTCGATCGTCCAGAGGGGCCTGGGGCCCGCACCCGAACGGCCCGAGCGCTGATCGGAGCTGAAGCGCCACCTCGCTGCGGCCAGCCGCAGCAGGCGCTCTTCACACACTAAAAAGGGTGACCTCCGGGACGGGGGGTCACCCTTCATCGCCTGAGGGCGAAGCCGGCAGCTTCCGAAGCGCCGGCTGCGCCCGGGTCTGTGAAGACGGTCAGCGACGCCGACGATGCCGACGGCCGACGCCGACGGCGACTCTCCCCCCGACCAGATGGTCGACACCGGAGCTCGTAGTAGCCACACGCCCCGAGATGCCGGTGGCCGCGGACTCCGACCCGCAGTGCCATCCATGCGCCGCCGCAGGCGCGGAGGCACCCATTCCCAACGCGTACATGACGACCAAGACTGCTGCTGCCAAGCCCTTAGTCACCCACTTGGTGGCAGCGGACAAGACATTCTCCATGTCACTACCTCTCCATGGCCTCTTAGCAAAGCCTGTAGGGTGAGCCCGACCGTAACGTGAAGCAGGAATGCGCGACACATGACGAAGCGAGCTCGCGGATGCTCCTTTCGCGGGAGCCGCGTCACCCCTTACGCACGCCGGTGACCATGTGGAAGTAGCGTACGAGCCAGGGCCCTTCTCTGGCGTGTCCAAGCACCAGCGTAGTCCAGCGTGTCGAGATTGCAAGGGGAAGTTGGATCGCGGCAACCGGGTTTGTGATCAAGGCAAACAAAGTGTCGACGCCCGCCTCGGCCTCACCGGAGACCGAGACGAACGTCTCTGCTTCGCGGGGATCGCGAGCAAGCGTCGTCGAGGCGACTCACGCGCAAGCTGCGCAGCGAAAACGGCCGCGGCCGTTTTCCAGTTTGTGCAAGCGGAGTTCCTTCGATCTTCTCAGAGAGACTGGCAATTTCGCGCGCTCCTGCGACGCAAGGCTTGCGTGTGCCGGAATGGGCCAGCGCTACGGGGCAAACGCCAGCGTATCGGTGTGACCGACGAGGGCGCCCGTGCGGTGCACTTTGAGCCAATCGGCGACCTTGGCCTCGGGCACGAGGCTCGTTTCCCGCACCGCAGCAACGAACCCGGGCACCAGACCGGCGATCAGGGCCTCGTCGCCGGCCTCGAGGCGCCAGGCGCTGTCGCCCTCGCTCACCGCGTAGCCAGCCGCGTCGAAGGCAGCCACCAGCAGGGCCGGGGCTATCGGTCCGGCCGCCTCGCCGAAGCCCTTGTCGCTGACCTGATGGCTGCGGAAGGCGGATGCCATCGCTGCGTCCGCCTCGTGCTTGGGGGTCCAGCGCTGCATGCCGTTGTAGGTCAGCACCGTGTAGAAAACGGCTCGACTGCGTACGACTTCGGCGGCCGCGGCGGCAATGAAATCGGCGGACGCGAGATCGAACAACGCCGACGCCGTGACCAGGTTCGGCCGCACCTCGAACACACCTTCGAGGTCGCGGGCCAGATCGGCGCGGCGCAGGCGGACGGTGATTTGCCTGCCGCCCTTGATCAGGCGCAACTGGCCGTCCCGGCGCTCGGCCGCGCTCGCCCACGCCGAGAGGCGTACAACCGCGGCGTCCAGCAGTGTCTGGTCGTGGTCGACAAGCGTCCAATGCTGCTCGGCACCGAGCAGCGGCGCGGTGGCGCGCAGGTTGGAGCCAGTGCCGCAGCCCAGGTCGAGAACACAGACTTGCCCGCGACGCCCGAAATGGCGTCCGAGCATCCTCGCCAGCTCCTCGTTGCGCGAGCGGTGGTCGGCCGGCTCGCGCAGGTCCAACCACCCGGCGTCGAAGCCGCTCATGGCGCGACGTCCTTGATCACGCCCGCGATGATGCGCGCCGTATGCTCCCAAGGCGGCAGCTCTTGACCGGCGGCCCAGGACGCATCGCCCATGCGACGCCGCAAACCAGCATCGCCGAGAACGCGGCCGACGGCATTGCTCAGAGCGCGGACATCTCCAGGCGCGACCTTGATCGCCGCGGCGTCGGGCGCAGTCGTGGCCGCAGCGCCGCCGGTGGTGCAAATGATCGGCAACCCGCGCGCCATGGCTTCAGCCAGCGCCATGCCATAGCCTTCGTACAGGGACGGCATGACGAACACATCTGCCCCCGCATAGAACTCCGCAAGCTCCTGGGGGCCGGCCGGACCAACCAACGTCACGCGTTCGCCGAGGCCCGTTTCGCCTATGGCGGCCTGCAACGTCGCCAGGGCTTGCGGGTCGCGATCGGTCGGCCCGACGATCGCAAGGCGCCAGCAATGGTGCTGCAAAGGAGCGAGCGCCCGCACGAGCGTGTCGAGGGCCTTGCGCGGCACAACGGAGCCGACCGACAGCAACTGCAGCGGTGAGCCCGTGCCGCATGCCCGCGCCGCCCTGTCCGTGCCTGGTGCGGCGACGGCGATTTTCGCGTCTGCCACCCCGAAATCCGACACGAGGGTCCGCGCCGTGGTCTGGCTGGTGACGACGATGCGACGGGCGAGGACGAGCGCCGCCTTCTCCAGTGCAAAGAGATGGTCTCTCGCCTCTCTGCCGAGCCCGGCCTCGAGACAGAGTGGATGATGCACCAGGGCAAGAATCGGGTTGCGAAGCGCCTCAATCAAGTCGCCGGGCATGGCTCCGTACGCGAGGCCGTCGAGCACAAGAACGCTCTGCGGGGCGACACCGCCCAAGAGCCTCGCGGTCTCGTGCAGGTCGGCCGCGGTGGGCGCGGGGAAGGAGCCGGGCAGCGCAATGTGCCGCACGGCGACCCCGAACTGAGGCAGAAGCGCCATGACGCGGCGGTCGTAGGCGTAGCCGCCGGTCGGCAGGTCGATGTCGCCGGGGATGGCGAAGACGGCCGTAGTCATGGCTGCTCGCGCCCCCGGGAAACACGTGTGCCATCCAGGCGACCTCCCGCAGCCGCGGTTGGCTGGATCCCGGGCACAAGGCCCGGGATGACAGGGTTGGCAACTCGGGTCGCGCCAGTGCCCACGCTCACACCGGCCCTTCGAAGAAGGCGCGTGCCAGGTCGGTCTCGTGCAGCGTCACTCGGATCTTGGCGAGCCCCTTGCCGTCCTCGCCCAGCGCACCGTCCTTCGCGGCCCTGGCCATGGCGTCGAACACGTAGCGGCAGAGGAACTCGGTTGTTGTCAGCTTGCCCTTGAACTGCGGCAGCGCGTCGAGGTTCTGGTAGGCCAGTGGCTTGAGCGTCTTGTTCAGCACCTCGAGGGCGGCGCCGATGTCCACCACCACGTTCTGCTGCGTGAGTGCCTCGCGGAAGAAGGCAACGTCGACCACGAAGGTGGCGCCGTGCATCCTCTGCGCCGGCCCGAAGAACGGATCGGGCAGGCTGTGGGCGATCATGATCCGGTCGCGGACCTCGACGGCATACATGGCGCTCTCCAGGGCGATCAGGGTTGCGGATAGCGGATAACTGGGGCAAGACCGTGCGCACCCGGTGCAAATATTCGCGGCAGCTCGCGCGGCGCATCCTCGAAGGCGATCTCCTCGGCCACCAGCGCATCGAGCGCTGGCTGGGCGAGCAGACGCAGGGCTGCTTCCATGCGCCGGCGGTAGTCCCAGCGCGGACGCCGGCCGGCCGAGACGAGGCCCACCTGCGAGGAGACAAGCTTCAACCGGCGGCTGTGGAAGGCGCCGCCAAGGGCCGCCTGAACCGGCTTGTCCCCGTACCAGCTCATTTCCACGATCGTCGCCTCGAGCCCCGCACAATTGAGGGCGGTTTGGAGACCAGCGGCGCTGGCGCTGGCATGGAATACGACGTCGGCTTCTACGGGAGCATGCTCGGGCCGGGCGAAGCCGGCGCCCAGTGCCGCCGCAACAGGCCGCCGGCTCTCATCCACGTCGATGGCGGTCACGGCAGCGTCGGGCAGCCTTGCCGCCAGGGATGCGACCAACAGCCCCACGACCCCCGCACCCACGACGACGATGCGGTCGCCGGGCCCCGCGCCACTGTCCCACACGGCGTTGAGAGCGGTCTCCATGTTCGCCGCCAAAGTGGCTCTGCGCACAGGTACTTCGTCGGGGATGGAGGCGAGCGCCGTGATTGGAGCGTTGAAGAAATCCTGATGCGGATGCAGACAGAAGACGCGGTTCCCGACGAGGTGCGCGGGCCCGTCCTCGACCACGCCAGTCGCGCAATAGCCGTATTTTACGGGAAACGGAAATGCCCCTTCCTGCATTGGGCAGCGCATGCGCTCCCACTCGCTCAGGCCGATGCCCCCCTCAAACACAAGCCGCTCGGTGCCCCGACTGATGCCGCTGAAGAGGGCGCGCACGCAGGCCTCGCCGTGCGCGGGCGGGGCCAGCTTGGCCTCGCGCAGCTCGACCACGCCCTTTGCGGCATACCAAAGGGCGCGGGCGATGTGGGTCTTGCCGGGGGATGCGTGCGCCATCATGTTACCGCCGCGGCCTGCCATGGCTGCCGTGAACGCCACGATTCGGACAAGAGTTGCATGAGCGACAGTCTCGAAACCTCCGCGCCGGGGGCCATGCCTCCGGCCGCCTTTCTGCCTGCCCTGAGCCTTACGACACCAACCGGCCTCCAGTCCATCGACGAGCTGACGCGCAGGCGGCGGATCGTGTTTGCTCTCATCGCCGTAACATATGCCGCCATGATGTGGGTGGCGGCGCTCATCCTTGGCGCGGGCGGCTGGACCTGGGTCGACATGATCCTGTTCGTCTGTTTTGCGGCGGGCACGCCGTGGACGGTGCTGGGCTTCTGGAACGCGCTGATAGGGCTGTGGCTGCTGCACCTCCGCAAGGACGCCATGGCTGCCGTGGCGCCCTATGCGCCGTCGACTGATCAGCCCACCCCCATCCACATCAAGACCGCCGTCTTCATGACGGTGCGCAACGAGGACCCGGGCCGCGCCATCCTCCGCCTGAAAACGGTCAAGGCCAGCATCGATGCCACGGGTGAAGGCGGCACGTTCAACTATTTCGTTCTGAGCGACACCAACAATCCGGCCGTTGCGGCCGCCGAGGAGAAGGCGGTCGAGGCCTGGAAGGCAGTCGATCCCGATCACCATCGTATCGTCTACCGCCGCCGCACGGAGAACAAGGCCTTCAAGGCCGGCAACGTGCACGACTTCTGCGAGCGCTGGGGCCGCGATTTCACCTTGATGCTGCCGCTCGACGCCGACAGCCTGATGGCAGGGCCCGAGATCGTGCGGATGGTGCGCATGATGCAGGCGCATCCCAAGATCGGCATCCTGCAGAGTCTGGTGGTCGGCATGCCGTCGGCGAGCGGCTTTGCGCGCATCTTCCAGTTCGGGATGCGCCACGGCATGCGCTCCTACACCATGGGCCAGGCCTGGTGGGTCGGCGACTGCGGCCCGTTCTGGGGCCACAACGCGCTGGTGCGCATCAAGCCGTTCCACGAGCAGTGCGGGCTGCCCATCCTGCCCGGCAAGCCGCCGCTCGGCGGGCACGTGCTGTCGCATGATCAGGTGGAGGCGACGCTGATGCGGCGCGCAGGCTACGAGGTGCGCGTGCTGCCGGAGGAGCGCGGCAGCTGGGAGGAGAACCCGCCGACCATGCTGGAGTTCGCCCAGCGCGACGTACGCTGGTGCCAGGGCAACATGCAGTACACGAAGCTGCTCGGCCTTCCGGGGCTCTACCCCATGAGCCGCTTCCAGCTGGCGTGGGCGATCCTGATGTTCGCCGGCATCCCGGCCTGGACGCTGATGATTGCGCTGCTGCCAGCGGCCGCGTACCAGTCGCGCGGCATCCCGGATTTCCCTGTCGATCTCGCGATCGGCCTCTACATCACGTTCTTCACCATGTACCTGATGCCGAAGATCGCAGGCCTGCTGGACGCCATGCTGACGCGCGGTGGAGTGGCGCGCTACGGCGGCTGGCTGCGGTTCATTACAGGTGCCGCCATCGAGCTCGTGTTCTCGTTCCTGCAGGGCGCCGTGTCGACCATCCGCACGTCGATCTTCATGATCGGCCTGCTGTTCGGCAGGTCGGTTGTGTGGGGCGGACAGTCGCGCGATGCGCAACGGCTGTCCTGGGTGGCCGCGGCATGGGTGCTGTGGCCGCAGACGCTGTTCGGCGTTCTGGTGTGCGGTGCGCTGCTGGTTATCGCGCCGGCCGTGTTCTGGTGGAGCCTGCCACTGACGGCCGGCTATCTGCTCGCCATTCCATTCGCCGTGCTGACTGCCGATCCGCGCTTCGGCAAGGCCCTGCAGTGGCTCGGCGTGTGTGGCATCCCGGAGGATTTCAATACGCCGGGGGAGGTGAATGCGGTTATGGGCAGTGCGGGTGGGCAGTGATATGGTTCTGTCACCCCGGCGCTTGCCTGCACCGGCGAAGGCCGGTGTCGCCGGGATCCATCGTGCAACTTGCTCCGGCGCTCGTGGATCGCTGGATCCCGGGCACAAGGCCCGGGATGACAGCTTGATCATGACGGCCGGCGCAGACGTCCTCTCAACCCTGCGCGCCGATCCGGCGTTGGCCTCGCTGCGGCGTTCGCTCGAGGTCTACTACGGGAATGCCGAACGCGATCGGGCGATGGACGCGCTCTATGCGCGCTTCGTGCGCCGGGCGCGCTCGCATTCGACATCGGCAGCCATGTGGGAGATCGCATCGGCAGCTTTCGCCGGCTCGGCGCGCACGTGGTGGCGCTGGAGCCGCAGCCGCTGTGCGCGCGCGTTATCCGCGAACTGTACGCGGGCGATGCAGATGTGACGCTGATCGAGGCGGCGTGCGGGGAGAAGCCCGGCTCGCTGACGCTGCGGATCAACTCGGCCAATCCCACTGTGTCCACGGCGTCTGCCGATTTCATCAGGGCGGCCGAGGGCGCTGGTGGATGGGAGGGCCAGATGTGGGATCAGGCGATCGAGGTGCCGTGCACGACGCTGGACGCCTTGGTGACCCGATTCGGCGAGCCCGCGTTTGCCAAGGTCGATGTGGAGGGCTTCGAGGACACGGTGTTGGCGGGGCTGTCGCAGCCGCTGCCGGCCCTTTCCTTCGAGTTCACCACGATCCAGCGCGACGTGGCCCTGCGGTGTCTGGATCGGCTAGCCTCGCTCGGGCCCTACGGCTTCGACATTGCCTTGGGCGAGAGCCAGGTGCTGACGTTCGGCCGCTGGATACCCAAGGCCGACATGGCCGCTCACATCGCGGGGCTGCCGCATGCGGCCAATTCCGGGGACGTTTACTGTGTTCTCCAACGCTGACAGCGTGCGCCGCCGGACCCTCCCCTTGCGAGTGGCGAGGCACGCTTCGGGCGAGCGGGTGGGGGAAGCCACGAGTCAGGTCCTGTTTACCCCCCCCCCAACCCCTCCCCGCAACGGGGAGAGGGGGCCGCGCGGCGTTCGTGGCAGTGTTGCTCGCGCTCTCATGGCCGACTGCAGTCCACGCCCAATCGCCCGAAGCCCTCGCCGTCGAGGTGACCAACGCCAGCGAGCCGGTGCTGTGTGCGGAGAAGGACAACGTCACGATAAATCTGGCGTCGAAGGACGTGCGCCGGTTCCGCATCGAGGCCGCGCACCCCGCCTACATCGGCACCATCCAGCGCGACAGCTTCGAGGCCGACTGGACCGGCTGCACCGCGCCAGGCGACCCCACGCCGGGCACGCCGCAGCCGCCCAAGCGCACCACGCTCTACGAGCAGATCGATTTCTGGGTGGTGGGGCTGACGTTCCCGACCTTCTGGCGCCCGGCCACGGCGACGGTACGCATCGGCGAGCGCGTGGAGAAGGGCATCCACCTGCTGCAGGTGTGGATGATCCGCCCGATGGGCGGGGAAGAGGTGCTGGTGCTCTACCCGCAGGACGGCTACTGGCGCCTGCGGCCGCTGGCGCCTGCGGGGCTTGCGCCCACCGCGTTCGGCTCGTCGTTCCTGGTCGGGCCGGTGGAGGTGGAGGGCCGGCCGATCGTCAAGCTCAAGGAGGTCGCGTTCGATCCCAGGACGCGCACCTTCACGCTCGGCTTCGAGCGCGGCGGATCGGCCACCGTGGCGATGGCCAAGACGGATCAGAACCTCAACGCGCTGGATGTCGCCTTCGACCGGCCCATCGACGGCCGTCCCTTCGCGGCGCTGCGCTCCATGTTCGTGACCGACTTCAACAACGATGTCGCCCGCATCGCCGTGCGCGAGAAGGGCGCCAAGGGCTGGCGCGAGGAGGGCATCATGGCCTTCAAGCGCGCCACTGCGACGGACGTGTGGGCGGGCCGCGTCTCGCCCTCGCGCCACAACACCAGTCTCGCCCGACATGGTGTTCAACGCGTTTTCGGATCGGAAAGACGCGTCGCCAGCCAAGAAGTAGCACCGCCTCGCCTATGCCTCCTTGTGCACCTTCGCATGTGCCGGCTGCTGGCCCATGCGGTCGACCATGGCGATGCCGATGGCGGAGACGATGAAGGTGAGGTGGATGAGGGTCTGCCACAGGACGGCGGTTTCCGTGTAGCGGGCGCCGGGCTGGCCGATGTTGCCGGCTTCGATGAAGGTCCTGAGCAGGTGGATCGAGGAGATGCCGATGATGGCCATCGCCAGCTTGATCTTGAGCACGCTGGCGTTGACGTGGTCGAGCCATTCCGGCTGGTCGGGATGGCCCTGCAGGCGCAGGCGCGACACGAAGGTCTCGTAGCCGCCGACGATCACCATCACCAGCAGGTTGGAGATCATCACCACGTCGATCAGGCCCAGAACCACCAGCATGATCTGCTGCTCGCTGAAGGTCGTGGCGTGCGCCAGCAGGTGCCACAGCTCTTTGATGAACAGCACGACGTACACGCCCTGGGCGACGATCAGCCCGAGGTAGAGTGGAAGCTGCAGCCAGCGGGAGCCGAAGATCACCGCGGGCAACGGGGCAAGATTGGAAGTGTCTACTGGTTTCGCCATGGATCCTGACTTGACGACGATTGACGGAAGCGTCTGGAGCGGGAGGGGTATGCGTGGTTGGGATTTGCGACCTGCCTGCTCGTGGCGCAATCTAGGGGCGCGTGAGGTTTAATTCCAGAGCACACGTCGGCCACGGCGAATATGACGCCGGTCGGCCATCGAGCGCGATGCGACAGTGCTGATCGGGAGGATCGCATATGAAGGCCGCAGTGCTGACCGGGAGCGGATTCGAAGTACGCGATGTGGAGAAGCCGAAGCCGGCGCCCGGCCAGGTCCTGGTTCGCGTGCGCGCAGCCGGCCTCAACCGCGCCGATCTCACCATGGCCTCGGGCCACAGGCACGGCAGCGCCGGCGGACCCGGCACGGTGCTCGGCCTCGAGTTCGCCGGCGAGGTGGAGGCAGTCGGCAGCGAGGTGAAGAACCTGAAGCCGGGCGACCGGGTGATGTGCTCGGGCGGCGGCGGGTATGCCGAATATGCGGTGACGGACTGGGGGCGTGCGTCCCCGATCCCGGCCAACAACATGAGCTGGGAGCAGGCGGCGACGTTGCCGATTGCTCTACAGACCATGCATGACGCCGTCGTGACCAATGGCCGGCTCAAGGCCGGCGAGACCGTGATGATCCAAGGTGCCAGCTCGGGTGTGGGGCTCATGGGGCTGCAGATCGCCAAGCTCAAGGGCGCGCGGCTGGTGATCGGCACGTCGACCAACGCGGCGCGGCGGGAGCGGCTGAACGAGTTCGGCGCCGACCTCGCGGTCGATCCGACTGAGCCCAACTGGTCGGATAAGGTGCTCGCGGCCACGAACGGCAAGGGCGTCGACCTCATCGTCGATCAGGTCTCGGCCAGCGTGGCGAACGAGAACATGAAGGCCGCCGCCGTGCTCGGGCGCATCGTCAACGTCGGCCGCCTCGGAGGCGTCAAGGGCGAGTTCGACTTCGACCTGCACGCCCTGAAGCGCATCGACTACATCGGCGTCACCTTCCGCACACGCTCGGTGGAGGAGGTGCGCGAGATCGTGCGGCGCATGCGGGCCGATCTCTGGGGCGATGTCGAAAGCGGCAAGCTCGCGCTGCCGATCGACAAGACCTTCCCGCTCGATCAAGCTGCCGCAGCGCTGGCGCACATGCGCGCCAACGCGCACTTCGGCAAGATCGTTCTTGTGACGTGAAGGGAGTAGGGAGCTAGGGAGTGGGGAGTAGGCAGTAGGGCAGGCTGCGCTGATGTCATCCCCTATTCGCTACTCCCTATTCCCTACTCCCATCCAATCGAGGTGCAGCCGCATGACCGCAACACGCCAGGGACCCTTGTCCCGCTTCAAGGTGATCGATCTGACGCGGGCCCGCGCCGGGCCGACTGCGGCGCGCCACTTCGCCGACTGGGGCGCGGACGTCATCAAGGTCGAGATGCCCGCTGGCGGCGAGGAAGACATACTGGGCGGCGCGCGGGACGGCCCGGACTTCTTCAACCTGCACCGCAACAAGCGCAGCATGACGCTGAACCTCAAGACCGAGGACGGCGTCGCCATCCTGAAGAAGCTCGCTGCCGGCGCCGATGTGCTGATCGAGAACTACCGGCCCGACGTCAAGCACCGGCTCGGCATCGGCTACGAGACGCTGCGCAAGCTCAACCCGCGGCTCGTCTATGTCAGCCTCTCGGGCTTCGGGCAGGACGGCCCCTACGCCAACCGGCCGGGTTTCGACCAGATCGCGCAGGGCATGGGCGGCCTGATGTCGATCACCGGCCTGCCTGGCCAGGGGCCGGTGCGCGTCGGCATCCCGATTGCCGACCTCTCCGGCGGCAACTACGCGGCCATGGGCGCGTTCATCGCGCTGATCGAGCGGGAGGTATCGGGCGAGGGCCAATGGGTGCAGACCTCGCTGCTGCAGGCCCAGATCTCAATGCTCGACTTCCAGGCCGCGCGCTGGACCGTGGCGCGGCAGGTGCCGGGCCAGGCCGGCAACGATCACCCGACCTCGATCCCGACCGGCGTGTTCGCTACCGCCGACGGGCACATCAACATCGCAGCATCGGGCCAGCACATCTTCAAGCGCCTCTGCCAGGCCCTGGATGCGCCGCAGCTGCTGTCGGACCCGGATTTCGCAACTGGCGAGAAGCGCTCCGAGAACCGCGTGCGGCTCAACGCCGAGATCGGTTCCTACACGAAACGCTACCGCAGCCAGGAGCTTGTCGAGAAGCTGAACGCCGCGGGCGTGCCATCGGGGCCGATCTACTCGATCGACCAGATGTTTGCCGATCCGCAGGTCAGGCATGTCGGCATGGCGGTGCCGATGCCGCATCCGGCGCGCGATGATGCGGCAATCGTCAATCAGGCCGTGGCGCTGTCGCGGACACCATCGGTCATCGACCGCTGCACGCCCAGGCTCGGTGAGCACACCGATGAGGTGCTTGCGGAGCTAGGCTACGACAGTGCCGCGATCGGCGACTTGCGCCGGCGCAAGGTGATTTGAACTACTCTCCCTCTCCCCATTCTTCAATGGGGAGAGGGTCATGGCGGAGCCATGCCTCCGGCATGAGGTGAGGGGCGGCTCCAAGTATCGTCGGCGCTTTGTGCCGCCCCTCACCCTAGCCCTCTCGTCATGGCGAAGCCATGCTCCGCATGGACGCAGGCGGGGAGAGGGGACCGCGACGGCATCAGAAGGAGACGAACGTGGACCTCGGCACGACCAAGATGATCGCCCGCAAGGAGGGCGGCATCGGCTGGATGATCTTCAACCAACCGGAAAAGCACAACGCCATGTCCTACGAGATGTGGCTCGCCGTGCCGAAGATCATGGCGGATTTCGAGGCCGACCCCGCGGTGCGCGTGATCGTGCTGACCGGCGCCGGCGAGCGCGCCTTTGTCTCCGGCGCCGACATCTCCGAGTTCGAGAGCAAGCGCAGCGCCGAGGAGAACATCAAAATCTACGACGCTGCGGGAGAGGCGGCGCAGCGCGCGCTGATCGAGGCCACCAAGCCCCTCGTCGCGATGATCCGCGGCATCTGCATCGGCGGCGGCTTGGCGATTGCGCTCAACACCGATGTGCGCATCTGCTCGGCTAACTCGGTCTTTGCCGTGCCGGCGGCCAAGCTCGGCCTCGGCTACAAATACGCTGGCATCAAGCGCCTGGTCGATATCGTCGGGCCGGCCTTTGCCAAGGAGATCTTCTTTTCCGCCAACAAGTTCACCGCCGAGGACGCGCGCATCATGGGCCTCGTCAACCGGGTGGTGCCGGAACCGGAGCTCGAAAGCGCCGTGCGCACCTTCGCCGCCACCATCAGCGCCAATGCGCCACTGACGATCAAGGCGGCGAAGATGGCGATCAATGCCGCGGTGGACGACCCCGAGCGGCGCCGGCATGCCGAGATCGACGCTGCCATCAAGGCCTGCTTCGCCAGCGAGGACTACATCGAGGGCCGCCGCGCCTTCATGGAAAAGCGCAAGCCCGCGTTCAAGGGTCGCTGAGCATCATGCACCCGTCATCCCGGCCAAAGCGATTGCGCAGGGGCGCAATCGCGTCGAGCCGGGATCTGCAGCAAGCCCTGCGGTCCGCGGCAGATCCCGGATAACCTCGGCTGCGCCTCGGTTTCCGGGTCATGCTGGAAGCATGCCTCCGGCATGACGGGTGGTTCCATCATCGGGCACACGTCTGCCAGGCGCGGCCAGGCACCGAAGCCAGCAGGGCCTTGGTGTAGGTGTGCTGGGGCCGGGCAAAGATGTCGGCCGTACTGCCCTGCTCCACGATGGCGCCGTCCTTCATCACCGCGATCTCCTCGCACACGTGCGCGGCGACACGCAGGTCGTGGGTGATGAACAGCATCGACAGATCAAAGGTGGTGCGCAGCTCGTCGAGCAGATCCAGCACCTGCTTCTGCACGGAGACGTCGAGGGCGGAGACCGGCTCGTCGGCGATGATGAGCTTCGGTTTCACCGCCAGCGCCCTGGCGATGCCGATGCGCTGGCGCTGGCCGCCGGAAAACTCGTGCGGGTAGCGGTCGGCGGCCTTGGGATCGAGGCCGACGAGGCGCAGCAGCTCGCGCGCCTCGCCCAAAGCGGTCTTGCGAGGCGTGCCGTTGACGACCGGACCCTGCGCGATGATGTCGCCCACCCGCCAGCGCGGATTGAGGGAAGCGAACGGGTCCTGGAATACCATCTGCAGGGACTTGCGATAGGGGCGCAGCCTGGCGCGTGACAAGCCGGCGATGTCGTGGCCCTCGAGCACGACGGCACCGCGATCGGCCCGCTCCAGCCCGACGATGCAGCGCGCCAGGGTGGACTTGCCGGAGCCCGATTCACCGACCAGCGCCAGTGCACGACCCTTGGGCACCTCGAGGCTGACGCCGGCCACCGCCCGCACGCGCTGGCCGACCGATGGAGAAGGCGCCGCCGCGGCCCGCGAAGGTCTTCTCGAGGCCCGCCACCGACAGCAGGTTTCGCTTGGCCGCCTGCGCCTGCCCCTCGCACACGACGTGGCGCGGAACGAGGCTCGGCACGGCGGCGATCAGGGCGCGGGTGTACTCGTGCTGCGGGCGCGTGAGGATGTCCTCGGCGCGGCCGTGCTCGACGAGCACCCCGTGCCGCATCACGGCCACGCGGTCGGCGATCTCCGCCACCACGCCGAAGTCGTGGGTGATGAACATGATGGCGGTGCCGTGCCGGCCCTGCAGCTCCTTGAGCAGCCGCAGGATCTGCGCCTGCGTGGTGACGTCGAGGGCGGTGGTGGGCTCATCCGCGATGATGAGTGCCGGCTCGAGCGCCAGCGCCATGGCAATCATCACGCGTTGGCGCTGGCCACCCGACAGCTCGTGCGGGTAGCTGGAAAGAATGCGCTCGGGCTCGGGCAGGCGCACGTCGCCGAACACTTCCACGATGCGCTTGCGCCGCTCCCTGGCGCGCAGCCGCGTGTGCACCTCGATGATCTCGTCGGTCTGGCGGCCAACCGTCATCAGAGGATTGAGCGCCACCATCGGCTCCTGGAAGATCATGGCGATGCGGCCGCCGCGTACGCCGCGGATGGCTTGCGCCGAGAGCGCCAGCAGATCCTGGCGCTCGTACATCACGCGGCCGCCGGTGACGCGCACATGCGGCTCGGGCAGCAGACGCAGGATCGCCTTGGCCATGACCGTCTTGCCGGAGCCCGACTCGCCAACGACGCACAAGATTTCCTTGCGCATGACGCGGAGCGAGACGGCATCGACGGCATGGCGCCGGTCGGCCCACGAAGGCAGCCCGACGGTCAGGCTCTCGATGCTGAGGACGGCATCGCTCACAGATCTCTGAGCCTCGGGTTGAGCGCGTCGTTGATGCCCTCGCCGACCAGGTTGATGGACAGCACGGTGAGCAGGATGGCGACGCCCGGCACGGTGACGAGCCACCAGGCGTCACGCAGGAAGGCGCGGCCGGCGCCGATCTGGAAGCCCCAGCTCATCAGGTTGGGCGCACCGAGCCCCAGGAACGAGAGCGCCGACTCGATCAGGATGGCGTTGGCAACGAGCAGCGAGCCGGTGACGATGAGCGGCGAGAGCGCGTTGGGCAGCACCTGCCCGAGCAGGATGGCCGCGTCGCGCTGCCCGGCCACGATGGCCGCCTGCACGAACTCGCGCGCCTTGATGGTCAGCACCTCGCCGCGCACGACGCGGGCGATCGGCGGCCAGCTCACCGTGGCGATGGCGATCACGAGGCTGGTCCCCGACGGCGCCAGGATGGCGACCAGGACGATGGCGAAGATGAAGGAGGGGATGGTCTGGAAGAACTCGGTAGTGCGCATCAATGCGTCATCGACGAAGCCCCCGTAGAAGCCCGCGATGGACCCCACCAGCGTGCCGAACGCAACGGCTGCGAGCGTGGCGAGAATGGCGATCAGCAGCGAGGTGCGGGCGCCGTGAACGAGGCCTGCCGCCACGTCGCGCCCCAGCGAGTCGGTGCCGAACAGGAACTCGCCGAGCGGCGGCGCAAAGGGCTTCGAGACGATGGCGAACGGGCTAGCCGGCGCGATGATCGAAGCGCCAGCGGCAATAGCGACGACGAAGCCCAGCCAGGCGAAGCCGAGCGCGACGCGAGGATTGCCGAGGAACTGGCGCCAGAACCCGGGCATCAGCCAACCCTGATGCGCGGATCGAGAAGCAGGTACACGATGTCGACCATGATGTTCACGGCGACCACGAGGCACGACGATATGAAGAAGATGCCGAGCAGGAGATTGAGGTCGCGCGCGAACAGCGACTGAAACGCGAGCTGGCCGAGCCCTGGCCAGGCGAACACCGCCTCGACCACGACCGAGCCGCCCAGCAGCCCGCCGATCTGCACGCCGGCAACCGTGACAACCGGCAGAAGCGCGTTGCGAACCATGTGGCGCACGGTGATCTGCCGCTCGGTCAGCCCCTTGGCCCGCGCGGTGGTGACGTAGTCGAGGCCGCGCTGCTCGAGCATGGTGGCCCGCATCAGGCGCGCATACAGGGCCATGTAGAAGAGCGACAGCGTGATGGCCGGCAGGACGAGGTGCCGGGCGATATCGAGGACCCGTTCCCAGCCTTCGTAGAAGGCAGCCGCGTCTTCCATGCCCGAGGTCGGCAGCCAGTCGAGCTTGATGGCGAATACGAGGATCAGCATGAGGCCGATCCAGAAGAGCGGCATGGCATAGGCGATGATGGCGGCCACCGAGATGAGGTGATCGCGCCAGGTGCGCACCCATACGGAGGCGAGCAGGCCCAGCAGCACGCCGCCAGCAACGGAAAGCAGGAGCGTTGTTCCCATCAGCAGCAGCGTCGGCCACAGGCGGGCGAGGATCAGCGGCAGCACGGGGCTGGCATTGCGGAACGAGTAGCCGAGATCGAGGGCGAGGATGTTCTTGACGTAGAGCGCAAGCTGCACCAGCACCGGCTTGTCCAGCCCGAACCGCTCGCGCAGCTGCTGCACATACTCGAGCGGCGCGCCGCCGGCCTCGCCCGCCAGCACGGTGGCGGCGTCACCCGGGGCAAGCTGGAGCAGCAGGAAGTTCAGCACCACCACGCCCAGGACGACGGGGATCGCCTGCAGCAGCCGCCTCAGCACGTAGCGAAATAGCCGGGCGCCGCCCATTGTTTACCCTGCGGCCCAGCCGCGACCTTCACCTCCCCGTCGCGCCAGAGGCGCGCCTTCGTGCCGGAGGCGCGTCTTCGACACGACGGCACGACGAGGGGGGAGGGCGATGCGTATACGCGTAGGTTGGGTCAAGCGAAGCGCAGACCCAACGCCAATCAATTCGGGCCACTGTTGGGTCATCGCTGGCGCTCGACCCAACCTACTCCCGCCAGACCGTGGCGAAGTTGGTGTAGAGGCCGAGCGGGCTGGTGATGACGTCATGGTAGCGCTTGTTCACCACGGTGGGGAAGTTGAGCTCGAACACCCAGATGATCGGCGAGGCTTCCACCGCGATCTTCTGCACCTCGTGATAGTACTCCGCGCGCTTCTTGGCGTCGGGCTCGATGGTGGCCTTGTCCATCAGCTCGTCCGAGCGCGGGTTGCTCCACTGCGAGCCGTTCACGAACACGGTGCCCTGCTTGATGAGCTTGCCGTGGATGGCGCGGTGCACGCCGAGGACGGGATCGGGCAGGTTGTAGAGGAAGTTCGAGGTGAGGAAGAAGTCGTAGTCGGAGTAGATGCGCTTGAGCCAGGTCGCCACATCCTCGTAGCGCAAGGTCGCCTTGATGCCGACGAGCGCCAGGCGCTGCTGCACGAACTCGCCGAAGCGCTGCCATTCCGGCCCGTAAGGCGTGATGTCGTGCACGATCTCGAAGCGGATGCCGCCGTCCTTCTTGGGCAGGCCGGCCTCGTCGAGCAGCTTGTTGGCCCGCTCGATGCCGTCAGCCGCCTGGTACTGGGTCACGTCGGCGGTGTAGAGGCCCGAGGGCGCGAAGTTCGAGCTCATGGGGCCGGTGGCCGGCTTGCCGAAGCCGAACCAGATGTTGTCGATCACGAACCGGCGGTCGACCGCATAGGCCATCGCCTGGCGGACCTTGGCGTTGTCCAGGGGCGCCTTCTTGGTGTTGATCAGCAGCTCCACCACCGGGCTGATCATCTCGTAGCCCTTGGTCGTCACCTCGATGGACGGGCAGGGTGGCGAGCTTCTTGGCGTCGTTGTAGGGCACCGCGCCGAAGCCAGCCACGTGCGCCTCGCCCTTCTCGAGCGCCGCCGTGCGGGTGGCCTCGTCATTGATGAAGCGCACCACGACACGGTCGAGGTAGGGCAATCCCTTGCGCCAGTAATCGGGGTTCTTGTCGAGGCGCACCAGCTCGCCGCGCCGCCACTCGACGAACTTGAACGGGCCCGTGCCGATCGGCTGGTTGGCGTTGGCATGAGTCCTGATGTCGCCCTGGCTGAACACGTGCTTGGGCAGCATGGGGCTCTCGTAGCCCGACAAGGCTGACAGCATGTAGGGCGCCGCGTTGGCGAGCTTGAAGACGGCCGTGTGCTCGTCGGGCGTCTCCACTGTCGTCACGTCGCGGAACGTATTGATGCCGCGCGGGTGCACCTTCTTCAGCACGTCCATGATGGTGAACTGCACGTCGGCCGCGGTGAAGGGCTTGCCGTCGTGGAACTTCACGTCCTTGCGCAGCTTGAAGGTGACGGTCTTGCCGTCCGGCGCCACCTCCCAGGACTCGGCGAGCGAGGCCTTGGGTTTGAGATCGAAGCCGTATTCGAGCAGGCCGTCGTAGACCTTGGCGGTGACCTGGCTGATCGGCGCGGAGGTGGAGATGTAGGGAGCGAGGTTGGGCGGCTCGGGCTGCGTGATCTGCACGAGCGTGCCGCCCGCCTTCTGCGCGAGTGCCGGAACCCCTGCGGCCGCGAGGGCGCCCAGCGCCAATCCAGCGATCAGACCCAACTGCAAGCGACGCATGACCAGAGCTCCTCGTAACGACCTTCAGCCGAGGATGCCGCCAAATGGCCGGTTAGTCGAGGCGGCTCTCACCCGGCCGTGGCAATGAATCCACCCGTCATCCCGGAAGCCGAGGCGCAGCCGAGGCTATCCGGGACCTGCCGCACGGACACCGCTCGCCGCAGATCCCGGCTCTGCGCGATCGCGCTTCAAGCGCGATCGCTGGGCCGGGATGACGGGTGGAGAGGCAGGGCAGCATGTGGGCACTACCACCGCAGGTGCGTCATGGCGGCAATGGCGGGCGGCGTTCCCGCAGGCGCGAACAGGGCGGCCAGGCGCGCCGCGTCGATCTCGCCGTCCACCAGCACCTCGCCGTTGTGAATGCCCGAGGCGATGAAGAGCGCATCGATGCCGACGCCGTGTGCGGCAGCGAGATCCGTGCGCACGGCATCGCCGATGGCGAGGATGCGATCGCGGTCGGGCTCGGCACCACGCACCTCGCGCTGCACGCTCGAGCGCGGCGGCATAGGCGGAGGGGTGCGGCTTGCCGGCCCAGAACACGCTGCCGCCGCGGCGCTCGTATTCCGCGGCGATGCTGCCGGCGCACAGGTGCCGCTTGTGGCCGACGTCGACCACGAGATCGGGATTGGCGCACACGAACGGCAACCCGCGCGCCACACCCTCCTCGATCAGCGGCGTGGTAGGTCTCGACCGTCTCGTTGACGTCGTCAACGAGGCCGGTGCAGACGATGGCCTCCGCTTCCGAAAGCGCGGCATTGGGCCCCGGCAGCCGGGCGAACAGCATGCTGTCCCGCCGGGCCGGGCCGATCCGATGCAGGCGCTGGTATCCCATCTTGGCGATGTGGACCAAGGCGATGTCGCCGGACGACACGATCGCGTCCCAGGAATCGCGCCGCACGCCGGTTTTCTCGAGTACGCGCTCGACGCCCGCAGCCGGCACGGGGGCGTTCGAGACCAGCACAACCGCGCCGCCCCTCGCGCGAAAGCGGGCCAGCGCCTCGCCGGCCTCGACATAGGCGTGACGACCGTTGTGCATGACGCCCCACACGTCGCAGAAGGCGGCATGGTAGCGCTCGAGCAGCGGTCCGGCGTTGGTGATGATGGGTGGCGTCATAGGGTCAGGTTTCAGGGGTCAGGTTTCAGGGGTCAGGCTCCTAGAGGCGACGTTGAGCTTCAACTCGTATCGCGATCTACTAGTGTGCCAGAAGGCGAAACTGAACCCAGACCCCTGAAACCTGGCCCCTGAGATAGCAATGCAGCTCTCCTATGCGCAGAATCTCGAGGACTATCATCTCGATCTGGTCCTCGGCGACGAGCCGGCCGGGACCTACGTGGACGTCGGCGGCGGACACCCGGTTGCCGACAACGTGTCGTTCTGGTTCTACCTCAAGGGGTGGCGCGGCCTGGTGGTGGAGCCGCAGGAGGCGCTCGCCGACATCTACGCCCACGTGCGGCCGCGCGACCGCACGGTCAGCTGCCTCGCGGGACGCGCGGACGGAGAGGCCGAGTTCCACGTCGTTTCGACGCTGCACGGCTTCTCGACGACGGTGCGCGAGCACGCCGCCGGCGCCGGCCAGTTCGGGGCCGGCTACACGACGGTTCGCAAGCCTGTGCGGACCTTGGCGGCGCTGTGTGCCGAGGCTGGCCTCACGCGCATCGATTTCCTGAAGATCGACGTCGAGGGCGCGGAGAGCGACGTGATAGCCGGCATGGATTTCGCGCGCTGGCGTCCTCGCGTCGTCCTGGTGGAGGCAATCGCGCCCGGCAGCATGGCCGAGGCCTGGGACGCCTGGGAGCCCGCCCTCATGGCGGCGGGCTACCGCTTCGCGTTCTTCGATCGGCTCAACCGCTTCTATGTCGCTGACGAAGAGGCGGCACTGGCCGAGCGTTTCCCGCGCGAACCCGCCCCGTGGGACCGCGTGCAGCACTTGTGGGACTTCGGCCGCGCCCCCGAGCGGCCGGACAACCCCGACCACGCACTGGCAAAATTGCTGCAGGCCGGCTTGTTCGCCCTGCTGCCCTCGCTCGAGCCCCGGCTCATCGAGCGGCTCATCGCGCGCGGGCTGGAGGCGGCCAAGGCGGGCCCCTTCACCTCGGCCACAGCAGAGCTGCTTGCCGGCTCGGCGGAGTTTCCGCGCTCGCCCACGGCGGCCGCAGATCTCAGCGCGCTCATCGGCACGGACGAGCTGCGCGCTGCGCTCGGCCGCATCGCCTGTACCTACGATGGGGGACACATCATGGAGTGAGCCGGATGGAGTGAGCCGGATGGAGTGATACCGCCGAGCCAAATATTCCACCCGTCATCCCGGAAGCCGAGGCGCAGCCGAGACTAGCCGGGATCTGCCGCGCGGACACAACTCGCCGCAATCCCGGCTCTGCGCATTCGCGCTTCAAGCGCGATCGCTGGACCGGGATGACGGGTGGAAGGATAGGCTGCTCGGTATGATATGAGCCGGTCTCATCCGCGCTCGCATCCCCTTGTTGCTCCGACAACATCAGCAGCTATCGGTTGTTGTGGCAGCTTGCGGTGAAACGCGATAACGTCGCCGCCGCGACTGCAACCACCGGAGCGGGAATGGCCTCGGGTCGGTTGCATGAGAAGGCTGGGCAACTGTCGAAGCAAGGGAACATCATGCTGGGCACCGTAGTCATTTGGCTGATCGTCGGCGGCATCGCGGGCTGGCTGGCGAGCCAGATCATGACCGAGGGCGGCTTCGGCATGCAGGGCGATATCATCATCGGCGTGGTCGGCGCTCTGATCGGCGGGCTGCTGTTCCCTCAGCTTGGCCTGTTCCTGGGCGGCGGACCGCTCGCCAACATCATCAACGCATCTCTCGGCTCGGTGATCGGCATATTCGTGAGCCGCTACGCCAAGAAATCAGCGTAGCCGCCGCGCCTCGGCGCATTCCGCCCGGCAAGGTCCCCCTCTGCTCAGATCACGCGGTTTTCGCGCAGTATCGCGATCGCCTGCCGGTCGTAGCCGAGCTCCGCCAGGATCTGGTCGGTGTGCTCGCCAAGCGTCGGCGCCCGCCGGCGGATCGAGCCCGGCGTCTCGGAGAGCCACACGGGCACCTTGGCGATCGGCGCGGGCTTGGGCGCGCCGGGGAACTCGGTGGGCTGGAAGAAGCCCATCGCCCTGATATGCGGGTCGTCCAGCGTCTGTTGGGGCTTCAGTACGGGTCCGGCCGGGATCTTGGCCGCGCCCAGGATTTCCAGCGCCTCCGCCGTCGTCCGCTCCGCACACCAGCGGCCCATGCGCTCGCTGACAACGGCGCCGTTGTCGCCGCGCTTTATGTCGTCCTTGAAGCGCGGATCGGTGAGCCAGTGGTCCTCGCCCATCAGCTTGGCCCAGCGCTTGAAGAGCGGCTGGCCGATCACCTGGGTGAGGATCCAGCCGTCCCTGGTGCGGAAGATGTCGACCGGCGCCGCGGTCTGGCCGCGATTGCCCGTCGGCACCCGATCGGGCTTGATCACCGCCTGCTCGATCAGCATGGCGTTCGCCATGGTGACGGCGGTGGCGAGCAGCGCACCCTCGACCCACTGGCCCTTGCCGGTGGCCTTGCGGGCCATGAGGGCGGCCATGGTGCCGAAGGCGCAGTGCAGCGCCGTGCCGAAGTCGACCCAGGGCACCTGAGCGCGATAGGGCTGGTCCTCGGTCCCGGTCATGTAGACGGCGCCCGACATCACCTGGCCGATGCCGTCGAAGCCGACGCGGTCGCTGTAGGGGCCGCCGCGGCCGTAGGCGGTGACGGTGGTGAGGATGATGTCCGGCTTCACGGCCGTCAACGAGGCGTAGTCGAGCTTCATCGCGGAAAGCGTCTGCGGCGGCAGGTTGGCGACCACCACGTCGGCGGTGGCGACAAGCTTGCGCACGACCTCCTGGCCTTCGGGCCGCATGGGATCGAGAGTGAGGCCCAGCTTGTTGCGGTTCATCTGCAGGAACAGCGCACCCTCGCCCGTCTCTGCCACCGGCGCCTGGAAGCGGTCCTCGCTGCCCTCGCGCTTCTCGATGCGGATCACCTCGGCGCCATGCTCGGCGAGCAACGCGGCGCAATAGGGTCCCGCGATGTAGCGCCCGAAGTCGAGCACACGGATGCCTTCAAGAACGCCGGCCATTGAGCCCCCATTGTTTTCGCATGCGCACACGCGCGCCGCGGGGTTGCGCTCCGGGTCGAGGGCAACCTGCTGGCGGCATTGCGCTTCTTCGACAAGCTAGCACGGGATTGGCGGCAGGGAAGTGGGCACGATGCGCCCCGCATGGCTGCCCATTTATTCCGACATCAGCAGTTCCGCTGGCCGCAGGCGGGCGGGCGCGCTAACCTGGAGTGCTGCCCGGGCCGCCGGAGGGCCGCCTGCGCGCGTGGGCATGGAACTGATCGAGACAGCGGCCTACTAGGGAGCGAAGTCATGCCAGGCATTGAAGCTCTTATCATTTGGCTCATCATCGGCGCGATTGCCGGCTGGCTGGCCGGTCAGATCATGGCCGGCGGCGGGTTCGGCCTGATCGGCAACATCATTGTCGGCATCGTCGGCGCATTCGTTGCGGGCTGGCTGCTGCCCCGCATCGGCATCTACATCGGCGGGACCTACATCGCCGACATCATCAACGCTGTGATCGGCGCAGTCATCGTGCTGTTCGTCATCGGGCTGATCAAGCGATAGCCGAGCATCGAGGCGGAGCGGCGCCGGGAACCTGCCGCTCCGCCTGCGCCGGTGCGTCGGCAGCTCATGCAGCGGTGTCTTCCTGGGCTCGTGCCGCAAGCTGGGGATCGGCCGCGATCACACGCAGATAGCTCAGAACGGCACGCTCTGGCACGCGCCGGCCCTGCTCCCAGTTCTGGAGCGAATCAAGATCGAGATTGTAGCGCCGCGCAAACTGCTCTTGTGACATGCCGAGCTTGAGGCGCAGGGCACGCACATCGACAGAGCCGGTCACAATTCTCGCCGCTTTGACGCCGGCCTTGCGCAGCTCGCTGGCGAGCGTTGGCAAGTCCTCGACGATCGGCACCCCCACAACGACTTCTCCATCAGCCAGCATCGTCTCGATGGCCCGCTTGGCGCGCAGCATCGTCATGCCGCGGCGAGCCAGAGCCATCGTCGCATCGACGGTCTTCAACTTGGTGCGGTCAGGTCCCGGCCGTAGGACCAGATCCACGGGTGAACCGGAGCGCACGCGGTCGATGACCTGGACGGGCCCCAGTCGTGCGAACCGCTCCTTCAATTTCGATCGCATCGTAGTCCATCCTGTCCATGATGACGTTTGCCAGGATGCGCAGGTTTCCGGCGCCGACCGCATTGGCCGTCGCGCCTTGCATGTGCAGCCCGAGCAAGCGCAGCGTTCGGCCCCGCTCCTCGACCTCCGCCATGGCAAGAATGTTGCCGGCGGATGTCTCAAACCTCACCGTTACGACCGGGTCATCAGTCTCGTCATCGATGATGTCGAAGATGATGTCGCCCGGCCGCCAGCGCATGTGCAATATAGCTATGCAGCCTGATGAGCGTCAGTGATGATTGCAAGACGAAAGCCTCCGGCGCTTCATACAGCGATCTTCACTTCCAGAAAGTCGCTCCCGGCCGCGGACCGGGCATCTTGCCGGTTCATCTCGAGGGCCTCGCGCAACGTGACCTTCAAGGTGTCGAGCAGCTCTTCACGCGTCCGCTCCTGACAGTTCACGCCGGGCACCTCCTCGATCCAGCCGATCCACCAGCCGCCGCTCTCCTTGATGACAGCAGTGAACTCGGGCCGAATTGACTTGGGACTGACGTTGCTCGACATCCTTGTTGTGCTCACTCTCAGGACGACCGGACGGCGGAAAATGTTGGGTTACGCGCGGATCAACGTTGACATCCTATTGGATCGGTGGTGGCCGCGCTAACCCAACCTACCCCGGCCGCACCTGCCCGCTGCCGCGCACCACGTACTTGAAGGTGGTGAGCTGCTCGACGCCGACGGGGCCGCGGGCGTGCAGGCGGCCGGTGGCGATGCCGATCTCGGCGCCCATGCCGAACTCGCCGCCGTCGGCGAACTGGGTCGAGGCATTGTGCAGGACGATGGCGCTGTCGAGGCGGGTGAGGAAGCGCTCGGCCGTGGCCTGGTCCTCGGCCACGATGCAGTCGGTGTGCTGCGAGCCGTACCGCTGAATGTGGGCGATGGCGGCATCGACGCCGTCCACCGTCTTCACCGAGATGATGGCGTCGAGGTATTCGGTCGACCAGTCTTGCTCGGTAGCGGGCTTGACACGCGGGTCGGCCTCCTGCGCGGCCGCGTCCCCGCGCACCTCGCAGCCGGCCTCCAGCAGCGCCGCGACCAGGGCCCCCAGATGCGCCTCGGGCGCGGCCTTGTCGACCAGCAGCGTCTCGGTGGCGCCGCACACGCCGGTGCGCCGCAGCTTGGCGTTGAGGACGATCGCCTTCGCCATCGCCAGGTCGGCGCTGCGGTCGACGTAGGTGTGGCAGATGCCTTCCAGGTGCGCGAACACAGGCACGCGCGCCTCCTCCTGCACGCGCGCCACCAGGCTTTTGCCCCCGCGCGGCACGATCACGTCGATCGCCCCGTCGAGGCCCTTGAGCATCAGGCCGACGGCTTCGCGGTCGGTGGTGGGCACCAGCTGGATGGCCGCCTCGGGCAGCCCTGCCTCGGCGAGGCCGCGGGCAAGGCAGGCGTGGATGGCGCGGCTCGAGTGGTGGCTCTCCGAGCCCCCGCGCAGGATCGCCGCGTTGCCGGCCTTGAGGCACAGCGCGCCGGCATCGGCCGTCACGTTGGGCCGGCTCTCGTAGATGATGCCGATCACGCCCAGCGGCACGCGCACGCGCTCGATCTCGAGGCCATTGGGGCGCGTCCACCGGGCGATCACAGCGCCGACCGGATCGGGCAGCGCGGCGATCTCCTCGAGCCCCCTGGCCACGCCCTCGATGCGCTTGGCGTCCAGCATCAGGCGGTCGAGGAAGGATGCGGGGCGGCCGGCATCGCGGGCGGCTGCCAGGTCGCGCCCGTTGGCCTCGATGATGGCGGAGGTCTCAGCCCGCAGCTCGCGCGCGGCGGCGATGCAGGGCTGCGTTCTTCGCCTCCGTGGAGGCGATGGCCAGCGCACGCGAAGCCTCGCGCCCGTGCGCACCGATGCCACGCATGGTCTCGGCGATGTCCGCTGCCACTCGGGGCATTGTCTGCGTCAGAACAGTCATGGTTCGCCAGCTCTTCAGGCCCTGCTCAGCACCATGTCGTCGCGGTGCACCAGCTCGGTGCGGCCGGCATGGCCGAGGATGGCGGCGATCTCGCCGCTCTTGCGGCCGATGATACGCGCCGCGTCGTCGCGTGCATAGGCGATGAGCCCGCGCCCCAGCTCACGGCCATCGGCGGCGCGGATGACCACTGCGTCGCCGCGCTCGAAGGCGCCTTCCACGCGCGTCACGCCGGCAGGCAGCAGGCTCTTGCCGGAGAGCAGCGCCTTCTCGGCGCCTGCGTCGATTTCCACGCTGCCCTTGGGCTCGAGCTGCCCAGCGATCCAGCGCTTGCGCGCCGTCACGGGATCGGAGTGGGCCAGGAACCAGGTGCACGGCGCTCCCTCGGAGAGCGCGCGGAGGGGATGCATCACCTTGCCCGAGGTGATCACCATGTTGGTGCCGGAGGAGAGCGCGATCTTGCCCGCCTCGATCTTGGTCACCATGCCGCCGCGCGAGAGCTCGGTGCCGGCGCTGCCGGCCATGGCCTCGATCTCGGGCGTGATCTGGCGCACCTCGTCGAGGCGCCGGGCGCCGGAGCCGCTGCCGGGCGGCGCGGTGTAGAGGCCGTCGACGTCGGAGAGCAGCACCAGGCAGTCGGCGCTCATCATGCTGGCCACGCGCGCGGACAGCCGGTCGTTGTCGCCGTAGCGGATCTCGCTGGTGGCGACCGTGTCGTTCTCGTTGACAACGGGAATGGCACGCTGGGCGAGCAGGGTGGCGATGGTCTGGCGCGCGTTGAGATAGCGGCGGCGCTCCTCCGTGTCGCCGAGCGTGAGCAGGATTTGCGCCGCGGTGAGGCCGTGCGCCTTGAGCACGGCCTGGTAGGCGCTGGAGAGCGAGATCTGGCCCACCGCGGCGGCGGCCTGCGATTTCTCCAGCTCCAGGGCGCCCCTGGGAAAGCCCAGCACATGCCGTCCCAGCGCGATGGCGCCCGACGAGACCATGATGACCTGCTTGCCCGCCTTGGCGAGCGCGGCCACATCCTCGGCGAGCGACTCCAGCCAGAAGGCGTTCAGCGCACCGCTGGTGCGGTCGACCAGCAGGCTCGAGCCGATCTTGACGACGACACGGCGCGCCCTTGCCCATTCGGGGCGGGTCGCGGTCGCTGTCTGCGATTTGGCGGAGCCTGGCATGCGTGCGGGTAGCCTTGGGCCGGGTTGCGGCGCCTCTCTAACAGGAATTCGATGCGCTGTCAGAGCCCGCGGGCGTAGGGTGCAATAAGCGGTAGCGCATTGCACCGATGCGACGTGTTCCACGAGCGGCGGCGCACTGGGGTTTGCGTGGATCGGCGCAATGCGGCTGTCGCCTTATTGCGCCCTACCTGCGCGAGCGAGCAGGGCGTAGGGTGCAATAAGCGGTAGCGCATTGCACCGATCCGCACCCGTTCCACGAACGGCGGCGCGATGCGGTTCGCGCCGATCGGCGCAATGCGGCTGTCGCCTTATTGCGCCCTACCTTCGGGGCGCGTTAACGCTGATGGCGGATGGCCAGCGGCGGTGCTTATCCCCGCTCTCGCCGCGCCGTGTGATGATGCGCGCGTCGCTTGTTGCGACGGGACGTGAAATGCGCATCCGTCCTTCACGTGCAAGCGATCGGCGCCTGGAAGGAGAGCGAGATGGCTCGAGATCCAGGAGGCCCGCTGCGACCGTTTCCGGCAAAGCGCCAGCAATGGGCGCCGAGCCGGCGACCGCCCAAAAGGCTCAAGGCTAACCGCGAAGCTCTCATTGGGCGAGCGGGACGCCAAAGCTTGCAGCGGGACACAAATCGCCGCACGCGGGTGCCGTAAGGCAACCCCCGGGACCGCGAGGTCCCTGAGGACCCGCAAGGGTCCCCGTGGAGGTCTCACGGCCTCCTGGGGCCGCAAGGCCCCGCGGTTGCCGATGAGGCACCCGCGTACCCGTCGCACCCTCGCTGGCGAATCCCGGCGGGGCTGATGGCGCTGCACCCCCTGGAGTCGCTACCCAACGCATGAGCATTCCTCACACCTGGCCTTCCCAATTGTCATTTGACGATTGCGTCAACCTGCCCTCTGGTCGGCGCGCGGCTCGAGGCGGGGCCGCCGCAAGCAATTCGGGGAACTGTCCGCATGGCACAGGACGCCGCTCCTTCGGTTCCGTTCCACACGAACCTCGTCACGCGCGGCCAGGCCATCGCCATGCTGAGCGGCGCGGCGATCATGCTCAGCATCGCCATGGGGCTGCGCCAGTCGCTGGGATTGTTCCAGACGCCGGTGGTGCAGGATCTCGGCATCGCCGCCGCCGACTTCGCCATGGCGATCGCGGTGCAGAACATCGTCTGGGGCTTCACCCAGCCGGTGGCGGGCGCCTTCACCGACCGCTTCGGGCCGCGCTGGATCGCGTTTGCCGGAGGCCTGATCTACATCGCCGGCCTGGTGCTGACCGCCACGGCGACGAGCCCCGCCATGATCACGCTGGGCGCCGGCGTGCTGATCGGCGTTGCGCTCTCGTGCACGACCTCCGGCATTGCCTCCAACATCGCCGCGCGCGTGGTTGCTCCGCAGCGCCGCAGCCTGGCGTTCGGCATCGTCTCGGCGGCCGGATCGATGGGCACGTTCTTCTGCGCGCCGCTGGGGCAGCTGGTGATCAGCCACGGCGGCTGGCGGGCAGGGCTGGTGGCCTTCATCGTCGTGGGGCTGCTGATGCTGCCCGCCGCGCTCATCGGCGGACGCGCCGACCGGCTGCCCAACTCGACCGCCCGCGACGCCGACATGACGCTGCTGGGCGCGCTGGGCGAGGCGCGGCGCCACGGCGGCTACGTGATCATGAGCCTGGCGTTCTTCGTGTGCGGGCTGCAATTGGTGTTCCTGACCACACACCTGCCGAGCTATCTGGTGCTGTGCGGCATGGACCCGCTGCTCGGCGCGCAGGCGCTGGCCGTCATCGGCCTGTTCAATGTCATCGGCTCGTGGGGCTGCGGCTGGCTCGGCGACCGCTATCGCAAGCGCACCTTGCTGGGGCTCGTCTATGTGATGCGGTCAGTGGTGATCGCGGCCTATTTCATGCTTCCGGTGACGCCGACCTCGACGTTGATCTTCGCGGCGCTGATGGGGCTGACGTGGCTCGGCGTCATCCCGCTGCTCAACGGCATCGTGGTGGAGATCTTCGGCCTCAAGTTCCTCTCGACGCTGACCGGCATCGCCTTCTTCAGCCACCAGGTGGGCTCGTTCCTCGGCGCCTGGGGCGGCGGCGCCATCTACGATGCGCTGGGCTCCTACGACCGCGCGCTGCAGTTCGGCGTCATCGTGGGCCTGATCGCCGGCTTCGCGCAGATGCTGATGGACGACCGCCCGACCGAGCGCATTATGGCCGGCGCGGTGCCGGAGCCGAGCCGCTGAGTAGGTTGGGTCAAGCGTCAGCGATGACCCGACGCCATGCTCGTGATGAAGTCGTTGGGTCGGCCCCCGGCCTTCGCGGGTTGACCCAACCTACGCGCATCAGCTAGCGGAGCGCCTGATGACGGGCGCCGGCACCCGCTCGATCATCACGTTGACGCAGGCTGGCTTGCCGCTGGCGAGTGCGCGCTCCAGTGCCGGGCCGAGTTGCGCCGCGCTGGTGACCAGCTCGCCGTGCCCGCCCAGCGCCTGCAGCGACAAGATCGTAACGCGAGGGCAGCAGGTCGCAGCCGTGGGCGCGCTCAGGGCCGTACTCGCGCAGCTGGATCTGGTGCTCGGCGTTCCAGGTGGCATCGTTGCCGACGACAGCGACGAAGGGCAGGTTGCAGCGCACGGCGGTGTCGAACTCGGCCATGTGGAAGCCGAAGGTGCCGTCGCCCATGACGGCGATCACGGGCGCCGCCGGGTCTGCGGCGCGGGCGGCGATGGCGAACGGGATCGACGCGCCGATGGAGCCGGCGGGACCGTTGATGAGGCGGCGGGGCGGCGCCAGCAGCGCCTGCGGCCACTGCCCGATCTCGCCGCCGTCGCACACGAGGATGGCGTTGGGGTTCGCGGCGAGGATCGGCGCGAGCGCGCGGCACAGCTCGACGGGGTGCAGCTTGCCGGCTCGCGCGAGGCGAGCGTCGCCCAGGCCGGCGGGCGGTAGGCGACGGCGGCGTTGACCTCGGTGAGCCAGGATGTGCTCGGCGTGCTTGGCGGCCCGGCCGTGCTCGATCAGGGCCTGCGCCGCGGGCCTGGCGTCGGCGATTGCGCTGCGACGCGAGGCGGCCGCCTTTCTCGCGGCCGACGCGCTCGATCATGGCAGCATCAGAGTCGATGACCACGAACCGGCAGGCGGCATCGACGGCGGGCGGATCAGCGAAGCGAAGCGTGAAGTCGTGCGCCTTGCCGAGGAGCAGGATCAGGTCGGCTTGCCGCAGCACCTCTGCGAAGGCGCCGAGGCGCGGGTCGTTGATGCCGCGCGGGCTTTCCATGGGCACGACTGGGACACCCAGCGCCGCTTCGAGTTGCTTCAGCAGCGCCAGATCGCCCGCGTGGCAGAGCTGCGGCCCGGCGAGCACCAGCGGGCGTTGCGCTTCGGCGAGGGCAGCCAGAACAGTCGCGGCTGCGGCCTGCGTCAGCAGCTGCGGTTTGGGCTCGAAGGCGGCGGCCTCGGGCCAGAGCGAGGGTCGGTCTTCGACGCTCTCCTCCAGCAGGTCGAACGGCAGGCTCAGGTGCACCGGACCGGGCCGGCCAGAGCGTGCGATGCGTACGGCTTCTGCCAGCTCGGTGCCCAGCGTGGCAGCCGAGCGCGCAACCCACGACGCCTTGGTGACAGGCGCCGCCATCTCCGCCTGGCGCAGCTCCTGGAAGGCGCCGCGGCCCACTTCTTTGAGCCCCGCATGTCCCGACAGCAGCACGAGCGGCGATTCACCCGCCTGCGCCGTGCACAGCGCCGCGGCCGCATTGGTGAAGCCGGCGCCGCCGCTGACCCACACGATGCCGCACTGGCCCGTGAGGCGCCCCCACGCGTCCGCCATGTGCACGGCGGCGGCCTCGTGGCGCACGTGGATCAGCCTCAGGCGCGTGCCGATCGCCGCATCGAACAGCGGCATGATGTGGTTGCCGGACAGCGTGAAGATGGTGGTGAGGCCCGCCGCATCGAGCGTGCGGGCGACGATGTCGGCGCCTCTGATGTGGGGTGCCAAGTGCTAGCTCACTGCGCTGTCATGGATCCCGGCCTCCGCCGGGATGACGTGGCATTCGCCACGTCATTTCATCGTCGGGATGACGAACTCCGCGCCTTCCTTCACGCCCGACGGCCAGCGCGAGGTGACGGTCTTGGTCTTGGTGTAGAAGCGCACCTAGTCGGGCCCGTGCTGGTTCAGGTCGCCGAAGCCCGAGCGCTTCCAGCCGCCGAAGGTGTAGTAGGCGAGCGGCACCGGGATGGGCACGTTCACGCCCACCATGCCGACGTTGACCTTGGCCGCGAAATCGCGCGCCGCATCGCCGTCGCGGGTAAAGATGGCGACGCCGTTGCCGTATTCGTGGTTGGAGGCCAGCGCCAGGCCCTCGTCGTAGGTCTTCGCCCGCACCACGGACAGCACGGGGCCGAAGATCTCCTCCTTGTAGATGCGCATATTGGGCTTCACCTCGTCGAACAGGCAGCCGCCCATGTAGAAGCCGTTCTCGTAGCCCTGCATCTTGAAGTTGCGGCCGTCCACCTTGAGCTTGGCGCCCTCCTCGATGCCCAGCGCCACGTAGTCTTTCACCTTTTTCAGGTGCGCGGCCGTCACCAGCGGGCCGAGGTCGGCATCGCCCGAGGTGGAGGGGCCGATCTTCAGGCTCTCCACGCGCGGGATCAGCTTGTCGACCAGGATATCAGCGGTCTTCTGGCCGACAGGCACGGCAACGGACACGGCCATGCAGCGCTCGCCGGCCGAGCCGTAGCCGGCGCCCACCAGCGCATCCACGGCCTGGTCCATGTCGGCGTCCGGCATGACGATCATGTGGTTCTTGGCGCCGCCGAAGCACTGCACGCGCTTACCGGAAGCGCAGCCCTTCGTGTAGATGTACTCGGCGATGGGCGTCGAGCCGACGAAGCCGATGGCGGCGATGTCGGGGTGCTCCAGGATAGCGTCCACCGCTTCCTTGTCGCCGTTGACGACGTTGAGGATGCCCGCGGGGAGCCCGGCTTCCATCATCAGCTCCGCCAACATCAGCGGGACGCCCGGGTCGCGCTCCGACGGCTTCAGGATGAAGGCGTTGCCGCAGGCAATCGCGGGACCGAACTTCCACATCGGGATCATGGCCGGGAAGTTGAAGGGCGTGATGCCGGCCACCACGCCGAGCGGCTGGCGCATGGAATAGAGGTCGATGCCGGGGCCGGCGCCTTCGGTGTACTCGCCCTTCAGCAGGTGCGGGATGCCGCAGGCAAACTCCACCACCTCGAGCCCGCGCTGGATGTCACCCTTGGCGTCGGCAACGGTCTTGCCGTGCTCGCGGGCGAGGCAGTCGGCCAGCTTGTCGTAGTCGCGTTGCGCCAGATCGAGGAACTTCATCAGCACGCGGGCGCGACGCTGCGGGTTGGTGGCGGCCCACACCGGCTGCGCAGCCTTGGCGTTCTCGACGGCGGCAGCCACCTCGGCCTTGGACGCGAGCGGAACCTTGGCGCGCAAGGTGCCGTCCATCGGCTGGTAGACGTCGCCGAACCGGCCGGAGGTGCCCTTGACTTGTCTGCCGCCGATGAAATGCGTGAGCTCTGCCGTCGCGTTCGACATGGGCGCTTCCCCGATCGATGCCTGATTGGATCGGGCTCATCCTATGCAGGTTGCTGCCCGGTGCCAACAGATGGCAACCGCCGCCCGCGCTCTCATACGGCTGCAATCGCGCCACCATTGAGCCATGCATTGGTGGCACTTCGAGCGCCCATCGTCGACAGAGGATTGCACGAAGATGTCTTCCAACACCCCCGCTGGTCTCAACGATGCCGCTGCGATGGCCACCGACGCCGCTGAGAACGGGCTCGGCGGCTGGATGACAGCAGCGGTTTCGGGCATGGCGCTCGTTGCCTCCGGCCTGTCGCTGTGGGAGAGCACGCTCAAGCAGCCGGACATGAAGATCTACGTTTCCGAGAACATCCACTACACCCGCGACCCTTATGGCAGCTACGAGGTGCTGGCGGTTCCCGTCACCATTGCCAATGGCGGGGCCCGCGACGGTGCCGTCCTCTCGCTGCAACTCGACGTGAAGAATGCAGCGACGTCTCAGACTGCAAGATTCAAAAGCGCGTACATGGCCGATGCGCAGTATTTCGGCAGCCGCGACGATGTCGCCGCCCGCCTCAAGCGTCCAAAGCTTCCATTTGCGCCTCTCTCAGTGGCCGGGCGAGGCGCTTTCACGGGGACGGTTTTATTCTACGGGCCGGATCCCCGGGAAAAGAAATTGGTTGAGCCGATGTCTACGCTCGAGATCACATTGACGGTCGTCATGCCGAAGGCCGACGGCTGGCTCGACCGTCTGCTCAACACCGTCCCGCTGCCCGTGACGGTCAAAGCCGAAGTGCCGGGCTTCCTTCCGGGTGCACTGCTCAGCGGGGACAACGCACCCCTGAAGGTGTCGTCCGGGGCGCTCTAGCGGTTGGCATCAGAACGGGCCGTTATCCGGCACGATGAGGGGCACGAACCCGAACACGCCCGGCATATCGGGATCGACCAGGATGCGCATGGCGTGCACCAGCTCGTCGCCCTGCAACTGCAGCCTCAAGGTGTTCGGCACAGGCCGCATGACGTTGTCTTTGAAGGTCTCGATCTCGAGCACGTGATTGTCGCCGTGCACCACCAGCACGGGTTTGCCGAATGCCCTGGCCCCCCTGGCGATGGCCTGCACGGTGTCGCCAAAGCCCGACGCGCGCGGTATCGCGGGATACTGCGCGCGCATCACAATTGGCCTGGAATGCAATCACCACCGCCTTGGCCGCGGTCTCGGTCGCGACCCGGAACCCGTCGTTGATCCAGGCGACGTTGGCGGCGTTGCGCTCGAAGTACTCGGTCGCCGCCTCGGGGTCCTGCGCCTCGAAGCCATTGTTGGAGCCGACGACGTGCGGGACGATGAACACGACTGCGTTCTTGGTGAAACGCTGGTTCTCGACGAACTTGGCATACTTCGGCATCGCCGCGGCCTGCAACTCCACCTGCATCGGCAACTTGCCGAGGCTGACGCCCGGTTTCGAAAACGCCAGCTCACGCAGCCTGGCAAGGCGCTCGCGCGGATTGAACCTCTTGCCGGCGATCTCGCGGTGACAGTCGGTCCATTCGTTGTCGCCGATCGAATACACGACCGGTTGCTCGAGGGTGTTGATCTGGTCGAGCGATCTCTTGAAGGCGTCGTCGGTGCAGGGCGGGCCCCCGACTTGATATCGCCGACATGGATGGTGAAGGCCGGTTTCAGGCGGTTGATGGCGGCAATCAGCCTGTCCACCTTCACGTCGTCAGGCCTGTAGGGCATGTCGCCGAAGGCGACGAAGGTGAAAGCGTTGGGTCCGGTCTGGGCGGACGCCGGTGCGCCAAGGCAGATGGCCAATGCAGGATGGCAAGGAGCGCATGCAGCATGACAATTTCCCCCTTATGCTCGGCAGCCTGCACCTCGTGGTGCCGCGGCTGAAGAGTTGCTTATGCGATGCCGTGACCAAGACATTGCGATGCAACCCCGTCTCAGCGAATCGGCATGGCGAGACGAAAGATGGGAGGCGCCCGTTCCAAGCGTAAATTTCCGTGCGAGCTACCGACCTTGAGCAGGGCGGCTTGCTGGGGCTACAGTCAAATGTCCGGGAGACCGGAAAACGGTGCTCAGGTGGAAGCAAGAGCGGAGCTTCGACGGATCGCCTTCTGGGCCGATGCGCTCACCGAAGCGGAGGCCGCGCGCGCAGTCAAGGGCACTTCGGAGCGGCGGTTTGCCGCCGGCACCTACATCTGCCACCGCGGCGATCGTCTCGACTACTGGACAGGCGTGGTCAGCGGCCTCGTGAAGATCAGCGCCATCTCCGAGAGCGGCAAGGCGGTTACGTTTGCCGGAGCCGGCGCAGGTGGTTGGTTCGGCGAGGGTACCGTCCTGAAGAACGAGGCGCGCCAGTACGACCTCGTCGCGTTGCGCGATACGCGCCTTGCGATGATGCACCGGCCAACCTTCATGTGGCTGTTCGAGAACAGCATCGGCTTCACCCGCTTCCTCGTGCACCAGCTCAACGAGCGCATGGGGCAGTTCATCGCCACCATCGAGAGCGACCGCATTCACGACCCGACCTCGCGGGTCGCGCGCCATCTGGCTTGGCTGTTCAACCCGGTGCTGTAT
>CAWHBI010000037.1:0-29570 GCA_963827545.1 uncultured Alphaproteobacteria bacterium
ATCATGGGTGCAATACAGAATTTATGTCGTCTATTTTCTTCCATTTCTCAAGCACTATCAAAGGGTAAAGAGGGAACGAACACTTCCGCGCGTACACTCAGATTTCACGCTTTGTCACGGGGTTGCACGCGCTCACTGTACATATTTTGTACACGACAGGTCGTGGACAGACGACATGGCGAGCTTCGTGCAACTGCCTTCCGGGAACTGGCGAACCGCTGTACGCCGCAAGGCACGTTACGTGGCCGAGACCTTCCGCCGCAAGGCCGATGCCGAGAGCTGGGCGCTCGAGATGGAGCGCCGCATCGATCCCAGGAGGTGGCCAGCATGCCCCGGACAGGCCTGCGCAATGCACGCAGCTGCCGTGCACGGCGTTGCCATCTCGAAAGAGCCGATCGAATTGGCCCGTGTGGCGTTGCGGCGCTTGGGGCTTCTTGGCATGAGCCGAGAAAGGGACCGCCGGCCGACGCAGGCCGAACTCGATGCGCCGATCGCGTTTCTGGACGGCAATCCGCGTCAGCTGATTCCAGTAGGACGGATCATTCGCTTCGCGGTGGCAACCGCGATGCGTCAATCCGAGATCGCCTCCATCGTCTGGCCCGATGTCGATGATCGCGTTCGAATTGTTGTGGTTCGCGACCGCAAGGACCCGAGAAAGAAGGACGGCAATCACCAGCATGTCCCGCTGATCGCGCTCACGGGGTACGACGCCTGGGCCATCCTCGAAGAGCAGCGCAGGGCCACCAACAGCGTCGATCGCATCTTTCCCTATGATGGGAAACGGTAGGGACGTTGGGGGAGCCGCGATCATCCCTTGTCGTTGCCATAGCGGCGAGGCATGGCTTCGAAACCTGTGGAGTCACCGCTTGTCGAGGTACTGCGGACGGACTACCGCGTGCCTACAATTCCGCAGCCCGACTCTGTCGAAGTTGCCGCCCAGGGCGGATGTGGCGCCCAGCGGTGTCACTGGACCTGCCAGAGGGGGGTGGTAGAGTTGGCGGGTTGGCAGATACGCGGGATCGGCTACCTAGAAACGGAACTTGGTTGTGTCATGCGGCGGGTCTGATGTCGACCTCGTAGCCGAGGCTGCGAATGCGGTCAGCGAGCTTGCTGGCGGCGCGGGCTGGATCGCGGTGGCCGAATTGGTCACACCCGAGGTCCAGGTAGCAGGTGCCGTCAGCAAGCAAGTGGTAGGCGGTCGTGGGGATCGATGCTGCGACTTCAGCAGACTTAAGAGAAGGGACGGCACACGGTTGCGCCGCAGACGACGGGGCCCGTCCGGTGGCGCTTGATGAGACCGACCTGGTCCGACCTTCCCAACTGCACAGGGAAGTGATGGTTTTTCAACTCAAAGATCGAAAAGCAAGCCTCGAATGCAGGAGTAGGCTCATGCAGCGCGCTTGGATGATGACCCTTGTGGTGGCTGGTCTCTGCCTTGGAGGATTTCCGACCCTCGCACAGGAGAAAGTGCAGCTCAGGTTCGCAACCGTCGGCGTCGGCTCCGCCTGGTACAAGTATGGCGCCGGATTGGCCGACCTCGTCAAGCCGAAGCTGCCGGCGGGATCGAGCATCGACGTGCTGCCGATTGCCGGCGGCATCGCCAACATCAAACTGCTTCAGGGCGGCGAGGCCGAACTCGGCATCAGCTTTGCCGTTTCTTCAGCGGAGGGCTGCGCGGGCACGGGTGTGTTCAAGGACAAGCAGGACAAGGTGCGCGCACTGATGGGCGGCCTGGACATCTACTATTTCGGCACCTTCGTCACCAGGCAATCGGGCGTCATGTCGTGGGAAGAGATCGCAGCGGCCAAGAACAAATTCTGGCTGCTGACCACGCGCGCTGGCGGCACCGGCGAACAGGGCGTGCGGCAGGTCCTGGGGCTGCTTGGGTCGAGCATAGAAGACGTGGCCAACAAGGGTGGTTTCGTCGAAGCCACGGGACGGACGAGCACAGCCAGGCAGATCAAGGACGGGCTGGCAGACGGCTGGGCTCATACGGTGACCAGGGGGCATCCGGCTGCCACCCAGGTCGTCACCATGAACGATACAATCATGCTGCCGCTGCCGGACTACGTCATTTCTGGCATGGTTGAAAGGCACGGCTGGGCCGAGGCTGCAATTCCGCCGAACACCTTCAAGGGGCAGACGCAAACGCTAAGAACGGTCAAGGCGGTGTCCAACATCCTGGTCGCCGCCTCCGTTCGGGACGATGTGGTCTATGCCATCACCAAGGCAATCATGGAGAACGCAGACAAGCTGCCCAAGATCCACGTTGCCCTGTCCGACTTCGACCCGAAGAAGGCGGCGGACCCTGCGCTCAACGGCAACTGCGCGTTGCATCCTGGTGCTGCCAAATATTACAAGGAGGCGGGGCTCCTGAAGTAGCGCCAGCGCGCCGTCGAACCCTATCGATCGTCGTTCGAACCGCAATCACCCCAACTGCTACTTTTTTGTTGGGTCGGTCTTGGTCTTGGTGCCGGGTCCCGGTGTGGAATCCTGTTTCGTTGCGGCAGGGGGAGCGGCGGGCGTAGTGCTGATCGCGGGAGGCGGCGCGGGCTGGGCCTCCCAAAAGCGCGCTAGATGCCGCTCAATGATCCGGTCGTACTCCCCACTGTCGCGTAGCCTCTCCAGGGAGCTGTTAACGTAATAGATGATTATGCGCGCATGTGGGTGCGACTTGGATATCAGCACGTGGTAGGTGGTGAGCGCGACCGGCTGCTCGATCATGCGCACCCTGTCGGCCAACCCAAGCGATGTCATGCTGGCGCGGCCTGCCAGCTCGCCCTCGACCACACCTTGGACTGTGCCGTTCTCAAGGAGACGGAAGCATTCATCGACCGTTGGCGGCCGCAGCAGAAGGACCTTGCCCTCCTTCAGCCAGTTCCGTCCTTGCTCATCGAGCTCCTGTATGGGTTGGCCGGCAACTCTGCACAGTGTCGCACCGGCCAGCTCCTCGCTCCTCAGCGCCCTCATCCGCGAGTTGGTCGGCACAAACAATTTGGTGATCTCTTCGTAAAGCGGCTCGGAGAAAAAGAAGCGCTGGCAGCGGAACTGAGAATCCTGATCGAGATCGGCGGCGTCGCAGTTCGGTCGAGCCCAGGGGAAGCCCGCGTCGAAGGTGCGCGTGAGCAAGAGCGGACGCAGATGCGCGCTCCAGTCGTTGACCCATGATACGCCGTAGTCCAAGCGACCCTTGGTCTCCTCCTTGATCAGGCCAAGGGCCGAGTTGATCACTTGGGTCAGCATTCCCCCGCCTTCGAGCGAGCGTCCGGTGTAGGGAGCAAATCCATCGGCCGTCAGGATCTCGACCCGGCGCACGAGCGCGGAAACAATGAAGGCCGCCCCGCCACTCGGCGGCGTCTGGGCTGGTGTCGTTGCGATCGCTGGCAAGGGCTGAGCTGGTGTTGCGCCGATACAAGGCAGCCTGAGCACGAGCCCGGGGACCAGCAACGACACGTTGGCGCCGAGCCGATCCTGATTGGCATAGAAAATGACGGTCCATTGAGCGGGGTTGCCATAGATGCGGGCAGCGATCTGCGCGAGCGTCTCACCCTCCTTGATCGCGTGGTCCGTACCGCATGTTTGCGCGACAGCGGCATTCGGGCGCCCCAGGCCAACAAGGGCGACAACAGTCAGGATTCCAAGCACGCGCCGGAGACCACGAGCTGCAACCAGCCGAAACATGATGTCCCTCCAGTCGAAGCAAAAAAGGGTCGAGCGGATCGACCAATCCATCACTTGCCCTGCTCCGGCGCGTGCATATCATATCCGCGGATGAGGCACACGGATCTTTCTGGCGCAACGGGCGTTCACGCCGGCCGACGCGCCCCGCTCAAAGATCGAGTAGGTTTTTGCTGCGTCATGTGCGCGATGCCTTCCAGGGCTGACCCAGCAGGAAGCATGGCGAAATTTAGCCCGCACTTTCCGATTTCGCCGAATGGAGGCATGTCACATGCGCATACCCCGCTCTCGGCCTGGCAGGACGGGAGCCATGCGTCCCAGGATCAATGAGTTGGTGCAACGCGGAGCGCCTCGGCAATCAGAGCCTCGGGAAGGGCCTCGGTGCGACCATCGATAAGGAGCGCAATATTTTGGCGCACAATCCGAAACGCTTCCGTTGCCCGGCCAGAGTTGCTGGAAAGGCCTGCTTCCGTCGATGCGAGGGCAAACAGCATGCCCTGCTCGATCCGCTCCGCCTCGATCTCGTCCACGGCGATTCTGCTCCGCAGGTCGTGGGCGGTTGGGTTCTGCATTGCTAAGGCCTTCATGGCTCTGCGCGCCGACCTCAGCGGCTTGACCACCCCTTCCTGCCACTCGCGAACGGCCTGGCGCATGCGATCGAGCTCGGCGGGTGCGAGGCGCCATCCGCGCTCTGCGCCAGCCCAAGCACAGAAAAGCAGCAGATTGATGTCGATATCGTGTGTCGTCTGTAGCATGAGGCATTCTGCCTCGACGCCCGGTGCCGCATACACCTTGAGCGAAAAGCGCCACAACGCGTTGTCATGGTCGGGATTGATCATGGCCCGTATTTGCGACTGCTCGATGCGTGGTGCTATCGTTCTAATAATAGCATGACGGGGAGCCCGAGAGTTGGCTATGGCTTGGCAGGCACGTGATGGCGATCACCAGGGTTTGCGCGGCTTCCTGGAGATGGTGGAGCGCGATTTTCCCGAAGAGATCCTGCGGATACGCGAGCCCGTACGCACTCATCTCGACGTCACCTCGCTGGTCTTTGAGTTGGAACGCGCCGGCAGAAGCCCCGTCGTCGTCTATGAGGCCGTCGAGGGGCACACCATGCCCGTCGTCACCAACATTGCCGGCAACCGAAGACTGCTCGCGGCCTGTCTCGGCGTTGCGCCGACAGAGTTGGCCACTGCGTTCCGCGAGCGTTGCCAGAGATACATTCCCTGCGAGGTGATGCCCGAGGCTCCCTGGCAGGAGGTGGTGCTGGAGGGCGACAGGGTCGACCTCAACAAGCTGCCGATCCCCCTGCACTTCACCGTTGATGCGGCGCCCTACATCACCGCGGGCCAGATTTCGGCCCGCGATCCCGTCTCCGGCGTCGACACGACGGGCTTCCACCGACTCATGCTGAAGGGCAAGAACAGGCTCGGCGTCTCGCTCCATTCCCGGCGCCGCATGTGGGAGTTCCACCGGCGCGCTGAGGAGCGCGGCCAGCCGCTGTCGGCCGCCGTCACGCTCGGCATTCATCCGCTGCATTACATGGGCTCGATGGTCTACGCCTATCCTCCGCACATTCGCAAGTACGAGATCATCGGCGGCCTGTTCGGCGCACCCTACCGGCTCGCCAAGTGCGGCGTCGGCGACCTCGATGTGCCGGCAAGTGCCGAGATCGTCATCGAGGGGGAGATCCTGCCCAACTTGAAGGAGCCCGAAGGCCCGTTCAGCGAGTTCACCGGCTACGCCTCCTACCGCAGCACGCAGAATGTGTTCGTCGCTCATCGCATTCGCATGCGCCGCGACGCTATGTTCCACTCCGTGGTCTCCGGCATGTCCAAGGACCACATCTTGATCTCGTGCATCACACGCGAAGGCGAGATCCTCAATACGCTGAAGCGCAACCTGCCGAACGTCATCGCTGTGCACGTCCCGCACACCACGTGCGGCGCCTTCATGGCTTTCATCAAGATGAAGAAGACAGCGCAGGGCGAACCGCAGCAAGCCATCATGGCGGCGCTCGGCACCGAGTTCTACACCAAGTATGTGATCGTGTTGGACGAGGATGTCGACATCTTCGACATGAACGACGTGATGTGGGCCGTGGCGACGCGTGTGCGCGCCGAGAGCGACATCGTTTTCGTGCCCGGCTGCAAGGGCGCGGTGCTCGATCCGACGTCGGATCCCGAGACATTCACGCTGACCAAGATGGGCATCGACGCAACGCGGCCGCTTGGCAAGGACTTCGCCGAGCGCCTCGTGATCTCGGACGCGCAGCGGGCACGCGTGCGCAGCATCCTCGCAGCCGCCGGTGTCGAGCTGTGATGAGCAATACCATCCGTTAAGGAGGACTAGGTCGTGAAGCATCTGGCAGGTCTAGCCCTAGCGCTGGGGATCGGGCTGGGGTCGAGCGGCGTCTATGCGCAGGGTGCGTGGCCAACCCGAGTGATCACGTTCATCGTGCCGTATGGAGCCGGCGGTTACACCGATTTGGTCGGCCGCATGACGGCGAGCTTCGTCGAGAAGGAGCTGGGCAAGTCGGTCGTCATCGAGAACCGTGCCGGAGGCGGAGGCATCGTCGGGACCGGTGCCGTCGCAAGGTCCGCGCCCGACGGCTATACATTCTGCGTTTGCAGCATCGGGGCCATTTCGGTGGTGCCCTTCGCCCAAGGCCAGAAGGTCGGCTACGATCCGGTGAACGATCTCGTCCCGGTCGGCATCCTGAGCAGCGTTGCCCAGGCGGTGGTCGTCAAGAAGGCGCTGCCGATCCACTCCATGGCCGACCTGGTGGCCCACGCCAAGGCCAATCCCGGCAAGCTCAACTATGGCTCAAGCGGCCTGGCAGGCCTGACGCACTACGCGGTCGAGCTGTTTCAGTCGCGCACCGGCACCAAGATGAACCACATTCCCTACAAGACGGGTGCGCAAGGCGTTCTCGCCATCGTGTCGGGCGAGGTTGACTTCGCGTTCGCAAACATGACTGACGCGCTGCCGCAGATAGAGGCCGGGACGGTTCGTGGCCTGGCTGTCACGTCGCGCGGGCGCAGCCCCTACTTTCCGGACTTACCCTCGGTCCATGAGTCCATCAGCCCCGGGTTCGTCATCGAGACCTGGAATGGGCTCATGGCACCCACGAAGACGCCGGAGCCGATCATTCGCAGGATGTCTGAGGTGCTGATGAAGATGGCCGACGACCCCGAGTTCAAAAAGGCAATGGTCAAGGCGGGTGGCACCACGATCCGAACGACACCCGCGCAATTCGCCAAGCAGATCCAGGATGAGATCGCTCAGTGGAAGCCGCTGCTGGCGGAGATCGCGGAGAAGAAGCAATAGCGACGTTAGTGCCGAATTGCGGAACGATGCGACTGTCGTGCCAATCGTCCGCCTCGGTCATCGCCATCAGGTGGCCGCGGTCATCGTCAGGAGCCAATCAATGCCGCAGCAGCTAGCAGCGTCGATGGCGGGATTGCGGCATGTCTGACGGTGTCGAGCCGAGGTCGCGTCAGGGTTTCAGAATTCGCAATTCTCAAGACTTTTGGGGTTGTCTGACGCTGATAGGCTTGGCTCTCTTGGCGCTATGGGCGGCACGCGATTTGCCGGGCGTTGAAGGCTTCTCCTTCGGTCCAGGCACCGCACCGCGACTGTTCGCTATCTGCCTCTTGCTGCTCGCGAGCGCAGTCCTGTTCTGGGCGTTGATCGCCGACGGCCGCGGCGTCGGTCGCTACCATGCGCGCGGCCCCCTGGTGGTGATCGCCTCGATACTCGCCTTCGCCGCGATGATTCGTCCCCTTGGCCTGCCCATCACGACGTTCGTGTGTTTCATCATCGCTTCGGCGGGCTCCCGTGAGACACGCTGGATCGAGACCATCATAGCGGCCGTTGGCTTCACGATCGGCGCCGTCCTGCTGTTTCTTTACGGGCTGTCACTGCAGTTTCAACTCTGGCCAGCTTTCATGTTGTGACATCCGGCCATGGCTGACCTGATCTCCAATCTCAGCCTCGGTTTCCTGGTGGCTGCCAGTCTGCAGAACCTGTTTCTCTGTTTGATAGGTGTCGTTGTCGGCACGCTGGTGGGCGTCCTTCCTGGGGTTGGCTCCGTTGCAACAATCGCAATGTTGCTTCCCATTACGTTCGGGCTGCCGCCGGTTGGCGCGCTCATCATGCTTGCTGGCATCTACTACGGTGCGCAGTACGGCGGCTCGACGACATCCATTCTGGTCAACATTCCCGGCGAAGCCACGTCGGTTGTGACGACGCTCGACGGCCACCAGATGGCGAAGCAAGGTCGTGCAGGTCCGGCGCTTGCCATTGCTGCGATCGGCTCGTTCTTTGCAGGCTGCGTCGCGACACTGTTGGTCGCAGCGCTTGGCGCTCCGTTGACGCGCGTTGCGCTGTCGGTCGGCGCTCCGGAGTACTTCTCACTAATGGTGGTGGGATTGATATTTGCCGTGGTGCTTGCCAAGGGGTCGCTCGCGAAGGCCATCCTCATGGTGCTTGTCGGGCTCCTGATGTCGCAAGTCGGCCAGGACCTTGAAACCGGTGTCGGACGGATGACGTTCGACATCCCCGACCTAGCGGACGGCATCGCGCTGGCCGTCGTCGCAATGGGACTCTTCGGCTTTACCGAAGTCATCCGCAATCTCGAGGCCACCGCCAGTCGTGACGTTCTGAAGACCAGGATCGCTGGCCTTATGCCGACACGTTCTGACCTAGCTGCCGCTGCGCCAGCAATTGGGCGCGGCACCATCTTAGGCTCGATACTCGGCATCTTGCCGGGCGGCGGCGCCATCATCGCGTCGTTTGCGGCCTACGCCCTGGAAAAGAGAATATCCAAGCGTCCGGAGGACTTCGGGTCTGGTGCGATCCAAGGGGTGGCGGGGCCGGAAAGCGCCAACAATGCCGCAGCCCAAACTTCTTTCATTCCACTCCTCACTCTGGGTATTCCCCCCAATGCCGTGATGGCGCTCATGGTCGGCGCCATGACCATTCACGGCATCGTGCCGGGACCGCAAATCATGACCAAGCAGCCCGAGCTCTTCTGGGGCATGATCGCGTCGATGTGGTTGGGAAACTTGATGCTTGTCATCATCAACCTGCCGCTCATCGGCATCTGGGTAAGGCTCCTGACCGTCCCCTATCGGCTGCTGTTCCCCAGCATCATCCTGTTCTGCTGCATTGGCATCTACTCGGTGAACAACTCCACCTTCGACGTCGTGGTGGCAGGCGCGTTCGGCCTGATCGGGTATTGGATGGCAAAGCATGATTTCGAGCCGGCCCCGTTGGTGCTGGGCTTGGTGTTGGGGCCACTGATGGAGGAGAACCTGCGGCGTGCCATTCTCATCTCACATGGCGATGCAACGGTGTTCTTCACCCGCCCAACCTCAGCAGCGTTGTTGTCAGTTGCCGCGGCATTGCTGATTGTCGCTGCCCTACCCGCAATCAGAAAGAGGCGCCAGGTTGTTTTCGTCGACGACTGAGGAAGAGTCTGAATGCTGATAGGACCGCTGGACCAGTGACCATCCGCACCAAGATTGCGGCAACCTGGATCGTCGGCCACGACAGGGGCCAGCACACTCTCATGCGCGACGGCGAGGTCGTGTTCGAGGGCAACCGGATCGTGCACGTAGGCAGGGGCTTCGACGGACGCATTGACCGCACCATCGATGCCGAAGGCAAGCTCGTTGCCCCGGGCTTCATCGACACCCATGTGCACTCCGGGCATCGGGCCTCGCACCGCCTCATCACCGACACCGGCCGGCCCATGTACTACGGCCAGCCGTTCCTGGAGATATCGGTGCCCAAGGAGGGCAAGGTCGTCAAAGGCGATCCAAGATACCTGAGGCACGGCGATGCCGGCTCCGAAGCTGCCTTCCGGCTGAACGCGCTCTTCACCGTTGCCGAGCTCATCCGCAACGGCGTGACCACCTTCATCGAGTACGGCAGCCAGCTACGGGTGCAGGACGCCTTGCTGGCGGAGGTTGAGCGGCTGGGTTCCCGGGCGTATCTGGCGCCGGGTTATGACTGCGGACGCTGGGTGGGCGACAGCGAGGGCCGGCTGAAGCGGGTACGCAATGACCGGCTCGGTGAGGAAGGGCTTGACGTTGCGCTCAAATGGATAGCGGCGCACGACGGTACCGCCGAAGGGCGTGTCAGAGGCATTCTGGTGCCGCGCGAGGTGGAAACTTCAAGCCTCGACGTGCTGAAGCGCACGGTGAAGGCGGCAGACGAGTTCAAACTGCCGATGGCAACGCACGCCGCCTACAGCGTCATCGAGTTCTACGAGGTGGTCAAAGAGCACATGATGACGCCGATCGAGCTGCTCGACAGCATCGGCATGCTCCGCCCGACGCTCAACATTGGTCACGGCAACTTCATCTCCGACAACCCGAAACTGAATTACTCCGTGGCGCGTGACCTGGAGCTGATGGGAAAGGCGGGTGCAACGATCTCGCACTGCCCGATCAACATCGTCCGGCGCGCGCGGGTGCTTGACAGCTGGAAGAATTACGAAGCCGCAGGCGTCAACATGTCCATCGGCTCTGACACCTATCCGCGCGACATGATGATGAACATGCGGATGGCATCGTATCTCGGCAAGATCATGAGCAACACCTATTTCGCAGCCACCGCCAGCGATGTCTTCCGCGCAGCCACGCGAGGTGGGGCGATCTCCGTTGGTCGCGACGACCTCGGGCGCCTGGCGCCGGGTGCGCTTGCCGACATCATCATCGTTGATCTCACGGGCCGCAACACGCTGCGCTATGGACCTGTGCGCGATCCCGTCAAGAGCATCGTTGAGTGCGGCATCGGCGACGACGTCGATACGGTGATTGTCGATGGCAAGGAGATCATGCAGGGCGGTGTCATCCCCGGCGTCGATTTCGCCAAGATCAGGGAGGACGCCCAGGTAGCCGGCGAGCGGGTCTGGGCGACGCTGCAGGACTGGGACCCGCTCGGCCGCACGCACGAGGAGGCCTGCCCCTGGTGCTATCCTATGGCCGAGTGACCGGCATCACTTCATCTGTGCTCCGCGCCAGCGCTTGGCTACGCCGGCGTCGATGTCGAACAGGTCGAGCACCCGCCCAACCGTGTGGTCGACAATGTCATCGACCGACTTGGGGCGCGCGTAGAACCCTGGTACGGGCGGAGCGATTATCGCTCCCGCCTCGGCGAGGCTCGCCATCGTGCGCAGATGGAGGGCGTGGAGTGGGGTTTCGCGTACGACGAGAACGAGCCGGCGGCGCTCCTTGAGCACCACGTCCGCCGCGCGCGTCAGCAGGTTGGAGGTGACCCCGGTGGCGATCTCCGACATCGTTCGGATGGAGCAGGGTATGATGACCATGCCCATGGTGCGAAACGATCCGCTGGATATGGCCGCAGCAACGTCGGTGATGCTGTAGGTCGTATGTGCCAGTGCGCGCAGCTGATCGCGCTTGAGGTCTGTCTCGCATGCCAGCGTCAGCTCGGCCGCCTTGGACATCACAAGGTGCACCTCGACGTCGAGGGTCCGCAGCACTTCAAGCATGCGTGCGCCGAGAATGGCGCCGGAGGCACCGGACATACCGACGATGAGCGGTCCTCGTTGCATGTTTCGGGCGAGCTTAGCAGGGCCGCCGGATGCGTGGATAGAGCGCGGATGGGAACGAAACGTCAACACACGTGGGCGCGCCACCAGCTCACGGGCAGATTTAATCGAGCTCGCGCGGCGCGAAGGCATCACCGACCGGAACGTATCCGAACGCCACTTCCGTTGGCACCGAACTGACTACTCCCGCGCTGCTGCGGTTCGTCCGGAATTGGGGGATCAACTGACGGTCAGCGGACGTGGTCGCGAGGACCGCCCTTGACCCTGGTTGTGTGAAAACTCAGTCGCTGGAGCGATGCGAGTGGCTCAGATGGCCTTAGCGGCAGCCACACGCGACTGTTCACCAGCGCTCTCTCTCCCGCGTTGGTCACCGGCTCGAGCGCGTGTTCGGCGACCCCTCAGTCGAGCGCCCGGGCGACCCGGAAGCCTACGGAGGGACTCTGGTCATCCGCGCGCGACCAACCACGGGACGCCGAGCGGAGGGCCCGCGGATCGGCCGTTATCCAAGCGCCGCCGCGGACGATGCGGTGTGTGCAGTCTCCTGTCGTGCGCGCCGTGCCATCTCCCGGGTTGCCGATGTTGCTGTCGTTGCCGCAGTCTTCGGTCCATTCCCAGATGTTGCCGTGCACGTGATAAAGGCCCCACGGGTTCGGAGCGAAGGTGCCGACCGGGACCGTCTGGTTCAGCGATATGGGCTCCGTGCCATCCACGTGGGCGTCGCTTCCGTCGTAGTTGGCCTGGCCGGTGGAGATGGAGGTGCCCCACCAGTAAGGCGTCGCAGTGCCGGCCCGAGTCACGTACTCGCGCTCGGCCTCGGAGAGAAGCCGATAGGATTTCCCCGTGGTCTTCGACAGCCACTCCACATAGGCCTTGGCGGCGTGCCAGGTCACGCCGATCACGGGCCGCTTGTGTCGTCGCTCCCACTCCCAGCCCGCGTCGGGCGCCCTGAGCGCCCTATGCCCCGCACAGCCGCCAGCATCGAGACAGGCCTCCCAATCGGCGTATGTGACTGCGAATCGGCCGACCGCAAACGGTTTGGCGATGGTCACATCCACCTGGGCCTCGCCCAGGACCCGGCCGGGATCGTCGGCAAGCGAGCCCATGACGAAGCTGCCGGACGGGACCACCACCATTTCCGGACAGGCCGGACAATCCCTGAAGCCTTGCACAGGGCTTGGCAGCACGGGCAGGCACCGCTTTTGCTTTTGTATGCCCACGGAAACCTCGACGCCATCGCATTGCGCGATGGGTGGGACCTGCAGGTTGGCAACCTTGAGATGGTGCACATAAGCGATGCAGAACTCGGGCACGGGATGGACCTCATCCTGGTCGTTGCAGTCGACGCCCACGGCGCGATCGCCGATCTCCACTCGGCCCTCCAGTTGGGATTGGAGACCGTTGGTGCCGCGCCCGACCTCGAACACGCGGTATCTGAAAAGATTGCCTGTTGCGAGCGTGATTGCGCGATCGAGATGACGGGCATCTGGCGGCAGCGGGTGGAGCGCAAAGTTGTGCTGGTAATTCTTGGGTTTCGCATGGTCGTTGATGTGGAACATGCCCGGCAGCCCGGACGCCACCCGCACATCTGCGTTCGGCGGCAGGAGCAGCTCGTACCTGACGCCATCGATGTTGAGCAAGCGGGGTTTCAGGCTGGTTGGATCAACGGGCCCAGGCACCTGCGCGCGTGCGTGGCTGCTGGCCAGCAGAAGCAAGGTCAGGAGACTGGCCACGATTGAGCGCATAACGAAGTCCCATGCTGCCGGGCTGAGGCCTTGTTTGTGCGGCAAGCGGGCAAGAGTGAGGATCGGCGTTCGCTGTCGGCGGGTTTAGCGTTCACACTTGTTTAAACTCTCCCGTCGCTCCAGACTATTGAGCGCCTGACCGCAGGCTCACGAACGCGGTACACCCGCGATCGTCAGGCCGTCTGCGAGGCGTGCAATGAAATCCGATCGAAACGGCCAGGCCCTCGCCGCCACCGGAACGGTGAGATTGGGGTCCTTGCGCAGGAGCCGCCGAGCGATCCGGCGGGCCTCGGCGCGGGCCCCGGCGTGGACGGCCGCGGCAACGACAATCCGCTCTCCCCAGAACGAGCCGGGAGATGCCTCGACGCCGCTTTGCGCCCACCGCGCGGCGCGATCGTAGCGGCCAGCCCCGAAGTGGGCAGACCCAATGCCGATGAACGCGATGTGGGTCAGCGGGCAGAATGGCGTCAGATGGAGAGCAGTGCTGAGCTCCCGCAACGCGCCTTCGTGGTCGCCGACGTAGGCGGACAGCCAGCCGCGACGAAGCCACGCCAAGGCATGCCACGGATCAAGCGCCAAGGCGCGCTCGATCAATCGGTCGGCCTCCTCGACGCCGTGTGTAACTACCCGTGCACCACTGCAATACGTGAGCACCATCGGATTCTTCGGCGCCAGCGCGCAGGCCTCGTCGGCCAATTGGCGCGCACGGGCTCTATCCTCGCCGGGAGTACGAGTGAAATGCTGCCCGCGCTGAGCCCAACACCAGGAGGCGAGTGCTTTGGGCAGAGCGTAGGTAGGCGCCAATTCTTGGGCACGTGCGAGGTCCTCCAGCGCTGCATCGCATTCCCTAGGCGCCACAGTATGCACGGCCGGAAGGGCACGCCACGTGAACAGTACCGCTTCGTCGTCGATCTCATCCGCCATGCCGCTGGCTGAGCCTCTTGTCCGCTTCAGGGTCTGCGAGGGCTGCTCGCCGAATTGCCGGCGATACCTGACGGCGAACCGCCCGAATTGGGTGAAGCCGCTGGCCAACGCAATGCCGGTGACGGTCGCCTGATGGTCGGCCGCAAGCAGCCTCTGGCGCGCAAGCGAAAGCCGCATCCGCCGCGCAAATCCGAGCGGCGTCGTCCCGAGAAACAGTTTGAAGTGCTTCTCCAGCGTGCGCGGACGGACCCCCGCGACCGCCGCAAGCGCCTCCAGGTGGATCGGCTCATCCAGGTGACTCCGCAACCAATCGAGGGCGCGGACGAGATCGCTCGGCAGACCCGGAGGGACCTGCGGGGCATCGTTGATCCAACCGAGCAGCGAGGCCCCCGGCCGCGATCTCGGGTCGACCATTGCGGATGCTCCTCTCCGGCTAACCTGCGTTACGATAACTCACGGACGATTAAGGCGATTTTTGAACTGCGGTGCGCGATGTGCATAGCCGCGGACCGCATCGCCGTTGGAAACTGGTGCATGCACTACGCATTCCTTTTAGTCGATCAGGGTCGCGACGAGTAGCAACTATGAACAAGGAAAGGAAATCGGCAGCTTGGCGCACATACTTCTGGGCGCTCTCGCGCTCCGCCCAGTCTCGCTTGCCAACGGCACAATTGTCGAGCCGCGCATGAGTACGTCTTCGGAAGCTGTCGGCTTTCAGTTCATCCGTTGGGGTTCATGGGCAACAGCACAAAAAAAGTGCAACCCTTGTCGGACATAACCCAAGGCCGACAGTACAAGGGAAACTTCCTCACCATCTTCCATGAGAAAACTCAGCGCTAATCTTCAGCCCTCCCAGCTTCGAAGACGCCCATTGTTTTGTGCTCTGCCTTATTGGGGGGCATTGCCTTCATGAAGGAGATTGCGAAGGCGATGATGTGGCGTGCAGCAATCTGGCTTGCACTTTTCCCTTGGCTCGCGGTGATGGCGATTGTCGGTCATGTGCGGGCGCAAGGGGCCGACGACGTCAACGCGTTGAGCCGCCAAGTCACTAAGCTCTACCAGGAAGGCAAGCACGCCGAGGCGGTGCCGATCGCGGTGCGTGCTCTGGCTCCTGCGGAGCGCCTGCACGGCACCGACCACGCCGAAGTGGGCTCGACACTTCACAACCTCGCCTTGCTCTATGGAGCCCAGCAACGGCATGCTGACGCCGAGCCACTCTACAAGCGCGCCCTGACCATCAAGGAAAAGGCACTGGGCCCCGACCACCCCAGCGTGGCCACGTCGCTCAACAACCTCGCCTTCCTCTATCGCCACGCTGATCGAGACCGGTGCGCCGCACGAGGCCCACCCGGCCCATTGGGCCCCATTCGTGGTTGTGGGCGAAGGGGCGACGACGCGATGACGACCGATGCGGGATCAGCGGCAAGTGGAAACTACGGCTGCTGGCACGGTTCGATCGGCTGTACGCCACATGCAGTGGGATTTGTTTGCGCAAGTGAAGCGGCGTGCTGGGCGCAACCGCTTCTTGTTCAGACCTTCTCATTTTTGCGCGTTCCAATGAGAAGCTGTCGCGCGCGGGGATGGCTTAGGTGCCCAAGGGGATTTCCATGACAACGGACACCGTCTACACCGGCGCAATCCATCCACCCTTCACCGACCGCATCACCGAGCTGCGGCCGGCGCCGATTTGGATCAAGCTGAAGAAGATCCTGGTCTTCGCCTTTTGCGGCGCCTTTCTGGGAACTCTGGTCTGGGTGGCGGGCTTTCTGTTCGAGCTCGGCTGGCTGCAAATTGGCGGGATCGGCTTCGCCATTGCGGTCGGCTTGATTGGGCTTGGTTTGGCGCTCACCGGCAAGGTCGCCCCGTGCCCCTATTGCGGCAAGACCGTGGGAGGTGGGGCCACGGAGTCCGTGTCCGGCACGAGCGAGGCCGAGCACATCGAGTGCAACCATTGCTTCGAGCCGCTCGTGGCAGAACAAGGGAAGGTCCGCGCGCTGGGCGAGGCGGACGTGGCGGGCAAGGACGCGATCGAGGTTATGGCTTTGAAGAACGCGGTGTGGCCGCGCGAATGCATCGTTTGCGGCGCGCCGCCGACCCGTTTCGAGGACGCCAAGGTGACAAAACCCCAGTATGGACGGCTGCTGGTCGGCTCGGTTTCGGTTCAGTCCGGCAAGCTCAAACGGATCCCCTATTGCGACCTGCACAGCGGCGCGGTGACGCTCAATATCCGGGACGATGCGCTGCGTGTGGTCTTTACCCAGCTCGGCATGGCGCGGCGCTACCTGGCTGTGAACGCAACGCGCAAAGCCATCAAGGTGGGCATAAGGGGCGCGAGACACGGTGGCGACCCCGTTAGGACTGAGGCGCAACCACATTCGCTACAGCTGCCTGCGCCCGCCACGGCTGCTGAGCGCAAGCAAACAGGGGCTGACGTCTTCAGCTTTGGTCGATAAGCACGTAGCAATAGTAGTGGGTGTGCATCGGCGTGCGCCCGTCGCCTGATCGGCGCGCCGAGTCGCGGCATACTACGGCAGCTTTGCGGCAGCAGGGCAGGGTTCTTGTCTGTGGCGGTAAAGGCAACTCGCGCGACACGCCGCAAGGCGGCGTCGTGAGCCCGCTGCTCGCCAACATCTACATGAACCGGTTCCTGAAGCGCTGGCGTCGGACCGGATGCGGTGAAGCACTCCGTGCCGGTGGTCGAAGGTCGACGGGACGATCTTTTCGCCAGAGTTGGCCTTGCGCTTGGCCGGGGAGCGTCTCCAGCCTTGGTGCTGGGGCCCACAACCAAGAGGGTGTGGCCAACTCATTCACGGCGGGGCCATGGCATCAGTTCGTCCACCTGCAGCGTTGTCCGATTGTCGGGCACATTTTCGTCACTTCGCATCCGCACGATGATCGACGACGTGCAGTCGGCTCTTTCACGGGTAAGAGGGACGAGTCGTGGGAGCCTCGCTGAAGGTCAATCTGGTACTTTTGGTGGTGGCAGCGATCGTGGTCGAGCTGTTCACAGTTGTGTCGACCCCATTCTTAGAAAACATCGCACGCACGGAAGTCTTGCAGAGAGCCCGTATCATGATGGAGGCCGCTGCAGGCATTCGCACGTACACTTCGAATGAGATCGCACCGTTGCTGAACGCCAGAACCGACGGTGACGAATTTCATGCACAGACTATTCCTGCCTACGCAGCCACCAAGAATTTTGCGCTGTTGGCAAGCAAATTTCGCGACTATGCGTATCGCGAAGCCGCACTCAACCCGATGAATCTGGCAAATCGCGCAGTAGATTGGGAGACTGACATAATCAACAACTTCCGCGGAAATCCTGAAAAGCGTGAATTGGTCACTGAGCGCGAAACGGATGGCGGCCGCGTGCTGCACCTGTCACACCCAATCATCAGTGGCGGCCCTTGCCTCACGTGTCACGGGAGCGTTGAGAAAGCACCGCGCGCAATACTTTCTGCGTACGGTATGGAGAATGGTTTCGGCTGGAAGCTCGACGAGATTGTTGGCGCTCAAATTGTCTCAGTCCCCATGGCGGTGGCGTTCGAAGATGCGGCGAAGGTCAAAAGTTTATTTATGGGCGTGTTGGCTGGCGTGTTTGTGCTCATGATCGGGCTTTTCAATCTGCTGCCCATTCTCATGAGAACTGTCTCTCAGGCTGGTGGACGAACAACACAAATAACCAGCGCCCACTTGACAATGGCCGAGTCGCTCAATGCGTTCGGCTATGGACTGCTTGCCGCGGGGATCGCGGTCATCATGGTCGTTTACGTGGTTGTCTATGTTCGGGCAGGCATAGGGGGGCTTGGCGAAGCACTCAATCCGTTCGTGCTTGTGAACTACGCGAGCCTTGCGGCGGTCGCGCCCGGCGCTCTCGCCATCTTGCTGGCCGGATACCTGCGCAACCGTCCGCAATCCGGACTTCGGCCGCATGTTGACGTAGCCCGCGTTCGGTGAGGGGCGCGACCGTTAGGAATGCTCATGTCGACGTCTATGCAGACAGAGACTCATTTGCATAGTTGCGGGGCGTACTGATCGCCGTCTTCAACCCGTTGGGACCGGTTGCGCATCCAAACGCTGCGGGTCGTTCTCTCTGCGTCTTGCGATTTGCGCGACAGACTTTGTTCGGCAATCCGTCGACGCACCTTGCTGCGTGGCAGGTTCGAGGTCGCGGACGATGTCCGGCAGACAATGGAGGTACTTCAAACTCGTTCCACTCGCTCAAAGACTTGCTGGGTCTGACCCAACCCGGTCCAAGTTGCCGTGCAGGCACAGCATGAGCCCTGGCGGACACTCATCAATCACTTCAAAGGACACCCCTGATCGGCCAAGGTCCCGCCATTGTGATGGGAGCCCGCGATGCGGCGCATTGGTTGGTTGGTGATTGCTTTGCTTGTCGCGATGCTGGGCATAGTACCAGCCGCGCTGGCGCACAAGCGCGTGGCGCTGGTGATCGGGAATTCGGCCTACCAGCACGCACCCAAACTCACCAATCCCAGGAACGATGCCACCGACATCGCCGCGCAGCTCAAGAAGCTCGGCCTCCAGGTGATCGAGGGCTACGATCTCGACAAGGCGGCCTTTGACCGCAAGGTGCATGACTTTGCGTTGGCGCTGCGCGGTGCCGATGCGGGCGTGCTGTTCTATGCCGGCCACGGTCTGCAGGTTCTCGGCCGCAACTATCTCGTTCCCGTGAATGCCAAGGCCGAGGCCGAGGAGCTGCTCGACTTCGAGATGGTGCGGGTCGATGTCGTGCAGCGTGCCATGGAGCTCACGAGCAAGACAAATGTCTTGTTCCTCGACGCCTGCCGCGACAATCCGCTGGCGCGCAACCTAGCCCGCAGCATGGGGACGCGTTCTACATCTGTCGGTAACGGCTTGGGCGCCATCGAAGCTGGTATCGGCACGCTGATCAGCTTCTCGACGCATCCGGGCGCTGTGGCCTCGGACGGCACGGGGCGCAACTCGCCGTACACCGCGGCCCTGGTGAAGTACATCGGCTCGGCCGGCGACGACCTCAACGCTATCCTGATCAATGTGCGCAAGGATGTGAGAAAGGATACCCAAGGCAAGCAAGTGCCGTGGGAGCATTCTTCGCTGGAGGGGCGGTTTTATTTCAATGTCGCGGGGCAGACAGAAGAGGAACGCGGGCTGAAAGCCAAGGACACCTTCAAGGAATGCGACGAGTGCCCGGAGATGGTGGTGGTGCCGGCGGGCGAGTTCATGATGGGCTCGCCGGCCGGTGAGGAGGGCCGCTATGACAACGAGGGCCCGCAGCGCAAGGTGGCGATCGCCAAGGCGTTCGCAGTTGGCAGGTTCGAGGTGATTTTCGCGGAGTGGGATGCCTGCGTGGCGGCGGGCGGCTGCAAGCACAAGCCCGAGGACCAAGGCTGGGGGCGCGGCAAGCGGCCGGTAATCAACGTATCGTGGGACGACATCACCAAGGAGTATCTGCCCTGGCTTTCGCGCAAGACGGGTAAGAGCTATCGCCTCCTCAGTGAGGCAGAATGGGAATACGCGGCGCGGGCGGGTACGACGACGCCGTTCTCGACCGGCCGGACGATCACGCCGGAGCAGGCCAACTTCAACGGCAACTCCACCTATGGCAGCAGCGCCAAGGGGGTGTACCGGCAAAAGACAGTGGAGGTTGGCACGTTCCCGGGCAACACGTTTGGCCTGCATGACATGCACGGCAATGTGTGGGAGTGGGTGGCGGACTGCTACAAGAACAGCTATGCGGGAGCACCAGCCGACGGCTCTGCCGTTACATCCGGAGATTGCGGCTCGCGTGTCCTGCGCGGGGGCTGCTGGGAGTACATTCCTAGGAACCTCCGCTCGGCCGACCGCGACTGGGACACGTCCGGCAGCCGGAACTTCATCTACGGCTTCCGCGTGGCCAGAACGTTAGGTCCTTGATTGACCGGATGGGCCGGCGGGGAGTTCAGCACGCCAGCGCTTCCGGGATCACCGAGCAAGCTCTACGGTCGAAGGCCGGTGTCGAAGATTGCTGTCGGCGATGACGATGGTCGCATTCAGCGCGACACTGACGAGGATCAGGGTGCCAAGCAGTGCGGCAAGCCGCCACCGGCTTCGTGGCAACCCACCGTTCATTGTTGGCCTGTCCTCTCAGGCCGATAGCCGTCGTGAACATGACCTGATCTCCATGCGATTACCGGCCGCCATGTGCGGTCGCACCGCAAAGATCGGTATCCTCGCGCAAGGAATCGAGGTGGAAAGACGGTCAACGGCATAGCCGTCTCATAAAGGCCTCCAAGAGCCACGCGCACCGGCTCGCTCAGTGCCCCTGCCGCCCACCTTTCGCTGGACGACCCAGGGCACACCGCGTTGAACTCGTTGGAGGTTGCGAAGCCAGCACCCCCGGGGCGGGGGCGACGTATATATGCCGGGAGGCCTTTTCCTTTATGCCATCTTTATGAAACAGCCGCCGCGCCCGTCTCGATTTTTTATGCGGTCATGGTCAAGTATGCGCCGGCTGGAACGGCAGAGCATCCTCGCATCTTGATCCGGATCAAGATGGTGCAATGCTGGCGTGTGATCGACTGCACGTCGCGCCGTACACATCGCAAGGAGCAACCCCATGTTGGACGTGATCCTGCTGGCCGTCGGCCTCGGCTTCTTTGCCCTATCCATCGCCTACGCGTTCGCCTGCGACCGGCTCTGACGGAGAGTCCCCATGCTCGTGGAATACATTCTTGGCGGCGTCGTGACCGCGGCGCTGCTCGTCTATCTGACCTACGCCCTGCTGCGTCCAGAGCGGTTTTAGAAGGCGCGACCCCATGACCTTGATCGGCTGGATCCAAATTCTCCTCTATTGCGCCATCGTTGTCGCGCTGGTGAAGCCGCTCGGCGGCTACATGACGCGTGTCTTCAACGGCGAGCGCACCTTGCTCTCCCCTGTGGTGCAACCGGTGGAAATGGCGCTCTATCGCATCGCTGACGTCGATGAAAGGCGCGAGCAGCATTGGCTGACCTACACGGTCGCCATGCTACTGTTTAACGCATTTGGCTTCCTTGTGCTTTACGCGCTCATGCGGCTGCAGGCGGGCTTGCCGCTCAATCCAGCTGAACAGTCGGCGGTCGCATCTGATCTCGCCTTCAACACCGCCGTCAGCTTCACCACCAACACCAACTGGCAGAACTACGGTGGCGAAACCACCATGTCCTACCTCGTGCAGATGCTGGGCCTCACGGTGCAGAACTTCGTATCCGCGGCGACCGGCATCGTGCTCGCTGTCGCACTCATCCGCGGTTTCGCCCGCGCCTCCATGAGCACCATCGGTAACTTCTGGACCGATGTGACCCGCTGCACGCTGTACATCCTTTTGCCGATCTGCGTCGTGTACGGGCTGTTTCTTGTCTGGCAGGGGATACCGCAAACGCTGGGCCCCTACGTCGAGGCAACAACTTTGGAAGGCGGCAAGCAGACCATCGCTCTCGGGCCGGTTGTGTCTCAGATCGTGATCAAGATGCTCGGCACCAATGGTGGCGGCTTCTTCAATGCCAATGCCGCGCATCCCTTTGAGAACCCCACAGCGCTGTCGAACTTCGTGCAGATGATCTCGATCTTCGCCATCGGCGCTGCGCTTACCAATGTGTTCGGCCGCATGGTCGGCAACGAGCGCCAGGGATGGGCGATCCTCGCTGTCATGGGCGTGCTGTTTGTTGCCGGCGTGACCGCCGCCTATTGGGCGGAAGCGCGCGGCAACGACGCCCTCACCGCCATGGGGCTCACGGGCGGCAACATGGAAGGCAAGGAGGTGCGGTTCGGCATCGTGGCCTCGGCGCTGTTTGCCGTCATCACCACGGCCGCCTCGTGCGGCGCCGTCATCGCCATGCACAACTCGTTCACGCCGCTCGGCGGCATGGTGCCACTCATCAACATGCAGCTCGGCGAGGTCATCGTCGGCGGCGTCGGTGCCGGTCTCTACGGCATGCTGTTGTTCATCATCATAGCGATTTTCGTCGCCGGCTTAATGGTCGGGCGCACGCCGGAGTACGTCGGAAAGAAGATCGAGGCCAAGGAGGTCAAGATGGCCATGCTGGCCATCCTGATCCTGCCGCTGATGTATCTGGGCTGGACAGCTGCCGCGGTCGTGATCCCATCCGCCGTCGCGTCGATGGCGAACCCGGGCCCGCACGGTTTCTCCGAGGTGCTCTATGCCTACACCTCGCAGACCGCCAACAATGGCTCGGCCTTCGGCGGTCTCACCGGCAACACGCTCTGGTACAACACCACGGGCGCCATCGCCATGTTGGTCGGCCGCTTCTGGATGATCATCCCGGCCATGGCGATCGCCGGCTCGCTGGCGGCTAAGAAGACCGTTCCGGCCTCCTCCGGCACCTTCCCGACCACGGGCGGCCTGTTCGTCGGCCTGGTCGTCGGCGTGATTGTCATCGTCGGCGGGCTGACCTTCTTCCCCGCGCTCGCGCTTGGACCCATCGTCGAGCATCTCGCGATGACTGGCGGCACCCTCTTCTCATCCAACTAGCCTCGGAGCGACGTCGATGGATAGCTCAACAACCCGCAAGAGCATGCCGGTCACGGCGCTGCTCGACCCCAAGATCGTGGTGCCGGCGATCACCTCGGCCTTCATCAAGCTCGATCCGCGCACACTGGCCAAGAACCCCGTGATCTTCGTGCTCGAGATCGTCACGGCGCTGACGACGGTGATACTCATTCGTGACCTCGTCACGGGCGGTGAGAACGTGGGCTTCACCTTCCAGATCGTCCTGTGGCTGTGGTTCACCGTGCTGTTTGCCAACTTCGCCGAGGCCGTTGCCGAGGGCCGTGGCAAGGCGCAAGCCGACGCGCTGCGTCGCACGCGCACCGAGACGCAGGCGAAGCTGCTGAACGCGGCCAACTCCAGGGACTACAAGCTCGTTCCGGGTACAAGGCTGAAGGTCGGGGACATCGTGCTGGTCGAGGCCGGCGACATTATTCCGTCCGACGGCGAGGTGATCGAGGGCGTGGCCTCGGTGAACGAGGCCGCCATCACCGGCGAGTCGGCGCCCGTCATCCGCGAGGCTGGCGGCGACCGCTCTGCGGTCACCGGCGGAACCCAGGTGCTGTCCGACTGGATCCGCGTTCGCATCACCTCGGCGCCCGGCTCCACCTTCCTCGATCGCATGATCAGGCTGGTCGAGGGTGCCGAGCGCCAGAAGACGCCCAACGAGATCGCGCTCAATATCCTCTTGGCCGGCCTGACCATCATCTTTGTCTTCGCAACGGCGACCATCCCGAGCTACGTCGCCTATGCGGGGGGCGTAGCCTCCGTCGTCATCCTGGTAGCGCTCTTCGTCACGCTCATTCCGACGACAATCGGCGGGCTGCTGTCAGCCATCGGTATTGCCGGCATGGACCGCCTGGTGCGCTTCAACGTGCTGGCGATGTCCGGCCGGGCCGTCGAAGCGGCGGGCGACGTCGACACCCTGCTGCTCGACAAGACCGGCACCATCACTCTCGGCAACCGCCAGGCCACCGAGTTCAAGCCCCTGCGCAGCGTGAGCGAGCAGGAGCTTGCCGATGCAGCCCAGCTTGCCTCGCTGGCCGACGAGACCCCGGAGGGCCGCTCCATCGTCGTGCTCGCCAAGGAGAAATACGGCATCCGCGGTCGCGAGATGAGCGAGCTCAACGCCAGGTTCATCCCCTTCTCGGCCCAGACCCGCATGAGCGGCGTGGAATTCGGCACCACGTCGATCCGCAAAGGCGCGGTCGATGCCATCGTGGCCTATCTCAACGGCGGCGCCTCTGCACCAGTCGCTCGCACGGCCACCGCCCAGGTGCTGCAGCCGGCCGTGAGCGCCGATGCGGCACGAGAACTCCAGACGATGGCCGAGGTGATCGCCAAGTCGGGCGGAACGCCGCTGGCCGTGGCTCGTGACGGGAAGCTGCTCGGCGTCATCCATCTCAAGGACATCGTCAAGGGTGGCATCCGCGAGCGTTTCGCCGAGCTGCGGCGCATGGGCATCCGCACCATCATGATCACGGGCGACAACCCCACCACCGCCGCCGCGATTGCGGCGGAAGCCGGCGTGGACGATTTCCTCGCCCAAGCCACGCCCGAGGACAAGCTGAAGCTGATCCGTAACGAGCAGGCCAAGGGCAAACTAGTCGCCATGTGCGGCGACGGCACCAATGACGCGCCCGCGCTTGCCCAGGCCGATGTCGGCGTCGCCATGAATACCGGCACACAGGCGGCGCGGGAGGCCGGCAACATGGTCGACCTCGATTCCAATCCAACGAAGCTCATCGAGGTGGTCGAGATCGGCAAGCAGCTGCTCATGACGCGGGGCGCGCTCACCACCTTCTCGATCGCCAACGACGTGGCGAAGTACTTCGCCATCATCCCCGCGATGTTCGTGGCCTTCTACCCACAGCTGCAGGCGCTCAACATCATGGGGCTGACGAGTCCGCAAAGCGCCATCCTGTCGGCCATCATCTTCAATGCGCTGATCATCATCGCCTTGATCCCGCTGGCCCTCAAGGGTGTCGCCTTCCGGCCGATCGGCGCCGGCCCGCTGCTGCGCCGCAACCTGCTGATCTATGGTCTCGGCGGCATCATCGTCCCGTTCATCGGCATCAAGGCCATCGACCTCGTGGTCACGGCCCTGCACCTCGCCTGAGGAGAGGAACCATGTTTAGAGAAATCCGCCCGGCGATCGTCCTTGTCGTCGCCCTGACACTGATCACGGGCCTAGCCTATCCCCTGGCCATGACAGGTCTGGCCCAAGTGCTCTTCCCCCATCAAGCCAACGGCAGTCTCGTGCTTGTGGACGGCAAGGTCGTTGGGTCCTCGCTGATCGGACAAGCCTTCACTGAGGACCGCTACTTTCGCGGCCGGCCTTCTGCGACCAACAAGCCCGATCCCAACGACTCTTCCAAAACAGTCGATGCGCCTTACAATGCCGCCAACTCCATGGGGTCGAACCTGGGTCCCACCAACAAGGCTTTGATCGAGCGCGTCAAGGGTGATGTCGACAAGCTCAAGGAGGAGAACTCGACCGCCGCTGTGCCCATCGACCTCGTGACCACCACGGCAAGCGGACTCGACCCGCACATCTCCCCCCAGGCTGCCCTCTTCCAGGTGCCGCGGGTTGCCAAGGCCCGCAACATGCCGGAGGATCGCGTGCGCCAGCTCGTCGACCAGCACGTCGAGGGCCGCTTCCTCGGACTCCTGGGCGAGCCGCGCGTGAACGTCCTGGCGCTCAACATGGCCCTGGATCGAGCCAAGTAGCGTAGGAGGAACCCCGGCGGGAAGCCCGATTGCTCGATGACGGATCAGCGGACCGACCTGGAACAGAGACCCTCGCCGGAAGCCCTGCTCGCCGAGGCCCGGCGAGAAGAGAAGAGCCGCGCCGGGCGCCTCAAGATCTTCGTGGGCGCGGCGCCGGGGGTCGGCAAGACCTACGAGATGTTGCAGGCTGCCCGCGCCAAGCTGAAGGAGGGCGTGGACGTCGTTGTCGGTGTGGTGGAGACGCACGGGCGCAGGGAGACCGAGGCGCTGCTGGAAGGCTTTGAGATCCTCCCCCGGAAGCCAACTGTCTATGTCAATCGCATCCTGGACGAGTTCGACATCGATGCCGCGCTCAAACGGCGGCCGAGCCTGATCCTGGTCGACGAGCTTGCCCACACCAACGTTCCCGGCAGCCGCCATCCAAAACGCTACCAGGACGTCGAGGAGCTGCTGGACGCCGGTATCGACGTTTACACCACCGTGAACATCCAGCACATCGAGAGCCTTAACGACGTGGTCGCCCAAATCACGCGCGTGCGCGTGCGTGAGATTGTTCCCGACACCATTCTCGATAGCGCCGACGCCATCGAGCTCGTCGATCTGACGCCCGACGACCTGATCCAGCGGCTCAAGGAGGGCAAGGTCTACGTCCCCAAGCAGGCTGAGCGCGCCCTCAAGCACTACTTCTCTCCTGCCAACCTGACGGCCCTGCGTGAGCTCGCTCTGCGCCGCACCGCAGAGCGCGTGGACGAGCAACTGCTCGAGCACATGAAGGCCCGGGCGATATCAGGGCCATGGGCCGCGGGTGAGCGCATTCTCGTCTGCGTCAGCGAAGACCCGCGCTCGACCGGCCTTGTGCGTCATACGAAGCGCCTGGCCGACCGTCTGCACGCACCCTGGACCGCCCTGTACCTCGAGACCAGGCGCAGCCTGCAGTTGAGTGACGAGGACCGGGATCGCATTGCCGAGGCCTTGCGGCTGGCCGAGCGGCTCGAGGGGGAAGCCATCACGCTGCCCGCCGCCGCACGGCGCATCGCCGACGACGTGCTGAGCTTCGCCCGCAAGAACAACGTCACACACATCATCATCGGCAAGTCCACGCGCTCGCGCTGGTTTGAGATCCTGCATGGCTCGGTGGTGCACGAGCTGGTGCGGAAAGCCGGCAATATCAGCGTGCATGTCATTGCTGGCGAAGAACTCGCTGTGGAACCGGGCACGGCAAAGAACATCAGCGCTACGGCGTCCAAGCCCTTCGATCCCTTGCCCTACATCGTTGCCATATTGGCCGTAGCGGTCTCCGTCGGCGTGGGCGTCGTTGCCCGGCCGTTGTTCGGAATCGAGAACGTCGATCTCATACTCTTGACCGCAGTGGTGGGCGTTGCCGTGCGTTACGGTTTGTTACCCTCGCTGTTCGCCAGCGTGGCCGCTTCGCTCGGCTACAACTTCTTTTTCCTGCCCCCGGTCTATACCTTCACGATCACCGATCCGACCAATGTGGCGGCGTTCGTGCTATTCGCTGTGCTTGCCATCGTCGTCTCCAACCTGGCGGGCCGCGGGCAGACGCAGACCGTGACCGCCCTCGAACGGGTACGTTCAATCGAATCCCTGTACGCCTTCAGCCGCAAGCTGGCCGGAGCCGGCACGCTCGACGACGTGCTCTGGGCTACCGCCTATCAGATCGCCTCGATGCTGAAGGTACGGGTGGTCCTGCTCCTCCCTGAGAACGGTTCGATCACCCTCGCCGCGGGATACCCGCCGGAGGACACGCTTGACGAAGCCGACCTGGCCGCAGCCAAGTGGGCCTGGGAAAAAAATCGACCTGCGGGGCGTGACTCGGACGCCCTGCCCGGAGCCAAATGGCTCTTTCTGCCCATGCGCACGGGTCGGGGTGCGATCGGCATCCTGGGCATTAGGCGGGATGAGCCAGGCCCCCTACTCCGCCCAGAACAGCGGCGGCTATTGGACGCTCTCGCCGATCAGGGTGCGCTAGCCATCGAGCGCGTCCATCTCGTGGAGGATATCGACCGCGTCAAGCGGGCAGCCGAAGCTGATCGGCTGCGATCGGCCCTGCTGACTTCGATCTCCCATGACCTGAGGACGCCTCTGGCGGCTGTTCTGGGCGCGGCCGGGGCCTTGCGGGACCTACCGGAGTCGTTGGACGACACTGCGAAAGCCGATCTGCTTGTCACCATTATCGATGAATCAGAGCGGCTGAACCGGTTCATCGCCAACCTGCTCGACATGACCAAGCTCGAGTCGGGCGCCGTCATACCGAACCTCGCGCCGCATGATATGAGCGAGATCGTTGGGACGGCGCTGCAACGCGCCGGCAAGATCTTGGGAAACCATCGCGTAGAGGTCGACATTAGCTCGGACCTGCCCATGGTGATGGTGGACGCGGTGCTGTTCGAGCAGGTGCTGTTCAATCTGCTGGATAATGCCGCAAAGTATGCACCGCCCAACACTACGGTCCGCATCCAGAGCTGGCGCGACCGGGACAGCGTGAGGCTGCAGGTGGCGGACGAGGGAGATGGCATGCCGGCAGCCGATCTGGAGCGCATCTTCGACAAGTTCTTCCGGGTAAGAAAGGGCGACCAGGTTCGTGCCGGCACCGGTTTGGGCTTGGCAATCTCCCGCGGGTTCGTGGAGGCCATGCACGGAGCCATCACCGCCGCAAATCGCACCGATCGGTCGGGCGCGGTGTTCACCATCACACTGCCCGTCCGCGAAACCGTTGAACAGCGGGGTGCTGCGGCATGAGCGGAGCCCAGCTCAAGATCCTGGTCGTGGATGACGAGCCGCCGATTCGCAAGCTGCTGCGCATGGGCCTGACATCACAGGGTTATGAGGTTCTCGATGCGCCGAACGGGAGAGTCGCACTCGACCTCCTCGCCAAGAAGCCGGATCTTGTGATCCTCGATCTGGGGCTGCCCGACATCGATGGGCTGGAGCTTCTGCGCAGCATCCGTCACCGCCAAGCGGACCTGCCAATCGTGGTGCTGTCGAGCCGTGGTGACGAGGCGGGTAAGGTTGCTGCCCTCGACCTCGGCGCCGACGACTACGTCACCAAGCCGTTCGGCATGGACGAGCTGTTCGCGCGCATGCGCGCGGCGCTGCGCCACCAGCTGCAGGTGCATGGGGAACGTCCCGTTTTCCACGTCGGCGATCTGAGCGTCGATCTCGTGCGCAGGATCGTAAAGCTGGGCGACAAGGAGGTGAAGCTCTCACCGAAGGAATACGACCTTTTGCGCATCCTCGTGCAGCACGCCGGCAAGGTGCTCACCCACAAGTTCTTGCTGCATGAGCTCTGGGACGAACCGACGGATACGCAATACCTGCGCGTGTATGTGCGGCAACTGCGCCAGAAGATCGAGACCGACCCCGAACGCCCACAGCACCTCATGACCGAGATCGGCATCGGCTACCGGCTTCGTGCACCTGATTGAGGAAATTTGGCGTCTGATGGGATGGAAAACGGTTGCCGCCGAAAATCGTTCGGCCCTAATCAGGAACGCCCATGAAGATCAAAGACTTCCTGTCGCCATCCGACGTAGCGGCCGATGTTAGCGCCAGCGACAAGGGCGATTTGCTGAGAGAGCTGGCAGCCCGCGCCGCGTCGGCTGTGAGCCTTTCAGCCAGTGCAGTAGTGAGCGAGATTGAGCGGCGTGATGAACTCGGATCCACCGGACTTGGTGGTGGCATCGCCATTCCCCACGCGCGCTTCCGGGAGGTGAAGAAACCGTTCGGACTGCTGGTGCGCCTCAAGCAGCCCATCGATTTCCAGGCTATCGACGGGCAGCCCGTCGACCTCGTGTTTCTGCTACTGCTTCCCGCGTCCTCCCAGCTCGACCAGCTCAATGCACTTGCCGCAGTCGCGCGCAAGCTGAGGGACGCCGACGTGCTTCGCAAGTTGCGCGGCGCAACTAGCACTACCGAGCTTTATCGAGCAGTGACAGAAGGATAGACACTTTCGCCGAGCTCTGGCTCTCTGACGACACGACGGTATCCGCCCAGAAGGCGAGACCTTCTGGCCGTGGCCGGCAAACGGTTGGATTTTGCCCGCCTATTGGCTGCTGGTGGTTTTTGTTTTCGCGGCTCTGTTGTGGTGGTTCGGCTGACAGAATCTACGAGGCGCCCACTGCCTCCGCCCCCAGCGCGAACTTGAGCCGACAGACACCGCTTTACAGGACCAATACGCACCGCTGGAGGGTTGATGTCCCTGCTGGAAACCTCGCCCATTGACGCTCTCGCTCAATATCTCGACCGCTGGGCGGCTGCGCACCGTTCGTGCGCGCCGGCAGACCGCGGGATAGTGGAAGAAGGTATTGCCCTCGCCTACGCGACAGCCAGTCTGAAGCCACCGTCGCGGATTGGGTGGTGCGACGGTCC
>CAWHBI010000038.1:0-118590 GCA_963827545.1 uncultured Alphaproteobacteria bacterium
CAGAGTACTGCGCTAGCATACGTCCGGAGTGGGGAGCGGTAATTGTCCATGTGCGGGAGAGCGCGGTCGCGCAGGGGTTGCTCGCCAACGGCTGCAATGTCGCTGGTTTCGAGCCCTGAATCCTTGCGAAAGTTGGGTATCGTGAAGCCGCGTGCGCAGCTGCGGGCTGACGCGAAGTCGGCTGTTTGCGCTCGTGCATGCAGCCGTATTGCGCACAACTACACAAGTCTCCGACAGGTTCCGGGGGAGCTTCCCGAGCAACAAGGGAATACGCAGCGCCATCCGGCCGGTTGGCGTGGCCACGCGGTTGTCCCTCGCCCGGCTTCAGTCTGATCGCAGCGGTGCAACTCTCACCGAGTACACGCTGTTGGTGAGTCTCGTTATGCTGGCCCTCTTGGCTCTGATTATTGCCGTGGTTGGGTGGGCAAGCACTATGTGGGTCAATTTCCTGTCCGCCTTGAACCAATGAGTGCAAGGTACGGGGTCGAGCTTTGTGCGCTATGTCGCTCCTAGGTTACCGAGACTTCCACAAGGAAAAAGCTTGGCGGGTCGCCGCCGCGCTTGCGCTGCTTGGCATGATATCGAGCACCTGCGCGCTCGCGCAGAACGCCGGGAGTGACCGTGGTGAGGAGCGCGACGGTGCAATCACGCTTCTCCAACGCGGAACAGGAGACGTGACGCGCGGCGACTCCTCTGCTGCACTACGGAGCTATCGGGAGGCTCAGGACCTTCTCGCTCGCCTGGTCGCCGAGGCGCCAGGAAGTCGCCAGCGGCAGCGCGACCTTTCTGTTGCGCAGGAAAAGATCGGTGACGTGCTCGTCGCGCAAGGTGACCTGGCCGGAGCGTTGAAGAGTTATGAAGGTTCGCTCGCCCTTGCCGAGCTGCTGTCGGAGGCCGACAACAGAGCTGCGGACGCACACGTCGAGGCCGACCTCAGTATCTCGCGAGAGAAGATCGGCGATGTCCTCGTCGCCCAGGGCAACTTGGGTGGAGCGTTGACGGGCTATAGGACCGCGCACGCCATCAGAGACCGACTGGCGAGGGCCGATCCGGACAACGCAAGTTTGCAGCGTGATCTTTCTGTCGCACACAACAAGATTGGCGATGTGCTCTTGTTGCAGGGCAGCTTGGCCGAAGCGCTAGCGAGCTACAGTGCTTCGCACGCGATCAGAGGTCGGCTACTGCAGTCCGACCCCGAGAATCCTGAGCGCCAACGCGATTTCTCGGTCTCACTCGAAAGGACATCCGATGTGCTCCGGGCACGGGGAAACTTTGCGGAAGCACTAGCGAGCTACAGGGCTGCGCACGCCATCCGGGAGCGGTTGGTGAAAGTGGATCCCGAGAACGCTGGCTGGCAGCGAGATTTTTCCGTCTCGTACGATAGGATTGGCGACGTGCTCGTTGCGCAGGGCAGCTTGGCTGAAGCTCTGGCAGCCTACAAGGCGGGCTTTGGCATTGCCGAACGGTTGGCAAAGGCCGATCCCCGCAATGCTGGCTGGCAACGAGACCTTTCTGTTTCATATGACAAGATCGGTGACTTGCTCGGCACCCAAGGCAAGTCATCGGAAGCGCTCGCGAGCTACCGGGCTGCGTTCGCGATCAGGGAACAATTGGCGAAGGCCGACCCCGGTAATGCCGGCTGGCTACAGGACATCAATTCTTCGCTCAGGCGGCTTGCAGGCGCCGCGATTTCGAATGGCAACCTGACCTTGGCACTATCGAACATGCGTCGCGGCCAAGAGACTATGGAACGCTTGACGAGGGCCGATCCAAGAAATGCAAGCTGGCAGCGCGACCTCTCCCTCGCACATGACGGGATTGGCGACGTGCTCGTTGCTCAAGGGAACTTGCCCGAAGCGTTGGCAACCTACAGGTCCTCGCACGCTCTCAGATACCGGCTCACAAAGACTGCCCCCAGCAATCTGGTGTGGCAGCGCGACCTCATGATCTCGCACATCAAGATTGGTTCCGTCCTTCGCCAGCAAAACGACCTCTCGTCTGCACTCACGAGCTACCAGGCCGCGCACGCCATAGCGTTGAAGCTTGCCGAGACGGACCCCGACAATGGCGGATGGAGGCATGATGTGGCGGTCGCCAAGAGCTGCATTGGTGATGTCCTGTCGGCCCAAGGGGAGCTCGAAGGAGCGCTGGTGCAGCACTGGGGCCACTACGACATCGTATCATCCCTCACCAACGCGGATCCCAGCAACGCGCAATGGCGGAGTCATCTCTCGGTCGCACATATGAAGATGGGCGACGTGCTGCGCGAAAAGGGTGACCTGTCGGCAGCGCTTGCGAGCTACGCGACCGCACTCGCCGAAGCGATGCACCTGGCAGGGAAAGACCCCGACAACTCTGTATGGCAGCGGGATGTGGCGGTCAGTCACGCGAAGCTGGCCAGCCTGTACCAGCGATCTGGAGAGCGCGAGCGCGCACTACAGGCGCTGCGAGATGGTCGGGTGATCATGCAACGCCTCGTCGGCCTCTCACCAGGGCACGCCGGCTGGAGCCGAGACTTGTCCTGGTTCGATCGTCAGATCGCGGTGCAGGAGAAGTGACTGTGGCGCGCCGTGCCGGAGGCTTCGGCGCACCAGAACAAGCCGCCACAACCGCCCATGATCTGGGCGCGCCTCACTGCATACCTGCCCAGGCCGCGAGGTCGCTAGACTAGACTAGCGGTGGGTGCTCTTTACCTGAGGGGCCCAACCGTTCTGCCCCTCCATGCTGCCAACAAGGTCTATGTTGTTGCGGATGAATTCGTTACTCGGGTCGCCGCGATAGGCCGCCATAAGAGTTGTACGCGCGTTGGCGTGGTCGCCGCGCAGGATGTAGTGATAACCGAGGTTGTTTAGCACCGTTGGCGTGTTGCCTACGAGTTTGGTGACGACGTCGTATGCCCGACGTGCCTGGTCGAACCGGCCCAATCGATCATAGGAAGCAGCCAATCCAAGCCAGGCCTCGGCATTGTTCCTATCTTGGGCGACGACCTTTCGGAACGATTGCTCTGCCAATCCAAAGTGGCCGTCACGATAGTATCTCTTGGCAATCTCGAGTGACTTCTCTGCCGGCAGAGAGCCAAAAACCGGGTTCTCAACGGGGCGATCGAGCGTCAACTCGCCGTTCAAACCACCGCAACCCGTCAGCCCAAACGCAAGCAACAGCGCCAAGGCCCCTATCCGTCTGTTGAACGTTCCCCACATTTCCAATCTCCGAGGTTTGCCTGTAGCGTATGTCACTGGAACGCCTTGTGCATCCGTATGAGGACCGGCATCAGCGTCACGACCAGCACCGCCGGGAACACAAAAAATGCCAACGGCAGCACCAATTTCACCGGCAGGCTGTACGCCTTTTCCTCGGCGCGCAGAAACCGCCGCGCGCGCATGTCCTCACTGAAAACGCGCAGAGTGTTGGTCAGGTTGGTTCCCAGCTCTTCAGTCTGTTGCAGAAGCGAGCCGAAGCTCCGCACTTCGTCGAGATCCACCCTTCGCCCGAGTCCCTCGACGGCCTCGGCCAGGGGCCGGCCCGCCCGCAATTCCAAACTCATCAGGAAGAGGTTTGCGCCGAGAAACGGGTGGGTACGCGTGATTTCCCGGCTGACCCGTTCGATGCCGGCACGGGGGGTCAAGCCAGCCTCGGAGCACACCACAAGTAGGTCCAGAAAGGTCGGAAACCCATTGCGGCATTGCTGGAACAGGAACTCATGGCGCCGCCGCACATAGATTGCCGGGATGATGAGACCCAAGGATGCGCCTATGACCACGCTGGCGATAAGGGTGCTGGTTGATGGGTTGGACGCGACACTGCGCACCAGTGCCTGGACCAGAAAAGCGAGCAGGCACGCCGACGCCACCCGTGTAAGGAAGTAGTAGAAGATGGCATCGTTGGCAAAATACCCAGCCCGGATCAGGTCCCGCCGAATCTTGGACAAGCGCTTTGTGTTGCTGGAGGACAACCCCTTCTCGATCGCAAATAACAGCTCGGAGGCCTCTTCGACCTCATTCCCTTGTTGCGAAGTCCGTCTCCGCCCGCTGCCTTGGTGGGCCGGCTGAGAGTGAGCAGGGTTGAAGGCGATGGAGCGTTTCTTGACCAGCGCGCGCGCCTGCGCCGTCTGCACGATGACGAGCACCGCGAAGAACACGCAACCGAATATTGCCGCAGCAATGAGAGGCAACATGTTTGCCTCGACGAACAAAGGCAGCGACGCTACGAGCTCGTAAAGCATCGTTAGACCTCGAACTTCACCAGGTGGTACATCACGAGGTTGCCGATCATCAACCAGGCGGCTGCAGCAAGAAGAATGAGCTTCACCAGCGGCTGGTCCCAGATCTCACCGTAGAAACTCGGAGCGATGACCCAGAGGATCGCAAACAGGCCGAACGGCAGAATGCTCAGCATGATCGCCGAGATCCGACCTTCCGCCGACATTGCCTTGACCTTGAGGCGCAGTCTCAGTCTCTCCCGCACCACCTTTGACATGCTGTTCAGAATTTCTCCGAGGTTTCCTCCGGTGCTGGCCTGTATTCCGGTCGCGATCACGACCAGTGCAAGATCCTCCTGTCCAACACGGGCGCCCATGTTGTTCATCGCGGTTTCGAGATCGAGGCCGTAGGTGAGTTCGTCGGAGAGGATGCGAAATTCCGTACCGATGGGGTCCGGCAGCTCGCGTGCGACAAGGCGTATCGCGGCCGAGACCGGCTGTCCTGCCTTGAGGCTTCTGACCAGCGTGTCGATGGCGTCAGGCAGCTGGCCTTCCAATCTGCTACGGCGTTTGCCGCGCATGTAGATGAGAAGAAAATAGAGCAGACCGGCTCCGGCCGAGAGCCCGATGAAGAGCGCTGCCGGAAGGTTGCGCGTGAGAAGGAAAACGATGCCGACCATGACTGCGCTGACCCCGATGAAGAGGGCGGGAAAGCCTGCAGCACCCCATGAAGCGCCAGATTGAACGACCAGCCGATTGACCCGAGCCAGCGGCAATGTGTATTCGCCGTCAGGCGAAAGGCTGCGCCTCTTCCTCATCTTGACCAGATCTTGCAGGTGGTCCAAGGGGGCGCTGTCGGTGGAAAGCCTCTTGCTGAGCTGGCTCCTCGCCGCGGTTCGGCCGGCGACGGACAGGAAAGCTGCTTCCAGCGCCATGAAGTAGGCGCAAAAGATGAGCGTCAGGACGACCAAGCTGGCGGCATTGCTCAAATCGCCGAAACTGGAGCTGATCCAGGTCACTGCGCCGCTCCCGGATGGAATGCATGCTGCGGGATGTCGGCACCGCCCTGCACCAGGATGTCGACGAATGCCGGGCGCAAGCCGGTGGCCCGAAATTCTCCCGCCACTAACTTGAAGAGTTCCTGCATCTGGACAATCGTTCCATCGAACCCCGTGATTTCTCCGACGCTCGTGACGCGCCGCTTGCCGTCAGGGAAGCGCTGCACCTGGACAATGATCTTGATCGCGGAGGCGATGTGAGACCGGATGCTCGCCTCGCTCATCGGGAACCCGGCCATCCCTACCATCTGTTCCAGGCGGGAAATCGCATCGCGCGGGCTGTTTGCGTGAACCGTGGTCATGGATCCCTCATGCCCCGTGGTCATCGCTTGGAGCATGTCGAATGCCTCCTCGCCCCTGACCTCGCCGACGATGATGCGGTCCGGCCGCATGCGCAGTGCGTTCTTGACGAGCTCGCGTTGGCGGATCTCCCCTCGTCCTTCGATGTTCGGCGGATGCGTTTCGAGGCGGCCGACGTGCGGCTGCTGCAGCTGCAGTTCGGCAGCGTCCTCGATGGTTATGAGGCGCTCTTTGCTGGAGACGAAACTGGACAGGGCATTGAGGAAAGTCGTCTTGCCGCTGCCCGTCCCGCCGGAGATCAGGATCGACAAGCGTGCGCGCACGGCCTCGCCCAGTATCTTGGCCATCGTCGCGCTCAATGTGCCGTTCTTGACTAGCGCCTCCATGTCGAACGCGCGCTTCGCGAACTTGCGGATGGATACCAAAGGCCCGTCGATGGCGACTGGCCTGATGGCAACATTGATGCGTGAGCCATCCAGCAGCCGGGCGTCCACCATCGGCGAAGACTTGTCCACGCGCCGTCCGACAGCGCTGACGATCTTGTTCACAATGCGCAGGACGTGCGCCTCGTCCTTGAAGCGCACAGGCACCGGCTCGAGCTGTCCGTGCCTCTCGACGTAGACCCTCTCGTGCGTGTTGATCAAGATGTCGGTAACTGTGGGGTCCTTCAGGATGGGCTCGATCGGCCCTAGGCCGGTCAGCTCGTCCATCACTTCATTGACAAACTCATCGAGCTCCACGGTGTTCAGCGGAATGCGCTCGGCCAAGACGTAGTCGGAGATCAGGTTATGGACCTGGAGGCGGAGCTCGGACCTTGGAATCTTCTCGATGTGCGAGAGGTTGAGCTCGTCGATCAGCTTGCGATGGAGCCTGACCTTGGCGTCGATGAGCTGGGGAGTCAGCAGCAGACTGCTGCGCGGAGGCACGCCATCGCCGGTTATCGATGCGATGCTGGGCCGCTCCGCCTGCGCTTCCTGCCCATTGGCGGGACGGGTTGAATTGTTGAAAGAGAAACGCATGACGCTCGCACCCCACACATCCTTGCGGCTTCGGTTGGCGAACCGCTGGCTCCTTTTTCCCGTCTAGTCCCCGAGCACGATCCGCGACAGGTCACGGCTCACGCGATTGGAATGGCTTATCGTGCTCAGGATCTCACCGCGATTGATCGCCTCGTTGATCAGCTCGTGATCCTCCGCCACGAAGCCGGCCAAGCTGTCTCTGAACAACCCGGTGGCGTCGACCTTGCGCAGCCCGCCGCCGAACAGCTGCTGCCGGAATTTGTTGACGATCACTCGAATGCTTCGCTCATCGTCGAAGCGTTCAGCAATCGCCTCTGCGAGCTCATGCGCTTTGCGCATGGCCGGCACAGTGAATTCGGTGACAACGAAAATCTGGTCCGATCCCGCGAGCACATCGAAGGTCCATTTCTGCCAGGTAGTTGGCAGGTCGAGAACCATGTGCTCGAACGAGTCGGAGACCACGCCCAGCGCATTCGTCACAAGCTTGCCGTCGACGTGGGGAGCCTTCGCAGGCGCTCTCGGTCCGGCCAAGACCGCAAGTCCGGTTGCGTGGCGGGCCAGCATGACTTCCAGCAGCCGATTGTCGAGGCGGCTCGGGTCGTTGGCGATGGCTTCTGCGTCGAACAGCGGCTGAAGGTCGAGGTAGTCGGCCAGCGCGCCGGACTCGAAGTTGAGGTCCACCAGGCAGGTTCTGCCGAGGTTGCGTGTCTTCTTCCCGAGCAGGAACGCGGTCTGGATTGCGAGGGTCGTGTTGCCAACACCGCCCGCCGCCGGCACGAATGCGTAGCACTTGGCCCGCGTTTTCCCGTCCCCCAGCCTTCTCGAGCTCAGGGCTCGCTCGCAAGCCTGGATGATCTCCTCGTTTTCGACGTCTGCCGGCAGCCAATCCGTTACATGCAGGCGCAGCAGTGCGCGCACTGTTGTTTCGTCCAGGCCTTCCGACAGCGTGATGAGAGCGCCAGTGAAACCGTCGGACCGCAGGTGCTCTATGGCGGCGATTGACGCCTCCGGGTCGCCTTGAAGATCGGCGATCAGTATCGAAGGCTGCGAGCCGGCTCTAAAGTTTGATCGAGCCTGGGCAAGGTCGCCCTGCACTGCAACGAAGTGAAAGCGCTTGTCCTCCTTCAGCGCCGATCTCAGGCGTTCCTGCAGCGGACGCCGTGGGCTGACGAGAGCTATGCTGCTCGCCTGTCCACTATTGAAGACGTTCCGCTGGAAAAGTCTGAAGCTGGCGTTCATGTGAAAGGCAGCTCGCAATTCTGTTGTAGGTCTTTGTCCAAGTCCCTGGCTGGACGCGTTGGTCGGGCGTGAGGCTGCGGTCTACTTTCCGCCATTGCCGTTGCCGTTGAGGATGCCGCTCGAATCCGAACTAGTCCCTTTCGGCTTGATGCTTGTGTTGGTCTCGTAACGACGAATAGCGAGCTGGGAGCGCTTTCCGTCCATGTCGATCTGCGTCTTCTGGCTGTAGTACGGCCACGGATCAACGGTGTGGACGACCCTGTTCGAGGCAGCCGCGTCGCCTGCACCGCTGGTTACCTTGTCGGAGTGGGCGCGATACTCGTGCACCTGGTCGCTGCTGCATCCGCCCAGGCTCGTCGACAGAGCAATAAGCGCCATTGCTGCAATCGTCCTCAACCCCATCTGCGCGTTATTTCGATACATTGTCCCCCCCGCCTTACTTAGGGTCTCGTTGCACCGGCTCCCCGGCTTCCAGCTCCAGTATGTGTCCATGGAACGGCTGAGGCCTGGCCGCCTTGACCTCCTGCTGTCCCCTGAGGAAGAATTCGCGATCATTGCTCGGCAGCCGGTCGTCGAGCGGAGTCTTGAGCCTCTCGTCCGGACGTGCAGGCCTCACCAGCCTCGGCGTGACGATGATGACCAGATCGGTCTCCTTGCGCTGGAAGGCAGCGCTGCGAAACAGCGCTCCCATCACCGGAACTTCTCCGATCCAGGGCAGCTGGGACTGGTTCTTGAAGTGGTTCGAGTAGAGCAGGCCGGCGATCGCAAAGCTCTGCCCGTCGCGCAGCTCGATCGTGGTCTGGGTGCGGCGCACCATCAGGCTGGGCACCTCGATGCCGTTGACACGCAACGAGTTGGTGGGATCGAGCTCGCTCACCTCGGGCTCGATCTTCAGGTTGATCTGCCCTTCGCCCAGCACGGTTGGCGTGAAGGCGAGCCCGATGCCGAACTTCTTGAACTCGACCGTTATCTTGCCCTGCTCAGCCGCGACCGGAAAAGGAAACTCACCACCCGCCAGGAAGCTGGCGGTATCGCCCGATAGCGCAACCAGGTTGGGCTCGGCCAGTCGGCGCGCAAGCCCGCGCTTCTCCAGCGCCTGGATGATCACATCGGCTTTCGTTCCCGCTGTCGAGCAAGCGCGCAATGGCCGCGCCGAAAGGCAGCGTTGCCGGAGGCCAGGCCCCCCGACACTGGCACCGCTCCCGCTACACCGGGGAGGCCACTCGCCGCGCCAGTGACGCCAGCGAGAACGCCAATTCTGTTGCCGATGACATCCCATCCAATGCCGAGCTCGCGCGAGGAATCGCGAGTGGCCTCGACAAACCTGACCTCGAGCAGGACTTGCTGCGAGCCCCGCACCGTCATGGCGTTGGCGACCGCCTGTGGCGCCACCTGCTCTGCGATCACCATGGCTCGCGACAGCGAGGGCGCGTCGGGCGCCGTGCCGGTCAGAAGGACCTTGCCGTTCACCGAGGTGACGGAGATGTTGCTGCCCGGCACAAGCTGCCGCAGCCGGCGCTGGAGGCCGTCCACATCATGCGACACCTCGACATTGACCAAGCCAATGACCCGTTTGTCGCTGCCAACCAGGGAAATGCTGGTCAATCCCGCCTTCTTGCCGAGCACATAGAGCTGCTTGTTCGACAGCGCGACGACGTCGGCAATCCCCGGGTTGGCAACCAGGATCTCGGTGAAATCCTGGTCGCAGGCGACGGTGCGGGCCTTGTCCACCGTGATGGACAACTGGACCATGGAGCTGTCGCGAAGGCCGAAGATGTTGGCCTTATGGGTTGGCTGCTTCTGGGTTGTCTGCTTTTGCGCGAGCGCCGGAGCGGGCAGTGCGAGCGCCTGCCAAATCAACTGGAGTGCGAGGGCGAGCGCCGATCGCGGCTACGGTGCGCCCACTGGCCCTGTTGCCCGTGGCGGACGTCCGGGTGCTCGGTCGACCGAGCGACACGGGCCGGTCACGCGCGGCAGCGCCGACCTTGGCCACACAAAACTCCCGCACCATAGTACATCGCCTCGCGTGGCTTCCTATTCCGGTTGCGTTATCAACTGCGCTGTATCTTGTTGCGCTGGGGGTCCCTGGTTGGGGTCCTGTTGTCCCGGAACGGTCAACTTGAACTCGCGTCTGCCGCCTTCACTGATCTCGTAGATGCTGCGCTCGCTCACGCCGCGCGTAACCGTGACCAAGGTGCGATCGCCCGTAGGCTGCCTCGGCATTTCCAGCTCATTCTGCGGCCGGCCCAGGTCGTCGATGCCGATGCGACGGACATCGGTGGTAAAGGATGAGCCCGCCTGGCGCAGCGCCAGGGACAGCTGTCCGATCGACGCGCCGAGCGCGACCTTCTGTGCATCCTCCGTCTCCACCTCGATCGTCACGGCTTTGGCCGGCTTTGCCTGCCCGCGGTCGGCGAGCTGATCGACGGCGAGCACGCGGACATTCTGCAGAAGCAGGTCGCTGTAGGCCGTTCCCGTCGCCGGTCTTCCGGTCGGTGTGGCCGGACGCTCATTGCGCGTCAGCAGCACGTCGACGCGATCGTTCGGCTGCACGAAGCCGGCGACACCGAGGACGTCGTCGACGCGGATGGTGACCGCCTTCTTGCCGTCCTCGATGACGGCAGAGAGCGAGCCCCGTTGCCCCGGCCCGGTGATCTTGGAAGCGAGGATCGGCTCGCTCTTGCCGATGGAGGTCAGCACCGTTCTTTGACCGCCCGGGCCGAGCAGAGCATCACGGCTGGTGAAGGCACCGGGCGGCACAGACGCCGCCGGCCATTCCACCTCGGCCAGGACGGCTGCGGTCAACGGTGTGCCGAACTGAAGGGGTACGGCAGCCACGATCACGGTCTTGGTGTCCAGGCCCTTCGCTTCAGGCTGGACAGCGACCGCGGCACGGCGGGCGCAGCAACCTGCGTCCGTGGCGACATGAACGAGACCGTCAGATACGTGGCACCGGCTGCGCACACAGCAGCCGCCAGAATGCGATTGAGCGTACCGACCCGCATGACGCGTCACCCACACCTGTACTCGCCTCGAAGAGAATGGGGTCAGAAGCCGGCCCGCCAGCCCTGTCCCGCGAAGGGGCGCGCCTAAGCGCGCCCCTTGTCGCTGGATCAAGGTTAGCTGCGGACTGCGTCCGCCTTGTCAGTGTTGGTCTTCAGGTTCGTCCACTGGGTTCCCGTCCAAGCTGCCACAGCCGGCTATGATGGCCTACAACGCCAGCCGTGATCAGACCGACAAGCACCGAGTATTCGAGCAAAGACGCGCCGCGCTTGTTCTTCCAGAGCCGCACGGCAAGAGTTTTGGGATCACGCACCATTTCACAGATACTCCCTGACTGAACCGCTACCTGCCGTGCGGCTCGTAAAGCTCGCCCGGCCACCAAAAACAACCCGCGCTCAATTTCAAAAATGTGGCAACTAGCTACACACGTTAACCACAGGTTCCGCACAGGCCGCTGGCAGTTGGCAACGGACGCGCCTCCAGGGTCCACCTATTTATGGTTGTGTGCAAATCAAAAATGCAATTCAAGATTGCTAAAAAACAGAGTTCAGAGCACTTCGGTGCATTGGAAGGGTGACGAGGTCGGCCAAAAAAGGGACTGCCACGTCTCAAATTCTGTGTTGATTCTACAGTGGTATCAGCGCCTTGAGATGTGACGTCCCAAGGTTGTCCAAGAGGAGCTAGGCTACCCATTCGGTGTATGTGGCGGAAGTGCCACTAACTCCGAAAATGGCAACAATGTGTCTATTGGCTTCGGCGAATGGGGCAGGCGCGCCACGGCAGCGACTTGGCAAAGCTTAATTTTCCTTGGCAACGCCGAGCGCGATCCGTGGTCGCTGATACGCCTTCCCCTTGAGCGGTATCGAACCGACGATCAAGGTCGAGAGGGTCGATCGAAAGGAATACTTGACCTCAGCAACAATGACAGACGTGTCGGGCAATGTGAGCCCGGCGGGCAAACTGATTATGCTCCCTGTCGCATAGGGGATCACGTCCGATCCCCGCGCGTCGCTCCAGCCGACTATGGTCACATTGCCCGCGTCGGCAACGACGCTGGTCAGGATCAGGCCGAGGCTCGAGGTGGGGAACGGCTTGAGGGTCTCGTCGACCATCGCCTTGATTCCGCTCAGGTCGTCCGCCGTTACCGTCTGCGCCCTCGCGACGAGGTCGGCCGCCATGCCCGCTGCAGCCTCGAGCCGGCGGCTGACTGTAAAGCCCTCGCAGAATTCGGACACACCGAGAAAGAGCCCAACCAGGAGCGGGAATATCAAGGCAGCCTCGATCAAGGCCTGCCCCGACTGCTCCCGCGGCAGGTCGCTGGAGACGCGCTCCCTGAGCATTCGGATCGTACTACCAGCGGATCGCCGGCTCTTGCGCAACATGGTCCGAACCTCGGCCCCCTAGAAGGGCTCGTTGCGAGTGACGGATGATGCCCGCAGGATGTAGTCCGAGGGCTTCATGAGAGGTTTCCAATTGTAGAACGCGGAGACGAGCACGACGTCGTTGGATGCGCCGGGGGAGAAACTGAATTCCGTGTCATCCTTCAGCACACCGCTGCCGTTCAGTGGCGACGGCGGCGTGATGCCGGAGAAGCTGGCGGCGCTTCGAACGTCCAGGCGCAGCTTCGTGGAGCAGCCCACCAGAACCGCTGTTTGACCGCAGATCTCGGTCTTGAGCTGCGCCTGGTTCATGGCGCCCCCTTGCACCTGGCCGGTACGTACCAGCCTCGCTCCGTGGCCGGTGGCGTGCTCGAGCTCCTGATTGGCCCAATAGATGAAACCGATTTCGACAGTGCCGTACAACAGGATGAAGAATGGCAGGGCAATCAGGGCGAACTCGACCATGGTTGCGCCACTCTGGCTGTGGTAGAGCCGCGGCCAGCGACGGTCGCTGCTCGAACCCCGTCTTGCAGAAGTGGGTTTGTTGTCCCAGCCATCCTGCATAGCGGTACTCCCAGCAATCACCCCGCTCGTGCCGGCCCCCCATTCCTTCATAGACCGCCACGAAACAAATCGCAAAGCCGGCTGGGGCAGAGCGCGGCAGCGGCTTCTGCCGCGGTGGCTGTCGCCTGTTTCGCCGCGGCGATGAACCGCGCCGAGCGCCAGTTCCCTGTCGCGCATGCGGTAACCCATGCACGGCAGCTTGCTCGCATTGCAGCGCACAGGTTTGCTCCGATGGCTTGTGCCGGACTCACGCCGGCGTTCCCGGTTGACTCGTTGGCGATGGTGCGTCTAACTAAGCCGAAGGCGGCGTTTGGCCTGGACACCCTCGGGACAAGGTGGTGACAGGCGGTGCTGGGGCACCTCACGTGAAATAGTGGCGCGTGGGTGACGGGGACAAAGCCTGATGGGTCGAGTGGTATTTTCTATCCCGCGTCGCATTGGCTGCGACAACCGGGGTGCGGTTCTTCTGAAGTTCACGATTGCCATTTTGCCGCTGCTGTCGGTTGTGGCGGTCGCGGTGGACCTCGGCCAGGTACTGCTCGTCAAGCAGAAGCTCACGAACGCTGTCGACGCGGCGGCCATTGCCGTTGGCAGGCACCCGGAACTTGCCGACACCGACACGAGCTCCCTGGCCGAGGCTTTTGCAGCGTCCGATCATCTGGGTGCCAGCGCCACGCGGACAATGCTCGAGAACTGCGCGACCCCGCAGTCCGATTGCCCGGGAGGGAACTGTTGCTATTATCACAGTCCTTCCACCAACGCGCTTGAAGCGGCTTTCTCCAGCATAGCGCTCGGCATAAACCAATTTCGATTAGTTGGATAAAGGGAGGGCGCAGTTACGGGGATAAATGAGCCTTGGTGATCTCCAATCAGCGTATGTTTTGTTCTGCAGGTGAGACTATTGCAGTGGGCATATTATAGGATTCATGTGGCATATTCTGCCGCATTGAATTCAATCAAGCGGAGTGAACGACAGAGGTGCATTGGTTCTTACTACGCCGTAGGGCAGAAAAGCGGGGTCCGGATGCCGATATTCAACTTAACGCACGTTGGGGTAATATGGTTGAGAGTAGAACCGACACCACAAGAGCAGTAGTGTCTGTAATTGCGTATCGCGACACCGTCGCGATGGTCGACTGGCTTTGCGATGCCCTGGGCTTCGAGAAGCAGCTCGTTGTCAAGGGCGAGAACGGCGGGGTCAAGCACGCGCAGCTCGCTTTCGGTGAAAGTATAATCATCGTGGTCCCGGTCGGGGACTCTGCCTTTGAGAAGTTGGTTGTCCATCCAGACCAGATCGGGGGCGTTGAGACGCAGACCTGCTATCTTATCGTGGCAGATGTCGAGGCGCACCACGCCAGAGCCAAGGCCAAGGGTGCCGAGATTATCTTCGGCGTCAGGGTCGAGAACTACGGCGGGCGCGGATACGCAAGCCGGGATCCCGAGGGTCACATTTGGATATTCGGGACCTACGATCCATGGAAACGCCGCCCGCTCGTGGCCGATAGCCATCGACCCCAGCGAAAGCTGGCGCAGCGGGCGTCAGTACTGGCCTCCGTGCTGCTTTCGGCGCTGGTGGTGGCATCGGCCGGGGCCGCGGTTTGGACCTACAGCGAGATGCTCCAACCCACGCGCGAGCGGGATAGGAATGGTGAGATGGTCGGTGCGCCGCTGCCGGCGCAGGAAACTGAGCGTCCGGCGCGCGAGCGTGGCACGCGGGAGGCCGCAGAACGGGACGCCAAGGATCTCGTGGCCAAGCTCACTGAAGTGCGCGACGCCAAAGAAAGAGCCGAGCGCAGCGTGGTGGAAATGGTCGAGCGGCTTACCCAGGAGCGCGCTGCGCGTGAAAGCGCAGCACAAAGTGGAAAGCAGGCGCGAGATTCGTTGGCTCAAGAGGTGAAGGCAAAAGCCTCGCTGGCGCAAGCTGCCAAGGATGCTGTTGATCAGTTGGGCCGGGAGCGTATCGCCAGGGAGGCTGCCGAGAAGTTGGCGAGGAACGCAACCGATGAACTGGATCGTGTGCGCTTCGCAAAGGTTGCCGCAGAGCGCACCGCGAAGGAAACGGCAGAGAGGATCGACCGCGAGCGGCTAGCGTGCTCACAATTTGAGCGTACCGCGCAGGATGCTGCGGCTCGGCTGGCGCAGGAGCGCAGCGCGAGAGCCGCCGCCGAACTCTCCACCAACGAACTGCGTACACAGCTTTCGTCCTCCAGCATCGAGCCGCAACAGCAGATTGCTGCGCTTCGCTACCAGGTCGACGCGGAGCGTCAGGCCAGACAGGCGCAGGAGCGCGCGAGCAGGGACGCGCAGCTGCTGCTCGCGCAGGAGAAGCAGTCGCGAGATGTGGTCGAACGCGCGCTGAAACAGGCCCACCAGCAGCCACCGGCCTCATGCTGGAGCTGTCCGTCGACAACGGCGTGCGGTCCGCCGCAGTGATTGGAGATCTGCCAAACGGGAGCAATGTAGGGCCGCAGAACGTCAGTGGCTGCAGCGCCCGAACCAGCCGAGCCGCCCTGTCCCAGAATCCCGTTGAGCTGCTGTATCTTTTCACCTGCTGGCTGGAAAGCCTAGGCGCACCGAGAGCCCGCCGCGGACCGATTTCTCAAGCGCCATCTTTCCACCGTAGGCCTCCACAACGCTCTTGGTTATGGCCAGGCCCAGACCCGAACCGGGAACACTCTCATCAAGTCTCATCCCTCGCCGCAACACGCGAGCATGATCGGCCTCCTGTACTCCCGGTCCATCGTCTTCGATCATCAGTTCCACGTTTTCGCCGATTGAACGAGCGGAGATGGTCACTTCCGATCGGGCCCACTTCCTTGCATTGTCGAGCAGATTGCCGAGGATTTCAGCCAGGTCAGCTTCCTCCACGGGCGCAGTGAGGTCGGGCTCGCAATCAAGACCCCAATCGATGTGATCACCGCGCGGCAGTTTCTCCATCGTTCTGAAGAGGCGTGCGACGATCAATTCGACGGGTGTTTTTTGGGCCAGTGTCGTGCTCGCAGCAATTCGTGTCCTCGTCAGCTCACGCTCGACGTGCATGCCGAGCCCCTTGATATAGTGCTCGATCTCGCTGGCCACGTCCGCCTTGTGCTCCTCGCGCAGCTTTGTTGCCAGCGCAGTGAGTGCAGTCAGTGGAGTCTTGAGGCCATGAGCCAGGTCACCCGCCCTCGCCCGCGCGGCCTCGATGGCGTTCTCCTGTGCCTCGAGCAGCCGATTGGTCTCGTTGACGAGGGGCTGCACCTCGGAGGGAACCTTGTCGGATAGCCGCCGTGAATTGCCGAGACGAATTTTCTCCAGCCCCGTTCGCAATATCTCCAGCGGTCTCAGCCCCACCGACACCTGGGCCCACGCCGCGGCGGCCAGGAGCACAGCCAGCAGTCCCAGCGCAGCAAGGACGTCACCGCGGAGCCGTGTGTTGATCTCGTCGAGCGCCCGAATCTCGGTCACATCCATGGCAACGACGAGCAGATAGTCCGCCGCTTGCTGCTCGGGCGCAGCGGGCTTGAGAACGATGCGGCGGACAGCTGCATAGAGCTGCTGCTTGTTGGGCCCGACGAGATGTTGTCGCCGCACGCCCTCCTCTGGCCCCGGAACAGATTTGACATCGAGCTCCGTGTCCCAGAGGGATAGTGAGCGAGCCAAAGACCTGCCATTGGCGGAGATCTGCCAATATCGCCCAGCGAACGGTTGACGCAGGCGCAGGTCCGCCAGCTCGCTGCTCAGTTGCAACTCTCCGTTCTCGCCTCGCTGGAGGAAGGTAGCGAGCTTTTCAAGGGCGGCATCCAGTTCGGTATGAACATGTCGAATGACGTTGCGCTCGAAGAGCACGAGCAGAGTCACCCCGGCGATCTGCACAGCGACGAGAATGATAATAGCCGCGGCGCCAAGCAGCCGGAAGCGGAGCGAGTTTGGAATCAACCGTCGCCCTTGAGGTAATACCCCTGACCGCGACGCGTCGCGATGACGTCGGCTCCGACTTTACGACGGAGCCGCCCGACCAGTGCTTCGAGCACGTTCGCATCCTTGTCGTGGTCGTGCCCGTAAATCTGATCGAGCAGGTCAGGAGTGCTTATGACCGCGTCTGGCCGCAGCGCCAAGCAGGACAGCAATCGGTACTCCAGCAGCGTCAGATCCACGGGCGCGCCATTCACTGTAACTCCCTTGCGCCTGTGATCGACGACCAGCCTACCCACTCTTAGGGTATTGATTGCTTGGTGGGCCGATCGTCGGAGCACGGCATGCAGGCGCGCCAACAATTCCTCCATCTGGAAAGGCTTGGGTAGATAGTCGTCAGCGCCAGCGTCGATGCCTTCCACACGCTCCATCCAGCTGCCACGTGCCGTCAGAATGATGACTGGCATGCTGCGACCTTCCGACCGCCAGCGCTTGAGCACCGTTAGACCGTCCATTCGCGGGAGCCCAAGGTCGAGGATGACGGCCGCGAACTCCTCGGTGTCACCGAGAAACCACGCATCCTCCCCATTGTCGGCAAGGTCAACCCGAAAGCCCCCACGCTCAAGCCACGTCTTGATGCTGTCTGAGACTGGAGCCTCGTCCTCTACCACTAGAACTTTCATCACGATCTCTGCCACCTCGATGGTGGCATGTCCCCGTTCTTGGCTTTATCCCGATACGGCCTGAGGCGTGGTAAGCGAAGATTGGCACGCAGCGTGGGAAGGAGCAATAGGCACATTTCGCACACCGCTTCAGGTCTCAGATGACTTGATGGCTCCTTCGAAATGCCGCCTGATAAGTTGCTGACGTTCGTCGCCAGTGTTGCGTCAGCGTCTGCATGCTACTGCATGCACTAGTGTCAATTAGGGTGTGTTTCGAGGCGGGGCCCGCGCCGAGCGCGCGACAGTATCACAAAATCCAGCGCCATCCTTGTTTGTCTGCCTTACTGCCACCCCGCACGCAGTGGGCAGATAACTCAAGTCTGGCCACCTTGATCCCGCACTCAGGTGGGCAGATGACTTGGTGGAGCTGTGGCGCAGAGGGGCCAGTCCAACGGCTCCTCTGCTTCTTTTTTCCAAGCTGACCTGATGCGTACTTTCGATGGGCATGCGATCTTGTATCGTGGTGCCGCGAAACAACCTGCCCATGATGCGCCCCGGCAACATTAGGGCAGGAATTTGGCTCGCGTGGATCGCGCCGCGCCAGCGAAAAATGGCAGCCGCGCCGTGGCGCGACAGCGAGTTCTGCGCCTCGCCCGCCAGGTTCACCACCGCGATCATTACACCGTCCCGGTCTGATCTCGCGCGTCTTGCGACAGTGCAGCCACGAGGTCGCCGTCGACGATCTCGATCTCCACCGGCCGCAGCCGCATGCCGGATTGCCCGCAGGCGTGGTGTGTCCGGCTGACCCTTGGGCAGCGCCGTCGCCTGGCCGTGGCGACAGTCGGGCACGAGTCCATTTCTCCGAACCTTGCTCAGTTGCGATGCCAGCGGCGTGCCACGGTTATTCACCGTCTGCGTGCTACCGGCGGTATCTCTTCCAGCAGGCGCTCGATCTGCCGGCCGAGACGCTGCAGGGCAGCCCGGTCCATGGCGAAGGAATAGAAGTGAGCGTCGACGACAAAACAAACCACGCCGCGACGGTTGTTGGACGGGTCCAAGGCCGCAGAGGCCGTCACGACCTCGAAATCGTGCGTGATGAATGGATTGGTCATTGCAATCTCCAAAGTCAATATTTGACCGGTGCCCAGCAAGCAATGAGCTAGATGCACGAGATGAACAAAAGCCAAAGGCGCCTCTGCGGGGGAGACGCCCTTGCTCTTGATCTGCTGGTGCGGGGTTGAGCAGGTCACGCCTATAACGAGGCTGCAGCTGCATTATTCCGGCGCGCCTGGTGGTGCCAGAGCCTGAACAAGCGCCTGTCTTGCGTTGACTTTGCCCGACGTCTCGATGATATTGCGCCGCGAGATCGGCGCGGAGCTGTGCTCTTTCAGCACGCAGGACGCGAAAACTCAAAGGAAAACAAAGATGTACGCTGTCATCAAGACGGGCGGCAAACAGTACCGTGTGGCCGCGAACGAGGTCGTGACGATCGAGAAGATTGCTGGTGACGCGGGTGCCAAGGTGGAGTTTACCGAAGTCTTGATGCTCGGTGGTTCGGGCGATGCCAAGGTCGGGGCGCCAGCGGTGGCCGGCGCCAAGGTCATCGGCGAGGTGGTGGAGCAGAGTCGCGCCGCCAAGGTCATCGCCTTCAAGAAGCGGCGGCGCAAGAACTCGCGCCGCAAGCGCGGCCACCGCCAGCACCAGACGGTGGTGCGCATCAAGGAGATCGTCGGCGCCTGAGGGCGGCCGGCAGAGCAAGGAATAGACCCATGGCACACAAGAAGGCAGGCGGCTCCTCCCGCAACGGCCGCGATACCGCAGGCCGGCGGTTGGGCGTGAAGCGCTACGGCGGGCAGCATGTGCTCGCCGGCAACATCCTGGTGCGCCAGCGCGGCACGAAGGTGCACCCCGGACCCAACGTCGGCATGGGCACGGACCACACGCTGTTTGCTCTCGCCGAGGGCAGCGTCGAGTTCGCGACCAAGCGCGGAGGGCGGGTCTACGTTTCAGTAAAACCGGCCCCGAAGAGCGCCGCCGAGTAGCGCGAGCCAGCATCGGGTGCTTGCGCCCGGGCCGGCAGTTGCGGAATGATGCCGAGGGAGATGGCGCGCCATCTCCCTTTTGCGCGAGAGCCTCCCGGCTCCCCTGCACCGACCGAGATCGACGAACGAGCACTGTGGGCGCGCCGACGCTTTCCCTATGGTGATGCTGACAACCGAACGCCTGCATTTGCGTCCCTTCCAGCGCAGCGACGCGGCCGACTTCACCCGTCTCGCCGGCGATTGGGCGGTCGCGTCCATGACAAGCGACATCCCGCACCCGCTGACGCGGGCGCAAGCCGCAGCCTGGCTCAAGCCGGGGCGGGGAGAGGTGCGCTTCGCCATCGTGCGGGACGGTCGGCTGATCGGCGGCGCGGGTTTCTACCGTCGGCGCTCGGGTGCGGCCGAGCTCGGATTCTGGCTGGGTCGGCCCTGGTGGGGCCAAGGCTATGCCACCGAGGCTGCCCGTGCGGTCGTGCGCTACGGCTTCGAGGCGCGGCGCCTGCCGGGCTTCACTTCGTCCCACTTCATCGACAACCGGGCTTCGGCCGGTGTGCTCAGAAAGCTCGGCTTCGAGCCCGTGGGCCGCGGCATGATCATCAGCGTCGCACGCGGACATGATGTCGAGGCGGTGACCTACTGGCTGGACGCCAAGCACGCGCTCCACGCGCTGTCGGTGCGTATGGAAACGCGCGCACGGCCACGCTGGCGGGCCTGGCTCGGCCGCCTCGGCGGAGGTCCGGCCTGAGCGCGCTGGTGCTGCTGCGCGATCGACGCCGAATAAGCCTTTCCGCGTTCGCACGGCCGCGATAGGGAAGCGCATGGACCATGTGATACCGAGCAGCGTATCCTTCCACCCGTCATGCCGGAGGCATGCTTCCAGCATGACCCGGAAGCCGAGGCGCAGCCGAGACTCTCCGGGATCTGCCGCGGGCTCCTCCCTTGCCGCAGATCCCGGCTCGGCGCGCTCGCGCAGAATGCGCGAGCGCTTGGCCGGGATGACAGGTGGAACCATTTGGCTCGTCGGTATGATCCGCAGCAAATGAAGTTTCTCGACCAGGCCAAGATCTATATCGCCTCGGGTGCAGGCGGGGCCGGCTGCGTCTCGTTCCGGCGCGAGAAGTTCATCGAGTTCGGCGGCCCCGACGGCGGCGACGGCGGCAAGGGCGGCGACGTGTGGGTGGAGTGCGTCGCCAACCTCAACACGCTGATCGACTACCGCTATCGCCAGCACTTCAAGGCCGAGAGCGGCCGCGGCGGCATGGGGCAGAACCGCTCCGGCCCTTCCGGCAAGGACGCGGTGATCGCCGTGCCGCCGGGCACGCAGGTCTATCGCCGAGGACCAGGAGACGCTGCTCGCCGAGGTCATGAAGCCCGGCGACCGCGTGCGGCTCGCCCGCGGCGGCAACGGCGGCTTCGGCAATGCACACTTCAAGTCGCCGACCAACCGCGCGCCGCGCCACGCCAATCCCGGCCAGCCGGGCGAGGAGCTCACCGTTTGGCTGCGTCTCAAGCTGATCGCCGATGCCGGCATCGTCGGCCTGCCCAACGCCGGCAAGTCGACGTTCCTGGCAACGGTCAGCGCGGCCAGGCCCAAGATCGCCGACTATCCCTTCACCACGCTGCATCCCAACCTCGGCGTCGTGCGCGAGGGGGGCATCGATTTCGTGCTGGCCGACATCCCGGGTCTCATCGAGGGCGCACACGAGGGTGCAGGTCTCGGCACGCGCTTCCTCGGCCACGTCGAGCGCTGCCGGGTGCTGCTGCACCTCGTCGACGCCACCCAGGACGACATTGCCGCCGCCTACCGAACAGTCCGCGCCGAGCTCAAGGCCTATGGCGCGGACCTGGCGAAGAAGAAGGAGATCGTCGCCCTTTCCAAGTGCGACGCGCTGGACGAGGCCGCGCTTGCTGCCAAGGCCGCGGAACTCAAGGCGGCCGCGCGCCGCAAGCCCATGGTGCTTTCCGCGGTTTCCGGGCGGGGCGTAAAGGAGGTGCTCACCGCGCTCGCCCGCGAGATCGCGAAAAGCAAGGCCTCCGAGCGCGCGGCGGCCGCCGAGGGCGAAGAGCGCCGGCCGTGGCGTCCATGAGCCGGTCATCGGCGAGCGGTGCATCACGCTTTCATCAGGACCAAGGCCGTCCAGCCCGCGCGTTGCCGCCGGTCCAGCAGGCGAAAGCCCTTTGCGCGGTACGTAGCCAGCCACCTCGGGGGCCTGATGGCTCAGGAGCCCCGACAGGACCGCTACGCCTCCCCGCCTCAATCCGCGGCGCATGGCCGGCGCCAGGTCGATCAGGGGTCCGGGCAGGACGTTGGCCAGCACCAGGTCGAAGGGCTGCGCCCGGCGCAGCGCGGGATGATCGAACCCGGTTGCCGTGAGCACGCGCACGCGCGTTGCCACGCGATTGAGCTGCGCATTGTCGCGCGCGATCCGCGTCGCCAGCGGGTCGTTGTCACTGGCGAGCACGCGGGCGTTGGGCAGCACCCGTGCCGCAGCGATCGCTAGCACGCCGCTGCCACAGCCGAGATCGAGCACGTGCGTGAAGTGCCGGCTGCGCGTGAGCGCATCGAGCGCCTCGAGGCACAGCGCGGTGGTGGCATTGTGCGCGGTGCCGAATGCCTCGCCGGCCTCGATCTCGACGCCCAGGCGCCGCATGGCGAAGCGAGCGCGGTCGTGGTGGCCGTGCACGATGAACCGGCCGGCCGCGACCGGAGGCAGCGCCGCCTGCGACAGCGCTACCCAATTCTGGTCCGGCACGGCCGCCAGCCGCGGTTGCCCGAGCCCCGCTCCGATACCGGCCAGCGCGCCCGCGATACCGTCCGGACTAGGCGCATGCTCGTAGTAGGCTTCGACCACGAAGCGCGGCTGCACGGTCTCGAACAGGGTCACCGCCAGCGCCCTCGGTGCGGCCAGCTCTTCGAGCACGCGCGCCGCAGTGCGTCCGGTCTCCAGATCGGAGGCTTCGATGCTCAGCTTGTAGAGCGGCATGTGGCGCATCATGTTTCGCGTGGTCCATGCTCCAATGCCAGTCTCTTATGCCTCCGCAGCGCCAACACCGCTATCTCCAGCGCCACCGGCCTCGCCGGCGGTTGCCGGCGAGGGTGCGACGGGTACGCGGGCGCCTTGTCGGCAGCCCAAGGACCGGTACCGAGCCGGTCCGGGAGGCGTCGGGTAAGCGCCTCCCTGGGAGCCCCGTCGGGCTCCCTGAGACCCCCTTGCGGGGGTCCCCGGGGTCCGCCTTGCGGCGCCCGCGTTGCGGCGTTTCGTCGGTCCCGGCTGCTCCTGTCAGCCGACGGCCCGCCTGTTGACGTTGCCGTCCGTCGGCACGCCGAGGTCCTGGAGCTCGGCCCTCTCAGCACGAGGGCCTACCGTCCAGGTCGCCGCTCCTTGCCACGTCGGACTGCTGGTACCAACGCCCGTCGCAAGCAAGGACGCGCATGATGGCATGGCGGCAGATGTGCGGGGATAAGGACCGCCGCGACCGCCTTCGCGCCATCGGCAATCAGCGTTAACGCGCCACGAAGGTAGGGCGCAATAAGGCGACAGCCGCATTGCGCCGATCGACGCAAACCGCATGCCGCCGCCGTCTGTGGAAGAGGTCGAATCGGTGCAATGCGCTACCGCTTATTGCACCCTACGCCTGCTCCGCCGGTATGACGCCACTTTGTTGCGGAGAGCCTACGCCAAGAACGTCATCCCCGCGAGGGCGGGGACCCAGTCCACCTCGCCGCGATGGCGACGGAGAGCTCGCTGATGTGCCTACCCCGCAATCTTGGAGAAATCCGCCACGGTGAGGGTGGCGGCGCGGATCTCGGAGAGGAGGGCGAGGCGGTTGGCGCGGAGCGCGGCGGCATCGGGCCCATCGGCGACGTTGACGGTCACCTTGTCGAAGAAGGCATCGACGGGCGCGCGCAGCTCGGCGAGCGCGCGCATGGCGCCGGCGAAGTTCTCCACGTTGATGGCCGCCGCCGTATCCTTCTTCACCTTCTGGATCGCCTCGTAGCAGCGTCCGCTCCTGCGGCTCGCGCAGGAGCGCAGCGTCGGCGGCGCCCGCGTAGCTCCGCTTGTCCTTCTTCTCCTCGTCGCGGATGATGTTGGTCGCTCGCCGCACGCCGGTGAGCAGCACGGCGCCGTCGTCGGTCTTCAGGAACTCGCCCAGCGCCTCCACCCGCCTGACGATCAGCGCCAGGTCGTCCTGGCCGCCCAGCGAGAACACCGCATCGATCAGGTCGTGCCGCGCGCCCTTCTCGCGCAGGTGCACCTTGAGCCGGTCGGCGAAGAAGGACGAGGAGATCGAATGACTCGTACTTACCCGCATGCTTTGCCGAGCTCGAGCGATATCCACGATCTCCTGCCGACGGAGCATCAATACCCGAGCCAGTGCCTGCCTTTCGCTCCGCGCTCAGATCTGATCTTCTCATGGACTTTCAACAGCGTCTGCATGACGTTCGAACGCTCGGCACGAGCGGCAGCCGCAGATCATTCTCCAGCACGATCCGGATCACGCCCAGCGCCGCGCGCCGCAGCTGATACGGATCGCCGCGAGCCCGTCGGCTTCTCGCCGATGGCCCAGAAGCCCACCAGCGTGTCGAGCTTGTCGGCCAGCGCCACGGCCACCGCAACGGCATCGCCCTCGGCCTCCAGCGGCACCGTGTCGGAAGGCCCCTTGGGCTTGTAGTGCAGCTCGATTGCGCGCGCGATCTCGGGCTTGATGCCGCCGGCCTCGGCATAGTAGCACCCCATCAGCCCCTGCAGCTCGGGGAACTCGCCCACCATGCCCGACACCAGGTCGGCCTTGGCGAGCTGCGCCGCGCGCCGCGCGTCCTCCGGCACCGCATCCACCGAGCCCGCGATCTGGAACGCCAGCTCCGCGATCCTCTCCACCCGCTCCTTCTGCGATCCCAACTTCTCGTGGAACGTGATGCCGGAAAGCGCCGCCGCCATCTCGTCCAGCGGCTTCTTGCGGTCCTGCTCCCAGAAGAACTTGGCGTCCGAGAGCCTGGCCGCGATCACCTTCTCGTTGCCGGCGATGATCTCTCGGCCGCCGTCCCTGGCCACCAGGTTCGACACCAGCAGGAACTTGTTCGCCAGCTTGCCCGAGCGCGGATGCTTCAGCGAGAAGCACTTCTGATGCTGTTTCATCGACAGCATCAGGCACTCCGCCGGCACGGCGAGGAATGCCTCATCGAAGGAGCCCATCAGCACCGTCGGCCACTCGGTGAGCCCCGCGTTCTCGCTGAGCAGCGCCTCGTCCTCCACCAGCGCCAGCTTGTGCTCCTTCGCCAGGGCCCGCGCCTGCTCGCCGATCAGCTCCGCTCTCTCTTGCGGGTCCAGGATCACCTTGTGGCTCTTGAGGCCCTTGGCGTAGTCCGCCGCGCCTTTCACCGCGAACGGCTCGTTGCCGTGGAAGCGATGCCCGCGCGTTTCGTTGCCGCTCTCCACCTCCTCGATCACGAACGGCACCACCTTGCCGTCGAGCAGGCACACGAATCGAATGCAACGGCCGCACCCACGTGGTCTTGCCCGAGCCCCAGCGCATCGACTTGGGCCACGGGAACTTCGCCGCCACCGCCGGCACCACCTCGGCCACGATCTCCTTCGCCGCCCGTCCCGGCTTCTCGACCTTGACGACGTAGAAGTCGCCCTTCTTCTCGTCCTTGACGACGGTGGCGTCCCTGATCGACTTGAGCCCCGCCGACTTCACGAACCCTGCAATCGCCTGCTCCGGCGCATTGACGCGCGGCCCCTTGCGCTCCTCTGAGAGGTCAGGCGACTTCGCCGGCACGCCCTCCACCACCAGCGTCAACCGCCGCGGCGTTGCATACGCCTTCGCCTCGCCGGCCTCCAGCCCTTGCGCCTTCAACCCCTCGGTGACGAGCCGCCGCAAATCCTCCGCCGCCCGCCCCTGCATCCGCGCCGGGATCTCCTCGGAGAACAGCTCGAGCAGCAGCTCAGCCATGTGCGACGCTCCATGCTGCCCCGCGCCGCGCGGGTTCCTCTCCGCCTGTGGGGAGGGGCAGGGGTGGCGGCACCCGACATTGCCTTGTGCGATCCCCCCCCCTCGCCCTGCCCATGGGGAGAAGGGGATCAGCGCGTCGCTGAGTCTTGGGCGTGCCGCTCGTCAAACAACCAGCGTTGCCGCATGTTCGCTGTCTCGGCTCCCGCATCGCTGAGGACGCCGCTGCTCCGAAGCGGCAGGCTCGTGCCCTGGACGTGACGAGGAGCGCGACGCGTGCCAGCCGCAGGCCCAGGGCCGACCGTGCCTCACGCCCGGCAGTCGCCTGAATGACTTGGCAGATGATCGAGAATCAGCGTATACGTGGCAACGGGCGCCTGTTGGCGAAACTGCAAGCCGTGGCGGTTCAATCCACGCACTTTACCAGAGCTTGCGCTCAGCCGCCCTACTCTAGCCGCATGGACGAGCGCGCTGGCTCATAAGATGCGTCACGCGACACTCTCGGACATCATCCCCCACCCCCCTCCGTCGCCAGCCACGCCGTGCAGCAGGCCTTTGCCAGTTCGCGCACGCGCAGGATGTAGCTCTGGCGCTCGGTCACGGAGATCACGCCGCGCGCATCCAGCAGGTTGAAGATGTGGGAAGCCTTGATGCACTGGTCGTAGGCCGGCAGCGCCAGCTTGTGGCGTTTGGGCGGGGTCAGACCCCTGGCCGCGCCGGCTGCAATATGGCTCGAAGGTTCGGGCCAGGGGTCTGACCCCATACCCTTCTCCAGCAGTGCCTTGCACTCCTTCTCAGCGTCGCGGAAGTGAGCGAGCAGCATCTCCGTGTCGGCAAACTCGAAGTTGAAGCGCGAATACTCCTGCTCGGCCTGCAGGAACACGTCGCCGTAGGTGAGCTTGCGCTCGTCGCTGCGGCCGTTGAAGTTGAGATCGAACACGCGGTCGACGCCCTGCACGTACATGGCAAGGCGCTCGAGCCCGTAGGTGATCTCGCCCGACACCGGATTGCAGTCGTAGCCGCCGACCTGCTGGAAGTAGGTGAACTGCGTCACCTCCATGCCGTCGCACCACACCTCCCAGCCCAGCCCCCAGGCGCCCAGCGTCGGGCTCTCCCAGTCGTCCTCGACGAAGCGGATGTCGTGCTGCGTCGGGTCGATGCCGATGCGCGCGAGGCTCTCCAGGTAGAGGTCGAGAATGTCGGCCGGCGACGGCTTCATGATCACCTGGAACTGGTAGTAGTGCTGCAGCCGGTTGGGGTTCTCGCCATAGCGGCCGTCCTTGGGCCGGCGCGAGGGCTGCACGTAGGCCGCGTTCCAGGGCTTGGGGCCGAGCGCGCGCAAGGTGGTGGCCGGGTGGAAGGTGCCTGCCCCAACCTCCATGTCGTAGGGCTGCAGGATCACGCAGCCCTGCTCGCCCCAGAACTGCTGCAGCGCCAGGATCAGGTCCTGGAACGATTCCTTGGGCCTCAGCGCCAGAGCTGGGCTGGGGGCCGGCTTGGCGGCCTTCTTCAGCATGGGTCACGGCACATGGATGGTTGCGGCGCGCACTATACGCAAACCGCGCGGGGCGTCACCAGGATTTGCATTCGCGAGTCTTGAACGGCGCACGGTATACACATATGATATGTGTAGGAGGTGGCTTGCGATGAACAAGATGGTCCGCCAACAGCTCTTCATCACGGCGGAGCAGAAACGGCGCATCAAGACGCGCGCGGCGCTCACTGGCACATCGGAGGGCGAGATCATCCGCCGCGGCATCGATCGCGAGCTTGCGCAGGAGACCACTGCGGCCGAGGGCGACTGGAAGGAAGCCTGGCGGCAAGCCTTCGGCATGTGGAAGGATCGCGACGATCTCGATGAATTCTACGCCAATCGGCGCAAGCGCGATAGGCTGCGCATGGAGAGGATACGCAAGCAGATGCGTGGCAAGTGAAGCCGAATGCTTTTTGACACGACGATCCTTGTTGATTATCTCCGGGGCCTTGAGGAGGCGCGCGATTTGTTCGAAGCCAGCGGCAGGAAGCCCAACGTCTCCGTGGCATCGATACTGGAACTCTATGCAGGGGTTCGCAACAGGCGAGAAGAGCAGCGAACTGAGCAACTCCTGTCCCAGGCATCCTTGCTCCCGGTTACGCAAGACATCGCCAAACGCGCTGGTATCTTCGTTCGGATCTATGAGGCAAGTCACGGCGTTGCGGCCATGGACGCCCTGATCGCCGCCACGGCCGAGCACCACGGGCTCAGGCTGGCCACGCTCAACGTCAAGCATTTCCCGATGTTTCCGAAGCTGAAGCGCGCGTACTGAGCCATCACCAGAGAGGGTTAGCCCCGCTCTACGGGCCGATACACGCCGCTCACGGGATCATATTCCAGCCGGCCCATGTCCTTCTCGAGGGCGCGGCCGGTTGCGCGGCGCAGCAGCTCGTCCTCGGTGCGCTTGATCTCGGCGGTGATCTCCTTGGCGGAGCGGGACAGCCAGCGGTATCCGGCGTAGAGGCCTGCCCCGACCAGCGCCATGACGATCAGCTGTGGCACGTCGCACCTCCTCGAGGCTTCGGCACCGGCTCCCGCCGCTCGCCATCGACCTACAGACCGAACCGCGACCAGAGCGCACGCGCCTCGATCGCCGACACCAGATCATCGGCGAACGACGGCGCCAATGCAAATCCGTCGCCTGAAGACGGTTGAAACCCCGGAAGACGGCGAAAACGCGACAGGAGCCCGCCGGCTGCCAGGGGTACGGCCCTGAGCCGCACCTTGGTGCCGTGCAGCGCCTGCATTTTGCTGCGCAGGTCGGCCACGCCGTCGATCAGGCCATAGTCCTGCGCCTTGGCGGCCGACCAGAATGCGCCGGAGAACAGCTCGCCTTCCGGCCCGCTGAGCTTGCCGGCCCGGCGCTCCTTCACAATGCTGATAAAAATCTCGTGAACGTCGCGCTGCAGCTCCTTCAGCAGCGCCACGTCCTCGGGACGTTCCGGCCGGAAGGGATCGAGCGCCCCCTTGTCCTTGCCGGCAGCGTGCACGCGCCGCTCGATGCCGAAGCGCTCGATGAACCTGTCGAGGCCGAAGCCGGCCGAGATGACGCCAATCGATCCCACGATGGAGGAGGGGTCGGCGTAGATCTCGTCGCCCGCGAGCGCCAGGAAATACCCGCCCGAGGCGGCGATGTCCTCGCAGAAGACGTAGACGCGCTTCTCCTTCTCCTTGGCGAGCTGGCGGATGCGGCTGAAGATCAGGTGCGACTGCACGGGCGAGCCGCCGGGCGAGTTGATCACGACCGCCACGGTGGGCAGCTTCGATAGCGCGAAGGCCTTCTCGATCGGGCCCGCTACGGAGGCCAGCGCGAGCCCCGGCCGCAGCGGCGTCACCATGCCGATGGGTCCGGAAAGGCGCAGCACCGGAACGATGGGGCCACGATTGAAGAACAGCATTTGAGGTCCTCGCGCGGGCGATACGGTCGATGCCCGGTAACTGGGGAGCGGCACAGCTCACGCCAAGGGTAGCAGACCGGCAAACGCGAAGTTTGGCAATCGCGTTCCGGCGACAGCATCAGCCTGCGGCACCGCCCCGCAGCGGCAGGTCGTATCCGCGCCGCAAGATGGCTTCGATGTCGGGCTCGGAAGCTGTGATCGGCGTTGTGCAGCACCAGTCCCGGGCGAAGCTCCAGCGGCGCGCGGCTGCCCTTGACGGCCCGCACCAGAATACGCGACGCGGGCTCGCCCTCGCGCGGGTGCAAGGGAAGGACGACCGCCCCGCCAAAACGCCCGGCGAGGGTGTTCAAGATGTCGCCCAGCGCGTCGGCGCGGTGGATCAGCGTGGCCGTGCCGCCGGGGCGTACCATCGCTGCTATGAAACGGAGCCAGCGATCGAGCGAACCCGCCGGCATGGCATTGGCCGCCGCCCTCGACGGCTCGCCGGCCGACGTGCCTTGCCCTTCGATCTGGTACGGCGGATTGGCGAGCGCGTGGCCGAAGGTCTCGGCCGCGGCGGCGAGCTCGGGAATGTCGCCAAGCGGACGCGTAACATCGGCCTCGATGACACGTACGCGAAGGGTGAGGTCGTTGCGCGCGATGTTGCTGCGCGCGAGCGCGGCGAGCTTTGGATCGCGCTCGATCAGCGTGACGCTCACTTGCGGAAGGCGGCGCGCCACCGCCAGTCCCGCCGCGCCGACGCCCGATCCGACGTCCAGGATCTGCTCGCCAGGGCGCGCCTCCACCGCCGCCGCCAGCAGCACCCCGTCCAGCCCCGCTCGATACCCGGTCGCAGGCTGCAGGAGGTTGAGCGCCCCGCCGAGGAACGCATCATCGGTCACGGCTTCGGCCAACGGTCCCTTGGTGGCCGGTGCATCGATCAAGCCTGCGTCTCCCCGTCGTTGACGAGCCAGCCCTTCAGCCCGGCCTCGCCCAGCGCCTGCCTGGCGGCCGGGGCATCGGACGCATCGACCAGCAGTCGGCGCGGAAAAGCACCGATCGAGCCCTCCATCACGCTCATGTGTAGATCGGCGACAAAGTTGGAGATACCAACCTCTTGCAGCACCGCTTGGGCGAAGCTGATCACCACGGCATCGTTGCTGCGCAGCACTTCCAACATGTGCGATGAGGCCTCGCGTGGTTGCATCGCCAGCCGTAACCTTGTGTCGCGGCTGGCGGACTTGACTGCCCTTGATGTCATCCGATTATACCCGCAGCAGACCGACTTTAGTTGGAGATAGCACGTCTTGGGCGTCGTCGTGCCATTCGAGGAAGCGCGGGATCCCAACGAGAGCCTGCGGCCGCTGCTCGAGATCGTCGCTGCGGACATGGCCGCGGTCAACCACATCATTCTCGACAGGGCGGTTTCCAACGTCGAGTTGATCCCGAAGCTGGCGCATCACCTGATCGATTCAGGGGGAAAGCGGCTGCGGCCGATGCTGACCATCGCTGCGGCCAGGCTGTGCGGCTATCAGGGTGAGGGCCACGTTCGCCTCGCCGCCGCCGTCGAGTTCATGCACACGGCCACGCTGCTGCACGACGACGTGGTGGACGAGAGCGATTTCCGGCGCGGCAAGAAATCGGCGCGGCTGGTCTGGGGCAACCAGGCGAGCGTTCTGGTCGGCGATTTCCTGCTCGGCCAGGCGTTTCGCATAATGGTGGACGTGGGGTCGCTGCCTGCGCTCAAGATTCTCTCCGGCGCGGCGGCCGTCATCGCCGAGGGCGAGGTCATGCAGCTCGCCGCGGCCAAGAGGACGGCGACCACAGAGGACGAATACCTGGCAATCATCGACGCCAAGACCGCCGCGCTGTTCTCGGCCGCGACCGAAGTTGGTGCCGCCATTGCCAATCGGCCGGCGGACGAGCAGGCAGCCCTGAAATCCTACGGCCGCAACCTCGGCATCGCTTTCCAGCTCGTCGACGACGCCCTCGACTACTCTGGCGACAGCGCGCGGCTCGGCAAATCGGTCGGCGACGACTTCCGGGAAGGCAAGATCACGCTGCCCGTGATCTTGTGCTTCCGCCGTGGCGGCGAGGACGAGCGCGCGTTTTGGCGGCGCACCCTGAGCGAGGGCAAGATCGGCCCCGGAGACTTCGAGCAGGCCGTCAAGCTGATGAAGAAGCACAGTGCCATCGAGGCCACGCTGGAACGGGCGCGCCACTACGGCGCCATCGCCCGCGATGCCCTGGCCATCTTCCCCGCCGTACCGCACACGCGCGCGCTGGGCGACGTCATCGGCTTTTGCATCGGTCGGGCAAGCTGAGGTCACACCTAGAGCAGGATCGCTTCGGATTGAACCATACTGAGCGGCATATCCTTCCACCCGTCATCCCGGCCCAGCGATCGCGCTTGAAGCGCGAATCGCGCAGAGCCGGGATCTGCGGCGAGCGCTGTGCGTGCGGCAGGTCCCGGAGAGTCTCGGCTGCGCCTCGGCTTCCGGGATGACGGGTAGGTTCATTGGCTTGGCGGTATCAAAGATTCACGTTCCATGATCGAAGCGAAGCGCTTCGATCAGAAACGATCTTGCTCTAGCCGCCGACGCCCTGCAGCGATGTTGATTTCACCCACCAGTCCGTGTGGGCGTTGGCGATGCGGTCGGCGGCCCGACGCGCCTCGGACGCACCGGAAAAGATGCCAAAACAGGTCGGTCCGCTGCCGGACATGGCGGCGATGCGGCAATCGGGCTGTGCCTGCAGAGCCGACTTCAGGTCGCTGATCACTGGCAGCAGATCGATGGCCGGACGCTCCAGGTCGTTGCCATGCGCTCGCATGTAGCTCAGCAGGTCATCGAGGCTGGAGAGCGCGACCGGAGGCGTCGACGGGCCACACGAAGGCGCTGGGGCGGCCTGCAGCGCCGCGAAAACACGCTCGGTCGGCAAGGGCTGGCCCGGATTGACCAGGACGGCGGCCACCTGCGGCAGACGGAGGACCGGTACAACTCTCTCGCCCTTGCCGCAGATCAGGCTCGGCTGACCGTCCAGGCAGACGGAAACGTCCGCGCCCAGGCGTGCCGCAATCTGGAGCCATGGGACGCCAGCAGCGCGCTCGGAATTTGCACGCCGCGCGGCCCTCAGGAGGGCAGCCCCGTCGGCCGAGCCGCCACCGATACCGGCCGCAACCGGCAAGTGCTTGTCGAGCCGAACCGATCCCAGGCGCAGTCCTGGATCGGCCTCGCGCAGAAGGGCCAGCGCCCTGATGAGAAGGTTCTCGCCGCCAATGTAGCGTGCAAACGGCCCGGCCACGGTGACGCTACCATCGGCGCCCGGCTCCAGGCTTACAACGTCGTGGACGCCGGCGAATGTCACCAGGCTTTGCAGCTCGTGATAGCCGTCTGGCCGCCGGCCCAGCACGCCGAGCGTCAAGTTGATTTTGGCGTGGGCAAACTCCCGGATGGACATTGGCACAGGCTCGAACCGGCCGCTCGGCCGCCAGTGGGCGGACGCGCACGTGCGGGCGGCGGCAACCCGCTACTGGAAGAACGGGTTAGCCGGATTGACCTCCGTGCGCTTCTTGAGCCGGTCCTGGCGCTGCAGCGCTTCCTTCGCGCGCTTGGACTGTCGCGCCTGCGCTGGCAGCCCCTTCTGCAGCTTGCGCCTGATCTTCTCGGCGTCGTCGGGCTCTGGCTGCAGAGACAGGGCCTGGTCCCACTGGAAGCGTGCCTCGCGCTCGCGTCCGACACGCCAGTAGGCATCGCCCAGGTGATCGTTGAGCGTGGCATCCTCGGGCCGCAGCTCGACCGCCCGCTCCAGATGCTTCACCGCCTCCTTGAAGTTGCCGAGGCGGTAGTACGCCCACCCCAGGCTGTCGACGATATAGCCGTCGTCCGGTTTCAGCCGCACTGCTTTTTCGATCAGTGACAGCCCCTGCTTCAAGTTCCGGTTGTGGTCGATCCAGGTGTAGCCCAGATAGTTGAGGGTGAGGGGCTGGTCTGCGCTCAGCTGCAGTGATCGCTGCAGATCCGCCTCTGCTTCGGGCAGCTTCTTCATGCGCTCGTAGGCTGTGCCACGCGAATAGAAGAAGGACCAGTGCTTGGTTTCCGGCTTGCCGATCAGAGCGATGGCACGCGTGTAGTAGTCCGCGGACTCTGCAAAGCGCTTGTGCCCGCGCATGATGCCGCCCAGAGCCTCGAGCGGCCTCACATCTTGCGGGTGGCGGAGCGCAAGCTCCTCGAGCAGCCTCTGCGACTCGTCGACACGCTGCAGCTGGTTGAGGTTCAGCGCCTTGCGCACCTCTATGTTGATCTCGAGCGGAGTGCCTCTGGGGACGCGGCTGTAGGCGTCGATGGCTGCTTCGTAGCGTTTGGCTGTCTCCTGGGCATTGGCCAGCGTGACCAGCGGAAACGTCGAGTCGGGTACCAGGTAGAGAGCGAACTGCAGGAAGATGACGCCGTTGCCGATGCTGCCCTCGCCCGAAAGGGCCTCGCCCAGCCCGTAGAAGACCTCCGAGAGCCCTTCGCTCGGCGAGGCGATGAGCAGCTGCGGGCGTTCGCCGGCCTCGATTTGCGCCTGCAGGGCACGCGCGTGAGGATGCCCCTCGGTCTTGGCCCGCTCGAAATGCGCGGTGAGGATGGTTTGCGCGAGCTTTGTGTCGCCCGCTTGGGCAGCGTGGCGGGCATAGGCGAGCGCAATGCGCAGCGTGCGCTGGTCGTTCTTGGAAATGCGCTCGTAGGAGGCGCGTGCGTCCGCGGTGCGACCAGCCAGGTCCGCAATCAGGGCACGATGATATCGAAGGAAATAGAGGGCCCAATCGGGCAGCTTTGGCGCGTCCAGGGCGCTGAGCGCTTCCTGACTCTTGTTCTGCGCCTGATAGATCCAGGCCCGCGCCAGCGTGCTGGTCAGCTCGCCGATGGGATGAGAGCTCGCCTCCTTGAAATGCTCCTCCGCTTCCGTGAACCGGCCCGCTTTGAAGTCGACAAGACCCAGGAAGGCGCGAGCCGTCCGGTGCGAAGGCTGCGCCTTGACCAGTTCGCGAGCCAGTGCTTCGACCTGCTGCCAGTTGCCCTCGCTGGCCTCCATCTGGAACGAAGACTCGATGAGCACCTCGTTGCCCGGATCGTGCCGCAGAGCGTGCCCATAATAGGCGGCGGCTGCCGGAGTATCGTTCTGGCTACGGGCCACTCGGCCGGCGAGATAGCTTCCAAGCAGAGAGCGAGTTTCCGTGCCCTTGTTCGGAGGGTCGCCCACCCCTGCTCCGGCCGGCCCTGTCGCCGACAGGAGACCCAGAAGCAGGACGGGCGCGACCCTGAGGAACGCATAGGGGCAAGGGCGCATGTCACCTCATAGCGGGAGCGTTGTATGCATCCCTGATTTTTTCAGCATGCACGCACCCTAGCAGAGATACCTTGTGCGTGCGACCTCGGCAACGCCGCAATCTTTGTAAGTGCTGACAGAAGGTTGCCCGAGGAAGCGACAACGCAACGGCGCAAATGCGGCAAAGGCGCGACGATCACTTTTTTTGCATTGTTAACTCCGGTGCAGTCGCCGTCCAGCCACACCGGACGACCGTCCACACCAATTCGGCCCACACCAATTCGGCCCACACCAATTCGCCCAAGACACGCGCGGCGCTCAGGCGGTGTGGAAAGCCCGCTTCAGCGAGGTTGCCGCAAGCTCGATCAGGCGACCCGAGTCGGCCACGATCCGCCCCATGTTCAGAAAGCCGTGGATCTGGCCATCGAAGCGCTCGAGCGCTACCGGAACTCCGGCGGCCGAGAGGGCCTGGGCGTAGGCCTCGCCCTCATCGTGCAGCGGGTCGAATCCGGCCGTGACGACAAGCGCCGGCGGCAGCCTCTGGAAGCTCGCCGCCCGCAGCGGCGAGGCCCGCCAATCGCTCTCGTCCGCCGTATCGCGCAGATAGTTTCTGACGAACCACTGCATGGTCGCGTGCCGCAGGGGCAGCTGGTCGGCGTGGCGCAGATGCGAAGGCTGTTCGAGCGCCATATCGGTGCAGGGATAAACGAGCAGCTGGAACACGAGGGGTGGGCTGCCGCGATCCCGCGCATCGAGCGAGACCACGGCGGCCAGATTGCCGCCCGCGCTGTCGCCTCCAACCGCCAGCCGGCCGGCGTCGATGCCGATACGCTCCGCGTTGTCCGCGATCCAGCGCATCGCCGCGACGGCATCGTCCACCGCGGCCGGAAACTTGTGCTCGGGCGCCAGCCGGTAGTCGACGGCGATGAGGATGCAGCGCGCCGCGTTGGCGAGCGCCCGGCACACCTGGTCGTGGCTTTCCAGATCGCCGATCACCCAGCCGCCGCCATGGAAGAACACGAGCGCGGGCTGCAGCGCGCCTTTGTCGGCGCCCTGCCCGCGATAGAGCCGGAGCGGGATTGGGCCGGCTGGGCCTGACGCCTCGAGAGCAACGACCTCGGTGACCGGCTCGGGGTCAGGCTGCAGGGCCTGGCGCGTCGCAAGGTAGGCGAGGCGCGCCTCGGCCGGCGTCAGCGTCTCGAGCGGCGGCCGGTTGGCGGCGACGATCATCTCGCACACGCGCGCGGCGTCGGGATGAAGCGTTTCAGTGGACATTCCCATTCCCTCCGCCTCGCCGCCGGCCCCTCACATCCCCGAGTAGTTCGGCCCGCCGCCGCCCTCGGGCACCACCCAGTTGATGTTCTGGTTGGGGTCCTTGATATCGCAGGTCTTGCAGTGCACGCAGTTCTGGGCGTTGATCACGTAGCGCGGCTGTCCGCCCTCCTCCACCCACTCGTAGACGCCGGCCGGGCAGTAGCGGTTCGACGGCCCGGCGAACACGTCGTGCTCGGACCGCTTTTGCAGCTCCATGTCGGCAACCTTGAGATGGACGGGCTGGTCCTCCTCATGATTGGTGCCGGAGAACGACACGTTGGTCAGGCGGTCGAAGGTGAGCACGTTGTCAGGCTTGGGGTAGTCGATGCGTTGGCCGTGGCCGGAGCTTTGCAGCGTGGCGTGGTCAGGCTTCCTGTGCTTGAGGGTGTATCCCAGCCCGACGCCCGGAAGCAGCGTATTGGCCCACATGTCGGCGCCCGAGAAAACCGTGCCGAGGATCGTGCCGAACTTCGACAGGAACGGCTTGGCGTTGCGCACGCGGCGCAGGTCGCGCGCGATCGGCCCTTCCATGACCGCGCGGGGATAGTCGTCCAGCCCGTCGTGAGCGCGCCCCGCGGCGATGGCCGCGAAGGCCGCCTCGGCGGCGTGGATGCCCGACAGCATCGCATTGTGAGAGCCCTTGATGCGCGGCACGTTCATGAACCCGGCCGCACAGCCGACCAGCACGCCGCCGGGAAACGCCAGCTGCGGGATCGACTGCCAGCCGCCCTCGGTGATGGCGCGTGCGCCATAGGCGATCCGCCTGCCGCCCTCGAAGGTGCCGCGGATGAGCGGGTGGGTTTTGAAGCGCTGGAATTCCCCGTAGGGCGACAGGTAGGGGTTCTCGTAGTTCAGGTGCAAGACGAAGCCCACCGACACCAGGTTGGCGCCGTAGTGATAGAGGAACGAGCCGCCGCCGGTGCGGTTATCGAGCGGCCAGCCCAGCGTGTGCTGCACCAGGCCCGGCTGGTGCTTGTCCGGGATCACCTCCCACAGCTCCTTGAGGCCCAGCCCGTATTTCTGCGGCTGGCACCCCTTGTCGAGCCCGAACCTGGCGATCAGGTTCTTGGCAAGCGAGCCGCGGGCACCTTCGGCGATCACGGTGTACTTGGCCTTGAGCTCGATGCCGCGCTGGAAGCGGTCGGTCGGCTCGCCGTTCTTGCCGATGCCCTTGTCGCCCGTGGCGACGCCGATGACGGCACCTTTCTCTTCGTAGAGCACCTCGGAGGCGGCAAACTCCGGGTAGATCTCCACGCCGAGCTCGGTCGCCTGCTCGCCCAGCCAGCGCACGAGGTTGCCGAGGCTTGCGATATAGTTGCCGTGGTTGTTCATCAGCGGCGGCATGACGAGGTTGGGGATGCGCATCGCGCCGGAGGGCCCCAGGTAGTAGAAGCGGTCCTCGCTCACCTCGGTCTCGAGCGGCGCGCCTTTGGCCTTCCAGTCGGGGATGAGCCGGGTCAGCCCGATCGGATCGATCACGGCGCCCGAGAGGATGTGCGCGCCGACCTCGGAGCCCTTCTCGAGCACGATGACGGAGAGGTCGCTACCGGCGCTGGCGGCGAGCTGCTTGAGGCGGATCGCGGTGGCGAGGCCAGCTGGACCCGCACCCACGATCACGACGTCGCACTCCATCGCCTCGCGAGGCGGCAATTCGGGTCCGTTGAGCGCCATGGGCTCGCCCCCAGATTACATTCGCTTTAAAGGTTCGATAGGTCGGCCGATTGCCAAGCGTCAAGCCTGGACTGGCATTGGCCGGCCAGCGAGCTAGAGCAAGATCGTTTCTGATCGAAGCGCTTCGCTTCGATCATGGAACGTGAATCTTGCTCTCAAATCCATGAATAGAGCAGGATTCACGCTTCGGCCGCCACGTTGCAGTTGAGGCAAGGTCATTCAATCCGAAGCGATCCTGCTCTAGACTGCGCGCCCATGCCGGATGCTCGAACCGCCCATGTGGCCGCACTGCTAGCCTGGTATCGCGATATGGGCGTGGATCAGCCCGTGGGCGAGGCGCCTGTCGACTGGCTGGGCCGGGCCAATGCGCCGCCCGGCCACGATTTCCGTCCGCTGGGCCCCATCACCGTGCCGCCACCCCGGGCTGGCGCGCCAAGGGCGGCGGCGCCCCAGCAGCCCGACCGCGAGGTCGTTGCACCAAGGCCGCACCAGCCGCCTGCGGCGCCGCGCCAGTTCCCGACTGCTGCTCCCGATACGGCTGTGATGGCAGCCCGCACCGCGGCGCGGGAAGCCCGCACGCTCGACGAGCTGCGGGCGGCGCTCGCCGGCTTCGACGGCTGCAGCCTCAAGGCAACCGCAAAAAACCTCTGCTTCTATCGCGGGGCGGCACAGGCGCGCCTGATGCTGATCGGCGAGGCGCCCGGGCGCGACGAGGACCTGCAAGGCCAACCCTTCGTTGGTCGCGCCGGACAGTTGCTCGACAAGATGCTGGCGGCCATCGGCCTTGGCGAGAAGGATGCGCACATCACCAACATCGTCTACTGGCGCCCGCCGGGTAACCGCACGCCCACGCCGCAGGAGGCGCAGGTGTGCCGTCCATTCCTGGAGCGGCAGGTGGAGCTGGTCGGCCCGGATGTGGTCGTGCTGCTGGGCGGGGCCGCGGCCAAGCACATTCTCGACATTTCGGAAGGGATCATGCGCATTCGCGGCAGGTTCCGCGACGTCATGATCGGCAGCCAGTCGGCACGCGCCATCGCCACCCTCCACCCCGCCTATTTGTTGCGGACGCCGGCGGCCAAGCGCCTGGCCTGGCGCGATCTGCTGGCGATCAAGGCCGGGCTGGGTGGATAGCCGCGGGTGGCGCTGACGATGGCGGCCGTTACTCAATCTCTAACGGGCGCTACAGAAGCGCCCACCCTTGCGACAAAAGTGCGCACGCAGGCGTTCGTGATCGGCTGAAATACCGCGTCTTGCGCCCCCTGCCCAACTTTTCAGATGCGCGGTGGCAGACCTCCGACCCATCTGCGTTAAACTTGGCGTTTGCAGTTTAAGAGTCACGCAACGAGAGTTGCCTATGATCGCGTTCGTGGGACGGGTTGTCTCATTGTTGCAATGGTTCGCAGGTGAGCAGCTGTCGTGCGCGTCGCCTACCGCCAAATTCGGCCCCTCACGGTGGTCTACGCCCGCTGCACCGGGCTCTACCAGGCCGCTGCGAAGGAAGCCTGGGAGAGGCTGAGCCGTTGGCTGGCCGAGCACGATGCGCGCCGTCACGTCAAGCGAGGCTGGGGGTTGTTTCACGACAACCCGCAGATGACGTCGCCGGAGCTGCTGCGCTACGACGCCTGCGTGGAGGCGAGGTCGGGGCTCAACGCCGACCCGGCGGCAGGGATTTGCCGGCAGGTGCTGAGCGGCGGCACCTATGCTGTGCATACCCACGTTGGAAGCTACCAGCCGATGGGCGGGCTTATATCCCGGCTCCATCGTGATTGGGTGCCGAAGCAGGGTCTCTCGGTCGACTACGATCGGCCGTTCATCGCCGTCTATCTCAACGATCCGATGCTGACCCGGGAGGTGCATCGCCGGACCGAGCTGTGCATCCCTGTGCTGCCCCTCAGGGTCGCGCTTCCAGTCGAGGCCGACGGCGAGGATGCCGGGTTGATGACCACACTGGCGCGCAAGGAAGCCAGCATCAGGTACTAAGTAACGTTGCCAGATCGACTTTTGCGGTCGGTCACGGCTATCATCGACCGATGCCGAGGCTCGACCAAAGCCGCCCCTTCATTCCAGTTCGCATCGCGGTGCTGACGGTGTCGGATACGCGGAGCGCCGCCGACGACAAGTCAGGCGACACGCTCGCTGAGTTGATCCGCGCCGCCGGTCACGAGGTTTTCGACCGGGCCATCGTCAAGGACGACGTGGAGGCGATCAGGGCCAAGACGCGGACGTGGATTGCCGATCCCTCCATCGATGTGGTGATCAGCACCGGTGGGACCGGTTTCACCGGGCGCGATGTCACGCCGGAGGCCATCCGGCCGCTGTTCGAGAAGGAGATCGACGGCTTCTCCACCGCCTTCCACATGATCTCGTTCGAGAAGGTCGGCACCTCGACCATCCAGTCGCGCGCCTGCGGCGGTCTTGCGCACGGCACCTACATCTTCTGTCTGCCCGGCTCGCCCGGCGCCTGCAAGGACGCCTGGAACGGCATCCTCGTGCACCAGCTCGACAACCGCCACCGCCCCTGCAATCTCGTCGAGATCATGCCGCGGCTGGAAGAGCACCGGCGCAAGGGTTGAGGCTGGCCGCCACCGCGTCCCCTCTCCCCACTCTTCAGTGGGGAGAGGGTTAGGGCGAGGGGCGGAACGAGCTGCGCCAGCGCTTTGGGCCGCCCCTCACCCCGACCCTCTCCCCGCTTGCGGGGAGAGGGAGAAGCCACCGTCCGTGCGAGATTCAACCGTGCGGTTGAATCCAGTTGACAGGCGGAAATGGCCGCGCCAATATTCAACCCGTGAGTTGAATGATGATGGCGGCGATGCAAACCAGCCTGGATCACACATTGATGGCGCTGGCCGATCCGACGCGGCGCGCCATCCTGCACCGCCTGTCGCAAGGCGAGGCGCGCGTCACCGAGCTGGCGGACCCGTTCGCCATGTCGCTCAACGGCGTCTCCAAGCACATCCGCGTGCTCGAGCGCGCTCACCTGGTGCAGCGCCGGCGCGCGGGGCGGGAGCATTTCCTGTCGCTCGACCCGCGGCCCCTCGACGAGGCAGCGGCCTGGATCGCCCGTCAGCGTGCCCTGTGGACCGCGCGCCTCGATGTCCTGGCCGACCTGCTGCGCGCCGAGGACGAAGCGGCTGCAACTGCGCGGCCGCGCAAGCGTCCCCCCCGCAGCCGAAAGAAGCGGAGCAATCCATGAGCAACTACGGCGTTGTCACCGAAGCCGGCACGGTTCGCCTCGAGCGCCTGCTGCCGGGGCCGATCGAGCGGCTCTGGGCCTACCTCACGGAGCCGGAGAAGCGCGCCAAGTGGCTTGCCGGCGGGCCGATGGAGCTGCGGGTCGGCGGAGCCGTGGAGCTGCGCTTTCACCACGCCGACCTTTCCGCCGAGAAGGCCGTCCCGGAGCGCTACAAGAAGATGGAGCGCGGCCACACCATGTCGGGGCGCGTTACGCGATGCGAGCCGCCGCGACTTCTCAGCTACACGTGGGGAGACACGTCGGAAGAGGCGCAGGAGGTCACGTTCGAGCTGGCGCCGCGCGGCGCGGATGTCCTGCTGGTGGTGACGCATCGCCGCCTGCCCGATCGCAAGGGGATGGTCAGCGTTGCCAGCGGCTGGGATGCCCACGTCGGCATCCTGGAGGACGTGCTCAATGGCCGCGAGCCGCGCGGCTTTTGGTCGACGCACGCGCGGCTGGAGAAGGAATACGAGAAGCGGATTGCGAAGAGCTGACGCTCTATCTCCGAGGATGCCTGACGATGAAAGATCCCAAGCTCAGCAATGTGCCGGTGGCGAAGGCCGAGATGCTCATTCGCCGGCCTGTCGCGGAGGTGTTCGAGGCCTTCATCGATCCGGCGGTGACCAGCAAGTTCTGGTTCTCGCGGAGCAGCGGAAGGCTGGAGCCCGGCAAACAGGTTCAATGGCACTGGGACATGTACAACTTCTCGGTACAGGTCGCCGTCAAATCCGTCGAGCCGAACAAGCGCATTCTCATCGAGTGGCCGGCCTATGGCAGTCCCACCACGATCGAGTGGACATTCACTCCCCGCGACGACGGCACCACCTTTGTCAGCATCACCAACAGCGGCTTCAGCGGCGAGGCGGACGAAGTCGCCAAGCAGGCGATCGATGCAACGGAAGGGTTCGCATTCGTGCTGGCCGGGCTGAAAGCGCTGCTCGAGCACAATGTCAGGCTGAATCTGGTCCCGGACCGCTTTCCAAGTGGAAATGCGCAATGAGTGCCCAATCGCCCATCGTCATCCGCGTCACGCGCCGCTTCGAGGCCTCGCCGGAGCGCGTGTTCGATGCCTGGCTCGACGCGGAGAAGGCGCGCAAGTTCCTGTTCGCGACCTCCACGGGGCAGATGGTGCGTTCCGAGATCGATCCCCGGGTCGGCGGCGCGTTCAACTTCACGGACCGGCGCGACGGCGTGGATGCCGAGCACGTCGGCGAATATCTCGAGATCGACCGGCCCCGGCGCCTCGTGTTCACCTTCCACACGCAGCGAGGCTCCACGGACTTGAGCCGCGTGACGGTCGAGATCATGCCGCTGAAGTCAGGCTGCGAGCTGACGCTCACGCACGAGATGGACCCGAAGTGGGCGGAGTACAAAGACCGTACGCAAGCCGGCTGGACCATGATCCTTGAAGGGCTCGGCACCGTCCTCGCATAGAGTAGAGGCAGCGCTCAGTCCCGTCTGAACGGCAGATCAGTAGCACCCGGCTTCACGCCGCACTGCGTGAGCATGCAGTGCACCTGGCCGCGATGGTGCGTTTGGTGGTTGAACAGATGCGTGACGAGCAGCCACTTGGGTTTCGTGACCTCGCGGCCGGCCGCTCCCGAGAACCAGGTGAGGTCGCCTTCCAACCAGCTGGGAGCGAGCGTGGCCGCCCAGTCGATGATCACGCTATCGAAGGCCTGCCTCTCGCGCTTGAGATCGTCCCACCCCTCGAACAGTGCAACCGACTGAGGGATACCCCCTTTAGGCTTCGGCGTATCGGCAAACCGGCTCATCCAGATCTGGTCGCCCCACAGCAAATGGTTGAGCGTGCCGTGGATCGAGCCGAAGAAGGCGCCGCGCGGCTCCCTGCGCTGCCCATCGGTCAGCTCGTCGGCGGCGCCGTAGAGGTTCCCGTTCTGCCAGCGGTTGTAATCCGCCATCGTGCGCACGTGGTCGAGCGTGATCATGGTGATTTCAGGCTGCGGGTCAGCGAGGCGATATCCTGTTGAACGACCTCGTCGGCCCTGCCGTCGGCGTTCGCAACGATGCCCAGCATCTCGATCAGGTCCGAGCGCTCGGTCGGCCCGCATGCGCGCAGGACAAATGGTGTGAGCCGGCGGTAGACCTCGCCTGCGTCGTTGCGGTCCTGCACCAGCCAGCGGGCGCGGGCCAGCAGCTCCTCGGCCTGCTGCTGGGTGGCCCCGAAGCGTTTGGTCATCTCCGCCGTGATCGCGGTCCGCTCCCGCTCGGTGATGCTGCCGTCCGACTGGGCGGTCGCGACCATCATCGCCGCCGCGGCCTCGCGCGCGTCATCGATCGTGTCGAGCGGGTTCGTGACCTGCTTTCTCCGCCAGCCCCAGCGGCGGAAGAAGCCGCGCGCTTCATCGGCGGCGTTGGCGATGTCACGCGCGGCGTTGGCGGCCTGCTGCATGCGGAAAAGAATAAGGAGCACGACGCCGAGAACGGCGCCCAGGATGGCAAGAATATGCATGGTTCCCTCGACTGCAAATACCGTCCACGCTCGCCCGCGCCATCGAATGGACGGCCATGCTCAAACTGTCGTTCAACCTACGATCTCTTCTGGGCGAAAATTGAGCGCGATCTCGACCTGCGCATTCTCCACGCTGTCGGAGCCGTGCACCGAGTTGCGCTCGATGCTCTCGGCAAGCTCCTTGCGGATCGTGCCCTTGTCCGCCTTGGCCGGATCGGTGGCGCCCATCACGTCGCGATAGGCCTTCACGGCGTTCTCGCCCTCCAGCACCTGCACCACGATCGGGCCCGAGGTCATGAATCTGACGAGGTCGGCATAGAACGGCCGCGCCTGGTGCACCTCGTAGAACTTCTCGGCCTGTGCCTTGGTCCAGCGCACGCGCTTTTGCGCAATGATCCGCAAGCCCGCCTTCTCGATCAATGCGTTGACGGCGCCGGTCAGGTTGCGGGCGGTCGCGTCGGGCTTGATGATGGACAGAGTGCGCTCAATCGCCATCCGGCTCTCCGTGATTCTGGGGCAAAATCCGCTTTCGGCGGCCTTATAGCTTGCCCCGCGCAGGCACCACAACCGGCTGATGTGGGGCGGTGCGCGGCCGCCCCGCCCAATGCAAAGTGGCCCGCAGACTGCCTTTCCTTGGCCGCAACGGGCTGGTTAAGTCTTTGTCTTCCTGGACGATTGACGCCGAGGAGCACTAGAATTCGACGTTCGAACCACGGTAACGGGCGGCCACAGCAATTCCAGCGGCCAGTATTGACTGCCGCTGCAGGGTCGCGCCAGTGAGAGACATGTCAGCGCCAGCCTCTCCGACGCAATGGTATCTCGCCCGCGACGGCCAGCAGTTCGGGCCGCTCTCGGACGCCGAGCTGGCCAAGTTCATCGAGCTTGGACATCTGCAGCCCAACGACCTGCTCTGGCGCGACGGATTTCCCGATTGGCGCCCTGCACAGGTCGTGTTCCCGCCGCTTGCAGGCACCCCACAGCGGTCCGCCCCTGCTCCACAGCCGGCGCGTTCCTCGCTCGGGGCTTCGCGGCCCGATCGCTTGCGCTACGAAGACGACGGCATGCCTCGCCGCCGCCGAGGCGGCCGGGCCCTGGCGATGCTGCTCATTGTCGGCGTGGTGGGTGCCGCCGCGTGGTACGCTTATCCGCATCGGGCCCGACTGACGCAATTCATGTCCTCCATCGCAGCGCTGGCTCCGTCGAGTCCGATCGAGATCGCGGATCGCAAGAGCCTGGAGGTGCCGCCGCTGGCGGGCTTCAGCGGCACGCAGCAGGAGATCGACGCCAAGCTGCAGACCACGGCACTGTGGCGCGTCATCAAGCGCGAGTTTCCGGACTGGTACACCCAGCGGCTCACTGAGGCGATTGCCCTGGCGCGCGAGAACAAGAACGAGGCAGCCATCGGCCAGCACATGGCGCGCAAGCTGGTCGAGCTGCGCCGGCAGCAGGTGAGCAACGCCCTGTCGGCCACCTTGCCGCGGCTCAAGGGCGTCGCTGCGGCATTCTTTGACAATCTGGCGAAGCTTCGCCAGCACAGCGTCGAGTCGTGCTACGGGTTCATTTCGCAGGGCGAAGCCAATCCTGGGATCGTGGCGATGCTGCAGGGCTCCGACCACACGGTGCATCTGCAGACTCAGCTGACGGCCGTGTTCGAGGCGATCGCAGAGGGCCGAAAGCAGCCGCGCGTCTACCCCCAGCCGCGCCAGGCGGACTATGACATGCTGGCGGCCGATCTTTCCAAGCGCGGCTGGACGCCGGCCGACATGCAGCTGTTCTCCGACGAGCGCGCGCTTGCCAAGGCGGCGCCGGACAAGGTGTGCCAAATGGTGCACGATTGGTTCGCCGCCCAGCTCGCCATCAAGGACCCGGATGCGCAGATGCGGCTGTTGGTGGATTCGCTGCGGCCCGTTGTGGCCGGCTGAACTCGCGCCCCATTTCCTGGTGAGGCCGGCGTTTGCCGCATTCTGTCGCCAGGCCGCGCCGAGATGCTCCGCCCTTGCTCCTAGGCTTCCGACCGGGCACGATTGCCTCCGCCCAAGCTTCAATTCCGCAAGCTCGACGCGAGAGGCATTGCCGCCATGATGAAGCTGCTGTCCCATCCCTTCTCGCCCTACGGCCGCAAGGTGAAGATCGCCATGGCGATGAAGGGGCTGAACGACAGGATCGAGGTCGTCACCGTCGATACCAACATCCCCGACAACCCCGAGATCAACCGGCCCAATCCGCTGGCGAAGGTCCCAGCGCTCGTGGTCGAGGACAGCACAGCCATCTTCGACAGCCACGTCATCTGCGAATATCTCGACAGCCTGGCGGCTACGCCCGTGCTGTTTCCCAAGAGCGGCGTGGAGCGCATCAAGACGCTGACCCTGGGCGCGCTGGCCGATGGCATCCTCGATGCGGCGCTGTTGCTGGTCTACGAGAAGCGCTTCCGCCCCGAGGAGAAGTGGCACGCGCCCTGGCAGGAGCGCCAGCAGGGCAAGATCGACCGGGCCCTCGACCATCTCGAGAAAGCGCCGCCGGCCTGGGGCGCGAGCCCGGATTACGGCCACCTGACGCTCGCCTGCGCGCTCGGCTACCTCGACTTCCGCCACGAGGGCAAATGGCGCGCCGGCCATCCCAAGCTGGTGGCTTGGCTCGACCAGTTCGCCAAGGACGTGCCGGCCTTCGAGCAGACCCGGCCGAAGATGTAGGTTGGGTCGAGCGTCAGCGATGACCCAACACACGAGGCGATGCGCGCGGAATGGTGTTGGGTCTGCGCTTCGCTTGACCCAACCTACGCCTGTCGTTCTCATCCAGCGCACAGCGGATGCGATAACCGCATGCCGTGATCGTGAAAATGAGAGCATCGAAAAGCTTCGCGTAGTCGTCATCGAATGGAACATTGACAAAGACATTCAGGCGATGGCGTTTCAAGCGCGCTGGCGGCCTGCCATAACCTTGGCGACGGCTCTCCGGATTTCTCTCACCGTCGTGCCCCGGGGCTTCACGGCAGGATCGGCGATGCGGATGCCCATGAAGCTGCCACCCTTGCCGCGCTTGGCGTCCTTGCGCGCTTTTGGGGTCTTGTCACTCTGTTTTTTTTCGCTTGCCATATTCGCATGATATCCGAATTCCGCCACCGTGTATGGACTTTTCATCAATACGACCGCGGCAACCCCAGCACGTGCTGGGCCACGTAGGCGAGGATCATGTTGGTGGAGATGGGCGCCGTCTGATAGAGCCGCGTCTCGCGCCATTTCCTCTCGATGCCGTATTCGCGCGCATAGCCGAAGCCGCCGAACGTCTGCAGACAGCTATCGGCTGCGGCCCATGCGGCGTCGGCGGCCAGCATCTTGCCCATGTTGGCTTCCGCACCGCACTCGCGCCCGGCCTCGAACAGGGTAGCAGCCTTCTTCACCATCAGCTCCGCGGCGGCCGTCTGCGCATGCGCCCGAGCGATCGGGAACTGCACGCCTTGGTTCTGGCCGATCGGCCGGCCGAACACGATGCGCTCCTTGGCATAGTCGCTCGCGCGCCGGATGAAGTAGCGCGCGTCGCCGAGCGACTCCGACGCGATCAGGATACGCTCGGCGTTCATGCTGTCGACGATATACTTGAAGCCCTGGCCTTCCTCGCCGATCAGGTTCTCGGCCGGCACCTCGAGGCTGTCGAAGAACACCTCGCAGGTGTTGTGGTTCAGCATGGCGTCGATCTTGCGGATCTCCACGCCCTTGCCCCCCTTCTGGCTCTTGGCCTCGCGCAGGTCGACCAGAAACACCGACAGGCCTTCAGAGCGCTTTTTCACCTTGTCGGCTGGTGTCGTGCGGGCGAGCAGCAGCATCAGGTCGGAGTGCAGCACCCGGCTGGTCCACACCTTCTGTCCGTTGACGACATAGCGGTCGTTGCCCTTCTTCTCCGCGCGCGTCTTGAGCTGCGTGGTATCGGAGCCCGTGGTCGGCTCGGTGACGCCGAACGCCTGCAGCCTCAGCTCGCCGGAGGCAATGCCCGGCAGGTATTTCTTCTTCTGCGCCTCACTGCCGTGCCTGAGCACCGTGCCCATGGTGTACATCTGCGCGTGGCAGGCTGCGGCGTTGCATGGGCTGTCGTGGATGGTCTCGAGCACGGCGCACGCGGCGCTGAGCGGCAGGCCCGAGCCGCCGTACTCCTCCGGGATCAGGGCGGAGAGATAGCCGGCCTCCGTGAGCGCCTCGACGAACTCGGTCGGATACGCCGCCTCATGATCGAGCTTCACCCAGTAGCCGTTGGGAAAGCGCTCGCAGATGCGCCCCACCCCCTCGCGAATATCGCCCCAGCCGGGATCGAGAGGGATGGAGACGGGAGTTGGTGTGTCGTTCGCCATGTCAGCCATCCACCCACGAACGGTTTGTGCGAGGGTACACTCGTGCCGCAGACTCCCCCTCCCCCTCGAGGGGGGAGGACGGATCGCCACGGACTTAGCTCGCCCATCGCAACCGTTCCCACACGCGACAACTGGCGAGCTAAGTTCGATGGCGATCCTGGTGGGGGTGAACGAGTTGCGTGCGAAGGCGGCACCCCCACCCGGCGCGCCACGATCACTTAGCCCCTCAGGTTTGATGGTGCGGATGGGGCGGCGTGTGCAGGCGGGGCTAAGTGATGGCGCGCCGCAGCTCCACATCAGGGGGAGGTGAAAATCGCGGCGGCGCTTCTTGACCCACAGTCGGGCCAGCCGAAAATCATCATCTTCCCTTGTACTTCGGTTTGCGCTTCTCGTTGAAGGCGTTGATGCCTTCCTGGCGGTCCTCGGTCACGACCGTGCGATTGTATGCCTCGATCTCGAAGGCGTAGCCCGACATGCGGTCGAGCTCGGTGGCCTTGTCGAGCGCCTTCTTGGCCTGGCGCACCGACACCGGCGCATTCGCAGCGATGCGCTGTGCGACCGCCAGCGCTTCGCCCATGAGCTCGCCATCGGCGCACACCCTGTTGACCATGCCCCACGCCAGTGCCTGCTCGGCCGTGAACGGCGTGCCGGTGAGAATGATCTCCTTCGCGCGGCGCACACCCACCGCACGCGGCAGGTTCTGCGTGCCCGCCGCTCCCGGCATGATGCCGAGCGTCACCTCGGTCAGCGCGAAGCGGGCCGACTGCGCCGCGTAGACGAAATCGCACCCCAAGCGCGATCTCCATGCCCCCCGCGTAGGCCGCGCCGTTGACGGCGGCGATGATCGGGATCGGGCAGTCCATGAGCGCCCGCATCATCTGCTCCACCACGGCATGCTGGCGGCGCCAGGCGTCGTCCGTCATGCCCTTGCGCTCCCTGAGGTCGGCGCCGGAGCAGAAGCCGGCCCCCTCGCCGGTGAGCACCAGGCACGCTGCCACGCCGGGATCGACATAGAAGCCGGCGAAACAGTCGCGCAGCTCCTCCATCATGCGCGTGTTCATGGCATTGCGGACCTCGGGCCGGCTCATCGTGATCGTGCCCACCCGATCATCGCCGAATGCGACCTTCAGTGTCTCGTAGCCCATCGGTTCTCCGGTGCTGCGCCCATCAAGTCGCTTATCATCACGCAACGGCCCGAGGGTGCAAGCGTGACGTCCACACGCCATCCCCCCGCCGGCAATCGCCGGCGAGGTGCGACGGGTACGCGGGTGCCTTATCGGCAACCGCGGAGCCTTGCGGCTCCAGGAGGCCGTGAGACCTCCTCGGGACCCTTGCGGGTCCTCAGGGACCTCGCGGTCCCGGGGGTTGCCTTACGGCACCCGCGTGCGGCGATTTGTGTCCCGCTGCAAGCTTTGGCGTCCCGCTCGCCCAATGAGAGCTTCACGGTTGGCCTTGAGCCTTGTGGGCGGTCGCCGGCTCGGCGCCCATTGCTGGTGCTCTGCCGGAAACGGTCGCAGCGGGCCTCCTGGACCTCGAGCCATCTCGCTCTCCTTCCAGGCGCCGGTCGCTTGCACGTGAAGGACGGATGCGCATTTCACGTCCCGTCGCAACAAGCGACGCGCGCATCATCGCACGGCGCCGACAGAGCGGGGATAAGTGCACCGGGCGAAGCGGGTGCGTATAGTTGTGCGCATGGTAAACGGCCGCCTTGGCCGGTGCCGGGGGAAACGAAATGAACCTCTCGCTCACGCTGCAGACGATGGCCAAGGTCCACGCGGACCGGCCGGCGATCTCGTGGGAGGGCGGACAGCTCAGCTACGGCGCCTTCGAGGCCCAGGTGCAAGCCATCGCCGGCGCGCTCCTTGCGCGGCACCGGCTGAAGCCCGGCGATCGCGTGGCGCTCGCCATGGAGAACAGCCCGGAGTATTTCCCGCTGCTCTATGGCATCTGGCGCGCGGGCCTATCCGCCGTGCCGATGAACAACAAGCTGCACGCCAGGGAGATGGCCTGGATCCTGGCCGACTCCGACAGCAGGCTCTGCATCGCCAGCCCCAAGCTCGCCGACGGCCTGTCGGCGCCCGAGCTGAAGGGCCTGCCGCCCATCGTCGTCACCGGCACGGCGGACACGCGCGCGCTGCTCGCCGGCGATCCGGTCCCGGGCGCGCCGAGCGACCCGCAGGCCGAGGCCTGGCTGTTCTACACCAGCGGCACCACGGGCCGGCCCAAGGGGGCCATGCTGACCCATCGCAACCTCCTGTTCGCCTGCCACTGCTACTACGCCGACATCGATTACATCGATACGCGCGACACGATCCTGCACGCCGCGCCGCTGACGCACGGCTCCGGGCTCTACGGCCTCGCCCACATCGCCCGCGGCTCCAACAACATCATCCTGGAAGGCTCGTTCGAGCCGGAGCGCGTGCTCGCCGCGCTCGGGACCTACGCCAATGTCGCGATGTTCGCGGCGCCAACCATGGTCTCGCGCCTGATCAACGATCCCCGCGCCGGCTCGGCCGACACCGGCGGCCTTAAGACCATCATCTATGGCGGCGCGCCGATGTACGTCTCCGACCTCGAGCGCGCGCTCGAGCTGTTCGGCCCCAGGCTCTACAACCTCTACGGCCAGGGCGAGAGCCCCATGACCATCACGGGCCTCGACAAGGCCATGCATGCCGACAGCCGGCATCCGAAATGGGAGGCGCGGCTTGCCAGCACCGGCATTGCCCGCACTGGGGTAGCGGTGAAGGTCGTCGGCGAGGACGGGCGCGATCTACCCCACGGCGAGGTGGGCGAGATCGTCACCCGCAGCGACTGCGTGATGCAGGGCTACTGGAATAACGCGGACGCAACTGCCAGGGCGCTGCGCGAAGGCTGGCTGTGGACCGGCGATCTGGGCTCCATGGACGCCGACGGCTTCGTGACCATCAAGGACCGCTCCAAGGACATGATCATCTCGGGCGGCTCCAACATCTATCCGCGCGAGATCGAGGAGGTTCTGCTCACCCACCCTGCCGTGCTGGAGGCGGCCGTCGTCGGCCGCCCGCACGCGGACTGGGGCGAGGAGGTGATCGCCTTCGTGGTGGCGCGCCAAGGCACCACCGTTTCCGCCCCCGATCTCGACCAGCTCTGCCTCGACAACATCGCCCGCTTCAAGCGCCCCAAGGACTACCGCTTCGTCGAAGCGCTGCCCAAGAACAACTACGGCAAGATCCTCAAGACCGAGCTGCGCCAGCGTTTGCAAGCCGAGCCATGATTCCGCCGAGCCAATGAATCCACCCGTCATGCCGGAGGCATGCTTCCAGCATGACCCGGAAGCCGAGCCCCGGCCTCCGAGCCGGGGCGAGACTATCCGGGACCTGCCGCACGGACACCGCTCGCCGCAGATCCCGGCTCTGCGCGATCGCGCTTCTAGCGCGATCGCTGGGCCGGGATGACGGGTGGAAGGATAGGCTGCTCAGTAGGAGACATGCGAGGCGGCGCAGCTCGGCCGGTCATACCTTGGGCGGGCCGACCGTCACGTCCAGATCCGTCACCAGGCCGTTGGCGAGCGAATAGACCCAGCCGTGCACCGAGAGTTCCTGGCCGCGCGCCCAGGCCTCCTGAACGAACACGTCGGATGCCACGTTCCTCACCTGCCGCATGACATTGAGCTCGCACAGGCGGTCGAGGCGGGCGCGCAGGTCGGCAATGGCTTCGAGCTCGGCGCGATGCTCCTGGAAGGTCTCGCGGATAGGGTGGAGCCAGTGGTCCACCAGGCCGCGCCGCCTGCCATCCACCGCCGCGCTCACGCCGCCGCAGCCGTAGTGTCCGACCACCATGATGTGCTTCACCTTCAGCACATCCACCGCGAACTGCAGCACGGAGAGATAATTCGCATCCTGCGGTGGCGCCAGGTTGGCGACGTTGCGGTGCACGAAAAGCTCGCCAGGGTCGAGGCCTACGATCTCGTTGGCCGGTACGCGGCTGTCGGCGCAGCCGATCCATAGGTACTCCGGCGCCTGCTGGCGTTCGAGCCGCTTGAAGAAATCGGCATCGGCAGCGACCTTGCCTTGCGCCCACGCGCGATTGTTGGCCTTCAAGTGATCCAGCATGGTGATCCCTCAGCGCCGACCATTGCGCACCCCACGACGAGCCACCCCCGGCGATTTCCTGCACGCCCCGGCGCTCGCCGCCGGGATAAATCCCGGGCCTGTACATAACTGCGATTGCGCACGTGCAGCACAGTGCCTGGCCGATCGGCCTTGACAAGGCGCCCGCCAAATATGCCGCAGCATGCGGCGACCATGGCGGGACTCCCGTGTCTGGCGGTACAGGCTTCGCGCCGATCTGTCGACGCATGATATTGCGACGCGCAACGCTGCTTGCTGTAGCGCAACACGCTCGCCGAGCCTCTCGCAGCCAAGCCTCAGTTCACCTTGTCGCCGCAAAACGTGCTTAGCTCTCACGCATGGGCGTGAGTGCACGTGGGCTGGCCATCCCGCGCACGCACGAGAGGGTCGAGAGAAACATGCAAAGGAGATGCGGGATGAGGGTTGTGGATCTGCCGCTCGATACGTGGGTCGTGGTCGAGCCGGAGGCTGGCGGCGAGGTGAAGCTTCTTTCGACGCACGCGACGCAACGTCAAGCCGAGGTCGAGCGCGACAAGCGCAACAAGGGCCTGCGGCCGCCGCGCTTCAGCGCGATCAAGACGCTGACCCCCACCGCCGGCGCGCTCGCCTGCGCGGCAGTCGTAGCGCACAAGTAGGCGTCTCTCTTTTCTCCCCATGCTTTATGGCCTGGGGCAGACGAACCCACCCGTCATCCCGAAGCCGGGATGACGGGTGAAGTGGCGCCTCGGTCTAGCTAGAGCAAGATCGTTTCTGATCGAAGCGTTTCGCTTCGATCATGGAACGTGAATCTGCTCTCAAGTGTATGAATAGAGCAGGATTCACGCTTCGGCCGCCACGTTGCAGTTGAGGCGAAGCAATTCAATCCGAAGCGATCCTGCTCTAGTGCCGGTGGTGCCGGTGATGGTGATGGCCGCCGCCTCCGAAGTAGAGGCCTAAGCTCGGCCCGGAGTTGTAGGGATAGCCGCCATACCCGGAGTTGTAGGGATAGCCGCCATAGTAGTAGCGATCGCCGTGCCACACGCGCCGGCAATGCAAGTGGCCGCGATGTCGCCAGCAGCGGCGCTCCCATCTGACATCCTGAACTGTCGCGTTCTCGCCGGCCGCCGCTCTTGGGCCATCCGCCGCGCCGCCCAACGGCGCAGCTCCGGCCGGCGCGCAGATCGCCGCGAGCGCGAGAGCCCCGATCATCCCACCCATCCGATGCTTGAGTTTCATTCATATCTCCTCGTTGCCTGCGATGAGGCACGGCATTGCGCCGACGCCTCGCGGGGAACCCATTCCCCGGCCTCACCGACTTAACGCTTATGTGCGTGCAGGCGTTCCGGCAGACATCGAGGACGAAGCAGGCTCAATCGCCCGACGGGGCGGACGATGCCGCGCGTTGTCGCCTCAGTTGCGCCTCGCGCCGCGTGATGTAGACCGCCGACGCGAAGATGATCAGTGCACCAACCCACGTCCACAGGTCGATGGTCTCCCCGAAGGCGACGTAGGCGAGCGCCACCGTGAACGGCAGGCGTGAGAACTCGAACGTCTGCGCCAGCGAGGCGTCGGTGGCCGCATAGCCCCGCACCAGGGCGACGTGGCCCAGCACCGCGCACAGCGCCATGCCCATGAGCGGTGGCACCATTTCCCACGTCGGCCAGCGCCACACGAACAACGCCGGGACGAGCGACAGCGGCGTGAGCATGACGTTGGTGAGGAACACGATCTTGTCGGGGTCGTCCTTGGCTGTGAGCTGCTTGATGAGCACGGCCGTCACGCCGGTCGCCACCGCCGACAGCACGGCGCAGGCCTGCCCTGGGCCCAGGGGGCTCACGCCGGGGCGCAGAATGATCATGGCACCGGCAAAGCCGACGATGAGCGCCGCCCAGCGGCGCACGCGCACCCGCTCGCCGAGCAGGAAGATGGCGCCGAGCGTGCCGAACAGCGGCGCCAGGAAGCCGATGGCCATCACCTCGCCGACCGGGATCAGCGCAAGGGCATAGAACCAGGCGAGCATCGAGAACAGCGAGATCGCCACTCGCCATCCGTATAGCCCGAGCTGGGGGGAATGGAGCAGGCCACGACCGCGCCACGCGAGCAGCGGCAGCAGCATCGCCACGGCGAACAGGTTCCTCAGGAACACGACCAAAAAGGGGTGCAGCCCCGCATTCATCGCCGCCCGCGCGAACACCGCCAGCCCGGCGAACATGGCCATCGCGATGGTCACCCAGATGACACCGGCGATGGGGTCGCTGGTCCCCTGAGCCGACGGCATCCCCTTCGGTCCAAGAACCGGCATGAGCGGCGTTTCCCCACAACCTTGCGTACTAGTGTCCCGAACTCGAAGTTCGCACACACTTCGCGGCAATCGGGCTTGCGAACTTCGGGTTCAAAAGGGACACTAGAATCATAGAGTTGCTAGTGTGGCTTTGGTTCAGAAGTTCCCTCCCCACCTAGCCGCAAGCGATGGGGAACTTCTGAACCGCCACACTAGCGCGAGCAGCGTACCTATTAGCGAAGCCGCACGCATGGCAAGCCCGAAGCGGGACATCGCGGCTGATCGCCATGCGGCACTGTCCTGCTTGTCATCGCTGGGCTTGCCCGCGTAAAGCCAGGATGATCGCTTCAGGACCTTGCAAAGGAAAAAGATCAATGACCGAGCCTTGCGATCTCTCGGCCGTCGAGGCGCGGCGACTGATTGCCGTGCGCAAGCTCTCGCCGGTCGAGCTGCTGGACAGCTGCATCACCCGGATCGAGAAGACCAACAAGGCCGTCAACGCCATCGTTGCCATGAACGTCGATGCGGCACGCAAGCGGGCGAGCGAGATCGAGCAGGCCATCGGCCGCGGCGAGCAGGGCGGCCTGCTGGCGGGGCTGCCCATCGGCGTCAAAGACCTGCAGGCGGCGGCTGGGCTTGCGCACCACGAGGGGCTCGCTGCTCTACAAGGACCACGTGCCCGACCGAGGACGTGAGTTCAGCGTTGCCAATGTCCGCAGGGCCGGCGGCGTCATCCTGGCAAAGACCAACACGCCCGAGTTCGGCGCCGGCGCCAACACCACCAACCGCGTCTACGGGCCCACCGGCAACCCATTCGATCCATCGAAGACGTGCGCTGGCTCCTCGGGCGGCTCGGCGGTGGCGCTTGCCCTCGGCCAGGTGCCGCTCGCCACCGGGTCCGATCTCGGCGGCAGCCTGCGGACGCCCGCTCGTTTTGCGGCGTGGTCGGCTTCCGGCCCTCGCCCGGCGTGGTGCCGCAATGTTGAACGGCCGGCGTGCCGTCGCTTTCTCCCTTCAGCGTACGCGGGCCCATGGGACGGACGGTGGCGGATGCGCATCTGCTGCTCTGGCGCAGATCGGCGCCAGGAAAGCCGACCCGTTTTCGTCCAGCGACGCGGCGCTCATTCCCGCGCCAAGCTGACCGGCGCCGATTTGGGTCGCTCCGCGGTGCCGTGTCGGCCGACCTCGGGCTGTGCGCCGGTCGATCGCGCCATCGCCGAGACTGTTTCACGGCGCGGGTCGAGCGTTTCGCCACGCCTTTCGTGAGGCCCAGCACCGCGCGCCCGATTTTGGCAACACGGCGCACGAAGTCTTCGAGATACACCGCTGCGTGCAGTTCGTGGCGCCCACCGCGAGCGCTGGAGAAGGCCCGCGATCTGCTCGATCGCAACGTCATCGACAACACCGAGCGAGGCATGAGGCTCGTCGCTCGCGGATGTAGCCGGGCGCACGTCGAGCAGACCAGCATCTACAAGCGCGTCCTCGCCTTCTTCAAAGAGGTGGACGTGCTGATCTGCCCGGCAGCCTCGGTCTCGCCCTTCCCGCATTCGCAGCTGTTCGTCGAGGAGATCAACGGCGAGAAGATGCCCACCTACATGCGCTGGCTCGCCATCACCTACGCGCCGACGTTGGCGCTGTGCTGCGCCGTGGCCCTGCCCTGCGGCGTCGACCATGCGGGCATGCCGTTCGGCATCCAGGTCATCGGCCCCAACGGCAGCGACGCCCGCGTGCTCGAGGTCGCCCACGCGCTGGAGCAGGTGCTGGCGCCGACAAGGCAACTGCGCGTCCGATCCCCCTCTCCCCGCTTGCGTCCATGCGGAGCATGGCTTCGCCATGACGAGAGGGTCGGGGTGAGGGGCGGCACAAAGCTCCGGCGCTGTTTGAGGCCGCCCCTCACCTCATGCCGGAGGCATGGCTCCGCCATGACCCTCTCCCCATGCTGAAGAAGCATGGGGAGAGGGAATCCGGTCGAACTCACCCCACAGGTCGTACTCATCCGCGTTGGTCACCCGCAGCCTGCACGATGTCGCCCGCCCTCACGCCGGCCGCATCGCTCAGGAACACCGAGCCGTCGATCTCAGGCGCGTCCCATTTCGACCGGCCGATGGCGCCCTCCGCGTCGACCTCGTCGACGATGACGTCGATGATCTTGCCCACCCTCGCCGCCGTCAGCTCGGCGCTCACCTTCTGCTGCACGGCCATGAACCGGTGCCAGCGCTCGGCCTTCACCTCTTCGGGCACCGCGGCACCTATCGCGTTGGCGGCAGCCCCGTCCACCGCCTCGTACTTGAAGCAGCCCACGCGCGCGAGCCGCGCCTCCTTGAGCCAGTCGAGCAGGAGCTGGAAATCCTCCTCCGTCTCCCCCGGAAAGCCGACGATGAAGGTCGAGCGGACCGCCAAGTCCGGACAAATCTCCCGCCAGCGGGCAAGCCGCTCCAGCGTCTTCTCCTGATGCGCGGGCCGGCGCATGGCCTTGAGCACGCGCGGCGAGGCATGCTGGAACGGAATGTCCAGATAGGGAAGGAGCTTGCCCTCTGCCATCAGCGGCAGCACGGCATCGACGTGCGGGTAGGGGTACACGTAGTGCAGCCGCACCCAGGCCCCGAGCGATCCCAGCGCCTCGCACAGGTCGAGGAAGCGCGCCGCCAGCGGCCGTCCCTTCCAGGTGCTCTCCGCATACTTGAGGTCGAGCCCATAGGCCGAGGTGTCCTGGCTGATGACCAGCAGCTCCTTGACGCCCGCCTTCACCAGCCGCTCCGCCTCCACCATGACATGGTTCGCAGGGCGGCTTGCCAGCTTCCCGCGCAGCTGCGGGATGATGCAGAACGAGCAGCGGTTGTTGCACCCCTCGGAAATCTTCAGATACGCATAATGGCGCGGCGTCAGCCGCAGCCCCTCGGGCGGCACCAGGTCGACGAACGGGTCGTGCAGCGGCGGCACGGCCTCGTGCACGGCCGCCACCACCTGCTCGTACTGATGCGGCCCCGTCACCGCCAGCACGCCGGGATGCTCCGCCAGGATGCGCTCCTTCTCGACGCCGAAGCAGCCCGTGACCACGACGCGCCCGTTCTTGGCCATGGCCTCGCCGATGGCCTCCAGGCTCTCGGCCTTGGCCGAGTTGAGGAACCCGCAGGTGTTCACCACCACCACGTCAGCGCCGGCGTAGTCGGCGGAAAGCTCGTAGCCCTCGGAGCGCAGCTTGGTAATGATGCGCTCGCTGTCGACCAGCGCCTTGGGGCACCCGAGCGACACCAGCCCCACGCGCGGCGCAGCCCTGGCCGCGGCACGGCGCGCCTTGGTGCCGTCTTTTCGGGCTGTCTTCGTGGCGCTCCTCGACATGGCGCGGCTTGTAGCGCCCGCCGGCCCTGCAGGCAAATCCCGCCATCGGCCCCCAGCGCGGTGCTTCCTTGGCCGCAGCCCTGATCTCGGCTAGCGTGGTGCAAATCGCCCATCGCCAGGGAATGCTCATGAACGCCCACGCCAAGGTCGATATCGGTCATTCCGTCTGTCCCCACGACTGCCCCTCGACCTGCGCGCTCGACGTGGAGCTGCTGGGCGACAACAAGATCGGCCGCGTGCACGGCGCCAAGGACAACAGCTATACGGCGGGCGTCGTCTGCGCCAAGGTCGCGCGCTATGCCGAGCGCATCCACCACCCCGACCGGCTGCTGCATCCCCTGCGTCGCAAGGGGCCGAAGGGCTCTGGCCAGTTCGAGCGCATTTCCTGGGATGACGCCCTCGACATCACGGCCGAGGCCATGCTGGCGGCGGAGCGGCGCCACGGCCCCGAGGCGGTCTGGCCCTACTACTACGCCGGCACCATGGGCCTCGTGATGCGCGACGGCATCAACCGCCTGCGCCACGCCAAGCGCTACTCCAGCATGTACGCCACCATTTGCACCACGCTGGCCTGGACCGGCTACATCGCCGGCACGGGCAAGCTGGCCGGCCCCGATCCGCGCGAGATGGCCAAATCGGACCTGGTCGTGATCTGGGGCACCAACCCGGTCAACACCCAGGTCAACGTGATGACGCACGCCACCCGCGCCCGCAAGGAGCGCGGCGCCAAGATCGTGGCCGTCGACATCTACCACAACGGCACCATGGAAGCCGCCGATCTGGCGCTGTGTCTGCGGCCCGGCACCGACGGCGCGCTCGCCTGCGCGGTGATGCACGTGCTGTTCCGCGACGGTTACGCCAATTGGCCGTACCTGGAGAAGTACACCGACTGCCCGCGCGAGCTCGAAGCGCATCTGCGCACGCGCACCCCCGAATGGGCGAGCGCCATCACGGGGCTGAGCGTCGCCGAGATCGAGACGTTCGCGAAGATGGTCGGCACCACGCCCAAGACCTACTTCCGCCTGGGCTACGGCTTCGCGCGTTCCCGCAACGGCGCGCACAACATGCACGCCGCTCTATGCATTCCCAGCGTCACGGGCGCCTGGCTGCACGAGGGCGGCGGCGGCTTCCACAACAACGGCGCCATCTACCACTGGAACAAGTCGCTGATCGAGGGCCTCGACGTCGCCGACCCGAAGGTGCGCGTGCTCGATCAGTCCCGCATCGGCCCGGTCCTCACGGGCGACCCCCACGACATCGGGAACGGCCCGCCAGTCACGGCCCTCTTCATCCAGAACACCAATCCCGTGCAGGTGGCGCCCGAGCAGCGCAAGGTGAAGGCCGGCTTCGCGCGCGAGGACCTGTTCGCGTGCGTGCACGAGCAGTTCATGACCGCGACCGCGCAGATGGCCGACGTGGTGATCCCCGCCACCATGTTCCTCGAGCACGACGACGTCTACCAGGGCGGCGGTCACCAGCACATCATGCTGGGACCGAAGCTGGTCGAGCCGCCGGGCGAGTGCCGCTCCAACCACGAGGTGATCTCGGAGCTGGCCAAGCGCGTCGGCGCCGAGCACAAGGGCTTCGCCATGACCCCGCGCGAGATCATCGACTGGACCCTGCAGAAGTCGGGCTGGGGCACGCTCGCCGCGCTGGAAGAGAAGAAGTGGATCGACTGCCAGCCTGAGTTCGACGATGCGCACTACATCGGCGGCTTCGGCTACCCCGACAGGAAATTCCACTTCAAGCCGGATTGGCAGAACATCCCGGCGCCGCGCGCCAACGGCATCCGCATCGCAGCGGACGTGCCGGGCCTGCCCGACCATTGGGACGTGGTGGAGAAGGCCGACGCGCGGCACCCATTCCGCCTCGCTACCAGCCCCTCGCGCGACTACCTCAACTCATCCTTCAACGAGATGCCGACCAGCCAGGCGAAGCACGGCAAGCCGCGCGTGAAGGTGCATCCCGGACGACCTGGCCAGGCTCGGCATCGCCGAAGGCGCGCGCGTGCGCATGGGCAACGAGCGCGGCGAGATCACGATTGCAGCCGAGGCCTTCGACGGGGTGCAGCGGGGCGTGGTCATCGTCGAGAGCATCGCCCCCAACGAGCATTTCGAGGGCGGCGAGGGCATCAACACGCTGACCAGCGCCTTCCAGGCCGCGCCCTACGGCGGCGCCGCCTTCCACGACAATCACGTGTGGATCGAGAAGGCATAACGCGAGCCAATGAATCCACCCGTCATGCCGAAGGCATGCTTCCAGCATGACCCGGAAGCCGAGGCGCAGCCGAGACTGTCCGGGATCTGCCGCACGGACACCGCTCGCGGCAGATCCCGGCTCTGCGCGATCGCGCTTCAGGCGCGATCGCTGGGCCGGGATGACGGGTGGAAAGATAGGCTGCTCGGTCTGACGCGAGCCATGCGCGCAACCACGCTCTTCGCGGCGAGGGTCTTGATGCTTGGATTGGGGCAGCTCGTTGCGCTCGAAGCCTTGGCGCAACCGGCACCGCCGCAAATTCCGGATGCGGTCGTGCGCCAGATGCTCGAGCTCGGGCTCCAGAATATCCAGCGCGCACTCTGCCAAGGGCTAGATACGTGCGCACCGGCAACGCCTGAGGAGTTCGCAAATCCTCCCATATCCATGCAGCACGCCCGCGTTGCCGTGATGGCCGGAACCCGGACGGCACTCGCCGTTTGGTGCGGGCTCGACGCCGACCGCAGAAGCGTCGCGCCGATGACGCGGCAACTTCGGCAGGTGTTTCGGTTCAACGAGCGCCAGTCGGCGCTGATGGCGGTCATTCACGGCATACAGCAGAGCATCGTCGCCGAGCAGCTCAAGACGGGAGGCGCGTGCGACGAGGCGACCCGCAGCAAGCTCGACGCGCAATTGCCCAAGAGCTAGGACGCCGCTGTTCCCGCCCGGATCCAAGCGTGGGCGCCACTGCGAGCGTCCTTCGGTCATGCCCTCCGCAGTCACTCGTCGGTACGCCGAGTAGGCACCAAAGGTGGCAACGCAGAACGGGACACAGTAGGTCAGCAGCACCTTCCACCAGTTGACCGCGCCCGGCCAAAAAATGGCATCGCCCTGGTTGATGACATTGAGCACGCTTCCAACGATGGCCATGGTCGCCAGCGATCGCCTTGCGATCTGCCAGGATAGCGCGCGGCGCAGAGCCATGTGCCTGGAACTCGTCATGGCGCCTCCTCCAATGCGCTCCGCCTCCAATGGCAGCGAGATTGCCCGCACGTGACCAACCTTGTTGCCGCCGCAATGCCGCGTCCATCGAAGATGCCGCCCGCCGCCACCACGGGGATCGGGAACACCGCATCGACGACCTGCGGGACCAGCGCCATCGTGCTGACGCTGCCGCCATAGCCGCCCGCCTCGCCGCCCTGGGCGATGATCACGTCCACGCCGCGCTCGGCAGCTTGCACGGCTTGCGCGACCGTCGTGACCTGCAGGATCACGCGCGCGCCGACATCGTGCGCCTGCTGCACCAGGTCGCCCGGGTCGCCGAGGGCGAACGAGATCACCGCCGGCCGTGCCTGCAGCGTGTAGCGAAAGGCCTCGGCATCCAAAGTCGGCGGGATGTGGTTGACCGCGAAGTGGCGGTTCGTCAGCTCCCGCACCACGTCGATGTCGCGTTTGATGGCGGCGGTGGTGCGGAACAGCGAGCCGATGCCGCCGAGCCCGCCCTCGTTGGAGACGGCGGCCGCGAACTCCGCCGACGTGGCCGAGCCCATGGGCGCCAGGATGATCGGCACGCAGTACGCTGCGCTATTGCACCCTACAGCCCTACAGCCGCGACCGCCGATGCGCTAGACTTCGCTGTCCTCGCCAAGGAGCCGAGCCATGACCAAAGGCGTCACCTATCTCAATCCTCCGAGCGCCCCGCCGGTGCAGGGCATGTACAGCCACGTGGCGCGCATGGCCCCCGGTGAGCTCGCTTTCATCGCCGGGCAGGTGGCCATCGATGCCAAGGGCAATCCCGTGGGCGTCGGCGATTTGGCCGCGCAGGTCAACCAAGTGTTTGAGAATATGGGGAAGATCCTGAAGGACCTCGGCACAGACTTCGAGTCGGTGGTGCAGTTTACGACCTATCTGACGAAAGCAGACAGCATCCCGACCTGGATGTCGGCCCGCTCGGCGCTGTTCCCGAAGCTGTTCCCCGGCGGCAAATACCCGCCCAACACGCTCCTCGTCATCGACCGCCTCGTGAAGCCCGAATTCCTGCTGGAAGTCGAGGCGATCGCGCGGGTGGGTGGGTAACCTGTAGGTTGGGTCAAGCGAAGCGTAGACCCAACACTCCAAGTGTGCGACGCCAATGGCGTTGGGTCGTCGCTGTCGCTCGACCCAACCTACGTTCGACCTACGACAGCTCCCGTATCCGGAACTGCAGCCCGCCCTTCGGCGTCAGCGTCACGGTGGCGTTGATGCCGGGCGGCTCGGGGCCCACGTACTCGGGCCGGAAGCGGCGCAGCAGGATCGACAGCGCCAGCGTGTTCTCCACCTGGCTCATGGCGCCGCCGATGCACGAGCGCTTGCCGCCGCCGAACGGCAGGTAGGTGTAGGGAATGCGCTTTTTGGCGGCGTCGCCCAGCCAGCGCTCCGGCATGAACGCCTCCGGGTCCTCCCAGTACTTTGGGCTATGGTGCGCGCCATAGGCGAACAGCGCCACGCGGTCGCCCGGACGTACCTCCTTGCCGTCGATCACGTCGGGCTTGGCAGCAACGCGGATCAGCATCCAGATCGGCGGGTAGAGCCGCATGGTCTCCTGGATCACCGCGCGCGTGTAGGCCAGCGCCGAATAGTCGGCGGCCGTGGGCTCGCGGTCGCCATAGGTCGTCTCGCCCTCGCGGCGGATGCGCTCGGCCGCCTCGGGATGCTTGGCGGTCTCGTAAAGCGCCCAGGCCAGCGTCAGGGCGGTCGTCTCGGTGCCGGCCCACAGGTACTGCTTGAGCTCGTCGACGGCCTGCTGCTGGTCGAACTCGGGAATGCTCGGGTCGGCGACAGCCGCTTCGATCATCTTCAGAAGCGTGCGCTCCCGCTCCTCTCTCGGGTCGGCGGCGAACACCTCGGGCGGCACCCCGGCCCAAACTTCCATCGCCTTTGCCGCATCCTCCTCCGTGATCTCGAACTCCTCGCCCGCGACCTTCTTGAGCCGGATCGACTTGTGGTTCATCACGTCGGTGTAGGTCTTCACGCACTTGAAGACGAAATGCGGATTGAACGGCATCTCCCGGTCGAACAGCGCCTTGCAGATCATGTCGGCGGCGAGCGTCCACGTCTGCTCCACCATCTCCACCGTCTCGCCGCTCTGCGCCAGCTTGGCCCAGTTGTCCATCTTGGAGCGGATGGCGGCCAGGAAGTAGGGGATGTACTCGGCGAACATGTCGGGGTGGAACGCCGGCTGCTGCGGCATGCGGATCTTCTGCCACAGCGCACCGTCGTGGGTGATCATCGACTTGCCGAAGATCGGCTTCAGGCCGTCGAAATACTTGATGTAATCGTCCGCCTTGGTCACCAGCACGCGCTTGAAGTGCTCGGGCGCGGTCAGCAGCACGATGCGTTGCTGCCCCATGTTGACCGGGATGACGCCGCCGTAGCGGTCCGCCATCTGCATAAGGATCGTCAGCGGGTTGCTGGGCCCCTTGAGCAGGGGCGTCAGCGTGAACCAGACAGAGGATTCCTCCCCGAGCTGATGGATATGGGACTGAGCGGCTGTCATCTCGTCGCGCTCCGGAGGCAGTCGCTTCCGCGCCAAACCACTAAATGAACCCGCGAGGCGGTTCGGTCCGCCCGCGTGCTCCTCCTCCCATCGTCCCTTAATTCCCAAGGGTTATGTGGGGGTCGTAGCACCGTGCCCGAAAGCCTGTCCAGCTGTCGTCCTGCGGCCAATGTGCTTTTCAGGTGAGGGTGTGGCCCCCGTTAACCAATCGTTACGGTTGCGGGGAGAACAAGTCCGGATTCGAGTCAGGCGGCGCTGTCCACCACTACCCGGCCGTCCTCGATTCTGGCCCTGCCCGATGCCACCAGCGCGAGCGCCTGTGGATACAGTTTGTGCTCGGCCTGCAGAATCCTCGCCGCCAGCGACTCGGGCGTGTCGCCTTCGAGCACCGGCACGGCTGCCTGCGCCACGATCGGCCCGCTGTCCATCTCCTCTGTGACAAAGTGGACCGTGCAGCCGGAAATCTTCACGCCGGCGTCGAGCGCCTGCTTGTGCGGATGCAGCCCTTTGAACAGGGGCAGGAGCGAGGGATGGATGTTGAGCTGCCGGCCCTGCCATCTCTCAACGAAGCCGGCAGATTGGATGCGCATGAAGCCAGCCAGCGCGATGAGGTCCACCCGCGCCTCGGTGAGCGCCGCGTGCACCGCATCATCGAAGGCCTCGCGCGACGCAAAGGCTTTGTGATCGATAGCCTGTGCCGGCAGCCCCTGCGCCTTGGCCCAGGCGAGCCCCGCCGCGTCCGGCCTGCTCGAGATGATGGCCACGATCTCTGCCGGATAGTCCGCCGCCCGCGCCGCCTCAACCAGCGCCATCATGTTGGAGCCCCGGCCGGAGATCAGGATGGCGACTCGCTTTTTCATGCGCCGCCATCTCCGCGAGCGCCGCGCGGGTCCCCTCTCCCCGCCATGCCGGAGGCATGTCTTCGACATGACGGGGAGAGGGTTAGGGTGAGGGGCGGCCCCAAGGAACGTCGGTGCTTTGTGCTGCCCCTCACCCCCGCCCTCTCCCCGCGCTGACGGAATGCGTGGGAAGGTTGGCGATGCGCGGAGAGAGGGAGCGCGCGCACAGCAAGTGTCACGGTTTGGAGCCTCACGCCGCGAACTCCAGCTTGCCCGAGTAGCGAACGGCCTCCGCCTCGCCTTTGCCCTTGGCTTGCGATTTGACACCGCGGCCCGGCTCGATCTCCCCGACGATGATCGGCGCCTCTCCCGCCGCCTCGAGCGCTCGCACCGCGGCGTCCGCTTCGTCCTGCGCCACCACGGCAATCATGCCGATGCCGCAGTTGAACGTGCGCAGCATCTCGGCATCGTCGAGATTGCCCGCGCGCATGAGCCAGCCGAACACGGCAGGGGCTTTCCATGTGCCGAGATCGATATGTGCCGCGATCCCGCGAGGCAGCACGCGCGGCAGGTTCTCCGACAGCCCCCCGCCCGTGATATGCGCCAGCGCCTTGATGCCACGCGCCTCGCGAATGGCCCGCAGCACCGGCTTGACGTAGATGCGGGTCGGCGCCAGCAGCGCCTCGGCGAGCGGGGTCTGCGGCGCGAACGGCGCAGGCGCATCCCAGGACAAGCCTTCCTCGGCAACCAGGCGCCGCACCAGCGAATAGCCGTTCGAGTGCACACCCGACGACGGCAGTCCGATCACCACATCGCCCGCGGCGATATCGGCGCGCGGCAGAATTTCGCCCCGCTCCACAGCTCCCACGGCAAAGCCCGCCAGATCGTAGTCGTTGCCGGCGTACATGCCGGGCATCTCCGCCGTCTCGCCGCCGATGAGGGCGCAGCCCGCCTGCCGGCACCCCTCGGCGATGCCGGCGATCACCGAGCGCGCCACCTCGACGTCCAGCTTCCCGGTCGCGAAGTAGTCGAGAAAGAACAGCGGTTCCGCGCCCTGGGCCAGCAGGTCGTTGACACACATGGCCACGAGATCGATGCCGATCGTGGCGTGCTGCCCTGTCTCGATCGCAATTTTCAGCTTGGTGCCCACGCCGTCATTGGCAGCGACCAGGATCGGGTCCTTGAAGCCGGCGCGCTTCAGGTCGAACAGCGCGCCGAAGCCGCCGAGGTCTGCATCTGCGCCTGGCCGCCGCGTCGCCCTGGCCAGCGGCTTGATCGCCTCCACCAAGGCGTTGCCCGAATCGATGTCGACGCCGGCGTCACGGTATGAAATGGGTGGGCGGTTGTGCCGGCGATCTGGCATGGAAATCTTTGCCACCACTCCCAATTTTCGCCCCAATGCCCTACAGGAGTGTCGGGGCATAGCAGACCCGGCCGAGAATCGGTAGGGTCCGGCGAGCCTGCGCTCGCCGATGGTGGGGAATAATGATTGTCGTGCAGGATTGGTGCTGTTTTCCGCCACGGGTGAAAGCCCCCGCAGGCTGGCTGCCGGCCACAGTCGCCGTGGTTGCCCTGGTCATGGCTGCCCCCGCCAGCGCCTCCGACAAGGTCTACACGGTCGCCAACTATCCCGTGGAAGCCAGTGCCGAGAATGCCGTGGCGGCCAAGGAGAGGGCCCTGGCGGAGGGGCAGCAGGCGGCCTTCGGCTCGCTCCTGAAGCGCCTCATTCCGGTAACGGCATTCGCGCGTGCCAAGCAGCTGGCCTCTGTGAGGGGTGCCGACCTGGTGGAAGGCGTCAGGGTGCGCTCCGAGCGCAACTCGTCGACCGACTACATCGCAAGCTACGACTTCACCTTCCAGTCCAAGGCCGTTCGCGACCTGCTGCGCCGCGAGGGCATCCCGTTTACCGACGAGCAGGCGCCCGCCGTCACGATCGTCCCGGTATGGCGCCCCGCGGCCGCGACGCCGCCCCGCGACGAGGCGGGGTGGACCAAGGCCTGGAAGGGGCTCGATCTCGACAATTCGCTCACTCCGGTCAAGGTGCAGCAGCTCAGGAAAGAGATCCGCCCCGACACCATCGATGCCATCGCCGCCGGCGACGGCAGCGCCATGCGTGCCCTGGCGGGCGAGTACAGGAGCGAATACGTGCTCCTGGCTCTCGCCGAGCTCGATCCTGCCGCGGGACGGCTGAACGTCACGCTGGCCGGCCGTGATGCAGTCGGCGCCTTCGCGCTCATGCGGCCCTACCGCGTCGATGCGGCCGATCCGGGATACGCCAGGGAGCTGGCCGCTGTCGTGGCGCTCCGCACCCTGGAAGGACGCTGGAAAGCCATCAAGGCGCGCGGCGGTGCCACCGCAGCAGCCGGCGACACAGACCTGCTCATCTCAGTGGAATTTCGCGGCATGTCCGAGTGGCAGGATATCAGCCGCAAGCTCGGCGCCACGCAGGGCGTGGAGGAGCTGGAGGTGGCAGGCCTGTCCGCCCGCGGGGCGCGAGTGACCCTGCGCTATGCCGACGGGGCCGAGCAGCTCGCGCAGCAGCTCGCGCGACAGGGCCTGAACTTGCGCAATGCAGGTGGAAACTGGGTGCTGTCCCTGCAATAGACGCTCGACTGGCGTCGCCGCGAGCGGCTACAGTTCGGGAGCTGAAAACCGCGCTGGCACCGGGACTTGGGCCTGCCGCCGCACCGTGGCCCGCGTCAATAGACCGACCCGACCTTGTACATCAACATACCCAATTTCATCACGCTGGCACGCGTGCTGTCCGTTCCCGTGATCTTCTGGCTGCTCGTCAACGGCAACAGCAAAATCGCGTTCTTTGTCTTTCTGTGCGCCGGCATCAGCGACGCCGTCGACGGCTACCTCGCCAAGCGCTTCAGCTGGACCACCGAGCTCGGCGCCTATCTCGATCCGCTGGCCGACAAGCTGCTGATCGTCAGTATCTACATCGCACTCGGAGTGAGCAAGGAGCTCCCCTTGTGGTTGGTTGTTGCCGTCGTCAGCCGCGACATCCTCATTCTGCTGGCGGTGCTGTTGTCGTGGCTCATGGACCAGCCCGTGCGTATCAAGCCGCTGATGATCAGCAAGATCAATACCGCCGCTCAGCTCGTTCTTGCCGCCACGGTGCTCGCCGACGACGGCTTCAGCCTGGGGCTCGACACCACCCGGCTCGCGCTGGTGTGGATTACGGGGGCTCTGACGATCCTTTCGCTCGTGGCGTATTTGAAAACTTGGCTTCTGCACATGACCGGCTATGAATCGCCCGAGTCGCCGGATTGACGTCGCGGCGGTGGGGCTGAGGGCAACGGGCCATGCGTGTCGAGAAGCAGCTGTGGTTCTGGCTTACGGCGCTTGCGCTGCTCGTCGTCGCCATCGCGCTTCTCAAGGAAATCCTTCTGCCCTTCGTCGCCGCCATGGTCGTGGCCTACTTTCTCAGTCCGGTCGCCGATCGTCTGCAGGCCCTTGGCCTGAACCGGGCCTGGTCGGCCGCACTCATCATCGTCGTCGTCGCTGTCCTAGTGGCGCTCGCCCTGGTTCTGCTGGTGCCCGTCCTCGTCGATCAGGTCCGGCAGCTGGTGACCGCGCTGCCCGACGAGATGCAGCGGCTGAGGGGGGGCCTCGAGAGCACGGCACGCAACTGGCTGGGGCCCGGCTTTCCCTCGGTCCAAGGCGCGCTCGATCGCGTGACCAGCGAGATATCGCAGAACTGGACCGGTTTTGCGGGCGCCATCATGGCCTCGGTGTGGAGCCGCGGACTTGCGCTCGTCAACTTCGTCTCGCTGCTGCTGATCACCCCGGTCGTCGTCTTCTACCTGCTGGTTGATTGGCACGCGATGCTGGCGCGCGTCGACAGGGCGCTGCCACGCGACCACGCCCCCACCATCCGACGCTTGGCCGGCGAGATCAATGCTGCCGTGGCCGCATTCATTCGCGGACAAGGCACGATCTGCGTCGTGCTCGGCATCTTCTACGCCATCGGCTTGAGCTGGGCCGGCATCGAATACGGCCTGCTGATTGGCCTCACCACCGGCCTGCTCGCCTTTGTTCCGATTGTCGGGTGGCTGCTGGGCCTGATTGGCGCGGCCAGTCTGGCGATCGTCCAATTCTGGCCGAACCTCGTCCCGCTCGCGAAGGTCGCAGGTGTGTTGGGTGCCGGGATCGCCATGGACGCCGCATTCCTGTCCCCGCGTTTCGTGGGCGAGAGGATCGGGCTGCATCCCGTGTGGCTGATCTTCGCGCTGTTCGTCTTCAGCTATCTGTTCGGTCTGGTGGGCACGCTGATTGCCGTGCCTCTCGCGGCAGCGATGGGGGTTCTGGTGCGCTTCGCCGTCGAGGCCTATCTTGAAAGCTCCGTTTACAAGGGCGTGGCGACCTCCGGCGAAACGCCGTCATCCCGCGGGGACACCGCGTGACCGTCACACCCGGCCAGCTGATACTCGACTTGCCGCACCGCCCCGCGCTGGGAGCGGAGGACTTTCTCATCAGCCAGTCCAATCTTGCGGCGGCGGATATCATCGACCGCTGGCCGCATTGGCCCCAGTCTTCGCTTGCCGTGGTTGCGCCTGCGCGCGCTGGTAAGACCCACCTTGCCAATGTCTGGCGCCTCAGGTCCGGCGCGGCGCGGCTCGAGGCTAGCGTGTTGCGAGAGGGGGACGTGGCAGAGGCTGCCAAGTGCAGCGCGCTGCTGGTGGAGGACCTCCATGCCGGCATCGCCGACGAGCGCCTGCTGTTCCATCTGCTCAACCTGGTCCGCGAGCACAAGCTATCGATGCTGTTGACATCGCGTGTGCCGCCCGGAGAGCTCACCCTTGGCTTGCCGGACCTGCGGTCGCGCTTGCGCGCGCTTCCCGTGGTCACGATCGCCCCTCCGGACGAGGCTCTGCTCAAGGCCGTGCTCGTCAAGCACTTCATCGACCGGCAGCTCGCGGTGGAGCCCCCCGTCATCGGCTATCTGGCGCTGCACATGGAGCAATCCATGGAGGCAGCTGCAACCATCGTTGCCGAGATCGACCGGGTGGCCATGACCTCGCACCGGAAAGTGACGCGGGCGCTCGCTGCTGAAGTTTTGGCGGTGCAACAGGTTGGCAGGCCCTAGGAATTCGCCACCGAACGTTCATCTTGCTGTTGCAAACTCATATCGGCCCGTGTCAAGCCCTAGATGTGAACTTTCAAGGTCGCATGAGCACAACAACAGCCAAGCTGAAGCAAAAGGCGAGCGACACGGTAGCGCCCGCCGCCCCCTTTGCTGGGCCGGCGCGCTATTACAACCGTGAACTATCCTGGCTGCAGTTCAATCGCAGGGTGCTGGAAGAGGCGCAAAATCGCCGCCATCCCCTGCTCGAGCGCCTGCGCTTCCTGTCGATCTCCGCCTCCAACCTCGACGAGTTCTATATGGTCCGTGCCGCGGGCCTCTATGGCCAGGTGGCTGCCGGCGTCGTCCAGGCGAGCCAGGACGGCCTGACGCCGGTCCAGCAGCTGGCGGAGATCAATCGCTTTGCCGCCAGTCTCGTCAGCGACCAGCAGGCCTGCTGGAGCGCGCTCAAGGACGAGATGGCGACAGCGGGTATCCTCATTGTCGAGCCCAAGGAACTTGCACACGCCGAGCGCGAATGGCTCGAGCGGCAGTTCCTCTCCCAGTATCTACCCATCCTCACACCGATCGCGGTCGATCCGGCGCACCCGTTCCCGTTCATCCAGAACGGCGGGGTGACCGTCGGGGTCGAGCTGCGGCGTGAGCGCGATGGCAGGACCATGCACGCGCTATTGCCGATCCCGAGCCAGATTGTCCGCTTCATCAGGCTTCCCGCTGATGAGACCGCCCCCAAGGACGCTGCGCCGTCCATCCGCTTCATTCGCATCGAATTCGTGATCGGCATGTTCCTCTCGCGGCTGTTTCCGGGGTTCATCGCCCGCAGCCAGGGCGCCTTCCGTGTGCTGCGCGACAGCGACATCGAGGTTCAGGAGGAGGCGGAAGACCTTGTCGCGCTCTACGAAACGGCCCTGAAGCGCCGGCGCCGGGGCAGCGTGATCAGGCTGGAGATCGATGGGCAGATGCCCTCGCGCCTGCAGCGCTTCGTGGTGCAGGAGCTCGATATCCGCGAGGACACCGTGTTCATCAAGGAGGGCATGCTCGGGCTCGCCGACACCTCCCAGCTGATCGTCCCGGAACGCACCGATCTCGTCTTCAAGCCGCTCAACATTCGCTTTCCGGAGCGCATCCGCGAGTTCAATGGCGACTGTTTCGCGGCCATCCGCAAGAAGGACATCGTGGTGCATCACCCCTACGAGTCCTTCGACGTCGTGGTGCAGCTTCTGCGTCAGGCCGTCGCCGACCCCAACGTCATGGCCATCAAGTGGACGCTCTACCGCACGTCCATCGACAGCCCGATCGTGCGTGCGCTCAAGGAGGGGGTCGACCTCGGCAAGACCGTCACGGCCGTGGTCGAGCTGAAGGCGCGCTTCGACGAGGCCGCCAACATCCGCTGGGCGCGCGACCTGGAAAGTGCTGGCGTGCACGTGGTCTATGGCTTCATCGAGCTGAAGACGCATGCCAAGCTCGGACTGATCGTCCGCAGGGAGGGGACCGAGCTAACCACCTATTGCCACGCTGGCACCGGCAACTATCACCCGGTCACCGCGAAGAGCTACAGCGACCTTTCCTTCTTCACCGCCGATCCCGTCATCGGCCGCGATGTGACCCGCATCTTCAATTTTGTCACCGGCTACGCCGAGCCCGCCGAGATCGAGGCCATGGCCGCCAGCCCGCACGGGATTCGCGCCCGCATTCTTTCGCACATCAGCGACGAGATCGACCATGCCAGGGCGGGGCGGCGGGCCGCCATCTGGATGAAGATGAACTCGCTCGTGGACACGCAGATCATCGACGCGCTCTACGAGGCCAGTCAGGCCGGTGTTGAGATCGACCTCGTCGTGCGTGGGGTGTGCTGTCTGCGGCCCGGTGTCCCGGGGTTGTCCGAGCGGATCCGTGTCAAGAGTGTAGTAGGGCGCTTTCTGGAGCACTCTCGCATCTACTGCTTCGGCGCCGGCCATGGGCTACCGGCCGCCAAGGCGATCGTCTACATCAGCTCCGCCGACATGATGCCGCGCAACCTCGACCGCCGTGTCGAGGTCATGGTGCCGATAACGAACGCGACAGTGCACGAGCAGATCCTTGGCCAGATCATGGTTGCCAATCTCAAGGACAACCAGCAGAGCTGGCGGTTGCTGGCTGACGGCGCCTCGGAGCGGCTCGCGCCGGCCACGGGTGAGGAGCCCTTCAACGCACACGAGTACTTCATGACCAACCCCAGCCTGTCGGGCCGCGGACAATCCTTGAAGGAGAGCTTCCCGCGGCGGTTCAGCCTCGCCAAGGATACGTCGACGGAGGCCTGATCGGGTGACGGCAGAATTCGCCTTGCTCGGCGCCAAGCGCGATCTCGAGCCGATGGGGGTCGTCGATATCGGCTCCAACTCCGTGCGTCTGGTCGTCTACGAGGGCGCGGTCAGAAGCCCGACGCCGATCTTCAACGAGAAGGTGCTCTGCGGATTGGGCCGCGGCATCGCCTCGACCGGTCGCCTCGAGGAGGAAAGTATCAAGCGCGCACTCGAGGCCCTCGCCCGCTTCCGGGCCATCGTCAGGATCCTCGCCGTCAAGCACCTGCGCGCCATCGCCACCGCCGCATGCCGGGACGCCGCCAACGGGCCTGACTTCATCGTGCGCGGAGAGCGGGCGCTGGGCACCCGCATCCAGGTGCTGTCGGGCCAGCAGGAAGCCGAGCTCGCCGCCAAGGGCATCCTGATGGGCTTCCGCTCGCCCGACGGCCTGGCCGGCGACCTGGGCGGGGGCAGCATAGAGATCATCGACGTTGCCAGCGACACGCTGCGCCAGGCCGCGACGCTGCCGCTCGGCGGGCTGCGCCTGCTCGACGCCTCCGAGGGCCGCATCGATCGGGCGACCGACATAGCCGACGAGCACATCGGTAGCATTCCCTGGCTTGGCAGGGGGCGGGGCCGCAGCTTTCATGCAGTTGGCGGCACATGGCGCGCCATCGCCAGGCTGCACATGGAGGAGACGGACTATCCGCTGCACGTGATGCACGGCTATGCCATGCCGCCGAAGGAGGCCATCGCCTTTTGCGAGGACATCCGCAAGGCCAAGAAGCTGTCCTCCATGAAGGGGATTGCGAAAATCTCGAAGCCCCGGCGCGAGGTGCTGCCCTTCGGCGCCCTGGTGCTCGAGCGCCTGTTGAAGAAGCTCGAGCCTAGCGAGGTGCTGTTCTCGGTGTTCGGCATCCGCGAGGGCCTCGTTTACAGTCTGCTGTCGGAGGCCGAACGGCGCAAGGACCCGCTCCTGTCCTTTTGTGCCGACTACGCGCGCCTGCGCTCCCGGTCCGCCGAGCACGCCGTCGAGCTGTGCAGCTGGACCGACGCTTTGTTCGAGCCGCCTGGCCCTGCCGAGACCGAGGAGGAGAAGCGCCTGCGGTATGCCTCCTGTCTGCTGTCGGACATCAGCTGGCGCGCTCACCCCGACTATCGGGGCGAGCAGAGCCTCATCCTGATCGCACAATCGGCGCTCGGCGGCATCGACCATCCCGGGCGTGTTTTCCTGGCGCTCGCCATCTACTTCCGCCACCAGGGCGCCGGTGCAGACACCGACGACGAGGGTCCCGAGAAGCTTTCGGGTCGGCTCAGGGATATCGTGCCCAAGAAGCTCTATCGCCGTGCCCGCATCATCGGGGCGGCCATCCGCGCAGCCCACATGCTTTCCATTGGCAGGCCCGGCATCATCGACGAGACACCGCTCGCCTACGAAAAGGGCAAGCTGGTCCTTTCCCTCCCCAAACACCACGCGGCGCTCGACGGCGAGCGCGTGCGCCGCCGCTTCGGCACCTTGGCCCAACTCCTGGAGCGGAGTCTCGAAATGCGTGTCGGGTGAGTTCGATGCGCATCGGGGTGGCGCAGGGCCGCCACGATCTCCATTTAGCTGTATAGTGTAGGAAACCAGGCTGGACGGGCGTTCGAAGATGGCCGAGGACCCCTATTTGGTTTTGGGCGTGCCGCGCACGTCGAGCGAGGACGAAATCCGCCGTGCCTATCGCAAGCTCGCCAAAGAGCTGCACCCCGACATGAACCCGGCTAATCGGGTCTCGGCCGAGGAGCGGTTCAAGAAGGTCACGGCCGCCTACGACATCATCGGCGACCCGGAAAAGCGCAGGCAGTACGACCGTGGAGAGATCGACGCTGGCGGCGAGGCCCGGCGTGGCTTCCATCGCACCTATGCGGGCGGCGGCCGCACCGCCGGCGGTGCGCGGCCCGGTGAAGATTTCAGCTTCGGGGACATCTTTTCAGACCTTTTCGGTTCCATGCGCGGCCGCGGCGAGCCCGGCAGCCCGTTCGGCATGCGCGGCCGCGACGTGCGTTACAGCCTGGAGGTCGACTTCCTCGAGGCCGCCACGGGAGCCAGGAAGCGCGTGACCTTGCCAGACGGCGGCGTGCTCGACATCGCGGTGCCGGAGGGGGTGGCGGACGGCCAGGTGCTGCGCCTCAAGGGCAAAGGCTCGCCCGGCCTGCGCGGGGCCGAGCCGGGCGACGCAATGGTCGAGATCAGGGTGCGGCCGCACCCGCATTTCAAGCGTGTGGACGACGATATAGTGCTCGATCTGCCGATCACGATCGACGAGGCCGTGCTCGGCGCCAAGATCGAGGCTCCGACCATTTCGGGCCGCGTACAGCTTACCCTGCCCAAGGCGACCAGCTCGGGCCGCATCTTTCGCCTGAAGGGCAAGGGGGTGCACAACACCACGACCGGCCGTACCGGCGATCAGCTCGTCAGCGTGCGCATCGTCCTTCCCGAGGAGATCGACGACAAGCTCGCCTATTTCCTGTCGGAATGGCGCCAGAAGAACCAATACAACCCTGGCCGTCCGTAACAGCCTGGCACTTGCCGGCTTGAGCGGTGCATCAAACCTCGTCACACCGATGTGACGCCATCTTTTGCCACCGCGCACGCACAACCACATATCAACCAGCGAAAGTGTGCCTGAACGCGAGCTTGGTTAAGCCGGCGTTGCGCGAGGCACGGCATGTGAACTGTGGCGTGAACGGCACAGGCCAATCACGCCGCGCGTGCCGATTACGACGGCTTAACCCGCGTGGGTCACAACCGTTCTTCAGAGGCGGAGCTTTTGAAGAGAGAGATCAGAACGATGCGCATGCTCATTGTTGCCGCTGTCTTGATGATCGCGCTGCTCGGTGCCGTGCTGGGCTCGATCGGCGTGCACGGGTTTTCGTGGGTATCGGCCAATGACATGGCCGCTCCGCTGCATGGGACGTCCGATCACGGCAAGCGCGGCCTCGTTGGGCCCGGCTAGCACCAGCAAGGGGCCAACCTACGTCGGCTACGGGTCCGAGGTTCTGGCGGTTGGCTGGACCGGGACCGGGACAACCTCTCCGTTGCTGACTTTCAAAGCGACCTCGCCCCTCTTGAGGCGTTGCGCTTCAGCCCCGAATAGCTCGTAACGCCAGCCTTTCAAGGCCGGCACGTCGGGCTCCTGCTCCACCGCGATCCGCTCGAGGTCATCGGCGTCGGCAATCAGCCGCGGGGCAACCCTGTTGCGGGCGGCGCATGCCTTCAGCAGCACCCGCAGCAACTCGACGATGGCCGTCTTGTCCGCGGGAAGCCCCGAGCCCTCGCGGATTGGCGGCAGTGTCTTGAAATCGCGCGCCAGCCCGCGTTTCACGGCCTCGATGATTTCCTTGGCCCGCGCCGAACGGGCAAACCCGTCACTGAGCGATCTGAGCTGTGAGAGCTGCGAGGTCTCCGTAGGGGCATGGCTGGCGATGTCGTAGAGGGCCTCGTCGCGCAGGATGCGGTTGCGTGGCACATCCTGGGCCTGCGCCGCCCGCTCGCGCCAGGCAGCCAGCTCGATCAGGACCGCCAATCCCTTGCGGTTCTTCACGCGCAGCTTGAGCCGGCGCCAGGCGTCCTCGGGCTGTGTTTCATACGTCCTGGGATCGATCAGCTCGCCCATCTCCTCGTCGAGCCACCGCAGCCTGCCCGTCGCCTCCAGTTCCGCCTTGAGGTGCGTGTAGATGTCCCTGAGATAGGTGACATCGGCCAGGGCGTAGACCAGCTGCTTGTCGGTCAGCGGCCGGCGGGCCCAGTCCGTGAAGCGCGAGGTTTTGTCGAGGTCCCGCCCCGTGACCTGCTTGACCAGGTTGACATAGCTCACGGCCTCGCCGAAGCCGCACACCATGGCGGCGACTTGCGTGTCGAAGATCGGATGGGGGATCAGCCGCGCCTGCGTCCAGACGATTTCCAGGTCCTGGCGCGCCGCGTGGAACACCTTGACGACGCGCTCGTTTGCCATCAGCCCGTAGAAAGGCGCAAGCTCGATGCCGGCCTTCAAGGGGTCGACAATCGCCTCCTCGCCGGGTCCTGCGAGCTGGATGAGGCAGAGCTTCGGCCAGAATGTCTGCTCACGTATGAACTCGGTGTCGACGGTAACGAAGTCGTTCCGACTGAGGCGCTGGCAGATATCGCTCAGCTCTTGGGTCGTCGTGATGAGATGCATGGGCGCGCGGTTATAGCTTCATCGCGCACCTCATACAATCGGGGCCTTGTGCGACGGTGAAGTGCGGGCGTATGCGGTTTTCAAGGGGCCGCAAGTGCCATCGTATGCTACCTTGGATGCAATGGTTAATCCGCTGGCCGCGGCTGCGAGCCGGCCCAATCCGCGGTGTCGTCTTCGCCTTGGCTGGCCCGTCAACGCCGCGCCTGGGCAATGACCCCACGCACGTCGGCGCGACGCAAATTGTGCAAACCTTGCGTTCAGCGGGTCAATACAATGAAATCGGTGTATGTGCCGGTCTCGTTGCTGATGCCCTCGTCGGAGACGATCAGCGAGGCGCCGGTCCACAGCCTCTCCTCGATGAATCTTCTGGTGTCTTCGGGCAGCTCGAAGCGGGCGAGGACCGTTGCAGCAGTTTCCCGCGGGTAATTTGATGGTGCCGCTGATTCGGCAACCGGACGTTGCTGCGCCCTGGCCTGCTGTTGCCATGCACTCGCGCTTGCCGGCGCAGACGGTGGCAGCGAGGCTGAGAGCCAGCGCAAAGCCTTGCCGTTGGCCTCGGGCGATACCGCGACAAACGCGTGCGTCCCGATGGGCATTCCGGGGTCCTTGAACTCCACCGGTGCCTCGTGGACCGGTGTCCACGCCTGGCGGACATAGACACGCGCCGTCTTCTTGCTGACGAGGATCGAGATCGGTTGCGTGTCGCGCTCGGCTGCCTTCAGGGCGGCAGCGGCCACTGTGCTGGCTTTCTCTGCCTCCCAGGCTGCTTTGGCCGCGGCAATAGCCTCCGGCGTTTTCGCGGCCTCCACCGCGCGTGCCTCGTCGGCCGCCTTCTCGGCATCCGCTACTTTGCTTTCGGTGGCAGCGAGCAGGTCCTTGGCGCGTTCGACCGCCTCTGGTGCAGTTGCCTTGTCCACAGCCCTGGTCGCGGCATCGTGCTTGCCGCGCGCTGCCGCAAGCGCCAGATGGACCTCGCGCAGCGCGGCGATCGCCTTGCTGGCCTCGGCGGCTTTCAAAGCCGAGGTTGCGACAGCAACCTTGGCCGCCTTGGCCTTGGCCGCCGCGTCAGCAATCGCACGGGCCTTTATGGCCTTGGCGCGCTCGAGCGGATTGAGCAGCCGGGGAGCCGGGGGCGAGGTTTCCTTCGTTGCCTCTTTCAGCGCGATCCCCACCACGTCGGCATCAGGTCGCTCTGACGGATCGGCTTCAGTAGTCGCCTTCTCGCGCGGGTCTTCCTGCTCCCAGGGCACCGGGGCCAGCAGCGGCACCGGCAGGCGCGAATGCTCTACGTCGAACACCGAGGCCTCGTCAGGGGCAATGACGACGCGCGCCCCGATCCTGGTCATCCCCCAAAGCTCGGCCGCGAACTGGTTCGGCAGCCGGATGCAGCCGTGCGACGCCGGGTGGCCGGGCACGATGCCGGCATGCAGCGCCACCCCGGACCAGGTGATGCGCTGCATGTAGGGCATCGGCGCATTGGAGTAGATGTTGGAGCGGTGGAACCTGTTCTTCTGAATGACGGAAAAGACGCCGGTGGGGGTTCGGTGCCCGGGCACCCCGGTCGACACGGCGCTCTGCGCGATCAGCCCGTCGCTGCCGTAGATCCAGATGCGCTGCTTGGCCAGCGAGATGACGGCGAGGATGGGGCCGGTTTCGGGCTTGGCCGGCTTCCTTTTGCTGTGGACAGCACGGTCGTCGCTCACGCGAGCAGCCGCGGCCGGATCGGTGGCAACCGACAAGGGAACGGCAAGTAGCGTGGCCGCAAGAAAACCGCCCAGCCGCCGTTGCTCCCCGCAACGCGGCCTCCCCCGAACTGAACCCATACTCACCACCTGCCGAGCGCAAACGCACGGTTGTACCTGCCCGATGATATGGGCAATTCCGCGCCGAACCTGGTGACACAACGGCCACATTTCTCGACATCGTCACCCAGCGGCAACGAACTTGACAATGCGTTGGCCGCGTGTGCTTTTCCGCCGCGCAACTCAACATTTGCGTCACGAGGCAAGAGCGCCATGGCCAAGTCGGTAGGAGGCGCCGCGGACAAGTCCACGGGGACCGCAGGCGCCTTGCATCGCTACCGCTCTCATACCTGCGGAGCGTTACGGAAGGGTGATGTCGGAAAGGCGGTGCGCTTGTCCGGCTGGGTGCATCGCGTGCGCGACCACGGTGGGCTCCTGTTCATCGACCTGCGCGACCACTACGGCCTGACCCAGGTGGTCGCCGACCCGGACAGCCCGGCCTTCAAGGCCGCCGAGAAGGTGCGCTCAGAGTGGGTGATCCGCGTCGACGGCAAGGTGCGAGACCGGCCCGAGGTGAACGGCAAGCCCACCGTCAATCCCGAGCTGCCCACCGGCGAGGTGGAGCTGCTCGCCACCGAGATCGAGGTGTTATCGGCGGCCAAGGAGTTGCCCATCCCCGTGTTCGGCGAGCCGGACTACCCGGAAGACTTGCGCCTGCAATACCGCTTCCTCGACCTGCGCCGCGAGACGCTGCACAGGAACATCCTGTTGCGCAACGAGATCATCGGCTCGATTCGCCGGCGCATGCGGGATGCTGGGTTCTTCGAGTTCCAGACGCCGATCCTGACCGCGTCGAGCCCGGAGGGCGCGCGCGATTTCCTGGTGCCCTCGCGCCTGCATCCGGGAAAGTTCTATGCCCTGCCGCAGGCGCCGCAGCAGTTCAAGCAGCTGATCATGATCGCGGGCTTCGATCGCTACTTCCAGATCGCGCCCTGCTTCCGCGACGAGGACGCCCGCGCCGATCGTTCTCCTGGAGAGTTCTACCAGCTGGACCTGGAGATGAGCTTCGTCGAGCAGGAGGACGTGTTCGCGGCCGTCGAGCCCGTCATGCGCGGCCTGTTCGAGGAGTTTGCGGGTCCTGCCGAAGGCGGGCAAGGTAGAGCCAAGCCGGTGACGAAGGAGTTCCCGCGCATTCCCTACAACGAGGCGATCCAGAAATACGGCTCCGACAAGCCCGACCTGCGCAATCCTATCGAAATGCAGGACGTCACCGAGCACTTCCGCGGCTCGGGCTTCAAGATCTTCGCTGGGATGATCGAAAAGGACCCGAAAGCGCGCGTGTGGGCGATCCCTGCGCCGGGCGGAGGCAGCCGCGCCTTCTGCGACCGCATGAATGCCTGGGCGATCTCGGAAGGGCCAGCCGGGCCTCGGATACATCATCTTTGATAAGCCCGGGCCTGTAGCCGATTCGGCCGAAGCGAGATAAAGCTGCCGGAGAAGCAACGGGCCGCAACCGCAACTGGGGCTCATGCTGGTGCAGTGGTCGGCAAAGGTCCGATTGCCAACAACCTTGGACCGGAGAGAACCGGTGCGATAGGCAAGCAGCTCGGTCTCAAGGTCGGCGATGCGGCGTTCTTCGTCGCCGGCAACCCGGACAAATTCTACAAGTTCGCCGGCGAGGCGCGCACCAAGATCGGCCGCGAGCTGAAGCTCGGCGACGAGAACCGCTTCGAGTTCTGCTGGATCGTCGACTTCCCGATGTACGAGTGGAACGAGGAGGAGAAGAAGATCGACTTCTCCCACAACCCGTTCTCCATGCCGCAGGGCGGTCTGGCGGCGCTGGAGGCGGCCAAGACGAACGAGGAGCTGCTGGCCCTCAAGGCGTATCAATACGACATCGTCTGCAATGGCGTGGAGCTGTCCTCTGGCGCCATCCGCAACCATCTGCCCGAGGTCATGGTCAAGGCCTTCGCCATCGCCGGCTACGGGCCGGACGTGCTGGAGGCCAAGTTCGGCGGCATGCTCAAGGCACTGCAATACGGCGCTCCCCCGCACGGCGGCATAGCCCCCGGCATCGACCGTATCGTCATGCTTTTGGCCGGCGCCACCAACCTGCGCGACGTCATCATGTTCCCCATGAACCAGCAGGCCCAGGACCTGCTGATGGGCGCACCGTCCGAGGTATCGCCAAAGCAGCTCCGCGAGCTGCACATCCGCCTGGCCCTGCCGGAGAAGAAAGGGTGAGTTTTCTCCCTCTCCCCATTTCTTCAATGGGGAGAGGGCCGGGGTGAGGGGCGGCCTCAAGTACCGTCGGAGCTTTGTGCCGCCCCTCACCCTGACCCTCTCCCCGCAGGCGGGGAGAGGGAAGCCTGCCCGAGCATGCGATCGATCATGGCCGGTGCCGACCCCAGATAGTTCACCGGGTCAGTCAACTCCTCGATCCGCTTTGTATCGAGATGGCGCGTCACCTCGGGCTGCTTCTCGAGCTCCGCCCGCAACGTCGAGCCGTTGTCGAGCGCCGCCCGGCATGCGCCGTAGACGATGTCGTGCGCCGCCCCGCGGCCGGTGTGCTCGGCCAGCGCCATCATCACCGCCTCTGCCACGATCAGCCCGCCGGTCAAATCCAGGTTGCGGCGCATGCGCTCCGCATCGACGATGAGCCCCTCGAGCATGAAGCGGGCCTGGCGCAGGGCGCCGCCTGCTGCCATGAAAGCCTCGGGAATCGCCACCCATTCGAGCTGCCATGGCCCGGTGGCGCGCTCGTGGTCGGCAGCCATGGCGTCGAGCATCAGGCCGGCCTGCTGGCGCACGACCTTCGCCCCCGCCAGGATCATCTCGCAGGAGATGGGGTTGCGCTTCTGCGGCATGGTCGAGGACGAGCCCCGGCCCTGCACGAACGGCTCGAAGGCCTCCGCCACCTCGGTCTGCATCAGCAGCATGACATCGGTCGCGACCTTGGCGAGCGTGCCCGTGACGAGGCCCAGGAAGGAGACGGTTTCCGCAAAGCCGTCGCGCGCCACGTGCCACGGCATCGGCGGCCGGTCGAGCCCCAGCTCGCCCATCAGCGCATCGCTGACTGCGAGCCCCTTCTCGCCCAGCGATGCCAGCGTGCCGGCGGCGCCGGCAAACTGGCCGACCAGGACGCGGGGCTTGAGCTCCGCCAGGCGCTGGCGGTGGCGGATGATCATGCTGAGCCACACGGCCGCTTTGTAGCCGAACGTCACGGGAAGGGCGTGCTGGAGGTGCGTACGCCCGGCCATCACGGTGGTGCGGTACTTGTTTGCAAGCGCGGCCAGCGCAGCCTCGATGGCGGCGAGGTCGGCATCGACCAGCACCAGGGCCTCCCTCACCTGGAGGACGGTGGCGGTGTCCATGATGTCCTGTGTGGTCGCGCCCCAGTGCACGTAGCGCCCGGCATCGCCGCACTGCTTGGCGAGCTGATGGACGAGGCCGACGATCGGGTAGCCGACGAGGTCCGTCTCGGCCTTGAGCTTCGCAAGATCGATGGCATCGGCACGCGCCAGCCGCTTGATGGCATCCGCCGCATCCTTGGGAATGACGCCGGCCTGGCCCTCGGCGCTTGCGAGCGCCACCTCAACCTCGACATAGCGGGCAACCAGCGCCTCGTCGGCGAAGATTGCGCGCATCGCCGGCGCCCCAAGGGCGTCACGGAAGATGGCGGAGTCGAAGACGGTGGAGGGCATGGCGCGCTCGGTTGTGCTCGAGGTCACTGTGATCGGCGCACCCAAACAAACAGCGCGTGGCATTGAACGCAAGTGCTTCGCGTGCGCCAATGCCGAAGCCGACCAGGGCATCCGCGCGGCGCATGTCGAGAGGAGGTTGGCAGCGCCGAGGCCCCCCAGCCCCTCCCCCGTAGCTCGCACGCAAAAAGCAGATTGCTTCCATAAATCAACAATCTGGACCTGAAAAAGGCACGACGGGGGAATCGTCTGATACCGCCGAGCTAATGAATCACCCGTCATCCCCCGGAAGCCGAGCCCGGCGGAGGCCGGGGCGAGACTATCCGGGATCCGCCGCACGGACACCGCTCGCCGCAGCTCCCGGCTCTGCGCGATTCGCGCTTCAAGCGCGATCGCTGGGCCGGGACGACGGGTGGAAGGATAGGCCGCTCAGTATGATAGATCGTCCATAGTGAGCAAGATGAGCAGAAGGGAGATTGCCCAATGGTCAGGGCCGCGTTCGGTTTGTGGCCTTGCCTCGCTGCCTGTACCGCTCTTTCTGTGCTGGCTCTCGTTTCGGGGCGCTCGAGCGCGCCGAGCGCCGCAGCCCAGGAACAGGTGCCCCCACATCCTCTCGTCTATCTCGGCGATGTCGATCCCAGCATCCAGCAGGACATTCGCTACGCCGGCTACGACAATTTCACCGGCCACCCGGTGCCGGGCTATGCCGCAGCAGAATGCATGCTCTTGCGCGATGTGGCAGAGGCGCTCTCGCGCGTGCAGAAGCAGCTCCTGCCGGGCCAGTTGTCCCTGAAGGTCTATGACTGCTACCGGCCGCAACGCGCGGTGCGCGCCTTCGTTGCCTGGGTGGAGGCGCCCGATGCGGACCCGCTGCTCAAGCGGTTCCATCCCAATGTGGAGAAGCGCGACCTCATCCAGTTGGGCTACATCGCGGGCGTTTCCCGTCACTCGCGGGGCGACACCGTCGACTTGACGCTCGTAGCCCTGCCTGCCGGGCGTACCCCCTCGTTCGATCGCAGAGCGACCTATGGTCCTTGCGCAGGGCCCAAGGACGCCCGCTCACCCGATGGCAGCGTCGACATGGGAACGGGCTTCGACTGCTTCGATGCCCGCAGCCATACCGCGGCGCTGGACCTGACCGACGAGCAGTGGGGCTGGCGGCGGACGCTGGTGGAGGCGATGGCGCAGGAGGGGTTTCGCAACTATCCCAAGGAGTGGTGGCATTTCACGTTCTCGCGCGGGCCGCACCGGCGAGCGCTCGACGTCCCCATCCTGCCGCGCCAGCCGTGAAGCTGCCGGCGTTCGTCCGATCCCATGAGAAAGGGCAGGCAGCGCGTGCTGCCCGCCCCTTGATAATCCACTGCGATGCTCAGTACAGCAGGTTCTCCGCTACGACCTTCCAGCGGCCGCCTTCCACCTTGGCCAGGAACGTGGCGCTGGAGCCCTGATGCTTGTTGGGACTGTAGCTCAGGGTGGGACCAGGGAACATCGGCCGGTAGTCTTTGAGCGCCTCCAGCGAAGCAAGGAACTTCGCCCGTGTTAGGTCCTTGCCGGCGGCGTCCAGGACCTTGACGATCATATCGGCACCTACATAGCTGTACTGTGCGGCGCTGTTCGGGTCCTGGTTTGTCCGCGACTTGTATTTCGCGGCCCACGCCTTGATCGGCTCGCCACTTGTGTCCGGATACGCGTACGGCATGCCGGTGCCGGAGTAGAAGCCTTCCATGATGCCGCCCGGCGCGGCGGCCACGATTGGATCATAAGAGGCCGCCTGGCCCACGAACGCCACGTCGGTCCAGCCGAGCTTCCGGGCCGTGCCTACGGACTGGATGCTATCGCGGATGATAGAGCCCATGATGACGAGGTCGCAGCCGGCCGACTTGAGCTTGGTGATCGGCGCAACGAACTCGGTGTCCGTCGGTCCGTAGCTCGCTTCCGACGCCATCTCCAGCTTGCTGGCCTTCGCCTGCTCGCGCACGCCGTCACGAATTTCGTGCCCGAAATCCGTGTCCTGGTACATCGAGCAGACCTTCTTCTTCCCTTCCTTCTCGACGAAGTGCTTGGTCGCGGCGCGCACCTGGTCGTAGTAGGTGGAGAATTGAGCGAACTTCAGCGGGTGATGGGGCTCGGCCATCGAGCGTGCGGCCGTGAAGGGGAAGATGTTGGGCACGCCCTTTTGCAGCTGGTCGCCGAGCACCGCATTGTTCTGCGGCGTGCCCAGTGCGCCGAGCATGATGAAGACCTTGTCACTGTTGATCAGCTTGTTGGCCGCCTGCACGGCGCGCGGCACCTGATACTGGTGGTCCTCCACCACCAGCTTGACCTTGCGCCCGTGGATGCCCTTTTCATTGGCTTCGTCGAAGCGCATGCGTGAGCCTTCGGTGGCTCCGATGCCCCATGCGCTCACGGGACCGCTCAGCGCCGTGTGGCTCCCAATCAGGATCTCGGTTGCGGTGACGCCGTCCTCCGCGAGCGCGGGGACAGCAAGCGCGCCCGCACAAAGCGCGCTCAACGCCAGCTTGGAGAGTTTCCTCATGTCATACGCCTCCACAGTTTGCGATCTACTTCGTCTCGCTTCACTTTCTACATGCGTAGCGCCGCGGCTTGCTGTCGCCCGCCATGTTGCTGGGCCGCCAACCGGCAACGCGCGCCCCACCGTGCCCGCTCTTCATCCTGCCGAAGCATACATTCCATCGATCAGGTCACGGTATTTCTTCTCGACCAGTCCGCGCTTGAGCTTCATGGTCGGCGTCAGCTCCTCGTCCTCGGCGGTCAGAAGCTGGTCGATCAGCTTGAATTTCTTGATGGTCTCGACGCGGGCGAATTGCTTGTTGGCCGCCTCGACCTCCTTGCCGATCAGCTCCACCACCTCGGGGGCGCGGCACAGGCTCGCATAGTTCGTGAACGGCACGTCATGATCCTGCGCGAACTTTACGACATTGTCGTGGTCGATCATGACGAGACAGGTCAGATAGCTGCGCTTGTCGCCGATCACCACGGCATCCGAGATGTAGGGTGAGAACTTGAGCTGGTTCTCGATCTCGGAGGGCGTGATGTTCTTGCCGCCCGCCGTGATGATGATGTCCTTCATGCGATCGGTGATGCGTACGAAGCCCTGATTGTCGATGACGCCGACATCGCCCGTGTGCAGCCATCCCTCGCGCAGGGCCTCGGCGGTCTTCTCGGGCTTGTTCAGATAGCCGCTGAAGACATGCGGTCCCCGCAGGAGGATTTCGCCTTGCGGCGAGAGCTTGAGCTCGGTGCCCGGCGTTGTCAGGCCAATGGTGCCAATCTTGATGTGTCCCGGGTAGTTGGAGGTGGCGAGCCCGGCATTCTCGGTCTGGCCGTAGACTTCGTACATCTTGATGCCGAGCGCCCAATACCAGCTGATGAGATCGGGCGAGATCGGCGCCGCGCCCGTGGCCGCGTAGCGGATGCGGTTGAGGCCCAGCATGACGCGAATGTTCTTGAGCACGAGCCAGTCGCCGGCCACACGCGCGGCACGCAGCAGAACCGGCACCGGCTTGCCCCGGAGCTCGTAGGCGCTGGCCTTCATGCCAATATTGATGGCGGTCTTGTAGGCGAGGCGACCGGCGAGCGTGCCCTCCTTCAAGGCAATGGTGATACCCGAATAGAGCTTCTCCCACACGCGCGGCACGGCGAGCAGGAGGTGCGGCGCCACCTCACGCAGGTTCTGCGGCACCGTGTCGGGCGCTTCCGCGAAGTTGACCACGTGCATCGAGGCGATGTGGTTGTAGCAACCGCCGATCCGTTCGGCGACGTGGCACAGCGGCAGGAAATTCAGCGCTTCGTCCGTGTCGTTGATCTCCAGATCGACGCGTTTGAAGGCGCCGCCCTGGAAGATGATGTTGCGATGCGTCAGCAGGGCCCCTTTGGAAGGGCCGGTCGTGCCGGACGTGTAGACGATGATGGCCACATCGGCGGCCTTCGGCAGGGCAATGCGCTGCTCCCAAACCTCGGCATGGTCGCGCGCGTACGCTTCGCCCAGGACGCTCAGCTCGTCGAGCGGCATGACCTGCGGGTCCTTGAACTCGCGCAGGCCCTCCATGTCGAACACGAAGACCTTCTGCAGTCCCGGTGTGCGCTCACGCACCGCCAGGACCTTATCGAGCTGCTCCTCGTTCTCGACGAACAGGAACTTGGCGTTGCAATCATTGACCAGGTACTCGACCTGCGTGGGCGAGTCCGTGGGATAGATGCCGGTCGAAACGCCCGCTGCGCACAGCACGGCAAGATCGCAGAACAGCCACTCCTTGTTGTTGTCCGACAGGATCGCGACCCGATCCCCCGGCTTGAGGCCGAGCGAAATGAGGCCCATGCCGATGGCCTTGGCGCGCGCGCCGTAGTCGGCCCAGGTGTAGGCCTTCCAGATGCCGCGGTCCTTCTCCCGCATGGCGACCTTGCCGGCCCGCGTCTTGACGCGGTGCCAGAACAGGCTCGGCACCGTACTGAAGCCATCGATGGCGATCGTTTGAGCGTCAAAGACGTTCATGGGTCCGTTTCCGTTGCTCTAACGCCAGCGCTTGGTGCGCTTCCAGCGCTTCTTGCCGCGCACGGCCGTCTCCTTCTGGCCCAGGTAGAACTCGCGCACGTCTTCGTTCTCGACCAATTTGATGCATTCGCCCTCCAGCACGATGCGACCGACCTCCAGGACGTAACCGAAGTGCGCGGTCTTGAGCGCCATGTTGGCGTTCTGCTCGACCAGCAGCATGGTCACGCCCTGCTCCTTGTTGAGGCGGCGGATGATGGTGAAGATCTCCTTTGTCAGCAGCGGCGAGAGACCAAGCGAGGGCTCGTCCAGCAGCATGAGCTTGGGGCGCGCCATCAGCCCGCGGCCGATGGCCAGCATCTGCTGCTGTCCGCCCGACAGGTATCCCGCCTGGGAGTTGGCGCGCTCGCGCAGGATCGGGAAGTAGTTGTAGACGACCTCGATATCGCGTTCGACGGCATCCTTGTCGTGACGCGCGTAGGCACCCATCATGAGGTTGCCCTTGACCGTCATGAATGGGAAGATTTCGCGCCCCTCCGGCACGTGGGCGATGCCGTTGCGTGCCACCCAATCAGGCTCGCGCCCGGTAATGGGTCGTCCGGCGAAAGTGACCGTTCCCTTCTGCGGCTCCATGGCGCCGCACACCGATTTGAGCACCGTGGTCTTGCCCGCCCCGTTGGCGCCGAGAATGGTGACGATTTGCCCCTCGCTGACGTCGAAGCTCACCCCGCGAATGGCGGTGATCGGCCCATAGTAGGTCTCGAGGTTGCGCACTGAGAGGAGGGGCTCGCTCATGGCGCCTCGCCATTCGTAGGTTGGGTCGAGCGAAGCGATGACCCAACACAGCAATGCTGCACGCCCGATCGCGTTGGGTCTGCGCTCCGCTTGACCCAACCTACACGCCTGACGTCGAAGCCGAGCCCGCTCATGGTGCCTCGCCTCCGAGGTAGGCCTCGATCACGGCCGGGTTCGACTGCACCTCGGCAGGTGCTCCAAGGGCCAGCGTGCGGCCATTGTTGAGAGCCAGCACACGGTTGGAGACGGCCGAGACCAGGGACATGTCGTGCTCGATCATGATCACGGTGATGCCGAGGTCGTTCTTGATGTCGTCGATCCAGAAGGCCACCTCCTCGGTCTCCTCCGTGTTGAGACCCGAGGCCGGCTCGTCGAGCAGCAGCAGCTTCGGCCTGGCGCACAGCGCCCGTGCCAGCTCGACGACCTTGCGGACGCCATAGGGCAGGCCGGAGATGCGCTGGTCGCGGTAGTTGGCGAGATCGAGGAAATCGATGACCTCCTCCACCGCCTCGCGGTGATGGAGCTCCTGCTGCCTGACGCCTCTGGTGAAGAGCGTCTCGGAGAAAATATTGGGCTTGGCCCGGCAATGGCGGCCGATCAGGAGGTTGTCGAGGACGGTGGCGTGCTCGAACAGCTCGATGTTCTGGAAGGTGCGGGCGATGCCGCGGCGCGCGATCGTGTGGGGCGCGACACTGGTGATGTCCTGCCCCTGGAACGTCAGGCGCCCGCCGGTCGGCTCATAGATGCGGCTGATGAGATTGAAGATGGTGCTCTTGCCCGCGCCGTTGGGGCCGACGATGGCGAAGATCTCGCCTTCGGCGACGCTGAAGGTGACGCCATCGACGGCCTTGATGCCGCCGAACGAGATCGAAATGTTGTCCGCCTCGAGCAGACCTGGCGCACGCGCTCCATTGCGAGAGGCCAGCGTCGCTGCCTGGGCACCAGTCGCGCTTTGGATCTCGGCCACGCTCACCGCACCCGCTCCGTCTTGAGATAGGACCGCTGCCGCTTGAATGTGGCGCGCCGGTACAAGGGGAAGTAGTCGAAATACGCCTTGATCTTCAGCCAGCGCCCATAGATGCCGAGTGGCTCGAACAGCACGATCATCACCATGACGATGCCGAACAGGCCGGGCTCCAAACCCGGTGTCCTGGCGATGGCCGGCGGCAGGTAGTCACGCATCAGCGCAATGGCCTGCGGCAGCCCGCCGACGAAGATGGCACCGAGAAGGGCGCCGTGGATCGAGCCGAGCCCACCAACCACCACCATCAGCAGCAGCTGGATCGATAGAAGCAGATTGAAGGCGTCGGGCGAGATGAATCGCATCTTGTGGGCCAGCAGCGCGCCCGCGAGCCCAGTAATGCCCGCGCTCAACGCAAATGCGATCGTCTTGTACTGCACGAGGTTGACGCCGAGGCTCTGCGCCGAGATTTCCGAGTCGCGGATGGCGACCATGGCGCGTCCTGTGGGCGACCGCGTGATGTTGATGGCGGCGAGCACGATGAGAACGAGCGCGGCAAGACAGAAATAGTAAAACTCCCATGGCTTGGCCAGCGGGAGGCCGAAGAGGTCGGGGGTTGGCACCGGCATTCCCTGGAAGCCCCGGGTCACCGATTCCCAGCGGATGATGAGTTGCTCGACGATCTGCGAGAAAGCCAACGTGGCGATTGCCAGGTAGATGCCGGTCATGCGGTTGGCCGGCACCGCCACGGCGACGCCTGCCGCCATGGCGGCGAGCCCGGCGATGGGGAACGAGACGAGAAACGGCACGCCCTTGGTGATCAGATAGGTGTTGGTATAGGCGCCGATCGCCATGAAGGCGCCGTGCCCCAGACTGACGAGCCCCGTGAAGCCGATCAGCAGCATGAGGCCGACGCCGGCGATCGCCAGGATGAAGATGTAGGAGAGCTCGCCGACGTAGAAGTCGCCGAGCACGACCGGCGCCACCAGCAGGCAGGCGGCGAGGGCGCCGTACCAGAAAACCTGCCCCTCATGTTGGAACAGCCGGATGTCGTCGAGATAGGAGGTTTTGAACAGGATGCGCACGGCCGCCCTCAAACCTTCTTTCGCTGCAGCGTCGAGAACAGCCCGTGCGGCCGCACGATCAGCACGCCGAGCATGATGAGGTAGGCGACGATCTCCTTGAAGCCGGGCGGCAGGTAGCGTGCCGCCAGCGTCTCCGACACGCCGATGATAAGCCCGCCCAGCACAGTCCCCAGCAGGCTGCCGAAGCCGCCGATCACTGCGGCAGCGAATGCCTTGATGCCATAGAAGCCGTTGCTGGGGTCGACCAGCGACACAGGCGCGAACAGCACGCCCGCTATGGTCGCCACGATCGCGCTCAGCGCCCAGATCAGCGAATTGATGTGCTTGACGGGCACGCCCATGTAGTAGGCGGCGAGCTGGTTCTGCGAGGCTGCCTGCATCGCATTGCCGAGCTTGGTGAAGTTGAAGAAAAGGTACAGCAGCCCGGCCAGGATCAGCGTGCCGAAGATGATGGAGAGGTGCTCGAGCGACAGGATGACGCCGCCGGCATTGATGATCTGGTTGGTGAAGGGCGTGACGGGAAAGTTCTGCGTCTCGTGGCCCCAGATGAAGCCGGCAGCCGACCGGAACAGGAAGCCGATGCTGATGGTGAGGATGACGACCGCGAACTGCGGCTGTCCGATGATGCGGCGCAGCACCAGAGCGTCGAGCAGATAGCCGAACACGGCCATCGCCAGCGCAGCCACCAGCAGGCCCAGCCAGTAGTTCATGCCCATGGTGCCGATGAAGGTGAGGGCGACGAAGGCGCCGAGCATCATCAGATCGCCCTGCGCGAAGTTCACCATCTCGGTGGCTTTGTAGATCAGCACGAAGCCGAGCGCGATCAGGCCGTAGACACAGCCTTGCGCAACGCCACCGACCAAGAGCTGGAGTAGCTCCACCGTCTTGTTTCCTTCCCTTGCGTCCCGGTCTGCCGCTTCTTGCCGTCGGCGGGGAGCCGCAACGCTTTAGACTGCTCAAACATGGAACGCCAGTGGCGATCGCTACGGGTCTTTGCTGGTATGCCGTGTGCCAGAGCCGCCCCCGCGGCCACGCCCCTGTTTGCGATTACCTTTCAGCCTTCCCGTGCGCTCGTCCGCCAGGCCGAACGCACGCAGATACGCACCGGCAAGGTCGCGGGACATTTTCGGCACGTCGATCTGGTCGAGGCGACCCTGCACCAGCGCCGTCCAGACGATGTGCTCGATGCCGCCGAATACGATGTCGCGCGCCAGCGGCAGGCTCAGGCCGAGCCGCGGATCGGGCGCCGCCTCCCACATCGCGAAGAGGTGAATGACCTGCGATGAGAAGCGCCGCAACACGGTGCGTGCCTCTGAATGCGCATAGCCGCTCGTGCCGCGCAGTTCCCGCATCCAGATGCGGAACAGCTCCTTCGCCTCGATCAGCAGCGCGAGCTCGATCGCTATCAGCCGTTCCAGGCCCTGGCGCAGGCTTTTCGACTCTGCAACGGCCTTTTCGGCCGCCTGGATGTGGCCCTCGAATGCGGCGAGGCTGACGCGCAGCTGCAAATCCTGCTTGTCGCGGAAGTAGTTATAGAGTGTGCCTTCGGACAGCCCGGCTGCTGACGCCACCGCCGCCATCGAGATGTTTTCGTAGCCGCCCTGGAGGTAGAGCTGGGTCGCGACCCCAATTATGCCCTGCTCGCGCTCGCCCCACCGGCCAACCGGCGGCATCGTCTCCCGCTTTTGCGCTTTCTGCATGGCGTACCGCACCGTCAGGCGCCGGCCAAATTTCTGAGGTAGCCTCAACTCTGAGGCAAACTCAGTTCTGAGTCAACCTCAAAGATGAGGCAGCCTCAAAAAAATGGCGGCGTGGCGAGGCTCGTTGGCGAGAGAGCAAATTGGAGCGACAATCTCCCGCAGGGTGGCCAAGCGGCAACCTGCGCGCAGGCCAGAAAGGAATGCCGAATGGATGCCTCGGTCACCGCGGGCCGCTACCGATCCGTGTTTCGCGACGGTCTGTTCACCGGCCGGGCGGTGATCGTCACCGGCGGCGGCAGCGGCATCGGTCGCTGCACGGCGCACGAGCTGGCTTCCCTCGGTGCCACCGTCGCGCTGGTCGGACGCAACGCCGAAAAGCTCGAGAAAGTGGCTGCCGAGATTGCTGCCGACACGGGGCAGACAACCAGCACGCATGTGTGCGATATCCGCGTCGAGGAGCAGGTGGTCTCGGCCGTCTCCGCGATCATGAAGAGGCACGGCCGCATCGACGGCCTCGTCAACAACGCCGGCGGCCAGTTCGCCGCTCCCCTCGCCGATATCTCGCAGAAGGGCTGGGAGACGGTGGTGCGCACCAACCTCACCGGCGGCTTCCTGATGGCGCGCGAGTGCTACACGCAGTGGATGCGCGAGCACGGCGGGGCGATCGTCAACGTGGTTGCCGACATGTGGCTCGGCATGCCGAGCATGGGCCACTCGGGCGCGGCGCGTGCCGGCATGGTGAATTTCACCGAGACGGCCGCCAACGAGTGGTCGGGCTCCAACGTCAGGATCAACGCGGTGGCGCCGGGCTGGATCGCCTCATCGGGCATGGACAAGTATCCGCCCGAGATGGGCGCACGCATCCGCCATATGAAGGACGTTTCACCCCTTGGGCGCATGGGCTCCGAGAGCGAGGTGTCGGCAGCCATCGTATTCCTTCTGTCGGAGGGCGCCGCGTTCATCTCGGGCGCCACGCTCAGGGTGGACGGCGCCGTGCCCAACACCAAGATCAGCCGGCCGCTGCCGCCTAACACAAAGCCTGCTCCGACATACAACGGCTTCCATCGCGCCGAGCTGCCCAAGGTGCTGCGGGAGGAGTGATGCAGTGCTTCTCGTCCGGGGTTGGCTTCACCTCCCCCTTGAGGGGGCAGGGCGGCGCGCCATCACTTAGCCCCGCCTCCATACCCCTCGCGATCCGAGAGCAGCCTCATGAGGGGCTAAGTGATCCTGGCGCGCCGGGTGGGGGTGACCGGCTCGCGTGCGTCACCATCACCCCCACCAGGAACGCCATCGGACTTAGCTTGCCGGTATCCTCGGCTGCGAGCGATGCGATCGGCAAGCTAAGTCCGTGGCGTTCCGTCCTCCCCCCTCAAGGGGGAGGCGAACCGTTGGCGCGCAGACACAGCTAGTTCCATGCCGGTCCTCCAATCCCACATCGATCCGAAATCCGAGGCTTTCCAGGCCAACCGGCGGGATATGCTGGCGCTGGTGGAGCAGTTCCGCGCACTGGAGCAGCGGGTGCGCGAGACGTCGAACGCCAAGCTGCCGATGTTCCAGAAGCGCGGCCAGCTCACGCCGCGCCAGCGCTTGGCTCACCTCTTGGACCGCGGCTCGCCGTTCCTCGAAATCTCGACGCTCGCGGGCTTGAACATGCACGACGACGACGGGGCCGAGAACATCCAGGGCGGCGGGGTCATCGCTGGCATCGGCTACGTTTCGGGCGTCCGCTGCGTGGTTACGGCAAGTGACTCAGGGATCAAGGGCGGTACCACCGCGCCGATGGGCCTGCGCAAATCGCTGCGGGTCCAGGACATCGTGATGAGGAACAAGCTGCCCTTCATCTCGCTGGTGGAGTCAGGTGGCGCCAATCTCAACTACCAGGCGGAGATCTTCGTCGACGGCGGCCGCACCTTTGCCAACATGGCGCGCATGTCGGCCATGGGCATCCCGCACATTGCCGTCGTGCACGGCTCATCGACGGCAGGCGGTGCCTATCATCCGGGCCTCTCCGACTACGTCGTCGTGGTGAAGAAGCGCTCCAAGATCTTCCTCGCCGGGCCGCCGCTGCTCAAGGCAGCCACCGGTGAGATCGCGGTGGACGAGGAGCTCGGCGGTGCCGAGATGCACGCAACCGTGTCTGGCATCGCGGAGTATCTCGCCGAGGACGACGCGGATGCCCTGCGCATCGCGCGCGAGATCATGGCCGCCCTGCCCTGGAACGAGCGCCTGCCGCCCATGCCGCGCAAGCCGGCCAGGGAGCCGCGCTATGATCCCGACGAGCTCTGCGGCGTCGTGCCGGTCGACTACCGCAAGCCCTACGATGTGCGCGAGGTTGTCGCGCGCCTGGTCGATGGCTCCGACTTTCTCGACTTCAAGCCGCTCTATGGTGTGCATACCGTGTGCGGGCAGGCGACCATCGACGGCGAGGCGGTCGGCATCATCGGCAACAACGGCCCCATCGATGCCGAGGGTGCGGTGAAGGCCGCGCAGTTCATCCAGCTCTGCGACCAGGCCGATACACCGCTCGTGTTCCTGCAGAACACCACCGGCTACATGGTAGGCCGCGAGGCCGAGCGCGCCGGCATCGTCAAGCACGGCTCCAAGATGATCCAGGCCGTCGCCAATGCGCGGGTGCCCAAGCTCACCCTGCACATCGGGGCGAGCTTCGGCGCCGGCAACTACGGCATGTGCGGACGCGCCTACGATCCGGCCTTCATCTTCGCCTGGCCCAACAACCGCATCGCCGTCATGGGGCCCGAGCAGGCGGCCGGCGTACTCGCCATCGTCACCGAGGAGAAGCTCAAGCGCGACGGGAAGCCCGTAGATCAGAAGAAGCTCGACGGCATGAAAGCGGCGGTTGTGGGCCGCATGGAAACGGAAAGCACGGCGCTGTTCGCCACTGCCAGGCTGTGGGACGATGGCCTGATCGACCCGCGCGACAGCCGAAAGGTGCTCAGCACTTGCCTGTCGATCTGCCGCGAAGCCCAAGTGCGGCCACTGAAGCCCAACACCTTCGGCGTCGCCCGCATGTGACGACAGGAGACGAACATGCTCTTCATGGTCATCGAGCGGTTCCGGGACAACGACATGGTGCCCATTTACCAGCGGCTGCGCGATCGGGGGCGCATGCTGCCCGAGGGGCTGGAATACGTCGACAGCTGGGTCGAGCCCAACTTCTCCCGCTGCTTTCAGCTGATGCGCTGCAGCGACCTGCGGCTCTTTCAGGAATGGGCTCTGCAGTGGCGTGGAAGTGGAGCCACGTTCGAGATCGTGCCGGTGGTGCCGAGCACGGAGGCGCGAGAGGTCGTGGCCCCTTACCTCGATCCACCTCAGACGAAGAGCAGCTGAAACAAGGACCAAAGGAAACGCCCATGGAGTTCACCCAGGAGCACGAGGGCATCCGCCGCAACGCGCGCCGTCATTCCCGCGCAGGCGGGAATCCATGCAACTGCCCACACCCGGTTGCGCGGTGCTCTGGATCCCCGCCTCCGCGGGGATGACGTCAGGAGAGAGCGCTTCGACCGGCGCGCCAGCGAGCCAACGAGGAGAAGGAAACGCCCATGGAGTTCACCCAGGAGCACGAGGGCATCCGCCGCAACGTCAAGAGGTTCATCGAGGCGGAGATCAACCCCTACGTGGATGCGTGGGAGGAGGCCGGTATCTTCCCAGCCCACGAGCTGTTCAAGAAGATGGGCGACCAGGGATATCTCGGGATCAACAAGCCTACCAAGTACGGCGGCATGGGGCTCGACTACTCCTACCAGATGGTCTTCCTCGAGACGCTCGGCCATATCCGCTGCGGCGGCGTGCCGATGGCGATCGGCGTGCAGACCGACATGGCGACCCCGGCGCTCTCACGCTTCGGCACGGAGGAGCTGTGCAACGAATTTCTCGTGCCTTCCATCAAGGGCGACTACGTAGCCTGTCTCGGCGTGTCCGAGGTGGGCGCAGGGTCCGACGTCGCTTCCATCAAAACCACCGCCAGGAAGGACGGTGGCGACTACGTCATCAACGGCGGCAAGATGTGGACCACCAGCGGCACCCAGGCCGACTGGATGTGCCTGCTCGCCAACACCGGCGATGGGCCCGTGCACAAGAACAAGTCGCTGATCTGCCTGCCGATGAAGACCAAGGGTGTGCAAATCGCGCGCAAGCTCGACAAGCTCGGCATGCGCTCCTCCGACACGGCACAGATCTTCCTCGAGGACGTGCGGGTGCCGCAACGCTTTCTGATCGGCAAGGAGGGCGAGGGCTTCACTTACCAGATGCAGCAGTTCCAGGAGGAGCGGCTGTATGCGGCCGCTGCCGGGCTCGTCGCCAAGGAGCGCATGATCGAGGAGACGATCGAGTACACCGGTCAGCGCAAGGCCTTCGGCCAATCGATCCTCGACAACCAGGTGGTGCACTTCCGCTTGGCCGAGCTCAAGACCGAGGTGGAGATGCTGCGCGCCCTCACCTACCGCGCAGCGGAATTGATGCTCAAGGGCGAGGACGTGACCATGCTGGCCTCCATGGCCAAGCTCAAATCCGGCCGGCTGTCGCGCGAGATCTCGGATGCCTGCCTGCAGTACTACGGCGGCATGGGCTTCATGAACGAGACCGCCATCAGCCGCGCCTACCGCGACACGCGGCTGGGCTCCATCGGCGGCGGTGCCGACGAGATCATGCTGTCCATCATCTGCAAGCACATGGGGATTTTGCCGGGCAAGCGGAACAAGTAGGGAGCGGTTCCCTCTCCCCATGCTACTTCAGCATGGGGAGAGGGCTAGGGTGAGGGGCGGCAAAGGGCTACGTCGGTGCTTCGTGCCGCCCCTCACCCCGACCCTCTCCCCGTCGAAGCAAACGCGGGAGAGGGGGAGAGTCGCGCGACGAGGTTGAGAACAGTGATGGCCCATGAAACGCTGATCGTCGAGCGCGACGGGCCGGTGATGAAGGTCACGCTCAGCCGGCCCCATGTGCGCAATGCGCTGTCGCCGCAGATGCTGGCCGAGCTTGACCAAGCGTTCACACAGGCGCGCGACGACGATGGGGTGCGGGTCCTGGTGATGATGGGTGCGGGCGGCAACTTCTGCGCCGGCGGCGATTTCAAGGGCATGCAGAAATCGGATGCGGCGCGCGGCGCTGGCACCGAGGCAACCGCTGCCTCCAACCGCCGCTTCGGTGCCTTCTTGGAGATGGCCGACACGTTCCCCAAAGCGCTGATCGCGCTTGTCGAGGGCGCCTGCATGGGCGGTGGTGTGGGCCTTGTCGCCGTTGCGGACTGGGTCATTGCCGAGAAAGGTGCGCACATCGGCACGCCGGAGGTAACGGTCGGTATCGTGCCCGCCCAGATCACGCCCTTCCTCGTGCAGCGCGTCGGCACCGCGCACGCGCGCCGCCTCGCAGCCTTCGGGCTGAGGCTCGATGCCGAGGAAGCCCATCGCATCGGTCTCGTGCACGAGCTGGCGGCGAACCACGGCGAGCTCATGGACAAGGGCGCGGCGGCCATCAATCAGTGCCTGCGCTGCGCGCCGGAAGCGGTCGCCGAGACCAAGAAACTGGTGCGCGCCTCCGCGCGCGAGCCGCTCGGGGGCGTGCTGGACGACGCCTCGCACATGTTCGCCGCAGCGCTGGCCGGCAACGCCAAGGAGGGCATCCGCGCCTTCCTCGAGAAGCGCACGCCGGCGTGGCTCAAGAAGATCGAGCGGCTGTGATGATGATGTTCTGCCATCGGGAATGCGGTGCGGGATTCCCCTCCCCATCGTGCCGAAGGCGCGTCTCCGACACGACGTGGGGAGGGGTTAGGGGTGGGGGGAACCCCTACGGCCGATGTTCTGCAATCCCCCCCTCCCTGTCCCTCCCCCACGTCGTGTCGGAGACGCGCCTCCGGCACAATGGGGGAGGGAACGTTCACGGTCGTGCGCGAGATGCCTGACTTCCGCACCATCCTGGTGGCCAACCGCGGCGAGATCGCCTGCCGGGTCATGCGCACGGCCAGCGACATGGGTTACCGCACGGCGGCGGTCTACTCGGAAGCCGATGCCGATGCACTGCACGTGCGCTGTGCCGACGTTGCGGCATGCATCGGGCCGGCGGAACCGCGGGCCAGCTATCTCAACTGTGCGGCGATCGTGGCCGCCGCCAAGCAGATGGGCGCGGATGCGGTGCATCCGGGTTACGGCTTCCTCTCCGAGAACGCTGACTTTGCCCTCGCGTGCGCCGAAGCCGGCCTGACCTTCATCGGCCCACCGCCGGCGGCCATCGCTGCCATGGGCAACAAGGCGGCCGCCAAGCGGCGCATGCTCGAGGCCGGTGTGCCGTGCGTGCCGGGCTACCAGGGCGCCGATCAGTCGGAGGCTACGCTTACGCACGAGGCCGAGCGCATCGGCTTTCCGGTGATGGTGAAGGCGGCAGCCGGCGGCGGCGGCCGGGGCATGCGGCTGGTGGCGGCAAAAAGGGATCTGGCCGCGGCGCTGGCTGGCGCGCGCGCCGAGGCGGAGAATGCGTTCGGCTCGGGCGAGCTGCTCCTGGAACAGGCCGTCGTCGATGGCCGGCATGTCGAGATCCAGGTGCTGGCCGATACGCACGGCAACGTGATCCATCTCGGCGAGCGCGACTGCTCGGTGCAGCGGCGGCACCAGAAGGTGCTGGAGGAAGCGCCGTCGCCCGCGGTGGGGCCCGAACTGCGAGCCAGTATGGGTGCCGCCGCGGTCGCGGTCGCGAAGGCTATCGGCTACACCAATGCTGGCACGGTCGAGTTCCTGCTCGGCTCCGACGGCGCGTTCTACTTCTTGGAGATGAACACCCGGCTGCAGGTCGAGCATGCCGTGACGGAGATGGTGACGGGTCTCGATCTGGTCGCACTGCAGATCCGGATTGCCGCCGGCGAGCCGCTGCCCATCAGCCAGGGCGACTCGTCTATTGCTGGACATGCCATCGAGGCGCGGCTCTACGCCGAGGCGCCGCACAGGGGCTTCCTGCCGCAGCCGGGCCAGCTCGCCGTGTGGCGACCGCCCGGCGGCCATGGACTCCGCGTCGATCACGGCCTCAACCCGAGCCAGGCCATCAGCTCCTACTATGATCCGATGCTCGCCAAGATCATCGCCGTGGGCGCCTCGCGGGAGGAGGCGCGGCGGCGGCTGGTGCAGGCGCTCGAGCAAACCGTTGCGCTCGGCACCGGCACCAACCGTGCCTTTCTCATCGATGCCCTGAGCCATCCCGAGTTCGTCGCCGGCAGGGCCACGACACAATTTGTTCCGAAGCACTTCGCCAAGGTCCCAGCGCCATCCGCCGATGCTGCCGCGCTCGGGGTTGCGGCCGCGCTGTGGTTCGAGGCAAGCGCGCGGCAGCACGGCCACGATCCCGCGCGCGCATGGTCTTCCAGCGGTGCGCTCGCCTGGCCGCTCAGACTGCAGGCCGATGGCAGGGCGGTAGTTTGTTCGGTCGCCGTGCTCGGCCCCCGTCGCTATCGTGTCGAGATCGATGGCGGACGCCATCGAGATCGGTCTGGCAAACGACTGCGACGGGCAGGTGCGCTTCACGATCGGCGGGCAGGAGCGCAGTGCCGATACTGCGTTTGCCGGCGACACGCTCCATCTCAAATGCGGGGCTCTCGATCTGGCCGTGCGCGAGACGCTCTACGAGCCGCGCGCCGGGGCCGGGGCCGCGGGTAGCACGGATACGGAAGTGCGGGCACCGATGAACGGAAAGGTCGTGTCGGTGCTTATCGGGGTAGGCGATGCGGTCGCACGAGGCCAGCGCCTGGTGATCGTCGAAGCCATGAAGATGCAACACGAGATGGTGGCGGGCGCAAACGGCACCGTCGCGCGCCTGGCGGTCAAGCCCGGCGACCAGGTGGCGACGCGACAGCTGCTCGTCGAGATCAAACCTGCGGGGTGACGCCCATGCAAGAGCGCGCAGCTGTCGAAGCGAGCTCGCCCTACTACACGCCCGAGCACGCGGCGTTTCGCGAAACCGTGCGCCGCTTCGTGGCGAAGGAGATCGAGCCGTTCGCGACCCAGTGGGACGAGGCCGGCGAGTTCCCGCGTGAGCTCTACAAGAAGGCGTCGGCCGTTGGTTTGCTGCAGCTGGGATTTCCCGAGGAGTACGGCGGCGTCCCGTGCGATCGCTTCTATCGCCTGATCTGGGCGCAGGAGCTGGCGCGCGCCGGTGCCGGCGGTATTTCCGCCTCGCTCAACAGCCACAGCATCGGCGCGCCGCCCATCGCGCGCTTCGGCTCGGAGACCATGAAGCGGCGCGTGTTGCCGCCGATCCTTGCCGGCGAGAAGATCTCGGCGCTCGCCATCACCGAGCCCAGCGCCGGCTCCGACGTCGCCAACATCAAGACCACCGCGCGTCGCGGCGGCGATCACTACGTCGTGCGCGGCGAGAAGACCTTCATCACGTCTGGGATGCGTGCCGATTTCTATTCGGTGGCGGTGCGCACCGGCGGCCCCGGCATGGGCGGCATCTCGCTGCTGCTGATCGAGCGCGACACCCCGGGCTTCACGCGCACGCCGCTGAAGAAGATGGGCTGGTGGGCGTCGGACACCGCGACACTGCACTTCGACGACGCCAAGGTGCCGGTCGAGAACCTGATCGGGCCGGAGAACGGCGGCTTCAAGGTGATCATGGCCAACTTCAACGACGAGCGGCTCGGCATGGCCTACGGCGCCAACGGCTTCGCTCGCGTCGCCTACGAGGAGGCGCTGGCCTATGCCAAGCTGCGTGAGACATTCGGCAAGCCGCTCATTGCCAACCAGGTGATCCGCCACAAGCTGGTCGATATGGCCCAGCGCGTTGCCGCCACGCAGGCGATGATCGAGCTGACCGCGTGGCGGGTCGATCGCGGCGACTACGTGGTGCCCGAGCTGTGCATGCTGAAGAATCAAGCGACGCAGACGCTGGCGTTCTGCGCGTCGGAGGCCGTGCAGATCCTCGGCGGCGCCGGCTTCATGCGCGGCGGCAAGGTGGAGCGCATCTATCGCGAGGTGAAGGTCAACGCCATCGGCGGTGGTGCGGAGGAGATCATGAAGGACTTGGCGGCAAGGCAGCTGGGGTGGTGAGGGGCCGTTGCAAGGCCAACCGCCCCGCGTTGAGGCGACAGCCAGAAATCTGGTAGTATGAACGCATCAGCCGCGAAGAGATTATTGCCAAGATTCGTAGGAACGCGGACGCTATTCGGGCGCTGGGTGCGGGCTCGCTCTATCTGTATGGCTCGCACGCTCGCGACGACGCGCGACCCGGCTCCGATGTGGACATTTTCATCGATCGCGATCCGGCAAAGCGCTTCGGGTTCATCGAGCTCACGGAGCTCGAGTTCCTGTTGCGGGACATCCTCGGCGCCGACGTCGACGTTTCGACCCGAACCGCACTTCACCCCACTATCAGCGCCAACATCGAGAAAACCGCGGTCAAGGTGCTGTAATGACCGCACGTTCAGTGCGTCCTCGGCTCCAGGACATTCTGGACAACATTGCCATCGTAACCGACGCGATCGTCGGCCACGACCTTGCGTCGTTCACGGGTAATCCCGTGCTGCGGCTGGCGATGGAGCGAGCCATCGAGATCATTATCCGAGGCTGTACGCCATATTCCTCAGGAACAGCGCGATGAGATCGAGGTCTGGAATTAGAACAATTCAAAGCGGTAGCGGCACGGGCACCGGAAATTCTTGACAAGGGAAGTCTACTTTCGCACTAGATAACCGCACGCGCGTGGCTGCAACCTGGACAGCTCGCGCTCCGTTGCCGGGCTCTGAAGCTGCTGTTTGGAGGAAATAATGAAGGCCACACCCTCGGCGCGCGGCGGCGCGCGCGCTTCTGCCGTCGCCACGCTGGCTCTCATGGCCGGTACCGCTCTCGCGCCCGCCGCCGTGGCGCAGGGCGAGGTCAACATCTATTCCTATCGCGAGCCGCAGCTGATCGATCCTCTGCTCAAGGCGTTCACGGACAAGACGGGCATCAAGGCCAACGTGGTCTACGCGGCGGCGGGCCTCAACGAGCGGCTGGCCGCCGAAGGGCAGAACAGCCCCGCCGACTTGCTGTTCACCGTCGATGCGGGTCGTCTCTCGGAAGCCAAGGATGCGGGCCTGACGCAGCCCGTCGCCTCCGGCGCCTTGACGCAGTCGGTGCCCGCGCAGTTCCGCGATGGTGGCAACCACTGGTTCGGGCTGACCATGCGCTCGCGCGTCGTCTATGCCTCCAAGGAGCGCGTGCCGCAGACGGCGATCACCTACGAGGAGCTGGCCGACCCGAAATGGAAGGGCAAGATCTGCGTGCGCTCGGGCCAGCACGTCTACAACACGTCACTGATCGCAACCATCATCGCCCACAAGGGCGAAGCCTTCGCGGAGGAATGGCTGAAGGGCGTGAAGGCCAACCTGGCGCAGAAGCCGGCCGGCGGCGATCGCGAGCAGGCGCGCGACATCATGTCGGGCAAGTGCGACCTGGCGCTGGGCAACACCTACTACATGGCGCTCATGACCAGGAACGAGAAGAACCCCGAGCAGAAGCAGTGGGCCGCCGCCATCAAGATCATCTTCCCCAATGCCGTCGACCGCGGCAGCCACGTCAACATCTCAGGCATGGCGATGGCCAAGCACGCGCCGAACAAGGCCAATGCGCTGAAGCTGATGGAGTTCCTGGCCTCCGACGAGGCGCAGAAGATCTACGCCACCGCCAACAACGAGTACCCCGTGAACCCGAAGGTGCCGCCGGCCGAGATCGTGCTGAGCTGGGGAACGCTGAAGGCCGACCCGCTGCCGCTCGAGAGCATCGCCAAGTATCGCAAGCGGGCGTCCGAGCTGGTCGACAAGGTGAACTTCGACGCCGGTCCCAGCTCATAGCTGGCGCGGCACGCAAGGTGTGACCCGCGGACCTGCTGCGCTGGCGGGGGTGCGCATATCGCCTTGCCCACGCTCCGAACTGGCCGGTGCCGGCCAGTTCGGCTGCATGCGAACGCATGGTGACTGTGGCGCAGATCAGGTCGCGGTTGCGGCCGCGCTCGCCATATCTCCCTGTGCCGCTCCGTTGGCAACAACTGCAGGCGCAGGGGGAGCTTCCTCGGGCTTGGCCGTTTCCGCGCTCATTGGGGCCGTAGGCGGCGCTGCGGGGGCCGGCGCTGGTGCGGGCGCCTGAGGAGCGTCTGCCGGCGCCGGGGCTTGAACGGCTGTTGCAACAGCTGGGGCTGCTTCGACAGGCGCCGGCGCGGCGGGTGCCAGGGGCGCGGCGGGGGCAGCTGCCTGAGCCGGTGCTGGCGCAGCAGGGCCGCTTCGACAGCGGTCGGTGCAGGTGCCGCGGGCGCGACAGGGGCAGGTGCTGCCTCGACCTGTGCCGGCGCAGCGGGTGCCACCCCCTCTGCTGCCGCTGTGGGTGCATCCACAGGAACCGCTGGCGCAGGTGCGGCCTCGGCGGGGGGAGCTGCAACGGAGGCGGCTACAACCACGGCAGGTGCTGCGTCCACTGGCACCGCAGGCGCGGCCTCGACTCGCGCCGCGGCAGCAGGTGCTGCATCGGCGGGGCTGGCGCGGCGGCGGCCTCAGTTAGCGCTGCTGCGGGAGGTGCCTCAACAGGGGCGGCTGCAGCCGTGGCTACCTCTGCAGGTGCCGCCGGGGCTGGTGCTGCTTCGGCGGGTGCTGCCGCCATAACGGGGACCGCGTCAACTGGAGCCGATGCAGTGGGTGCCGCTTCGGCAGACGCCGAGGTGGAGGGCGCTGCTGCAACCGGTGCATCCCCGGCAGGTTGGGCCTCGGCGCCGGCAGAGTCCGACGCCGACTGGGCGGCAACCGCCAAGTCTGCCGCCTCCGCCATCGGCAGGGCCGTTCCGCACGCGGCAATGGGGTCTGCAACTGCTTCCTCCGCTTGCGGTAGCGCGGCGATCGGGAGTGCGCCGCCCGTCACGAAGTTCATCAACTCACTGGCCTTGCCGATGACGGTATCGGGTTTGCATCCCATCTCGATGGCCATTCGCAAGCACGCGATTCGCTGATCCTGAAGGTCCATATTCTGTTCCTGTCGCTGTCTTGAGCCGGTGACGCGCACATAGAAGAAGCGCAGTATTACTGCTTCGAAACAACTTGCGGACTGGTGCCGTAGACTATTCAACCGAAATATTTCCAAGAATAGGAGCGTCGGCTTCTGAGCAGCGTTTTCCTGCAGGGCTCGCTGCAATTAGGCGTGCGCGTTCATCCAGAATGAGAGGAGCGCGGGCTTTCGAGCGGTCGTCACGAGGCATCACTCCCCGGAGGCGAAACGCAGCGATCGTAGGGCGCAATAGGCGATAGCGCATTGCGCCGATGCGTCCGTTCGACGGCGCAATGCGGTTGACGCCTTATTGCGCCCTACCGCTCATTGCGCCGGCCGAGCACAGGATTTCGCAGCGGGGATAGGGATGTGATTTCATAATGTATGTGTACGGTGCATGACGGGCGGCGCGCGGCGTGTCATGCTCAGCGGGCCTCGGAGATGAGACGGCGGTTCCCTGCAGGGCCACGTCTCGATGCAGGAGCCGGGGGCCGCAGTCCGGATACCTCGCCTGGTCGGTGGACAGACCATCCAAGCGCTGGTGCGGGGCCCGGATGCGGCGAAGTCGGTTCCGGTTCCCTCGCCAAGGTCGGTGGACATGGCCTTCCAAGCGCCGGGCGGGCCCGGAGGCGGCCGAGCAGGGCGTTCTTGGGCCCGCAACCGGATACAGGTCACAGGTCAGTCGGGCTCAAACCGAACGCCCTGCTCCTCCTATCCTTCCCCAACCCTCGGGCGAAGTCCGCTGCGAGGCCAAAGGTGTTGCTGGGGTCAGACCCCTCGCCTCCAGCGTCGATGGCAGAAACGATCGGCCGGAGCGAGGGGTCTGACCCCTTCTCCGCAGTTGGCGCCTTGTTGCAAATGCGAAGGGCATGATATGAGGGCCGCGCGCCGATCGGGCGCCTTCTTTGAGCCCAGAGCATCCCAGAGCATCCCAAGAGCATCCCATGGCCACCGCAGCCGCCGGGCGCAGCCAAGCGCCGCAATCGAGCTTCTTCTCCGCCACACTCGCCGAGAGCGACCCGGAGCTCGCCGGCATGGTGGGTCGGGAGCTCAAACGCCAGCAGGACGAGATCGAGCTGATCGCGTCGGAGAACATCGTGTCGCGCGCGGTGCTGGAGACGGTCGGCACGGTTCTGACCAACAAGTACGCGGAAGGCTATCCGGGCAATCGCTACTACGGCGGGTGCCAATACGTCGACGAGGCGGAGACGCTGGCAATCGAGCGCGCCAAGAAGCTCTTCAAGTGCAAGTTCGCCAACGTGCAGCCGCACTCCGGCTCGACCGCCAACCAGGCAGCGTTCATGGCGCTGATGCAGCCGGGCGACACCTTCATGGGGCTGAGCCTGGCAGCCGGCGGACATCTGACGCACGGCTCGCCGGTGAACATGTCGGGCAAGTGGTTCAAGGTGGTGCCCTACACGGTGCGGCGGCAGGACCACCGCATCGACATGGACGAGGTGGCGGCCCTGGCCCGCCAGCACAAGCCGAAGGTGATCGTCGCCGGGGGCAGCGCGTATCCGCGCATCATCGACTTTGCTGCCTTCCGCACGGTTGCCGACGAGGTAGGCGCCTACCTGATGGTGGACATGGCGCACTTTGCCGGGCTGGTGGCCGGCGGCGCGCATCCCTCGCCCTTCCCGCATGCGCACGTGGTCACGACCACCACCCACAAGACCCTGCGCGGCCCGCGCGGCGCGCTGATCCTCACCGACCAGGAGGACCTCGCCAAGAAGATCAATTCGGCGGTGTTCCCAGGCCTGCAGGGCGGGCCGCTGATGCACGTCGTCGCCGCCAAGGCGGTGGCGTTCGGCGAGGCGCTGGATCCCCAGTTCAAGGCCTACGCGCGCGCCGTGGTCGAGAATGCCAAGGCGCTGGGCGAGGTGCTGGCAAGCTCGGGCTTCGATCTCGTGTCCGGCGGCACCGATACGCACCTGCTGCTCGTCGACCTGCGGCCGAAGAGGCTCACCGGCAACAAGGTGGAGAAGGCGCTGGGCCGGGCCCACATCACCACCAACAAGAACGGCGTGCCGTTCGATCCGGAGAAGCCGACGGTGACGTCGGGTATCCGCATCGGCTCGCCGGCCGGCACCACGCGCGGCTTCGGGGTTGCCGAGTTCCGCGCCATCGGCCGCATGATGGCCGAGGTGCTGGACGGCCTGGCGGCCAACGGCGAGGACAGCAACGCCAAGGTCGAGGCCAAGGTGAAGGCCGAGGCCATTGCGCTGTGCCGGCGGTTTCCGATCTACGCGTTGAGATTCCCTCTCCCCATGCTTCTTCAGCATGGGGAGAGGGTTAGGGTGAGGGGCGGCACAAGGCGCTCGCTGAATCTGCGGCCGCCCCTCACCCCGACCCTCTCCCCGTAAGGCCGGGGAGAGGGGGAAGGCCGGAGCACTGACATGCGCTGCCCCTACTGCAATGGTGAAAATACCCAGGTCAAGGACAGCCGTCCGACCGAGGAGAACGCCGCCATCCGCCGCCGGCGCGTGTGCGAGGATTGCGGCGGGCGCTTCACCACCTTCGAGCGCGTGCAGCTCCGAGAGATCACGGTGATCAAGCGTTCGGGCCGGCACGTGCCGTTCGACCGCGAGAAGCTGTCGCGCTCGGTGGAGGTGGCGCTGAGAAAGCGCCCCATGCAGCCCGAGCGCATCGAGCGCCTGGTGTCGGGGCTCGTGCGGCAGCTCGAAAGCATGGGCGAGCAGGACGTGCCGTCCTCGGTTATCGGCGAGCTGGTGATGGAGGCGTTGAAGGGGCTCGATCCCGTCGCCTATGTGCGCTTCGCCTCGGTCTACCGCGACTTCCGCGAGGCGGCCGACTTCCACGAGGTGCTGGGCGAGATTGCGGGCCGGGCAGAGGCCCCTGAGGTGGCCACACCGGCTTCCCAGCCCAGCGCGGCGCCGCCCGCAGTCAGAAAGCATTGAGCTTGATGGGCGCAAAGGAGCGGATCTCCGCGGGCAGTGCGCAGGATCGCCGCTTCATGGCGCTCGCCCTGCATGTGGCGCGGCGCATCCTTGGGCCAGACGGCACCCAATCCGGCGGTCGGCGCCATCATCGCCGACGAGGCGACAGGCGAAGTCATCGCCCGGGGCTGGACGCAGATCAGCGGCCGCCCGCACGCCGAGGCGCACGCGCTCGCCCGCGCCAGCGAGCTCGCCCGCGGCAAGACCATGTACGTCACGCTCGAGCCGTGCTCCTACCACGGGCGCACGTATCCCCTGATCGGCAAAGCCATGCCCTGCGCCGAGGCGATCCTGGCCGCCGGCATGCGCCGCGTCGTGGTCGCCACCGAGGACCCCAACCCCGAGATCGCCGGGCGCGGCGTGGCGGTGCTGCGCGACGCCGGCGTGGCGGTCGACATCGGGCTCTGCGGCGAGGAGGCGCGCTGGATGGCCGCCGGGCACATCCTGCGCATGACCAAGGGACGGCCGCTGGTGCAGTTGAAGATCGCCGTCTCCGGCGACGGCCTGATCGCGCCCGGCGAAGGCGCACCCGTGTGGGTGACGGGCCCCGAGGCGCGCGCCTACGCGCATCTGCTGCGCGCGCACGCCGACGCGGTCATGGTGGGCCGCAAGACGGTGGAGGACGACGACCCCGAGCTCACTTGCCGCCTTCCCGGGCTCGCCAACCGCTCGCCGCGGCGGGTCATCCTGGACCCCAAGTTTCGCATCTCTCCAACGCTGAAGATGTTCCAGACCGCGCACCGGGTGCCGATCGTGATCTTCGGCGCCGAGCAAAGCTCGGCCCCGCGCTACCCCGCCGGCGTCGAGGCGCGGCAAGTGCCGATGGGCGCGGACGGCCGCCTGCAGCTCGAGGCGGTGTTTCAGTCGCTCGGGCGGGACGGCGTAACGCGGGTGCTGGTGGAAGGCGGACCCACCATCGCCGGGGCGCTCTTGGCGTCCGACCTGGCCGACGAGGTGATCATCGCCCGCGGCACCGAGCCGCTGGGCAGCGCCGGCCGCAAGCCGTTCGGAGACAGCGGCCTGGAGGTGTTGACCGATGCCGGCCGCTGGCACCTTCTCGACCGGCGCATGGTTGGCACTGACACCCTGACGATCCAGCGCAGGGGCGGGCGGTTCGAGAGAGAAGCCAAAGCATGACGACGCCGTTCCGCTATTACCTGCGCGTGCGCTACCAGGACTGCGACGCCCAGCATGTGGTGTTCAACTCGCGCTACAGCGAGTACGCGGACCTCACCAGCTTCGAGTTCATGCGCGCGGCGCTGCCGCGGCCGACCGACGTGCACGACGGCACCTTCGAGTGCCAGACGGTGCGCCAGGTGATCGAGTGGAAGGCGCCTGCCCGCTTCGACAACGTGCTCGAGGTGTCGACCTGGGTCAGCCGCATCGGCACGACGTCGTTTGTGCTCAATACCGAGATGCGCCGCGCGGGGGAGGCAGAGGTGCTGGCGACGACCGAGACGACCTACGTGCACGTCGACCCCAAGGCTTTCACCAAGCGCGACGATCGAGCCCGCACATGCGCGCCGCTCTGGAAGCCGGCGCCCGCGGCAAGACGACGGATCATGCGGGGTATTTGCGGTGAGCCATTCCCTCTCCCCATGCTTCTTCAGCATGGGAGAGAGGGTGAGACGCGCCGCGCGTGCGCCCGCGGTGCACGAACTCGCGCGGCGTGATACTCTCGCGTCCATGTTCACAGGCATCATCAGCGACATCGGCGAGGTCGCCGCGCGCGAGGGCGGGCGGTTCGCGATCCGCTGCGGCTATGCGGCCGAGAGCATTGCCGTGGGTGCCTCGATCGCCTGTGACGGCGCCTGCCTGACGGCCACACGGGTCGAGCCGTCAGGCAAGGGCTGCATCTTCGCGGTCGATGTGTCCAACGAGACACTGGCCAGGACGACGCTGGGCGAATGGCAGCCGGGCCGGCGCCTCAACCTGGAGCGCGCGCTCAACGCCGGCGACGAGCTGGGTGGGCATATCGTGTCGGGCCATGTGGACGGCGTGGGCCGCATCACCGCGGTCAGCCCCGACGGGGAGTCCCGCCGCTTCACGGTCGACGTGCCAGCCGATCTGGCGCCCTACATCGCCTCCAAGGGCTCGGTCGCGCTCGACGGCATCTCGCTCACCGTCAACGAGGTTGCGCAGAACTCCTTTGGAATCAATATCATACCGCATACCTTGACCCACACGACCCTGGGGGCCAAAAAGCCAGGCGACAGGGTCAACCTCGAGGTCGATCTCATCGCGCGCTACGTGGCGCGGCTTATGGAGTTCCGCCGGTGAACAAGAACCTGCCACGGGTGGTCTACGCGGAAGGCAAGGGCTTCCTCTCGCCCATCGACGAGATCATCGAGGATCTGCGCAACGGGCGCATGATCATCCTGGTCGACGCCGAGGACCGCGAGAACGAGGGCGACCTGGTGATCCCGGCGCAGATGGCGACGCCCGACGCCATCAACTTCATGGCCAAGCACGGCCGCGGGCTGATCTGCCTCTCGCTGACGCGCCAGCGCGCGGACCAGCTCCGCCTGGAGTACATGTCGCGCCAGAGCGAAGCGAGGAAGCGCACGGCCTTCACGGTGTCGATCGAGGCGCGCGAGGGCGTGGCCACCGGTATCTCCGCGCACGACCGCGCCCGCACGATCGCCACGGCAATAGACCCCACCAAGGACTTCAACGACATCGTCTCGCCGGGCCACGTGTTCCCGCTGATCGCGCGCGAGGGCGGCGTGCTGGTCAGGGCCGGGCATACGGAGGCGAGCGTCGATCTTGCACGCCTCTCCGGCCTCTATCCCGCCGGCGTCATCTGCGAGATCATGAACGACGACGGCACCATGGCGCGCATGCCGGACCTCGTCGCGTTCGCCCAGCGCCACGGCCTCAAGATCGGCACCATCGAGGACCTGATCGGCTACCGGCTCAACCACGACCGCATCGTGCGGCGGGTGGCAAAGTCGACGCTCGACAGCGCCTTCGGCGGCCCCTTCGACTTGCACGTCTACGAGACCACGGTCGAGCCGGTGGAGCACCTGGCCCTCGTCAAGGGTGACCTGGAGGCGCCCGGCCCGGTGCTGGTGCGCGTGCACGCGGTGAGTGCGCTGGCGGACCTGCTCGGCATCGGCACCGAGGGGGCCAAGGGCTCGCTGATCGAGAAGTCCATGCGCGCCATTGCCGAGGAGGGGCGCGGCGTGATCGTGCTGATCCGCGATTTGCGCCCCAAGTCCGTGTCCGAATGGATGGCGCAGAGCGCGGAGCGCAAGCGGTCCAGGAAGGCCGACGCCGAGCGGCGCCAGGTCGAGATCGGCATCGGCTCGCAGATCCTGCGCGATCTGGGCGTCGGCGACATGGTGCTGCTGTCGAACGCACCGCCCTCGCGCTACGTGGGCCTGGAGGCGTTCGGCCTGCGCATCGTCGGGCAACGCAAGATCGGATAGGCGCAATGGCGGGCCGGGAACAGCACGTGAGCGAGACCGGTCCCCGAAGCAGGACCGGAAGCGCACGGGTGCTCCTGATCGAAGCGCCCTACTACGAAGCCGTTGCCGGCGAGCTGGTGGCCGGCGCCATCGCCGAGCTGGAAGCGGCCGGTGCCACCTTCGAGCGCGTAGTCGTCGCGGGTGCCCTGGAGATCCCACTGGCGCTGGCGCAAGCGGTGAAGACGGGCCTGATCCCCGCCGAAGCCGGCAGGGCCCGCTTCGACGGCTGCGTGGCGCTGGGCTGCGTCATCCGTGGCGAAACCACGCACTACGATACCGTGTGCGACAACGCCAATCACTGGCTGATGGACATCGCCACCCGCCATGCCATCCCCCTCGGCAACGCCATTCTCACGGTGGAGAACGAGGGCCAGGCCCTGGAACGCGCGCGCGGCGGCCGCCAGGGCAAGGGTGCCGACGCCGTGCGCGCTTGCCTGACGCTGATCGAGCATGCGCGCGCCTTTGCCGAGAGGCGGGCATGACCGGCGGCTCCGGCCCGGCGGGCAGGAACGGAGGCCTCTCGCGCAGTCAGGCGCGGCTCGCCGCCGTGCAGGCGCTCTACCAGATGGACGTGGCGGAGACCGACGTCGCCGAAGTCATCGAGGAGTTCAAGTCGCACAGGATGGGCGCGGGGGCCGAGGACGGCGCCGTGGCCGGTGCGGACCCCGAGCATTTCGCGGCCGTGCTCAGCGGCGTGGTGCGGCGTCAGCGCGAGATCGATCCGATGATCGACCAGCAGCTGGCCAGCGGATGGCGGCTGGTGCGCGTCGATGCCATCCTGCGGGCGATCCTGCGCGCCGGCGGCTTCGAGCTGCTGGCACTGGCCGACGTGCCGGTCCGGGTGATCATCAGCGAGTACATCGAGGTGGCGCACGCCTTCTTCGAGGGCGACGAGCCGAAGGTGGTCAACGGCGTGCTCGATCAGCTCGCGCGCAAGCTTCGCCCCGGCGAGCTGCCGGAGCGGGGATGATGCGGCGCGGCCGTGTTCCCTCTCCCCATGCTCCTTCAGCATGGGGAGAGGGTTAGGGCGGAGCCATGCCTCCGGCATGAGGTGAGGGGCGGCACAAAGCTCTGACCGTTCCCTTTTTCTGCCCCTCACCCCGACCCTCTCCCCGGAAGAACGGGGAGAGGGGAGGCGCGCGCCAGGCGGAGTCAGCACTGCGATGCCAGAGCACGGGCGACAGGGTGAGAAGCTCCACGGCGAGGAGGCGATCATCGCCTTGCTGGCACCGCTGACGCTGGGCGACCCGGGCGCTTTCGGCCTCGAGGACGACTGCGCGCTCCTCGCGCCGGCACCCGATACCGAGCTCGTGCTCAAGACCGATCCGGTGGCCGAGGGCGTGCACTTCTTGCCGGGTGAAGCGCCGCAGGACATTGCCTGGAAAGCACTGGCGGTCAATGTCTCGGACCTCGCGGCCAAGGGTGCCATGCCGCTCAGCTATCTCATGGCGCTGTCGTTTCCAGAGGCCCCCACTGCCGCGTGGATGTCGGGCTTCGTGCAAGGGTTACAGGCGGCGCAGACATGTTTCGGCTGCCATCTGATCGGCGGCGACACTGACCGCCGGCCAGGGCCGCTGACGATCTCAATCACCGTCATCGGCTCGGTGCCGCGCGGCAAGATGGTGCCGCGCACGACCGCGCAAGCTGGCGATGTCGTGCTCGTCTCGGGCGCCATCGGCGATGCCGGGCTGGGGCTTGCGCTTGCCAAGGAGCCGACGCTTGCGCGGGCGTGGGGGCTGTCGCAGACCGAGGCCGAGGACCTGGGACGGCGCTATCGGCGGCCCGAGCCGCGGCTGGCACTGGCTGGGGCCTTGCGCCAATGCGCCTCGGCGGCCATGGACGTGTCGGACGGGCTGGTCAAGGATTTGGGCCGGCTCTTGCGCGCCTCCGGCGTCGCGGGATGCATGCAAGCCGGGAACGTGCCGTTCTCCGCGCCGGCCCGAAAGATCATCGCTCGAGAGCCTGAGCGCCTTGTCCAGCTGATCACGGCCGGAGACGACTACGAGGTGCTGGCCACAGTGCCACAGGGTAGGGTGGCAGCCTTCAGGGCCGCAGGCGTGGCGGCGGGCATCCCGGTGACGCCGATCGGGGAGGTGCTGCCAGGACCATCTGCACTCGCCGTCACTGACCCCGATGGCCGGCCGCTTCCCCTGCCGGTGCGGACGGGGTGGGACCACTTCTGATGCGGCATTCCGTTATGCTCGCTTGTGTTGCAAGCACATGCGACTTTTGGCATGGTCCGCCGCGAATCCTAAAGCCGGGTGCGACATGAGGCACGGCTGCTAGAAACTGTCAGCCGGCGCCCCGTTATGCTTGCGGTGTGCCGCCGCCACGAAAAGGGGGACGACCATGGATACGGTGACGGTGATCTGGGCGATCGTTCTGTGCGGATTGCTCTCGATTGTTTACGGCGCCTACACCGTTCGGGCCCTGATGGCAGCGGACCCCGGCACGCCGCGCATGCGCGAGATCGCCGCCGCCATTCAGGAAGGTGCGCAGGCCTATCTGACGCGCCAATACACGACCATCGCCGTGGTCGGCGCGCTCGTGTTCGTCATCATCGGCCTGCTGCTGGGATGGCCGGTGGCGATCGGGTTTCTGGTCGGCGCCGTGCTCTCGGGCGCGGCCGGCTTCATCGGCATGCTGGTGTCGGTGCGTGCAAACCTGCGCACCGCTCAGGCTTCCACCCGCTCGCTGGCCGAGGGCCTGTCGATGGCATTCCGCGCCGGCGCGGTCACCGGGCTGCTGGTGGCGGGGCTCGCGCTGCTCGGCGTGGTGGTCTACTTCTCCTTTCTGACGGGCAGTCTGGGGCACTCTCCGACCAGCCGGACCGTGGTTGACGCCCTCGTGGCGCTCGGCTTCGGCGCCTCGCTGATCTCGATCTTCGCCCGCCTCGGCGGCGGCATCTTCACCAAGGGCGCCGACGTGGGCGGCGACCTCGTCGGCAAGGTCGAGGCCGGCATCCCCGAGGACGACCCGCGCAACCCGGCGACCATCGCCGACAACGTCGGCGACAACGTCGGGGACTGCGCCGGCATGGCCGCTGACCTGTTCGAGACCTATGCCGTGACCGTCGTGGCGACCATGGTGCTGGCGGTGATCTACTTCACCGGTCAGCCGGTCGTCGTCAACCTGATGCTGTATCCGCTGGCCGTTTGCGCGGTCGGCGTCGTCACCTCGATCATCGGCACCTTCTTCGTGCGGCTCGGCGCCAACCAGTCGATCATGGGCGCGCTCTACAAAGGCTTCATTGCCACGGGCGTGCTCTCGGTCATCGCGCTGTGGCCGATCACCGACTACCTGCTCGGCATGGGCACCGTGTTCTCGACGCGGGACGCGAGCTTCACGGGCCAGGACCTATTCTGGTGCGGCGTCGTGGGCCTCGCCGTGACGGCCCTTCTCATCGTTGTCACCGAATACTACACCGGCACCAACTATCGCCCGGTGCAATCGATTGCCAGGGCCTCGCAGACAGGCCACGGCACCAACGTGATCCAGGGACTGGCCGTATCGCTGGAAGCGACCGCCCTGCCGGCCCTGATCATTGTCGCCGGCATCATCGTGTCCTACAAGCTGGCTGGCCTGTTCGGCATCGCCATCGCCGTCACGGCCATGCTGTCGCTCGCCGGCATGGTGGTGGCGCTCGACGCCTTCGGCCCCGTCACCGACAACGCCGGCGGCATTGCCGAGATGGCGGGTCTGCCCAAGGAAATCCGCAAGACCACGGACGCGCTCGACGCCGTCGGCAACACCACCAAGGCGGTCACCAAGGGCTACGCCATCGGCTCGGCTGGCCTCGGCGCGCTGGTCCTGTTCGCGGCCTACAATGAGGACCTGAAATACTTCATCGCGCAGGCTAAGCCCGGCTCGATCTTCCATGGCCTCAATGTCGATGGGCTGTTCTCGCTCAGCAACCCCTATGTCGTCGTCGGCCTGTTCTTCGGCGGCCTGCTGCCTTACCTGTTCGGCGGCATGGCCATGACGGCGGTCGGCCGCGCGGCAAGCTCGATCGTGGAAGAGGTGCGCCGGCAGTTCAAGGAGAAGCCAGGCATCATGCAGGGCACCGAGAAGCCCGATTACGCGCGCGCCGTCGACATGCTCACGCGCGCGGCCATCAAAGAGATGATCGTGCCCTCTCTGCTGCCCGTGCTCTCACCGATCGTGTGCTTCTATGTCGTGCGCTGGATCGCCGGCACAGGCAACGCCTTCGCCGCATTGGGCGCCATGCTGCTCGGCGTGATCGTAACCGGCCTTTTCGTGGCGATCTCGATGACCGCAGGCGGCGGCGCCTGGGACAACGCCAAGAAGTACATCGAGGACGGCCACTACGGCGGCAAGGGTTCGGAGGCGCACAAGGCGGCTGTCACCGGCGACACCGTCGGCGATCCCTACAAGGATACGGCAGGGCCCGCCGTCAACCCCATGATCAAGATCACCAACATCGTGGCCCTGCTGCTGCTCGCCGTGCTTGCGCATTGAAACGACGGTGGGGGTCAGCGACGGCAGCACGTAGGTTGGGTCGAGCGGCAGCGACGACCCAACACAACTGCTGTGCGAATTGGTGGTGTTGGGTCTGCCCCCGGCCTTCGCCGGCGTTGACCCAACCTACTCGAGCCCGAGCTGCTTGGTTCCAAGATTGCGGAACAGTGCTTTCAGGATGCCCTCGTCGCGCGCCTGCGCCGGCGTCTTCTGCTTGGCGTAGTCGAATACCTTGCCGTCCTTCAATCCATAATGGGCGACGCGATCGACCGACCCCAGCGGATTGAAGTAGACGGCCACCACCTTGCGGTCCTTCTCGACCGGCTTCATGAACGATGTCTGCCCCTGCGTGCTGGAGATGTAGTAGTAGGCAACCCCGGAACCCACCGTCGCCGTCGTCGTCGGTGTTCCGAGCGTGGTCTTGACCTGCTCCTGGCTCATGCCAGTCGAAACCTGCTGCAGATCATTCTCCTGGAAGTGGTGTCCGTGCTTCGTTATCGTCTCGGCGCAGGCCGTCAGCACGAGCGTGAGCAGGGTCGCGACGCACAGTGCTTGGGCCAAGCGCGCTCTCACGCTGAACGTGTCCGTGGCCGGGGTCCCGACCGGGGGCGCGTCGAACAGCAGGCGCATAGTCTGGGCTTCCTCAGAGAATCAGTTGTGCCATGCCTCGCTCACCGGCTACCGCAGCATCCGGCAACTTGCAACGCGAGGGTTCCCTCCCGTGAGTCCGAACCGGCACGCTTTCCCCCGTCCAGCATTGGGAAGTAGACAATGTTGGCCTGGCTGAAGCAACGGCGGGACCGGCGCCGAACAGCACGCTTCCTTTATGGCTCGATTGTGACGCAGGCGCGCAGTGAGGGTTTCTATGCGTCTTGGGGCGTACCCGACACGGCGGAAGGCCGTTTCGAGATGATCGTCCTGCACATGAGCTTGGTCCTGGATCGCCTCTCGAGCGAGGGCGAGTTGGGCCGCAAGCTCGGCCAGGCGCTGACCGAAGCTTTTGTAGTCGACGTCGACGATGGTCTGCGGGAGATGACCGTTGGTGATCTGGCCGTGCCACGCCAGGTGAAGCGCGCGGTTGCCACTCTGCGTGAGCGATATGGAATTTGGCGGACCGCCCTGGCAGCACCGGGAGATGGTCTACTGCGGGAGGCGCTCGCAGGGCGGTTGGCGACCCTGGGCGGAGGTGAGCATTTGAATATCGGGCCGCTCTGCGCTTACATAAGGGAGGCGAGTCGTGCGCTCGGCATGCTACCCAGGGCGGAGGTGCTTGCTGGACGTGTCGGCTGGCCGACGTTGCGCCCGCTAAGGGAAGGTGCGCGGGCGCCTTCAGGATGAGCGATGGAGGGAACCGTGACCGCAGAGCTCGGCTGGGACCACGCCATCCAAGACATTCCCGAGACCGGTCTGAGTGTCGAGCGAACGGCTTCGCCGCAGGAGCAGGAGGCCATCGCACGAGCCCTCGATCTCATTGCTTGCTCGAGTCTGGCCGTTCGCTACACGATCGTCCCGAGTGATGGAGGACACTTCCGTCTCACCGGCACGCTGAACGCGCGGGTGGAACAGGCCTGCGTTGTAACGCTCGAGCCGCTCACCAACGAAGTTTCTGAAAGCTTCACAGTGGACTACTGGCCGGAAACGGATATACCGGCGCCCGCTGGCGGCGTCCTCGATGTGCACGACGAGCCAGACCTCGAACCGATCGTTGCAGGTCGAATCGAAGTTGGACGGGTCGTGTTCCAGAGCTTGGCCGGGGGTATCGACCTGTTCCCCAGGAAGCCGGGTGCAACCTTCCAACCAACGCCGGCATCACCCGAAGATGGCGGCCCCGGCAAGGCGGAAGGCCCCTTTGCGGCATTGGCAAAGATGCGCGGAAAACGCTGAGGGGCCGAGCAGGCAGGGCGTGGCACACGGGCCTGGCGGGTACTTGGCCGAGCAGCGAAAATCTGGTTGTGTCGCCCCTGCGACCGGCTATGGTCTGGCGTTTTGGGGGCATCTGCAGGGGCAATGTCGGGCGCACGCGCTCGGCGGAGTCCGCAGGCAAGTCACGCAGGGCGAAACGCCATGGCAGCGCTGCGCACAATCTCGCTCGACGCCATGGGGGGAGATCAGGGTCCCGCCGTCGTCGTTCCCGGCGCGGCTTTGGCGCTCGAACGCCATCCTGATGTGAGCTTCCTACTCGTCGGCGATCGCACTCGCATTCAGCCTCATCTGGACCAGCACCCGGCGCTGTCTGAGCGATCACGCATCGTGCATACCGACATTGCCATCGAGATGCAGGACAAGCCCAGTCAGGCCGTACGCCGTGGGCGCGGCTCGAGCATGTGGCTAGCGCTGGAGTCCGTGCAGAAAGGCGAAGCCGATTGCGCTGTCTCTGCCGGCAACACCGGCGCCCTGATGGCGATGGCCAAGCTGATCCTGAAGACCATGTCCGGCATCGAGCGGCCAGTGATCGCCGGCCAGTGGCCCACCGTGAAGCACAACGCGATCGTGTTGGACCTTGGCGCCAACATCGGCGCCAGTGCCCGTCAGCTGGCGGATTTCGCCCTGATGGGCGCGGCCATGGCTCGCGCGCTGTTTCACATGGAGCGTCCGCGGGTCGGGCTGCTCAACATCGGCGTCGAAGAAATCAAGGGCATCGACGAGGTCAGGCAGGCGCATGCTTGGCTGAAGGAGAATGATCTGCCCATAGAATATTGCGGCTTCGTGGAGGGCGACCAGATCGGGCAGGGCATCGTCGATGTCGTCGTCGTCGAGGGCTACGTTGGCAACATCGCGCTCAAGACCGCCGAGGGCACGGCCAGGCAGATGGCCGCGTACGTGCGCGAAGCCCTCACCAGCTCGCTTGCGGCCAAGCTCGGCGCCCTTCTGGCGGAACGTGGGCTGCGCGCCCTGAAAGAGCGCATGGATCCTCGGCGTCTCAACGGTGGGCCGTTCCTGGGGCTCAATGGCATTGTGATCAAGAGTCACGGGGGGACGGACGCTTTCGGCTTCGCCAGTGCGATCGGGGTCGGCTACGACATGGCGGAAAGCGACCTGATCGAGCGCCTTGCAGCGGACCTGGAGGCCCTGCACGGCAAGCTCGGCGAAGACAAGCCGCCGGAAGCCAAGCAGGCATGACCTGCAAGGCTCGATGGCCGGCCAGACGAGGTGAGAAGTGGCAATCATAAGATCGGTGATCCGCGGCGTGGGAGCCTACTTGCCCAAGCGCGTCATGACCAACAACGACCTTGCCCACCTCGTTGACACGAGCGACGAATGGATCAAGGAGCGCACCGGCATCCTGCAGCGCCATATCGCCGGGGACGAGGAGCTGACCTCCGACCTCGGCATTGCGGCGTCCCGCCAGGCCCTGATCCGCTCCGGCATCGACCCGGTCGACATCGATCTCGTCATCTGCGCCACCGCTACACCGGATCGCACGTTTCCTGCAACCGCTGTCAGGATCCAGGCCGGTCTCGGCGTAACCAAGGGCGCGGCCTTCGACGTGCAGGCGGTGTGCTCCGGCTTCATTTTTGGTCTCAACGTCGCGGATAACTTCCTCAAGACTGGACAATCGAAGCGCGCGATCGTGGTTGGCGCGGAGACGTTCTCACGCATTCTCGATTGGAAGGATCGCGGCACCTGCGTGCTGTTCGGCGACGGTGCCGGCGCCGTGGTGCTCGAAGCCCAGTCGCAACTCGGCAGCCGCGAGGACCGCGGGATCCTCGCAACCCGCATCCGCTCCGATGGCCGCTTCGAGGAGCTGCTCTATGTCGATGGTGGCCCGGGCTCGACCAGGACCACGGGTCACCTGCGCATGAACGGGCGCGAGGTGTTCCGTCACGCCGTGCAGAAGATTTCCAGCGTCATCGAGGAGACCTTGGTGACGACAGGGTACGCGCCGGACGAGATCGATCTCTACGTTCCGCATCAAGCGAACAAGCGAATTCTCGATGGCATCGCCAAGAAGCTTGGCATACCGCCCGGCAAAGTCGTGATCACGCTCGCCCAGCACGGCAATACCTCCGCTGCCTCCGTTCCCCTTGCGCTCAATCAGGCGTTTGAAGACCATCGGCTCAGGGAGGGCAGCCTGATCCTCATGGAAGCCATGGGCGGCGGTTTCACCTGGGGGGCTGCCCTGGCGCGGTGGTAATGCCACAGGCAAGCAATTTATGTGTGCAATTTCAGCCTGTTGGTGTTGACCCTTGAAAGGGCCGCCGCTAGCATCCATGGGGTCGAGTAGGGGAGGGGCCGAGGATCATGGGTGGCAAGACGCTCACGCGCGCGGATCTTGCGGAGTCGGTAGTCCAGAAGGTCGGACTGCCACGCAACGAATCGCAAGAGTTGGTCGAACTCGTCATAAAGGTGCTTTCGGAGAGCTTGGCGGGCGGCGAAGCGGTTAAACTTTCCTCGTTCGGATCGTTCAATATCCGCCAGAAGGGCGAGCGGGTGGGGCGCAATCCTAAGACCGGGCAGGAGGTCCCCATCACGCCGCGGCGCGTGCTGGTCTTCCGGCCGAGCAATATCATGAAGGACCGCATCAACGCCGGCCTGGTCCGGCGTCGGGCAGCGGAATAGGCAGCAGCACTTGCATTGCAGCGGGGTTTGGGCCTTGGCAAAGGCAGTGGAAGCATTTCGTAACATCGGCGAGGTATCGGCGGAGCTCGGCGTCAGAAAGCATGTGCTGCGCTTCTGGGAGGCCAAGTTCCCTCAGCTGAAGCCCATGAAGCGCGGCGGGGGACGGCGCTACTACCGGCCGGCGGATGTGCAGCTGCTGCGCGGCATTCGCCACCTGCTGCAGACGGCGGGCTACACCATCAAGGGTGTGCAAAAGATCCTGCGCGAAGGGGGCGTGGATGATGTGAAGAAGCTGGGCAAGGCACAGCCCGCAGGCCGTGACGAACGGGGCGGCCGCATGAGGCCGCCGGCGCAACCCGGCGGGGTCGACGCGCCGCGCCAGCTCAGCGGGATCGAGGTAAGCGCACTCCGCTCCGTCATGGTCGAGCTCGGCACTCTGCATACGATGCTGGCGGGCGCCCAGCAATCCGAAGGCACGACCGAGCGCCCCAAGCGAGTGGCGGCGCGCGGCTGAACACACCAGCACACGCCGCTGCCGGCGATTGGCTACTTCCCGTCCAGCCCCTTGACCCATGCTCGCTCCCGCTCAAACTGCGGCGAACGCCCTTGCCGATGCCCGCAGGCCAATGACGCAAGCAGACACTGCCATCGAGCTCTGGCTCGTCGATCTCGAGCGATGCGCGGCAGCGCTCGAGGAATACGAGCGCGATGTGCCGCGCCTTGCCGCTGACGACCTCGATCGAGCCGGCGCCATCCGCGATGATCATGAGCGCCGCCATCGCCTGGCCGCACATACGGCGCTGCGCGTTCTGCTCGAGCGCATGGCCGGAGCGGGCGTGCGGCGCCAGCCGTTCGTGCGCGGTCCCGGCGGAAAGCCCCGGCTGGACGACGGGAGTGTCGCGTTCAGCCTTTCCCATACGCAGGGGCTGGCGCTGATCGGTGTTACGCGCTCGCTTTCCCTCGGGGTTGACCTCGAAGCGGCGCGACCCCTGAAGATGGCGCAGCGCCGCCTCGACGAAATCTCGGCAGCTGGCGCAGGACTTGGCCACGAGCCACTTCCCGACCGGGGGACGGATCGAGCCTTCCTGCAGGCCTGGGCGCGCTTGGAGGCCTTCGCCAAGGCTCACGGGCGGGGGGTTGCGCGAACGCTGGCTGATCTCGGCCTGCGCGGCAAGGAAGGGCGACAGTTGCCGCTGGCGCGCGTGGAGGCCGCGGCGCGGCACCTCACGATCTACGCTGGGCTCACTGCGCACGACCTCGAGCTGCCGCCGGGCCTGTTCGGCGCCGTCGCCGCCCCTCGGGAGGCCCACCTCGCGCGACTTCGCTTGCTGCCTCGGGATCGCGCCGGACTGGAGCAACTGTTGGAGTGAGGGCAGCCGCCCCTGCCGGGGGGCAAGATACGAGCAAACTGCATGCTTTGTCGGGGCACGGTCAGCCGCTGCATTCCGGTTGCTATGCAGGCGTCCGACGGCGGTTTCAACATCTGCATCGACCGGGTTTGTATGAGCGCCTCGTATCAGTGGCGCAGGCAGAGCGTTCAGGCCACGACCAAGGCACCATCCAACGGGCACACCCCTCGCACTGCCCGCCGCGCTGGTTGACCGCAATCTCCGGCCGGGGCAAAAGTGCATCTGGGTCGGAGCGTAGCGCAGCCTGGTTAGCGCACCAGTCTGGGGGACTGGGGGTCGGGAGTTCAAATCTCCCCGCTCCGACCAATAAA
>CAWHBI010000039.1:0-85863 GCA_963827545.1 uncultured Alphaproteobacteria bacterium
GTGTTGGTGGCGACGAGAATCAGCCGGCCGTCCAGATTGGGCCGGAAATGCGCCGAGCCATGGGGCCCGGTCAGCTTAACTCGATGGCCCCGCTTGATGCGCTTGCCGAGCGATCGGGTGACACGCCCATCCTTCATGCGCCGGACATGGAACCAGACCGAGCGGTTGTTCGGAATGCCGCTCAAGGGATGAGTGATGCTGAAGGGACGGCTCGGATAGCCGCTGAAGCGCACCTGCGCATATTGCCCCGCATGATAGGGCAGCGCGCGGTCCGTCCTGATGCCGACTTCCATCACCTCGGGCGACAGGGGGCGCAATGAGCTCAGCACGCCTTCGACGGTGCGAACACCCGACGGCTGGCCCCTCTCGATCACCGCATCGCCGACGATCCGGCACTGGCAGGCATGAACGATGCCCGGCTCGGAGCCTTCGCCGCCCCGCACTTCGCCGGATACCAGCCGCACGCAGCAGGTGCCGCAGTGGCCGGCGCGGCAGTCATAGGGCAGGTCGATGCCGTTGCTCAGAGCAGCGTCCAGCAGCAACTCGCCCCGGCGCGCCAGAAAGCTATGGCCATTGATAGTGATTTGGTGACTTCTTGCCATTGTTCCCCATCTACGGCTGGTGCGGGTGACCCGCCGTCGCTGCGCTTCCTGGGATGCTCAGCAAACCAAGCGTTCTGGACTGAAACACCCACCCTCATCGTTCCGCAGTAGAAACGTGACAATCAGGCGAGAAGAGGGAGACAATCTGGCGAGAGAGTGCTTCCAGCGCCTTGGGGGCGCGGCGTGATCTGGTCCAGGCGAGCTGCGCGACCCTGGCTCCGGTGGGACGGCTGAAAACGGTGGCGCTGAAAGCAGCTGCCACGCGGCTCACCGGCGGCTGGCAAACCAAGGTCGAAGCGCACAATACTGCAAAAAGAACCGAGCCATCCTGGCGCATTCAGACGATACGGGATCGCGCCGGTTAGGCTCAGAACGAACACTGTCGCTAGAAAGATACCATTTAATCGTCAAATTTTGATCGCTATCGCGTGGTGACTAGTGACGGTCGGGGAGGGCATCGGGGGATATCGGGGGATATCGCGGTGCTCCGGGAGTAGGTGCTTGCCCATAAAGGGGGTCCTTGTGTCCGGTCCGCCAACGCATTGCACTACACCAGCCTAGTGTCGCCCAGCGCGCAGGGGACCGCTGCTCCCACGCGCTGAACTTCTACACTTTGAGTGAAGGACAGGCGGCTGAGCTGTGCAGCTCGGCTGAAAGGAAGAGCTATGGGATTTCTCAATCTGTTCGGGCATGGCCACTGCCATGGGGCCAAGCATGGAGGCCGGCCCCGTCCTAACGATGATGTGGTGGTCGGCGATGCGCCCCCTGCCGACGGATCCCGACGGAATGCCGCCCTGAATCTATGGGGGAGGAGGGAAATGCGTAGTGCGATGCTTTCCTGCGCTTTCGCAAGCGCCATACTGAGTCCCACGGCATTCCTTAGCCAGAATGCTGTCGCCGAGTCCAGCGAGGCTGGGAAGACCCAAACCGTAGAAGCACCGCCAGGACCGGCCGGAAAAACCGGTACCGTGATCAGCGGCGAGCAGAAGCTGTCTGCGGGGGCAGAAGCGGACGGCCATGGGCAGATGTCTGTACTCGCCGCCGCAGCAAAAGCCGAGAAGGGCAAAGAAGCTCCCATCCCCGCGGTCGACGAGGAGACCCTCTCCCTCTATCCCACCTCTGCGCAATGTGGCGAATGCCATAAGCAAATCTACGAGGAATGGCGTTCGTCGCAGCATGCCTATGCGTCGATCTCGCCGATGTTCCACGCGTTCGAGCAGAAGTTTCAGGAGCTGACCAAAGGTACGGTCGGCACCTTCTGCGTGCGCTGCCACCAGCAGGTCGGCACCCAGCTCGGCGAGAATCGCGAAACGCCGCTTTGGGCGATGAGCCAGATCTCGCGCGAGGGCGTGAGCTGCATCACCTGCCACCGGGTCAAGGAGCAGTACGGCAAGGTCAACGGCGAGCGCCGGGTCGAGCCGGGCAAGATCTTCGAGCCGGTCTACGGCAGCGGCGAAAAGAGCGTCATCAAAGACATCATCGCCAACAAGGAAACCTACTCCGTCAAAACCAGCAAAGACGGGCGGGGCACGGACATCCACAACGGCATGATGACGAACCCCCAGCTTCCAAGTCGGAGTTCTGCGTCAGCTGCCACCAGGTTGCCGTCAACCTGGGCATCAAGCTCGAGATCGTGTGGGATCAGTATCGCGACAGCCCGGCAAACAACGCCGGCGTCACCTGCCAGGACTGCCACATGGGCAAGGTCCCCGGAAAGCCCGAGGGCTATACGACCGCACCCTCCGCCGTGATCGGTGGCAAGGAGATCAACCCGGGACGCAAGCATGCCGATCACCGCTTCATCGGCCCGGGCTATTCGATCGCCCACCCCGGCATCTTCCCCCACAACGTGAAGGCCCAGGCCTTTACCATGAAGGAATGGCTGCAGTTCGACTGGCGCGCCGGCTGGGGCACCACCGAGTTCGAGGACAAGGTCGCAAACGGCAAGATCAAGGTCGATTTTCCCAAGCGCTGGGCCGATGAGATCGACCGTGAAGACGCCCGGCAGATGATCGAGGAGAATCTCGCGAAGCTCGACGAGCGGGACGAGATCAGGCGGCAGGTCATGGAGAACGGCACCAAAGTCGACGGTCCCTACATCGAGGGCGACCCGAAGGTCGGCAAAACTCTGGCGTTCTCCTACAAGATCAAGAACCTCAATTCGGGGCACAACCTGCCGTCCGGCTCCCTGGGTGCGCAGCCGCAGCTCTGGGTGAACGTCGCCCTCGTCGATCCCGACGGCAAGAACGTCTGGGAGACGGGCTACGTCGACAGCAACGGCGACCTGGCCGATCTGCACAGCCTGGAGGTCGCGGCTGGCCGAATCAAGACGGACCAACAGCTGGTGAATTTCCAGACCAAGTTCCTGACCACCAACATCAAGGGCACGGACCGCGAGATGTACCTGCCGGTGAATTTCGACGTCGACCCGCTGCCGCATCTGCGTCCGCCGCAGATCCCGACCACCGTTCTCAACCATCCGCCGCTGGTGCGCTTGGAGAACCACTCGCTGCCGCCACTGGGTGAGAAGCAGGCCAGGTACCAAGTGCCGGGTAACCTGATCACGAAGCCCGGCAAGTACCGCCTCGCCTTCCGCATGCGCAGCCGTGCCGAGCCGATCTACTTCATGCGCTTCGTCGGTGCCGCCAAGGAAATGGAGCGGCGCATGAACGAGCGGATGCTGAGCTTCAAAGCCCGCACGGTGGAGCTCGAAGTGAAGCCCTAAGAACCAAGAAGCCGAGGGTTTCGGACTGGGGACCCGCGAGGGGTCAAAGAAGCGGGTCCCAGCCCTAGCCCGCAGGTCTGAGCCACGAGGGGGTGCGCATACGTGACTTGTAACGCAAAAGGCAACCTTTGGCACCGTGCCAGGACAGCGACCGCCGCTATCGCGCTGGCAGCCGGTGGTTACCTTGTGATGTCCGCAACGACTGCAGAACCTGCGGCAGGCCAAAGCAGCAGCGACGCCAGCAAGGGAGGCTGGTTGACCCAAGTGTGGCCCGGCGCCTCACGGCCCGCCCAAGACCAAGCCGAACCGCAGTTCGTAGGCGCGTCCTCCAAAAAGAAGACTGGCGAAAACACGGCAGACCCAGCGGCAAGCACACGCAGCAACGTGGACGGCAAGGATGACCTTTTCCGGCCCGGTCCGCAGTATGATAAGAACTACGATGCCAAGTCGCAGGTCGACATCTACGGCGCGAAGGTCGCGGTCGAGCCGCCGCGCCCGCCTATTGAGCTAGGTCGCCAGCAATACACCTCCGGCTCATACGACGAGAGCAGCACCCTCCTGGGTCAATTGAATCCGCTGCTACCGGGCCTCGCCGTCTACGGCGACTGGCGGACGGCGGTCGCCTACAACAGCAACAACGGCAAGGATATTGCCCAGATCGCGACCCGGCTGAACATCGACGTCGACTTCAAGATCACCGGCACCGAACGAATACACGCCTTCTTCACACCGCTTCAGAACAATGCAAAATTCACCCGCTTCGAGTTCGGCGGCGGCGACGGCGATAGGAGGTTCAACGATGAGTTCGACCTCAACCCGCAGACGCTGTTCTTCGAGGGTGACTTCGGCTCCATCTATTCCGGTTTCTCCGGTAGGGAAACCGGTTTCGACCTGCCCTTCACTGTCGGTCTCTTCCCGCTGTTCCTGCAGAACGGGATCTGGGCCAACGACGCGATCCTCGGCGGCGCGGTGAGCCTCACCGCGAAGAACTCGCGGAAGCTGGGCCTTCCCAACTACGACGTCACCTTCTTCGCCGCGTTCGACAATGTCGACAACAAAGGCATCCTCGGAGAGGACAGACGCAACGCCAACATCTATGGCGTAACCACCTTCATTGACGCCTTCGGCGGCTATATCGAAGCGGGCTACGGCCTGATACAGGGCGTCGAGGAGCAGCTGGACGGCCAACTGACGAACTTCGTGACCGCCGCTTACACCCGTCGCTATGCCAACACCTTGTCGAACTCGACCCGCGTGTTCGGGAACTTCGGGAACGGCAAGGACGACGAAGGCGTTGCCATCATTTCGGAGAACAGCCTGATCTCGGGCTTGCCGAGCACGCTGATCCCCTACGCCAACTTCTTCATCGGCTTTGGCAACCCTCAGCCCCTGGTCGATGGCAATGGCGCGGGCATACTGAAGAACGTCGGCATCAACTTCGAGACCGACGCCCTGACCGGCTACCCGAAACTCAACGACACCGGCTCCAACGCCTATGGCGGCGCGATAGGCTTGCAGTATCTCTTCAATCTGGATCAGCAGCTCGTCTTCGAGGTGGCCATGGTGCAGCCCTTCGGCGATCCGATCCCCGGCATCGGCGTCGCGAACCCGCAGTACGGCTTCGGTGTACGCTATCAGATCGCGCTCACTCGGGCCTGGCTGTTCCGCGCCGATGCTACCTATCAGATCGTCGAGGGCGGCGAAGACAACTTCGGCGTCCGCGGCGAGCTGCGGAGGAAGTTTTGACCGATCGCGGATGACGGTTCCGGTTTGGGACGAGGAACTATGCGAGGCAATCTCATGAGTAGTCGGAATTTATTCGCATCTATTCTGATGGCTTGCCTGCTGGCGGTCGGTTTCCTCGGCATTGCGCCAGTGGCCAATGCCGAATCGGTCGGGCTGAAGCCCGGCAAAATCGCAAGGAATGATGTTATTGAGAGCAAACGTTGTGGCCGCGGCGTACGGATTCACCTGCCTAGAGGTCCGGGCTCTATCTACTATGATTATCCCTACTACTACAGCCGCGGTCATTATCCGACGCATATAGGGGGCTATGTCTACTATCCCTACTCCTACTACCCCTGTTATTATTGGGGCTACAAGCAAGGTCCTGGATTACTCCGCCGCCTGAGGGCGCGTAGCAGTTGATGGCGGTGAGGTCGCAGCCGAGGTGCGGAGCTTGCAGATGTCTTTGACGCTCCTGGGCTGGCTTCTTATCGTCTCTTCGATCGCGATATCAGCGCTGATCATCTTTCTGCTGCGATCGGACGCGGCGAGACTTGCTCTCCTCTCTCGGCTGCGGTCATCGAGCTGGAGGTTCGGCCAAGACCTTCGAGGTACCCCCGGGACGTTGATTGTGGCTGCCGCGGTCTTTCTCCTCGTTGCAGGCATTGGCGTAGCTACCTCTTATTTGGGGGCTCCTCCCAAGGCGACCGGCTCAGGGGACACGCTGTCGCATTCTGGGTCGGATGGCGAAATGCTTGCGCGCCTCAAGGACTACACGCGTTCTATTGGAACCGAAAAACCGGCGTCTATGGCGGCAGCTGGCAAACTGCTGCCTGACGTGAACACGATGATCGAACGGCTAGCGGCTCGGCTCGAGACCACGCCAGAGGACATCAAAGGCTGGCGGATGCTCGGTTGGTCCTACTTCCACACGGCGCGCTATAAACAGGCAGCCACCGCCTTTGCGAAAGCGGTAGAGCTTGATCCGAATTCCGCCGAGCACAAGCTCGCGTACGAGAAGGCCAAGAAGGCCTCCGAAGGCGACAGTTCAGAGACAGCCTCGTCTGTGCAAACCGAGGCCGTCGGCAAGGGTGATGACGGACCACACGTCGAGAGGACTGCCAAGTCCGAAGCTCCGCGCGAGCATGGCGCTGAAATCCGAGCGATGGTCGATGGCCTGGCAAATCGCCTGGAGAGTTCTCCGCGAGACGTCGAGGGCTGGACTCGCCTTATGCGCTCTCGAGTTGTGCTTGGTGAGAGAGAGGTCGCGGCAACAGCGTTCCGCAAGGCGCTTGAGGTCTTCAAGGACGACTCGGCAGCATCGCGCAAGATTACGGCCGCAGCGATTGAGCTCGGCCTGAAGGCCGAATGACTGCTTTGCATTTTTGCCGGGACTGCATGCGATGATGGTTGACATCATTCTTGCCTATGCCCTCCCGATGGCTCACGGCGGCTGCCAAGACGAAGCTGTGCAGGCGATACTTGATGAGGCGGGTTCCGAAGCTGTGAAAAGACGAAACCGGATCTGCGCTGTTGCTCGCACCATCTGCGGGACGCGAGAGCAGCACGTCCGTTGGAGGAAACTGTGCTCGACTGCGCTAGAAGCCTGATCGCTACGGCGTCGCTGCGATGATCGCCGAGGGCTGCCGGCGCTTCCAGACAAGAAGACCGAACCCGACGGTACCTGCGAGCAGCACCGACAAATCCTCGAGAATGCCAAGCCGAAGCACCGCGGCGCTTCCCGCTGCGAGCGACCAGAGGAGCGGGATCACTGCAAGATAGAGCGGCGCGCGACCCTCCAGCATCAAGAGCATGCCGAACGTGAAGATCGCGGTCGGAGCCGGCGCCACCCCGAACGCCGCCGCCCGTGGCCAGCCATGGCCCGCAAGCCAGCCGAGCAGCGGATAGGCCGCCAGCGCGAACAGACAAAAGAGCAAGCCGCTCCAGCCTAGGACATCCCGCCGGAAGCGGAAGCTGCGACGGCCGCCGATCGCGATCGCAGCGAACAGCGCGCCCTGGAGTGTGAACAGCACAGCGAAACCGAGGGCAGCAAAATTGACCTGAAGGAAGTGCATCAGGTGGTAGGCAATGCCGTTCCACAGCCAAAAGGCGGACAGAACGGCGAAGGCGATGCGGCCACCCGCCGCCAGCGGTCGCAGCGTCAGAAACACCGCGAGGATGCCGAGGCCATAGGCGACCACCTGCGCCGGCCAGATCGTGCTGTTGTAGGTCTCGAAGAGGGAAAGATAGGTGTCTGCCGTGAAGGGAAACGACCGCATGCGCTACACGGTCTCGACGTAGCGCGTCATGCGCGCACGCATTTTGGCGTCAGGCATCCGGCCCCGCATCGCTCCCATATTCTCCTCCATGTGATCTACCCGCCTGGTGGCGGGGATCACGCAGGTGACGGCCGGGTGCGAGATGGTGAACTTCAGGAGGAACTGCGCCCAGTTCGCGCAGTCGATCTCAACCGCCCAGGGGGGCAATGGGCGGTGCTTCATGCGGTCGATCAACACGCCCTCCTGAAATGGCCGGTTGACGATGACCGCGATGCCGCGCTCGGCCGCGAGCGGCAGAAGCCGCTCCTCGACCTCGCGGTCCACCACGTTGTAGGAGAACGCCACGAAGTCGAGGCGCTCGCTGCGCATGATCCTTTCGAGGTCGCCGTGACGCCATCCCTGAGAGGTGGTGATGCCGATGTAGCGCACACGCCCCTCCGCCTTCATCGCCTTCAGCGTCTCGAGGTGGGTGCTCCAATCGAGGAGGTTGTGGACCTGCATGAGATCGAAACGCTCGACACCCCAGAGCTTGCGCGAATTCTCCATCTGGTTGACGCCAATCGGCTTGAGCAGCGTCCACACCTTGCCGGCGGAGAAGAGCGCACCCTTGTTCTTGATGCGGGCGAGGCCGTAGCCGATCACCCCTTCGGAAGAGCCATACATCGGTGAAGAATCGATCAGGGTCCCGCCACGATCGAAGAAGGTCTGCATCACTTGGGCGCGGGCGTCGCGCAGCTTTTCGTTGCTGCCGACATTGAAGGTGATCCAGGTCCCCAGGCCGACGACGGGGATTTGCTCACCCGTGGACGGGATCGCCTTTTTCAAGATGGCCCCCGAGGCAGGGCCTTGGCCGAGCGCCGGAAGTGCCGCCGTCGCCCCGAGACTAGCGACCGAGCCGACGAATGTACGGCGCGTCAGATGCCTCATGGCTCCCCCATGACCTGTCTAACGGTTGCTGCCAACGCGCGGTATCGTTGCTGCAGCCTGACCGCGTGTGCCCTTCGCGTCATCGCCGCGAACTATGTCGGCCACTTGTGGCGCCATCCGGGCAACTCGCGCACGCCGCGGCGAACCTCCGCCGCTTAGCCGGCTTTGTCGGCTCCAAACTGCAACAGCGATCAGTTGGGTGGCCTTAGCGGCGAAGAACGTCGCCTATTGTGCAGATCCTATGGGGCGGGCGGCGAGGAGCTTGCATCCATCGACGCTGGTTTTAACCAATCGATGGAGCCCCCATGCGGAAGCCGAAGCAGCGCAAGCCCAATGACCTGAGCCGGTCCCTTGCGGCATTGGACGTGGATCATACGTTGATCGCCGTAGTCGAGATGAGCCTGTCGAGCTGGCTCGTTGCAGGCATCGTGCCGGGCGTCGAGCGCCAGCCTCTCAAGAAGCTGAAGACCGACGCAGTGCCCTTCTCGAGCTGCTGCATCGTTGGCGCGCCGAGGCCGTGAGGGCGGGCCACAAGATCACGCGCATCGCCGTGGCCTTCGAGGCCGGCCGCGACGGCTTCTGGCTGGCGCGCTGGCTCAAAGCACGTGGCATCGAGGCGCATGTGATCCACGCGTCGAGCATCGCCGTGTCGCGCGAGCATCGTCGTGCCAAGACGGACCGGCTTGATACCGAGCTCTTGAAGCGATCCTTTCTGGGATGGCTGCGCGGCGAGCGGGATCACTGCAAGACGGTGGCCATTCCGACGCTCGAGGAGGAGGATGCCAAGCGACCTAACCGCGAGCGGGAGAGCCTGGTCGGGGAGCAGAGCCGCCTCGTCAACCGCATGAAGGCGACGCTGGTTCGCCTTGGCATCCGAGGCTTCAATCCGAAACTGAAACGTGCGGCAGGGGATCTCGAAGCGCTGCGCACGCCCGAAGGCGCGCCGATCCCGCCCAACACTCTGGCCGAGCTCAAACGCGACATGGAGCGCCGCCGGTTCATTTGCGATCAGATCCGCAAGATCGAGCAGGCGCGCATCGAGCGTCTGGAGCGGGCACCCAATACGGGGCCCAATGCAATGGTTCGCCTGCTGGCGCGCGTCATTGGCATCGGCATCGAGACGGCGGACTTGCTCGTGCACGAAGTGCTCTTGCGCAATATGCGGGATCGCCGGGCGGTGGCCCGCTACGGAGGCCTGACCGGCTCGCCAGACAGGAGTGGCACTATCAGCCGCGAGAAAGGGATCGCCCGATCCGGCAATGCCCGCGTGCGGCGCGGCATGGTCCAGCTGGCCTGGCGGTTCCTGCTGTTCCAGAAGGACAGCGCTCTGGCGCAATGGTATCGCCAGCGCACGGAGAATGCGCCGCGATCCCGCAAGACTATGATCGTGGCTCTGGCCCGCAAGCTACTGATCGCGCTGTGGCGACTGGTGCGAGAGGGCGTGATCCCGGAGGGCATCGTCATGCGCCCCGCCTGATGGAAGCTGCCTGTCCTCCAGTTTGCCTATCGCCTGACAGTTTCGGCTCGATCCGCACCGTGGTGACGGGTTGCCGATGACGGTTCGAGGTGGCGGGGTCCCGCGTAAACCATGGCTGTCATGCCGTTGTGCAGAATGGGTCCGCCGCCTCGGAGCTTCGCTGCCGATGCGCAAGAGTGCATCATGGTTGGGGTCTTCGCGGCCCACCGAATACAAGGTTGCGGCGCGATCGCTCGCGCCAGAAGCGGGCTCCCCTCTGATCGTCATCCCGACCGCATCGAGAGTGCCGTCGTGCTCGGACCTGTCAAGGACAAGCCTACGGCGGCGCTGAAGAAGCGCCGTCCTTGACAGCCCCTGCGCGCGCCAGCCTTGCGATACTGCGGGTCGGGGCGAAGAAACAGGCTTTGAGATCGAACAAAGAAACTGGGATAAAGAAAAATGAAAATGCCGTGAAATCGGTACTTGACTTCGAAAGCCCCATACAAGGTTTCTCGGACGCCTGCATGACGGCCCATCCACGCGCGCCGACGGGAGGCGTCCGAGAAGCGCCAAGGCACGAAATCGCGGAAGGTGGAGCGGCGGCGGCGCAGCGCGTTCTATGGGGATTTGGCCGAGGCGGGCATCTTGGGGATGGTGGATTGGACGGGCAGGAGTGGCGGGCTTGCTGCTGGCAGGTCGGCCGGGGGTGGCTGAACGAGCGGAAAGGGCCTCGAGGGGTTGCTTGGCACTTGGCTTGAGCCAGGGATGAGGCGCAACAAGGCGAGCAGGATCGCCGCCGGCCGATGACCGGCGTCCGGGACGGGCGGCTTTGCGGCGAGCAATGCGAGCAGCCGTCATGATGTGTCGATCCTGATCGGCGTCGGAGCAGGCGTTGGCCGATGTCTCGGGTTGCAGCCGCGCGCGAAGACCTCGCTGATTATCATGCGGCCACCGCAGCGCGGACAGGGGCAGTGCAGCAGGCACGGCTCGTCCGGTGCCGCGGTCTACTCCTCCTCAGGCTCTACGACGCGTGGCGGAGCACCGAGCAGCCCGCGGGCGCGAGCGATGTTGGCGGTGCGGTTACCATTGGCGAACAGGCTACAGTGGCGGATGCGGTGGAACCCCTTGGGCAGCACGTGCAGGAGGAAGCGCCGGATGAACTCGTGAGGGGAGAGCGTCATCGTCTTCCAGCGGTCGGGCCCGTCGAGACGGTAGTCCTTCCAGCGGAAGGCGACGCCGTTGTCATCGGCCGAGATGAGACGGCGATTGGAGATGGCGACGCGGTGGGTATAGCGGGAGAGATAGCGCAGCACCTGCTGGGGTCCGGCGAACGGATCCTTGATGTAGACCACCCATTCGCTTCTGCGCAGCGGCGCCAGGAACCTTTTGAACGCTCGTTTGTCGGCGAGCGCCGCGTGGTCGCCGAAGAACCTCAGCCGACCTTGTGTGTGGGCCTTGGCCAGCATCGCCAGGAACTGCCCCTGGAACAGGCGTGACAACACGTTGACGTGCACGAGGAAGCGCGGCCGGCTGGAGATCCATCGCGAGCCATCCTCTGACAGCCCGCCACCTGGCACGATCATGTGCACGTGCGGATGATGGGTGAGAGCGGAGCCCCAGGTGTGGAGCACCGCAATGATGCCGATGCGCGCGCCCAGGTGCTTGGGGTCGGCTGCGATGGCAAGCGTGGCTTCGGCCGATGCCTTCATGAGCAGGTCGTAGATCACCCGCTTGTTGTGATGGGCGATGTCGCGGAGTGGAGCCGGCAGCGTGTAGACGACGTGGAAATAGCCGACGGGGAGCAGCTCGGCTTCCCGTTCGGCGAGCCACTGCCTCGCGGCCGCGCCCTGACACTTGGGGCAATGCCGATTGCGGCAGCTGTTGTAGGCGATGACGGTGTGAGCGCACGCTTCGTTCTCGCAACGCGCAACGTGCCCGCCGACAAGCACCCGCGCAGCGGCTGGAGCGCAGCGACTTAGTGCGTTGGCACGGACCGCCCGTTCGCTACGCTGCAGCAATTCCGTCAGCTTTGTGAGGTACTTCTGCCGTGCCGATGAGGCGCCTAGCAGGCGTGCTCATGACTGGCACGACTATGAGTTCGACATCGCCACTGGCCGGCCACCAGGGCAATCCGCGCATGCGGCTCACCCCCAGTCAAGATTGCCGTGCTTGATGGTGATCTTGTGGTCACACTGCCGGAAGGAACCCGTGAGCGAACTATGCGTAGACGATCGGGAGTGGATCAAGGGGACCGTGCGCGGTAGATTCCGCATCTGGCGAGGGAGGGCAACGGGGGCAACGCAGGCCGCTCTGTCGGGAGGGAAGAGATGAGGTGGGCGTGGTTGTGGGCATTGGTTGCGTGCGGGCTGGTCCCTTCCAGCGCCGGCGCGTCGGGGCCAGTTAAGCTCAGGGTGACCATGCCAGTGCCCGTAACCGAGCCGTTCGTGGGCGCACCCCTCGTGGCTTTCAAGGAGCTCGTTGAGAAGCAGACCGACGGAAGCATCATCGTCGAGATCTTCGACCGCGGTAGGCCGTACCCCGATGAGACAGTAATCGAAGTGATCCGTTCGGGTCTGCTCGAGATGGGGGTTATAGGGCTCAACCAGTTCGCCAGGAGGTTCACGCCCGCAGCCCTCATGGAGCAGCCCTTCCTGTTCAATTTCGATGGCTTGGTGCGGGCGGCGACCAGCCCCGACAGCGAGATCAGGCAGCGCCTCGACGAGGCCATTCTCAAGGCCATGGGCCTGCGCGTGCTGTGGTGGCAGACGATCGGCACCATGGCCATCTATAGCAAGGACGGCGATGTCAAAGACCCAAGCCGGATCAGGGGCAAGCGGCTACGCATGTTCAGTGAGACGTCGGCGCGCTTTGCCCGGCAGTGTGGCGGCATACCCGTGTTAGAGACCGACGGCCAGGTTCAAGAATCTCTCGCGGACGACAAGCTGGACATGGCCATGATGACCGTGGCCGCCATTCGGTCCCGGGAGCTTTGGAAGGTGACAACGGCGATAACGCGAACGGACCATGTCGCGTTCGAGTTCCTGGTCGTGATCGCCGAGGAGAGCTGGCAGTCGCTCAACGACAGGCACAGGAGCATCCTCGCGCAGGTCGGGGGGAAGGTGGAGCGCGATGTCCGCGAGCGGGCATCTGCCATTGAGGCGTCGGCACTTGAGCTTGCGCGCAGCAAGGGCATGAAGATTTACGATCTGTCGCCCAGCGAGGTGACGGAATGGCGGGCATGCAGTGCGGGCCTCCTCGTCGACTACATGGAAAGGGGCGGAGAGCTCAGCCAGGCGCTGATGCGCGCCTACGCCAAGCTGCGCACGGACCCCTGCTGCAGCGCCGGCCCGCAAGGCGGCGACGAGACGAGGATGGGAACGCCGCAAGCGCCTCGATGAGGCGCAGCAGTGCTGACGTGTCGACGTCCGATCTGACACGCACCGTGCGTCCGTCGCCGATCTCGATCGATCGCCTACTTCTGCTCCTTGCTCCAGCTCCGCCGACCCCTCGCTCCGACATCGTCGCGAGGGCCTGTCCTTGTTCCAGACATCGTGCAGGCCCCCGGTTGCCATCAACCGGAACGAGACGCCGCTATTGCCTTCGCCCGCACAAGGCGGCCCTCACGGGACGCTTACAAAGTGCTTGAGCACGGTGTCGGCGCTCACTTGATGGGCGAGAAGGCGGCAGCAGGAGCAGATTGCCCACCGCTCCCTGCGACAGGCCCATGGTCGTGGCTTGCATGCGGGACAACGAGCGCAGCATTGGCTGGGCGATCATCCGGTCGGCGCGAAGCGGACGGGTGGCGCCCGGCACCACCCGTCGCTGCGCGCTCGCGGCCAAGCTCTACCACTTGGCGTAGCCGGCCTTCTTAATCAGCGCCTCCGCACGCTTCTGAGCCTTGGCGGCTGCGTCCTCCGGCGATGCTCCCTCCGCCGTCGCCTCAAGCACCATGTCCCGGATGATGCCGGAGCCGAGCACCTGCATCAAATAGGGCTTATCGTGCAGATCCTCGTACTTGACTACCAGTGTCGGCCTGGCGAGGTCGTTGGCGAGTGCGTGCTCCTGAACTTCGAGCCAACCACCCCAGCGCTTCACCATCGGGATCTGCTGGTACTTGTCTGATTGGCGGAGGGATTTAGTGATTGGGAAGAAATGGATCGGCACCGACTTGATGTACTCGATGTAGTTCTCGTCCTTGTAGAAGAACTTGAGGAACTCCTTCGCCAGGTCCGGGTTTCGGGAATCTTTGAACAGCATCCAAGGCTCCTCGTCCACCTGCACGGCCGGCTTGCTGCCGCTCGGCCCCACGGGCCTCATCCAGACATTGAAGTGATCGGTGTTTTGCATCTCCTTCGGTGCGTACTGCTCAATCAGCGAGGCGCCACGGCCGTAGCCTTGAAACATCATCGCCGCCTTCTGCCCGTATATATTGATGAAGGTATCGAGATAGCTATGCCCTTCCCAACCGGGCGGCATGTATTGCGTGAGCCGCTTCCAAAACTCCAACAGCTCGATCATTCTCTTGTCGGTAAACTGCGGCCGGTTGCTGCCGTCGAAGAGCTGGCCGCCGTTTGCTGCGATCAGCTCACCGACGATAATGTTGATGAACAGGTTGTCGCCGGGGATCGTGAGCCCGTAGATGTCGGGTTTGCCGTCGCCGTTGGTGTCCATGGTCAGGGCCTTGGCGTTCGCTACGAGGTCGTCCCAGGTCTTGGGCGCCTTCAGCCCAAGTTTCTTGGCGAGATCGGCTCGGTAAATGAGCAGAGCTGTGCCAGCAGCGTGCACCAGCCCGTAGTAGCGGCCGTCGGCGCGACAGACCTGCTTTATCTGGTCCCAGAGGTTGTTCTCGCCGATAGCCTGGACGACGTCGTCGAGCGGCAGCAACAGTCCCTGTTGCCGCAGTGCCGAGCACGTGATCGGCTGGCCGTGCGACAGCTCCGGCGGTGCGCCGGCGGCAAGGGCTGCCTGGATCTTGCCTTCAAGATCGTCCCAGGCGAGCGCTGCGGCCTCGATCTTTACTCCGGGATGTGTCTTCTCGAAGCGGGCGACGATCTCGGCGATGGCCCGGACCGAAGCGGGATTGGTCTCCGTGTGCCAGACGCGCACGACCTTGTCTTGGGCGGCGGCACCAATGTTCGCGACCAGGGTAAGTCCGGCGGCGGCCAAACCTAGGATAAGCCGTAGGACGCCGGGTTGTGTCTTTTGCACTGAACCTCCCTTCGTGACAGTACGCGCGCCGCCCGTCCCTGACCCAAATTCCCCCTGTTGCCGGGTGTCTACCGCTGCTGTCACTTCCGCGTCATTGGCGCTATGACGATAGCTGACAGTGTGCCGAATGCGCAACCCTTTCAATCTGCCTCGCCTTATGCAGCAAGCTCCGCTCCGGCCTTCTTGAAGTTCGCAAAGAGCGAGCAGCACGAATGGAGTACCGTAGTGACGCTAGTCTTTCAGAGCTTTGGCGCAGCTCTGCTCTGTGTTGTTTCGGTGCTCGACGATCTTTGGGCTGGCACCCACGTCGACCTCGCGGAGGCCATTCCGCGGTACGCCGCACGGTGACGCCCAAAGCGCGTGCAGGAAGATCGCGATCAGCGCGAGGCCAGACGCTCACTGCAACAGAACCCAAAAATCTGAGCCAGTCTGAGGCTCTTGCCTCGGCCGGACAGCGCAACCAACGATCCGAGCCCTGCCCATACAAGCGGCGCACTGAGATCCAGGAGTAAAGGGACGAGCAGTTCCGCCATTTTCCCCATGCGGTCAATTCTGCTACACGCCTCAACCCTTGACCGCCCCTGCACCTAAACCGGCGACCATGTACTTCTGTATGACGAAGAATACGCCCAACACCGGTGCTGAGAACGAGCAGGCCGGCGGCCATGATCATCCCCCAGTCGACCACGGACGCACTATAGAGGTCGGCGATGCCTACAGGCAGGGTCTTCAGTTCGTCGGCGCTGATCAGGATGCGGGCGAAGATGTAGTCGTTCCAGGTCAGTATGAATGTGAAGATGGAGGTGGCGATGACGCCAGGCAGAGCGAGCGGCAGGACCACATAGAGTACCGTTTGAAAGCGGTCGGCGCCGTCGACCATCGCCGCCTCCTCGATATCCAAGGGGATGCTCTGGAAGAAGGTGCGCAGCATCCACAATGCGAAAGGCAGGCAAAAGGCAGTGTAGGCGAGCACCAGGCCGACGTGACTGTTGGTCAGTCTCAGGAACCGCATCATGACGTAGAACGGCACGATGATCATGATGGGCGCGAACATGTAGGTGAAGAGAATGGTGCCGGCGAGCTGCTCGCGGCCGGGGAAGCGGAAGCGCGTCAGGCTGTAGGCGGCCGGCGTTGCGACCGCGATGACCAGCGCCACCGTCGAAAGCGAGACGACGATGCTGTTGCGCAGATAGGTCAGAGCCTTGGTCTCCGTGAATAGCCGCTCCAGATTGCCGAGCGTCCAGGTTCGCGGAATGAGGCTGGGCGGCGTGGCGAAGATCTCGTGCGACTCCTTGAACGCGGTCGAGATCATCCACGCGAACGGGAAGCCGGCGAAGACGACGAGCACGACTGCCACCGCCAGGAGGAGCGGTGGACTGCCACCCAATGCGCGCGCCCCTGTCACAAGCCCTCCTCGCTTCTGAACAGGCGAAAGTAGAATGCGGTCAGGGTCGCCAGCATGAGAAACATCAGCATGGCCATCGCGGCGCCGATGCCCGCCTCGTAGTAGGCGAACGTGCGCTGGTAGGTATAGACCGGCAGGGTGCGGATGTAGGTCTCGGCAGCCCCGCCCAGGATCATGAGCCAAGGGGTGTCGAACTTGGTGAACATCCAGATCGAGCGCAGCAGGATGACGATGAACAGCACGGCGCGCAGCTGCGGCAGGGTGACATGCACGAACCGCTGCACCACATTCGCCCCGTCCAGAGCGGCGGCTTCATAGAGCTCATTGGGGATCGACTGAAGGCGTGCGAGCACGGCGAGGACGACGAAGGGAAAGAACTGCCACACGCTGACCAGGATCAGTGACACCATGATCCAGTCCTTGCCCATCCAGCTGATCGGCCCATCGATCACCCCGGCATCTTCCAGCAGATGGTTGATAAGGCCGAATTGGCTATTGAGCAGCCACTTCCAAAGGATCACGGCCACCACGGTCGGTATGACGTAGGGAAAGATCAGAATGGCGCGCACGATATTGCGCCCCGGGAACACCTCGTTGACGACGAGGGCGGCGCCGACCCCGAGCACGGTCTGGAGCAGGATCGAGGACAGCGCATAGATGGCCCCCAGGCGCACGCTGTTCCAGAATTCAGGATCGGACAGCACGTACGCGTAGTTGCGCAGGCCGACGAAGTTTTGCTCCGGGAAGAAGGAGTGTTTGTTGAACGTGCTGATCCACGCGCCGTAGATCACCGGGTAAAGCGTGAGAGCGCAGAGCAGCACCACGGCGGGCAGTATCAGCAATAGTCCGGCCGCCGGCTCCGACAGGCGCCGCCCTCGCAACCAACCACGCCCCACGCCGGGAAGCGTGGCCTCCTTGCTGTCCAAGCTTTTGGCCTCTGGGGGCGGCAACTTCAGCTCTTGAGATAGCCCTTGCCGCGCAGCATGTCCTCGAGCCGCTTCTGCGCCTTCTCGGAGGCCTTCTGCGGCGTCATCTTCTCGATGACGACATCCATCACCATGTCGCGCAGGATGCCCGAGCCGAGAACCTCCATCAGGTAGGGTTTCTCGGTCATGTCCGCCCAGTCCACGACCAGCGTCGGTTTGCCCTGGTCCTTGGCGAGATATTGCTCCTGAGCGTCGAGCCATCCCTTCCAGCGCTGGATCATTTCAGTGTGCCGATAGGCAGGCGACTGGCGCAGCGATTTGGTCACCGGGAAGAAGTGGATCGGTACCGTTCGGATGTATTCGAGATAGTTGTCGTCCTGATAGAAGAACTTAAGGAATTCGATGGCCTCCCGCTGGTTCTTTCCGTCCTTGAAGAGCATCCACGGCTCTTCATCCACCTGCGCTGCCGGCGCATCGCCGCTGGGTCCGTGCGGCTTGACCCAGACGTCGAAGGTCTTGTCGTTGGCCATCTCCTTGGGCGCGAACTTCTCGATCATTCCGGCGCCACGGCCGTAGCCTTGGAACATCATGGCGGCCTTCTGCCCGTAGAGGTTCTGGAAGGTTTGGAGATAGCCGTGGCCCTCCCAGCCCGGCGGCGCATACTTCACGAGCTCACGCCAGAACTCCAACACCTCGATCATCCTCCTGTCGGTCAACTGCGGCCGGTTGCTCTTGTCGAAGAGAATGCCGCCATTGGCCTTGATCAGCTCGCCCAGCAGGATGTTGACGAACAGGTTGTCGCCGGGGACGGTGATGCCGTAGATGTCGATCTTGCCGTCGTTGTTGGTGTCTTGGGTGAGGGCCTTGGCGTTGACGAGGAGATCGGCCCACGTCTTCGGCGGCTTCAGGCCGGCCTTCGTCGCCAGGTCCTTGCGGTAGATCAAAAGCGACGTGCCGGCTGCGTGCACGAGCCCGTATTGCTTGCCGCCGACGTTGCACACACGCTTGATCTGCTCCCAGATGTTATCTTCGCCGATGGCTTTCACCACCTCGTCGAGTGGATTGAGCAGCCCCTTGGCCTGCAGCGCGGTGCAGGTGATGGGCTGGCCGTGGGAGAGCTCAGGCGGAGCGCCCGCTGCGAGCGAGGCCATAATCCTGCCTTCCAGGTCTCCCCAGGCGAGGCCCTCGGCCTCGATCTTGACCCCTGGGTGCTTCGCCTCGAAGCGCCGGGCGATGTCGTTGACCGCCTTGACGGTCTGAGGCTCGGTCTCGGTGTGCCAGACGCGCACGACCTTCTCCTGGGCCGATGCCGTACGCCAAACGCCAACACCGACACCCATGGCCAGGCCGATCGTCAAGGCCGCCCGCGCAATCCACGATGTCATGAGCATGCGTCTCCTCCAATGGTGGCAGCCGGATTCCAGGACGTTTGTGTTCAGAGCGAAAAGAGGATCATAGCACTCAAGATGGGGGTGCTGGTGGCTAAAGGGAGAAAGTAGCTGACACTGAAACCTTCGTTGCCGCCGAGCTACAAGCCCAGCTCGAGGCCTAGCCTCCGCGACGGGATGTAGGCTTCTTTTCCCCGGGCATGGGCCGCTCGCCGCACAGATTTGCAAAGGATGGGGTGCCGTCGCACTGCTACGGCACCCCACCTCAGATGACAAGAAGTTCGAGCGGTATCTAGGCGCCTAGGCGGGAAAAGCGACGTTCGGTGGACACTGTTTGATATGCGGGCACGCCTATGGGCAAGCTGAGTGTCGACGGCCAGCAGTACGTTCGCTTGTTGACGGAAATCAGATGACCGCACAGACCCGGTTCCACAACTTCCGGGCATGGCCGCTCAAGTCCGCTAACTCTGCAATGCGGACCAATTCGCTTGGCGTCGCGCTCGATCTGGCTCACGTAGCTGGCGCGCGCACCGACGCGACGACTAGCCGGCCACCACTAACTCGATCGGGGCGCGCTTCAGCACAAATCACGCGCGGACGGGTCAAATTGGGACTTCAAGCGAGTTATAACAAAGTGGTTGCGGGGGGCCGCGGCCACGGCCGCTCAAGCCAAGCCTGGCAGGAGTCAAGGTGGTCTCTCGCGTAACCAGCGGGGAAATAATGGCGGTGCCTGCCGTCTTGATCGCTAGCGCTAACGCGCGCCGCGACCCTGACCTTTCGCAATCCTCTCAAGAACCGCCTGAGCGCCAAAAGCAACTGCAATCCAAAGCGCAATCACGCCTACCAGCAGGGCAAGTTGGATGGCGCTTGGTTCAGTCAGCAGCCGGGATGTCTGCTCGGTGGCCACGGTCAACAAGACAACAGGGACCATGATCCCGATGGCAGTTCCTATGAGGTAGTCGAGAAAACCAATGTCGCTCGCGCCAGCAACCACGCTGACCAGCGCGAAAGGCGACATCGGGATGGCGCGCACGACAGCTGTCGTAATCAGACCCCGCCGGATGAGTGCAGACCGCATGGAGTCAAAGCGTCGGCCGCCCAGCATCTTCAGCAGCAACTCACGACCGAGCCACGTGCCAATTGCATAGTTGAGTGCCGCGCTCGCCAAGAGGCCAGCGCTTGAATAGACAAACCCCAACCCAGGGCCGAACACCGCGGCACAGGCTATGATCAGCAACAACATTGGAAAAACAACGAGCCCGGCAGCCAAGAAACACCCGAGCACGATGGCAAACCGCCACGGGCTTGCTGAAATCACAGCCATCGCAGCGGCGACCGCCTCGGGATTGGCGACGCGAGAGATAGGTGAGAAGCCCCAAATGAGCGCCAACAGCATTAACGCAAGCGCGACAGTTCCAACTTTTGTGGTGGTCCTAACCGCCATGCCTGGAACGTTCTACTTTCTGCGCGGCTCATTCTCAACGGCGCAGTGTGGTCGGACAATATGACCGCGGCAAGGGTGAGCTTCTCCTACTTCTGTGCAGATCCTATGGGGCGGGCGGCGAGGAGCTTGCATCCATCGACGCTGGTTTTAACCAATCGATGGAGCCCCCATGCGGAAGCCGAAGCAGCGCAAGCCCAATGACCTGAGCCGGTCCCTTGCGGCATTGGACGTGGATCATACGTTGATCGCCGTGGTCGAGATGAGCCTGTCGAGCTGGCTCGTCGCAGGCATCGTGCCGGGTGTCGAGCGTCAGCCTCTCAAGAAGCTGAAGACCGACGCATGTGCCCTTCTCGAGCTGCTGCATCGTTGGCGTGCCGAGGCCGTGAGGGCAGGCCACAAGATCACGCGCATTGCCGTGGCCTTCGAGGCCGGCCGCGACGGCTTCTGGCTGGCGCGCTGGCTCAAAGCACGCGGCATCGAAGCGCATGTGATCCACGCGTCGAGCATCGCCGTGTCGCGCGAGCATCGTCGTGCCAAGACGGACCGGCTTGATACGGACCTCTTGAAGCGATCCTTTCTGGGATGGCTGCGCGGCGAGCGGGACCACTGCAAGACGGTGGCCATTCCGACGCTCGAGGAGGAGGATGCCAAGCGACCTAACCGCGAGCGGGAGAGCCTGGTCGGGGAGCAGAGCCGCCTCGTCAACCGCATGAAGGCGACGCTGGTTCGCCTTGGCATCCAAGGCTTCAACCCGAAACTGAAACGTGCGGCAGGGGATCTCGAAGCGCTGCGCACGCCCGAAGGCGCGCCGATCCCGCCCAACACCCTGGCCGAGCTCAAACGCGACATGGAGCGCCGCCGGTTCATTTGCGATCAGATCCGCAAGATCGAGCAGGCGCGCATCGAGCGTCTGGACCGGTCACCCAATACGGGGCCCAATGCAATGGTTCGCCTGCTGGCGCGCGTCATCGGCATCGGCGTCGAGACGGCGGACTTGCTCGTGCACGAAGTACTCTTGCGCAATATGCGGGATCGCCGGGCGGTGGCCCGCTACGGAGGCCTGACCGGCTCGCCAGACAGGAGTGGCACTATCAGCCGCGAGAAAGGGATCGCCCGATCCGGCAATGCCCGCGTGCGGCGCGGCATGGTCCAGCTGGCCTGGGTTGCTCGCTGTGCGAGGCGTTGCCGGTGCCCGATGGGTGGCGGTGAGGCGAGCGAAAGCCATCGCTGACACAAGACCAGCGGCAATGAGGAGCGCCGTTGTGATGCATGGGAGCGGGCCTGCTCATGAGGTGTCGATCCTGATCGTCGCCGGCATCGACATGGCCGAGGGCTGCTGCCCGCGGGCTCGATTTGGAATGTGCACTACAGCTCTCGCGGGCGGCGGCGGCCTTAGGGGAACTCGGGGTCGCATTGCTGCTACAATCGAGGTTTCATGGGACCGCGTTGTCGCGGGGACACAGCAGCCTAGCGAGCCTCCAGATGGGAGTGAGAACGGGAACAGGAGCGGAAAATGGTCAAAAAACCCAATGATTTCAGGCCTCCGGGGCGGAACAGACTTCTGCTCCTAGGCGGAGCAATGGTGCTGGCGTTGTTCCTCGCGTACCTGTTTGCCCCTGGGGGCATTGTGCCTCGCTAGCCGATGCGGAAGGGATCATGGGACCGCGCGAAGCACAGATAGCTGACAACTGTCCCGCTTGCGGTGGGCTGGTTGAATGCGGCATGAGCAGCGGGAGCGAGACATGCTGGTGCTTTGCGCTGCCGCACGTTTTGCCGATGCCTCCGCAGGAACGCGGGGCGCGGTGCTACTGCCCGCGTTGCCTGCAACGGCGGATCGATGAGCGAACTCGCGCCGGGACATCATTGCGCGCGGGGACCTTCCGCTCATCATGAAGCAGCTGCTGGCCAAACTGGATCGGCTGGCTCGACACCGGGGCGGGCTTGAGCCGATTTCGCACCTCCTAGATTTCCAAGGACTGAACGGGACGGTTCGCGCGCCGACACCAGTACTCCCAGGCTCGATCGATGGTGAATCCGGAGGTACTGCCGGCAATCATGTCGACCTCGCCTGGGGTGAGGAAAGTGATGTCTCCCATCGCCATCGCTTTCGCCTGCAAGTTCGCGTTGAGCTCGAGATAAACCGAGGTGTGCACTGCTTCGCGCAGCGTGTGGCCCACGACCACGCAGCCATGGCCGCGCATGAGGGCGGTGCTGCCGCCGCCGAGCGCGCGCACCAGATCGCGGCCCATATCCATGTTGACCACCAGCAGATCCGTATCGCCGAAGGCCGCCCGCGTATCCCAGACGGGCACCTGATGGCCGATCCCCGCGCACATGTGCAAAAGGGGCCGCAGCTTGACGGACGTGACGCCAAACGGGATGACGCTAGGGCTGTGGTTGTGAACCACCGACATGACCTCCGGGCGCCCCTCGTAAGCGGCGCCGTGGATGTAGCGCTCGAGATAGGGCTTGCGTCCCGCGGCATCGATTGGCGTGCCGTCGAGGGTGAACTCCATCAGGTCTTCTCTCTCGACGCAGTCCGGTGCCCTGGCACGCGACATCACATAGCGATCGGGCCGCTGGGGATGGCGCACGCTCACGTGCCCAAAGGCATCGACCACGCCTTCACGGGCGAGGATGCGGTTGGCCGTCACGAGTTCTTCGAGCAGATGGTCAACGTCGCTCATATCGCGGGTCCTTCGAGAGGTGGACCGATCGTGTCGGAATGGGGATACTTTCGTGCTAAGGCGCGCACAAGGTACCATACCCGTCCTCTCCGATCACTAAAGAGCCGAAAGGCTGCGGGCTGCAAAAAAAGCGAATCGACGATTGAACACCAGGGAAGGCGCTCAATCGCAGGTATGCGCCAAGGCTCAGCGACGCTGGTGTTGCCTTGTCCGCGATAGGACGATCCGCAATAATCGATGTCGCAACTCGAGGGAGGTGACAATGAAGCGGAACAGCAACCTGCTGCGCTCACTCATTGCAGCGGCCAGCCTTCTGTCCACGATGTCGCAGGCGATTGCGCAGGACGCCCTGAAGCTCGCTGTCGGCCAGCGCGGCAACTGGGAAACCTCTGTCTCCGATCTCGGAGAGCGCGTCGGCATCTTCAAGAAGCACGGCCTAAGTCTCGAGCTGCTGTACACTGCTGGAGCTGGCGAGACGCTGCAGGCGGTGATCTCTGGTTCCGTCGACATTGGTGTCGGCGTGGGTACCAGCGGCGCTATGAGTGCATTTGCGAAAGGCGCGCCGGTCCGCGCAATAGGCTCGGCCACCGTCGGCTCGAACGATCTCTACTGGTATGTCAGGGCCGATTCAGCCTTGAAGAGCCTGAAGGACGCGACCGAAAAGACGACTATCGCCTACTCGACCACCGGCTCTTCGACCAACGTGCTGGTGCTCGGCCTGATCAAGACCTATGGCATCAAGGCCAAGGCCGAGAAGACCGGCAGTCCGCCGGCCACGCTGACCGCAGTCATGTCAGGTCAGATCGACGTCGGCTGGGCGGCACCGCCTTTTGGGCTCAAGGAGGTCGAGGAGGGCAAGATCCGCATCATTGCGCGCGGCAGCGAGGTCCCATCGAGCCGCGGCCAGACGGTGCGGCTACTGATTGCCAATGCCGACAAGCTTGCCGGGAACAGGGAGCTGTTCGCGCGCTATATGCGCGCCTACCGCGAGACGCTCGGCTGGATGTATTCTGATCCTAGAGCGCTGACCGTGTACAAGGAGTTCTCGGGTATTCCGGAAAGCCTCACCAAGCGTGCGGTAGCGGATTTCTACCCCAAAGAGGCCCTTGACCCTGATCGCATCGAGGGGCTCGACGACGTCATGGCCGATGCAGTGGCCTTCAAGTTCCTCAATGCCCCACTCTCCACGGACCGGCTGACCGATTTGTTCCAGCTGCAGAAAAAGTGAAACGAAACCACGCAGATAGCTCTTCACGCGACACGATCTGGCTGGTCTTCCCATGATGGCATCCTTGGTCGGGGCGGGTGCAGCATTGTGGCCGCTGGGCCGTTGGCCCACTTCCGGACCTGACATACCTTGACATGTTCCCTATTTGTTCTATACTCTCTTTTCACTGTCCCAAGCCTCGCTTTTCAGCCCTATGCAGCCCTCATCGACCGCACGCGTCGTCCCAAAGCCCATGCCGAGCCCCGGAGCGACGACCGCCGGGCAGCGGGAGAGCATGAGAATTCATCGCCTGGCGGCGTTGCGCCAAGTCTTGGCGAAACTCGAAAAAGGCCGGGAGCATGGTCGACCGGAACTGCTGTCCCTCGCCGTTCCCTATCTGCGCGATCATCTGCCAAAGCCCGGACTAGCTTGCGGCGTGCTGCACGAGGTCGTCGCAACGGCTCATGGCGACAAGCCGACAGCGCTGGGGTTTGTGCTGGCGCTGATGGCGTCCGCGCTGACCTTACGTCCAGGTCCGGCGGTGGTCGTCATCAGCCGGCGCGCGCTTGTCGACTTCGGCAGGCCGTACGGCCATGGCCTGCGCCAGCTCGGCATTGACACGCAGAGGGTGGTGCTCGTCGAAACGCGCACCGAGAAGGATGCGCTATGGGCGCTCGAAGAGGCACTGCGCTCGGAGGCGCGGCCAGCGGCGGTCGCGGGCGTCACCGGGGGCGGGCTCGATCTTACCACCAGCCGCCGGCTCAATCTTGCGGCCGCTGCCTTCGGAACGCCGCTGCTGTTGCTGCGTGCGGGAGGACTCGGAGCGCCGACCGCAGCGGCCACCCGTTGGCGCATCGGCGCGGCGCCGGCGGTACGGGATCGCTTCGGAGCGTTGGTGCGCTGGCAATGGCACGCGGCGCTCGAGCGCTGCCGTAACGGGCGTCCCGGTCAGTGGCTTATCGAGTGGAACCATGTCGCGCATCGTTTCGGTTTGGCTGAAGGCGTGGCCGATAGCACGCCTGCTGCAGGCGCAGGCCTCCGCCGCGCCGGCTGACCCCATCGACCCGCATCGGCCGCTCGTTCTGGTCGCTCCCGGAAAAGGCGGCGCGCGCGTTGTCGCACTGAACCGCGCCGCCCATCGTGGTGGTCTCGTCGCGGGGGATCTCCTGTCCAACGCCCGCTCGAAAGTGCTCGATCTGCAATCTTGCAACGCCGATCCGGCCGCGGATGCCGCGGCCCTCGAGAAACTGGGCCTGTGGGGCCTTCGCTATACGCCGCTCGTCTCTTCCTGGGATGAGGCGAGCGGGGCCGACGGCCTGTTTCTCGACATTGCAGGTTGCGCGCATCTCTTCGGCGGAGAAGAGCCATTGCTGGCCGATCTCTCCAGGCGCTTGCGCACTTTCGGCTTGGCGCCAAGGCTGGCCATTGCCGACACCGCGGGCGCCTCGTGGGCGCTCGCGCGCTACGGCAGGTTCGATTGGCCTATTGTGCCATCCGGCGGCGAAGCGGAAGCGTTGCGCAAGCTTCCGCTTACAGCCCTTCGCCTTTCCGAGGACGCGCTATCGCTCCTCCGCCGCCTTGGCTTTCGCCGCATCGGCGAGGTGATGGACCAGCCGCGCGCGCCGTTTGCTGCGCGTCTCGACGGCGGCTTTCTCCATCGTCTCGATCAGGCCCTCGGGCGAGCTCCAGAGCCGCTCATACCTGTGGTCCCGCCCCCGGCTTATCGCGCGCAGGCCATGTTCATCGAGCCGATTGTGAGCGCAGAACACGTGCTGGTGGCGGCTGAGCGGTTGCTGCACGATCTGGCCCAGATGCTCGCCGCTGCCGACGCTGGGGCGCGCGTGCTGCGCCTCCTGCTCTTCCGTGTCGATGGTGGAGCGCTATCGCTCGATCTTGGCCTTGCAGCTCCCAGCCGCGATCCCCGGCACATCACGCACCTCATTGCGCTCCGGCTCGAGCAGCTGCAGGGCGGTCTTGAAGCCGGGTTCGGCTTTGAAGCCGCCACCATCCATGTTGTGGTTGGAGAGCGGCTTGCCCCGCGTCAGGCGGGACTGGTCATGGGCGAGGACGCCGCTTCGCCCGATGGGCTCGCTCGACTCATCGATCGCCTGCAACAGCGTTTGGGCCCCGGCGCTGTGCGCCGGCTTGATCCCCGCCAGAGCCACATCCCGGAGCGCGCCGAGCAGGCCGTGGATGCGGGGCTGGGGGCTCCTTCCGTCGAGGCAGCGCCAGGTGACGCGATTGCGAATGCTCCCGTCGCGCCGCGTCCGATTCTGCTGCTGCCGGAGCCGGAGTCGGCGCAGGTAGTGGCGATCATCCCCGATGGCCCGCCACGGCAGTTCCGCTGGCGCGGCGTCATGCACCAGGTGGCAGAGGCGGAGGGGCCGGAGCGCATCACGCCCGAATGGTGGCGCCGCACCGGCACAGCCGAGCGCGATTACTATGTCGTGGAGGACACTGACGGCCGGCGCTTCTGGCTTTACCGCGATGGCCTCTACGGCACAGGTGACGGCCTGCCGCAATGGTTCGTGCATGGGGTTTTTGCATGACCGCCTTTGCCGAGCTCATCGCCGCTACCAATTTCTCGTTTCTGCGCGGCGCCTCGCACGCCCATGAGATCGTCGCGCAAGCGGCGGAACTGAAGCTGGCGGCCATCGGCGTTGCCGACCGCAATACGCTGGCGGGCGTGGTCCGTGCGCATTCGGCCGCCAAGGAGCATGGCATCCGGCTGTTGGTCGGCGCACGTCTGATCACCACCGAGGGCTTTGAGACCGCCTGCTATCCAATCGACCGCACCGCCTATGGCCGCCTGTGCCGACTGCTGACGCTCGGGAACCGGCGGGCCGTCAAGGGGCAGTGCCATTTCAGCTTCGAGGAGGTGATGGCCGCCTCGGAAGGGCAGATCCTCATTGCGATCCCGCCGCGGCCGGTGACGCCGGACTTTGTCGAGCGTTTGACCAGGCTGGCTGTGGCGGCGCGCGGCAGGGTGTTCCTTGCGGCCACGTTCGGCTATCGCGGCGATGAGCGCCGACGCATTGGGGAGCTGGGCGAGATCGCCATCCAAGCCCGCGCACAGCTGGTCGCAACGACCGATGCGCTCTATCACCACCCGACGCGAAAACCGCTCGCAGATGTGCTGACCTGCATTCGCGAGAAATGCACCATCTTTACTGCCGGCTACCGCCTCGAGGCCAACGCCGAGCGGCATCTGAAGTCCGGCGCCGAAATGGCGCGCCTGTTTGCCGACTATCCCAAGGCTGTTGCCCGCGCCGTCGATATCGCCGAGCGCATCAAATTCAATCTCGAGGAGCTGCGCTACGAATACCCCGATGAGCCGGTGCCGCCCGGCAAGACGCCGCAAGCTTATCTCGAAGAGCTCACCTGGGCGTTCGCCGCAGAGAGATATCCGGGCGGCGTCCCGGAGCCGATCCAGACGCTCATCGTCAAGGAGCTGGCGCTGATCGCCCAGCTCGACTATGCGCGCTATTTCCTCACCGTGTACGATGTGGTGCGCTTCGCCAAGGAGAATGCCATCCTGTGCCAGGGGCGAGGCTCGGCCGCCAACAGCGCAGTCTGCTATTGCCTTGGCATCACCGCCGTTGATCCCACCCGCATCAATGTGTTGTTCGAGCGTTTCATCTCGGCCGAGCGGCGCGAGCCGCCCGACATCGACGTCGATTTCGAGCATGAGCGGCGCGAGGAGGTCATCCAGTATCTCTACAAGCGCTACACGCGCGAGCGAGCCGCCATCTGCTCGACCGTAATCCACTACCGCCCGCGCATGGCCATCCGCGAGGTCGGCAAGGCGATGGGCCTCAAGGAGGACGTGACCGCCGGGCTTTCCGGTTTGATCTGGGGGATGGCCGACGGCGACATCCCGGAGGCGCATATCCGCGAAGCCGGGCTTGATCCTGCCAATCCCGCGTTGCGTCAGGCCATCACGATCGCCAATCAGCTGCTCGGCTTCCCACGCCATCTCTCCCAGCACGTAGGCGGGTTCGTGCTGACGCGAGAGCGGCTCGATGAGACCGTGCCGGTGCTCAACGCTGCCATGGAGGACCGCACCAACATCGAGTGGGACAAGGACGACATCGATGCGCTCGGCATGCTCAAGGTCGATGTCTTGGCGCTTGGCATGCTGACCTGCATCCGCAAAGCGATCGATCTCATCAACCGGCACTATGGCAAGGCACTGACCCTCGCCACCGTCCCGCCCGAGGACCCCGAGGTGTACGAGATGCTCTGCCGCGCCGATTCCGTGGGCGTATTCCAGGTGGAGAGCCGAGCGCAGATGTCGATGCTGCCGCGCTTGCAACCCCGATGCTTCTACGATCTGGTCATCGAGGTCGCCATCGTGCGCCCTGGGCCCATTCAGGGCGACATGGTGCATCCTTATCTGCGCCGCCGCGACGGCCGCGAGCCTGTGGAGTACCCATCGGAGGCGCTTCGAACCGTGCTTCACAAGACCTATGGCGTGCCTCTCTTCCAGGAGCAGGCGATGCAGATCGCCATCGTGGGCGCCGGCTTCTCGCCCGGCGAGGCCGACCGGCTGCGCCGCGCCATGGCAACATTCCGCAATGTCGGCACCATCCATACCTTCCGGGAGAAGTTCATCGCCGGCATGGTCGGCAACGGCTACAGCCAAGAATTTGCCGAGCGCTGCTTCAGCCAGATCGAGGGCTTCGGCGAATACGGGTTTCCCGAGAGTCACGCCGCGAGCTTTGCACTTCTGGTCTATGTCTCCTCCTGGATCAAGAAGCACTATCCGGAAGTGTTCTGCACGGCCATTCTCAACAGCCAGCCGATGGGCTTCTACGCGCCTGCCCAACTCGTGCGCGATGCGCGCGAGCACGGGGTCGAGCTGCGCCATCCCGACATCAATCGCAGCGATTGGGATTGCACGCTGGAGCCGGCCAGCGAGCCGGGTGCGGAGCGCCGCGCGGTGCGGTTGGGGCTGCGGCTGGTCTCAGGAGCGCCGGAGAAGATCACCAGCCAGATCGTGGCGGCGCGCGCGCAAGGCTACCCCAACCTGCCCTCGGTGTGGATGCGAAGCGGCGTGCCGGTCAACGTGATCGAGCGACTCGCCGATGCCGATGCCTTCCGGTCGATTGGACTCGATCGGCGCGCTGCACTGTGGGCAGTCAAAGGGCTCGGCGGCGGGGCACTGCATTCCAGGCCAAAGCGCGCCACCTCCGCCAACACTCCTCTGATGACTTCGGCAGGCACCGGCGACCTCTTCGACGAAAGCCCTGTCCATCTGCCCGAGACAACGCTCGGCGAACATGTGGTGCACGACTATGCGAGCATCTCTCTGTCCCTCAAGGCTCACCCAATTGCCTTCTTCAGGGACGAGCTGGCCAGTCAGGGCGTGATCTCCAGCGCTGAGCATTGGGACGAACAGCTCAAGGGGAGATATGTGCGCGTGGCCGGGCTCGTGCTGGTGCGTCAGCAACCTGGCACCGCCAAGGGCGTCATCTTCATCACGCTCGAAGACGAAACCGGCATCATCAACATCGTGGTTTGGCCCAAGGTGTTCGCAAGGAATCGGCGGACCGTCATGACGGCACAGTTCCTCGAGGTGCGCGGCCGGATCGAGCGCGAAGGCCTCGTCATCCACGTCATCGCCGACCAGCTGATCGACCGCTCCGATCAGTTACGCGCGCTCGGCGCCGGCGAGGCGGAGCTGCCCAGCCTCGAAAAGGAGCATCGGGAAGGCTCTTGGAAGCCAAGGAGCAGGGATTTTCACTGAACCATCCGAATGCAGCAGGACCGCAGTGCTGATCCATGAAGCCTCCCCATCAGATGCGCCCAGGCAGCCGATACGCACGCGAGACCGGAAGCAGCCGGACGCTTGGCGAATTGGTACGCGCAAAGATGGCACTGGTTGCGATCTGCCGGCAGTGCAAGCACCGGCGCGTCATCTACCCCGCCAATCTAATTGACAGGTTCGGCGAGGACTGCCCCGCCATCGAGTTGGGGCAGCGCCTCCGCTGCACCCTCTGCAGGTACCGCTGCGCCAATTTGCATGAATCTTCCCGCTAACACATTTGCCCATGGTCGAGCGTTGACCCCAAGCCGGATGAGCGCACGCGCCCACTGTGGTTTGAGCCTGTCGGTCGCCGCGGCGACGCGCCCGAATGCGTCGCGCAACGGCGGCGGATAGGCCTGTCCCGCGGGGGTAAGGGAGGGCTGCCGGTGCAGTCGCTCAAACAAGGCAAGGCCAAAGTTGTGCCTCCAGGCCTTTGATACTGAGAAGCCTATCTTTCCACCCGTCATCCCGGCCCAGCGATCGCGCTAGAAGCGCGAATCGCGCAGAGCCGGGATCTGCGGCAAGCGGTATCCGTGCGGCAGATCCCGGATAGTCTCGCCCCGGCTCGGAGGCCGGGGCTCGGCTTCCGGGATGACGGGTAAATTCATTGGCTCGACGGTATGACCTGCTGAGCAACAGCACCTGCCGTGACGTGAAGCTCGTGAGCGGCGAGTTTGAAGCTCAAATGCCTGGAGGCCGCTCGAACGCGCAAGGCATTGAGAGGTGGAAGGAGATGGGTCATCGTGCTGGCCGTGTGGAGCGGGCGTTGAGATCAGCCCAAAATAGATTTCCTGCGGCTACAAACCAGAAAAACTGGGTTGAGTGCAGCCCTGTCAAAATGGTCACTAGCGCTCCAGTTGCGCCATAAGAGCACAAGCACATGAAGCACTCGATCGATCATCTGGTCCTCTGCGTCAACGACCTGGACCGCGCTAGGGCTTTCTACGAGCGTCTAGGCTTTACCCTGACGCCAAAGGCACAGCAGCCCTTCGGTACCGCCAACCACTTGGCCCAGATGCAAGGCAGCTTTCTCGAGCTTCTTGCCGTCGCGGACGCGAACGGCGTCCCTGTGGCAGGGCCTGGACAGTTCAGCTTCGGCGCCTTCAACGCGGAGTTTCTGAGCCGGCGCCAAGGTATGTCCATGCTGGTGTTTCCGAGCGACGACGCCCGGAAAGATCAGCGCACATTTGCTCACCGCGGCCTCGACACCTATGAACCGTTCGATTTCTCCCGCAAGGCGCGCCTGCCGGATGGCGGTGAAGTGACCGTTTCGTTCTCACTCGCGTTCGTCACCCACCCCCGAGCGCCTGATGCCGCCTTCTTCGCCTGTCAGCAGCACACGCCACAGTACTTCTGGAAACCCGAGTATCAGCGCCATGCAAATGGCGCCCGGACCGTTGTCGAGGTGTTGATGGTTGACGACGTCCCGGCGCGGCTCGCAGATTTCTTCGGTCGCCTTCTTGATCCGGACGCAGTCGCCATCGATAGCAGATGTCTGCGCATTACCCTCGACGGCGGCGCGATAACGGTCCTCGATCCAAGGCAAGCCCAAGCGCGCTGCGCAGAGATCGAGCTCGGAGACATGAATGAGGGTCCCCGTCTGGTCGGCTTTGGCGTGGCTGTCGAGGACGTGGATCGCGTGGTGGCGATCCTGCAGCGAGGCGGCATCCCATTTCACCGCATGGACGACAGACTGCAGGTCACGCCACGCGACGCCTTCGGGGCTATCATAGAATTCACGGCTGTCGGCAAGTCTTGCTGAGCGCCGTTGGACGCTCCTGGAAAATGAATGCGACGAAGAGGAGCTTTATGATGGAAAAACGAGCGATCAATGCAACGGACGCCCCGGCCCCGCTCGGAGGCTATGCGCAGGCGATGGAGGTCGCGGGAGCCAAGCGGACACTCAACGTCAGCGGTCAGATACCGGTGGCTGTTGACGGCACTGTCTTACAGGGCTTCAAGGCTCAATGTAGGCCTGCCTGGGCCAACGTCGAAGCGCACGGGTGACATGTCGCTGTCAAGGACAACTTTCTTGTCCGATCGGCGCTACGGAAAGGAGAATCGCGCCGTGCGCCAGGAAGTGCAGCGAGCGGCTGATCGACGCGATCATGAAAAATCTATATGTCGATCACCAGGTAGTCCTCCTCCACCGTCACAGGGAAGGTCTCGGCCACGTAGGGGCCCTTGAGGAGGGTCGAGCCCGGCTCGACCGCCACCTTGAATTGACGGGCCCTGACGGATTTGGGATCGCACCAAGACTGCCCGGTGCGGATATCGAACTCCCATCCGTGCCACGGGCAGCGAATGAATTCTCCAGGGCGAGACAAGTTGTACTGACCAGGTCCATCGGAGCCGACGAGCCCCACGATCATGCCGCGGCAGAGCTCGGCGCCCTTGTGCGGGCAGCGGTTGGACAGGGCGAAATACTCCCCGCCGATATTGAACAACCCGATCTCGCGGCCGAGCACGGTTACTATCTTGCACGTGCCCGGCTCGATCTCGCTCGCCCGGGCCAGGACTTGGCGGCTCATGTGAGACCGTAGAAAGCCTTCGCGTTGTCGCGGAAAACCTTGGCCTTCTGCTCGTTCGTGAGCCTGAACTTGAAGACCTGCTTGGGGTCGTCGAAGTCCCAATGCGGGTAGTCGGTCGAGAACATCAACCGATCCCATCCGATCCACTCGATGATGTTGGCCAGGTGCTCGGGGTTGTCCGGCTCCTCGATTGGCTGCGTCGTGAACCAGACGTGCTCGCGCACATACTCCGAAGGGGGACGCTTGAGGTGTGGGGTCTCCGCCCGCATGCGCTCCCAGTGCTTGTCCATGCGCCAGCACAGAGCCGGTGCCCATGCGAACCCGCCTTCGATCAGCGCGACCCGCAGCTTGGGAAAGCGCTCGAACACACCCTCGAACACCAGGCTCGCCAGCGTGTTCTGCATGCCGGTCGACATGGCGAAGTGCTCTTGGATGTAGTACGTCGGCCAACCCGAGCCGGTCGAGGAATGCCCACCGCTATAGCCCGCAACATGCAACGCGATCGGCTTGTTGCAGCGCTCCGCGGCCGCATAGATGGGCCAGTAGCGGCGATGGCCGAGCGGGTCGGAAGTGCGCGGCGAGATCATGATCTGCACGAACGCAGGATCGTCGGCGCGCCGCTCGATCTCGGCCACGGCATACTCGGCGTGCTCCTGCGGCACCACGATCGCGGCGCGCAGCCGCGGCTCCTTCTTCACCCAGCACTCGAGCTGCCAGTCGTTGGCCGCGCTCGACAGGGCGGCCGCGAAGTCGAGGTTGCGCTCCTCCAGCCCCCCGCGGCTGAGCGCGATCAGCATTCCGTATTCGACCCCGTTGGCATCCAGGTGCTGCTTTCGCATCAGATCGAGATTGGAGCCTGGAGGGCCATCGTCGGGGAACGAATTCGATGCGCATGCCGCCGGCCATCATGCGCGGAAACGGCAGCTGCCCCGTCAATGCTTGCCGGAAGTGCGGGCCGAAGGTGACCATGTGCTCGCGCCAGCGCTCGGCCATGAAGGGATGCAGCTCCGCCGGCGTGCGATAGGTCGGGTGGATGTCGCAATCGACGACCTTGAGACGCTGGGCCGCGGTCGCTTGCCTGACGGCGACGTTCATGGGACCTCCTTCTCGCTCTTTTCCCGTTGCGTTGCCGCTGCTGCTGCGTCCCGCAGCCGCGGGTAGGTCTCGAGCGGATTGTCGATCAGAATCTTGCGTATTGTGGCCTCGGGCAGCCCGTCGGGCAAGGCGTCCTCGCCGTCGAACTGCCAATGGGGATAGTCGGTCGAAAACAGCAGCAGCCGGTCGGAGTCCATGTGCTCGAGCGTGCGTGCGAGAACCTCTGGCTGGCCCTTTGGTGTATCTACCGGCTGCAATGTGAAGCGCACGTGCTCGCGCACGATGTCCGCCGGCGGCCGATCGATCCACGGCACCTCCGGGCGCACGCCCCGCCAGGTTTTGCCTGCGCGCCAAGCCCAAGTCGGGAGCCAGGTGAAGCCGGACTCGATCATCACCACCTTGAGCTTCGGGAATTTCTGGAACACGCCCTCGGCGATGAGGCTCAGCAATTGCGTTTCGAAGGCCCCGGATTGCGCCACGTAGTCCTCGACCCGGTAGGAGGGCCAGCCTGAGATGGTCGGCGCGACCCGATAGGTGCTGCCGGCGTGGATGCCGATCACCAGCTCATGCTTCTCGGCGGCAGCGTAGATCGGCCAATGCGTGCGCCGCCCGAGCGGGGTCTCGCCCATGGCGAGCAGGAGCACCTGCACGAAGCGACGATCGGGCGCCAGCCGCTCGATCTCTTTTGCGGCCAGCTCCGCGTTCTGCGCAGGCACGAGGATCGACGCGCGCAGACGCGGCTCGCGGTCGAGCAGCTCCTTCGCCATCCAATCGTTCACGGCCGAGCACAAGGCAGCGGCCATATCCTCGTTGAACAGTGCCACGGCTCCATGCAGCGGATTGCAGATGGCGTAACGAATGCGGAAGGTGTCGAGCACGTGGCGCCGGATCGAATCGAGGTTCTCGTGGCCCGGTACTCCGGACGCCGACTGCCAGTCCGCACGCGCGCTGAGCGGAGAGCCTGGCGAATAGCTCGAGAGCGTGAACGGCAGCCGGTCGATGTGGCGGTTGACGAACTGGTCGCGCCAAAAGGCGTCGAGATATGGCAGCAACGCCGCCGTGCTCGGCATCGCCGGATGCACGTCACAGTCGATGGCGCCTTCGTACGGCACTCTCAATGTGGGTCTCGCGTTGTTCGCACTGTAAAGGCTAAAGCTCCATATGCCGGTCCGTCGGACGCCAGGCATTGAACCGCCGGTCGACGCGCACCAGGGCGCCGTTGATGACCAGAACCAGGGCCGTCGCCACCACGACGCCGGCGAACACGCCGGTGGTGTCGAAGTTCTGGCGCGAATTCTCGATCAGAAACCCCAGCCCCTCGTTGCCGACCAGGAACTCGCCGATGATGGCGGCGCTGACGGCGCGCGGCAGGGCGATCTTCAGCGCGGAGAAGAAGAACGGGAGCAGCGAGTTCCAGATCACCTCCCGCGAGATCATCGCTTCGCTCGCACCCACGACCCGCGCCATGTTGATCAGCCTTCGGTCCACGTTTCTGATCCCGGCGAGCACGGCGATGAAGACCGGGTAGAAGACGAGCAGCCCGACCAGCCAGAGCTTCGGCGCGTCGTCGATCCCGAACCACAGGATGAACAGCGGGACGAGCGCATACTTGGGAACGCCGACCGATGCCATGATGTAAGGCTCGACCGCATTGGTGAGCCGCGGCATGCCGCGCAGCACGAAGGGGAGCGCGACGCCGAAGAAGCAGCCGATGGCGAAGCCTATGGCGGCCAACCTGAGGGTGACATAGGTGTGGCGGATCAGGGCGCCGGACAACGAATCTTCGACAATGCGCTGGATCACCTTGAACGGGTCGGCCGCGTAGACCGGCCCCGCCGCGTCCGCACCGATCTTCCAAGCAGCCAGCAGCAGGCCGGCAAGGGCGATCCGCCCTGCCGTAACGGCATGCTGGCGCCACCTGACGGGCGGCGGCTCGGCGAGGTCGAAGATGCTTTCGCTACTGCTCATTGAACCTGCGCCCTGATGCGCTGGTAGAGCGCGCCGAATTCGGGATGGGTCATGATGCCGCGAATGTCGCGGGGGCGCGGAATGGTGATGGCATGCTCGCCGGCGATGCGCGCCGGTGCCCGCGACAGCACCAGCGTGCGGTCGCCGAGCGCGATGGCCTCGGCAATGTCGTGGGTGACGAAGACGATGGTCTTGCGGCCCAAATTCCAAAGCCGCAGCAGATCCTCCTGCAGCTGGGCGCGGGTCTGGGCGTCGAGCGCGCCGAACGGCTCGTCCATCAGGATGACGGGTGGATCGTACACCAGCGTGCGGATGAGCGACGCGCGCTTGCGCATGCCGCCCGACAGCTCGTGCGGATAGTGGTTCTCGAAGCCTGCGAGGCCGACGGCGCGGATCAACACCTCGGCACGAGCGCGCGTCTCGTCGTTCAGCCGACGCTGCACAGCCAGCGGAAACAGCACGTTCTGCAAGGTCGTGCGCCAGGGCAGCAGGTTGTCCTCCTGCGTCACGTAGCCGATCTTGCACGAGAGGCCCGGGTTGAGCGCCCTGGGATCGTTGATGGGAGCCGCCTCGGACTGGAACCGCACCTCCCCGCCGCTCGCCGTGTCGATCTGGGCGATCATGTTGAGCAGCGTGGTCTTGCCCGAGCCCGAAGGGCCGATGATGGTGAGGAACTCGCCGTCGCTCACCGAGAAGCTCAGGTCCTGGATGACCCAGGATTGCGGATCGCGACCGGCGCGGGCGGCAAACCGCTTGCTGAGGTCGCGCACGTCGAGCAGCGGCTGGATGCTCACGGTCAGCTCCCTGCCTGCACGTTCACGTCCGCCGGCGGGCGCCAGCGCAGCAGCCGCCGCTCCACGATATTGACGCTCCAGTTGCCAAGAAAGACGATGCAGGTGGTTGCAACCAGGGCGACGAACACACCGGTCGTATCAAAGTTCATGGCCCCGAGCTGGATGAGGTAGCCAAGGCCGCGATTGGCCGAGATCAATTCGGCAATGACCGCCCCACCGATCGCATAAGGCATGGCGATGCGGAAGCCGGTGAAGATGTGAGGCACGGCGCCAGGAAAGACGATGTGGCGCGCCACGTCGCGCTCGTTCGCCCCCATCACCTGGGCCACTTGCACGAGCTTGGCGTCGAGGGCGCGAATGCCGCCCAGCGCGCTGAAGTAGACGATGAAGAACACCGTGATGGCCACCAGGGCGATCTTGGACTCGATGCCGATGCCGAACCACAGGATGAAGAGTGGGGCCAGCGCCAGCTTCGGCGCGCCGTATCCGCCGACCATGAACGGGTCGAGGATGGCGGTGACGATCGGCAGGCGGCGAAGGGCAAAGGGCAATGCGGCGGCCGGAATCGCGCCGATCAGGAAGCCCGCGATGGCCTCGACCAGCGTGTAGGAGGCATGGTGCAGGATCTCGCCATTGAACACACCATTGGCGAGGCGCGTAACGACGCCCCAGGGCGATCCGATCCAGTAGGTGCCCAGGGCAAGACTCAGCGCTTGCCAGATGGCGAACAGGATGGCCAGCACGAGGAATTGGTCGACGCGCATCCGGAGCGAGGTGCCGAGCCGAGCCAGCGCCACCCGAGCGGACCCGGACTCAGTGGATTGTTCCCAGGCGGCCATTTCCTCTCCGCATGCCGGCACGCGACGACTGCGTGCGCCGCGCTTGTGTGACCACGGCGCTTCACTCGAATGCCCCGACCGGCGCAACTGTGTCTCTTACCACGCGTTGTGACGGCCTGAGCTTTTTGTTACAGGAGTCTTAGGCAGCAACGATAATTCGGGAGGAAAAGATGTTCAAATGGCCAAAACTGGTAGCCGCATCTGGCCTGGGCATCGCCATTGGGCTAGCTCCCACCGCCGGCGAGTGTCAGCAGGAGACCGAGGTCGTCTTTGCCATTCCGGCCCTGACCCTCACCTTTTCGACGCATTTCGTCGCCCAGGATGCCGGCTTCTTCAAGAAGGAGGGTCTGAAGGTCACCGACCGGAACCTGGTTGGCGTTGCCTCTGTGAACGCCGTACTCGCCGGAAGCGCCGAGTTCACCATGGGGACGGGGCCCATCTTCCTTCGTGCGGCCGCGCAGGGGCAAAGGTTCCTGGCGATCGTCAATCTGGTGGACCGGCCGTTGGTCGAATTGGTCCTGCGCAAAGACGTGGCCGACGCAGCGGGAATCACGGACCAGACCTCGCCCGCTGATCGTGCCAAGGCCCTGAAGGGCAAAACCATTGCCATTCAGGGAGTCGGGAGCATCGTTCACGCGTGGCAGCGGTATGTCACGAACCGCGCTGGGCTCGACGTCGAGAAAGACGTCCGCATAGCGCCGATGGAACCGTCGGCCATGTTTCCAGCGCTGGAGAACAAGGCGATCGACGGCTATGCGACGTCCATGCCCTTCACCACCCAGGCGGTGGTCAAAGGTTCGGCGATCATGCTGGCCAGCTCCACCTTCGATGCGCCCGAGTTGCTCCCGTTCGCCTATGCCCTGGTCTATACGCGACCCGAGGTCTGCAAGGAGAAGCGCGACCTGTGCGCACGCATGGCTCGCGCCTACATCGGCGCTGCCAAGATGATCCAGGACAAGCCCGACGAGGTCTTCGAGACCGTCCTGAAGAAGCGCTTCGAGAAGATGGACCCGCAGCTGCTCAACGCCGCCTGGAAGGTCGCCCAGAAAGCGCACGCCAAGGACATCCGGGTGACGGTGGCGCAGCTCGAGAACTCTCAGAAGGTCAGCCTCGACGCCAAGCTGCTCGATCCCAAGGACGCGCTGAAGAGCTATGACGGCCTCTTCACGGACGAGTTCGTGAAGTGATTCGCGCGGACCTGCCGGAGCACCGCAATGTCTCCGGTCGGTAGCCGCGGCGATGCAAGGCTGGCAGCCCCTGGCCGAAAGGGACCACTGCCGCGGCTCGAAACTTGCGTGATGGGTGCCGCGGTTGTCGCCCTTATCGTGCTGGTCGTACTTCCGCTGCTTTTCCTCCTGGTCGGCAGCTTGCGCGGCGAGGAGGGGCTTTCGCTCGAGCACTTCATGGAGGCGCTGTCGGGCCGCCTCTACCTGCAGGCCCTGCGCAACTCCCTGGTGCTCGGCGCGTGGACCGGTCTCTTGAGTGTTGTCATAGGGCTGCCAATGGCCTGGGCCGTCAGCCGCACCAACGTGCCGGCCCCTGCCCTGTTCCGTGTCACGGCAACTCTCTCCTATCTCTCTCCGCCCTTTCTGACCGCCATCGCCTACGTCAACCTCTTCAGCCCGAACGCCGGATTGATCAACGTGTTTGTACGTGAGGTGGTGGGTGCGCCTTGGTTGACTTTCGATATTTTCACAATGAGCGGCCTCGTGCTGGTCACCGTGCTTCACACCTTTCCGTTCGTCTTCCTGCTCGCCTCCAGCGCTCTGCAGTCGGTCGACGCGTCCTACGAGGAAGCGGCGCAGATACTCGGTGCGGGCAAGCTGCGCACGGCCCTGTTCGTAACGCTGCCGCTGATCGCGCCGGCTGTGCTGGCGGGCACGCTGCTGGCCTTCGTCAATGCCATCGCCTTGTTCGGCTCGCAAGCGATCCTGGGTCTGCCCGGCCGGATCGTCACGCTGCCCACCCGCATCTACGCCCTCTTCGACTATCCGCCCCAGTATGGGCTGGCATCGGCCTTGTCGCTGCTGTTCATCATCATCACCGTCGCCGCGCTATACCTGCAGCATCGCTTTCTCGCCCGCCGCTCCTACGTCACGGTTGGCGGCAAAGGCGCGCGGCCTCAGCTCATCGATCTGGGCCCCGTGCGATGGCTTCTGTTCGGGTTCTGCGTGCTGGTGTTCGTAGTCGCGATCATCCTTCCCTACGGCGCGCTGATCGCGGTCTCCTTGTCCAAGTCCTGGGGGTTGAGCTTCTGGAAGGGCCTGACTCTGGCGAATTACCGGTTCGTGCTGTTCGAGTATGGCGTCACCCAGCGGGCCATCCTGAACAGCCTACTCCTCGCCACGGTCGCCGCGACCATTGCGGTGCTGCTCGGCACCGTGATCAGCTGGATCGACGTGCGCACCAGGATGCCCGGGCGGCGCCTGCTCGACTACGCGGCGCTCGTACCGCTCGGCCTGCCGGGCATCGTCATGGCGGTGGCGCTGATCCAGTTCTGGCTGACCATGCCCATCGCGCTCTACGGCACCCTGGCGATCCTCCTGCTTGCCTATGTCGGCCGCTACATCCCGCTCGGGGTGCGGGCCGCCAACACATCTCTGCGCCAAATCGATCCCTCGCTGGAGGAGAGCGCCCGGGTGCTCGGAGCATCGTGGGGGCGGACGCTGCGCGAGATCACGCTGCCGCTCATTCGCCCCGGCCTGTTCGCAGGCTGGCTCCTGGTGTTCGTGCCGGTCATCCAGGAGCTCAGCGCGTCGATCCTGCTCTTCAGCTCGAGCTCCATCACGCTGGCGGTGGCGGTCTACAATCTCTACGAGACAGGCTACACCGAGCCGGTGGCGGCCTTGGCCATGGTCAACATGGCCATCATCAGCCTGGCCCTGCTGGTCGCCAACTGGCTTGCCTCCGGCCGGGTGGCTGTGCGGCCCACGGGAGACGGTGCCGTCAGAGCAGGAGCGTCGGCCTGATGGCTGGGATCAGCATACGCGGCCTGTCGAAGAGCTATGGCGGGGGTGCGGCCATGGCCGCCGTCAGCGACCTAGCGCTCGACATTGCCGATGGCCAGTTCGTCACGCTGCTTGGGCCGAGCGGCTGCGGCAAGACCACGACGTTGCGGCTGATCGCCGGCTTCATCGCCCCCGACGCGGGTACCATCCATGCGGACGGCCGCCTCGTCTCGTCGAGGGAGCACGTTGTGCCGCCGGAAGAGCGCGGCATGGGCATGGTGTTTCAAAACTATGCCGTTTGGCCGCACAAGACAGTGTTCGAGAACGTCGTCTTCGGTCTGAAGCTGCGCGGCCTGGCTGCCAGCGAAGCGCGTGCCCGGGTCAAGGCGACGCTGGCGCTCGTCAATCTGACGGGGTTCGAAGACCGGCTTCCAAGCGAGCTGTCCGGCGGCCAGCAGCAGCGCGTCGCCCTGGCGCGCAGCCTCGTGGTCGAGCCCAAGATCCTGCTGCTCGACGAGCCCTTGAGCAATCTCGATGCCAAGCTGCGCGAGCGCATGCGCGGTGAGCTGAAACAGCTGCAGCGCCGGACCGGGATCACCTTCGTCTACGTCACGCACGACCAGGCGGAGGCGCTGGCGCTATCCGACCGAATTGCCGTCATTCAGGGCGGCAGGCTGCAGCAGTTCGGCACGCCGCAGGAGGTCTACGCGCGGCCCGCCAGCCGCGTGGTTGCGGATTTCATGGGTCTGGTCAACCTGGTGCCGGCGACAGTGGAGGCTGCGGAAGGGAGCCGCGGCCGACTGCGGATAGCGTCAGGCTGGATGATGGAAGTCGATATGCCGAACGCGACCACGCCGGGCCGGACCGTCGAGATCGCCATCAGGCCAGAAAACATCCGCCTCCAGCGGCCTCAGGGGGCGGAGGGGGCTGACCAGCGCGCGACGGTCACCGAGTTCACCTTCCTCGGGAGCATCATCGAGTATCATGTGGCGCTCGAGGACGGCACGGTGCTGCGCGTGCAGACCCATCCCCTTGAGCAGTTCGCGATCGGCGATGGGGTAGCGGTGCGCATCGACGCCAGCCAATGCACCGTGTTCGATGCGCCGGGGGCGCCAACGGCCACGACTTTGGGAGCAAACGCATGACGCATGACACGGATCGGGGCAGATCGATCGTCGGCCGGGAGCACTGGACCAACAAGGGCGACGTTCGCCTGTTTCTTTGGCAGAAGGCCGCCGCGGAGACGAGAGGCAAACAGGGCACCATCCTGTTCGTGCACGGCTCCTCGATGGCCTCGCAGCCGACCTTCGATCTGCAGGTGTCGGGTCGGCCTGACAGCTCGGTGATGGACTGGTTCGCTGCCCGCAACTTCGACACCTGGTGCGTCGACATGGAGGGCTACGGGCGCTCCGACAAGAAGCGCAGCATCAATTTCGACATTGCCAACGGTGCCGACGATTTGGCCGCCGCATCGCAGTACATTCTCGACAAGGCCGGATCGGGGCCTCTTCTCGTCTACGGCATCTCATCGGGTGCCCTGCGCGCCGCCGTTTTTGCCGAGCGCCATCCGGAGCGTGTGAAGCGCCTGGCGCTCGACGCGTTCGTTTGGACCGGAGAGGGCAGCCCAACGCTGGCCGAGCGCAAGAAGAAGCTTTCCGAGTTTCAGGCCAAGAATCGGCGCCCGATCGACAAGGCGTTCGTCTACAGCATCTTCAACCGCGATCACCCCGGCACGGCCGAGGACAAGGTGATCGAAGCCTTCGCCAACGCCATCCTGGCGCTCGACAACTCGGTGCCGACCGGCACGTACGTGGACATGTGCTCCAGGCTGCCGCTGGTCGACCCCGCCAAGATCGTGGTGCCGACCATCCTCATGCGTGGCCAGTGGGATGGCATCGCCAGCGTCGATGACCTTGTCGCCTTCTTCAACCGCCTGCCCAACCCCGACAAGCAGTTCGCCGTGATGCCAGGCATCTCGCACGCATCGTTCCAGCAGAAGAACTACCTGCTGGTCTATCACATCCTCTGGAGCTTCTTTTCGCAGCCCGATCCCCTCTACCGCGGGTAGCACCCGCAACCGTTGGAGGTCACGATGAGACGCCTCTTGCGCACGCTGGCCACAGCGCCCCGCTTCCATGGAACGCCGACCGTGGGTCAGGCGCGAACCGACTCCCCTCCCCCTTGCGGGGAGGGGTTGGGGGTGGGGGTAACACTCAAGGGGACGCTTTCCCCTGTGTCTTCACCCCACCCGGCTCGGCACGCCAAGAGCGCGCCTCGCCACCCTCCCCGTCAAGGGGAGGGTAATTGGGTTGCGCGCTTGGGAAGGCGCGCGCTTCATCCATACCGGGTGCTGACGCTCGCGCTCCTTTTGGGGCCTGCTACGTCCTTGGCATCCGAGGTCGACCTGGCGGCAGCCAAGAAGGAAGGCCAGGTCGTCTGGTACACGTCGACGCCGATCGAGACGGCACAGAAGATCGCCAAGCTGTTCGAGACCGAAACGGCCATCAAGGTGGAGATGTTCCGCTCGGGCGGCTCGGCGATCCTGCGGCGTTTCCTGCAGGAGAGCCAAGCGGGGCGGACGGCGGTCGACGTGATGACGACATCCGATCCCGCGGCTACGGCCTCGCTGGCGCGAAAGGGCACGTTTGTCGCCTTCAAGCCCAAGAACTTCGACAAGATCGTCGAGGAGGGCAGGGACAAGGACGGCCATTTCGTGGCGCAGCGGCTCAACCTGATGACCATCTACGCGCGCTCCGACAAGCTGCCCGCCGCCGACCTGCCCAAGACCTGGGGCGACCTGCATGACGCCAAGTACAAGGGCAAGCTGGTCATGACCGATCCCTCGTTCACGGCCCTCCAGTTGACTGTGATCGGGATGATGTCCAAGAACCTCGGCTGGGAGTTCTACGAGAAGCTGCGCAAGAACGACATCATGGTCGTTCAGGGCAACCAGCAGGTCTCCGACAACATCAAGCGCGGCGAGCGGCTGGTCGCCGTCGGGGCGCTCGACAGCTACGCCGCCGACGACCGCAAGGCAGGCCATCCCATCGTCACCATCCTGCCGGCCGATGGCACCTTCGTCATCCCATCGCCCACCGCCGTCATCAAGGGGTCGCCCAACCCGAACGCCGCCAAGCTGTTCGCCGAGTTCATGATCGGCGATGGCGTCCAGCGGCTTTTTCCCGAGGATGGCGGGTACGCGGCGCGCAAGGACATTCCGCCGCCGGCGGACGGAGTGGCCCTCGATAAGATCAAAGTCCTCCCGGTCGACTACGACTACATCGAGAAGGAGGCGGCCCGCATCAAGAAGCGGTTCAACGAGGTCTTCCAGTAAGCCTGGTCACGCACCAAACGCGATGCTCGCCAGGCGGTGGAGCGATTGCTCGCAGTACTCCGGCTCGGCGCCGTCGCGCGCTGGCAGGCTCATGCGATTGTGCCAGAACACCGGCATCCCGACATTGTGAGCGCCGGGCACATCTGCGGCGGAGCCGGCAACGAACAACGTCCGCTCGGGCCTGGTTCCGAGCGCTCGCAAGGCGGTTCGATAGGGCTCGGGCCGTGGCTTGTAGAAGCCGGCGCTCTCGGCCGTGATCACGACCTTGAAGAGGTCCCCAACGCGTTCTGCTGCGATACGCCCGAGCCGCTCGGAGCAATTGGTGACAACGGCGAGCGGTAGGCGATCGGCGAGGGTGGCAAGGACGCCAGGCGCCTCGGGCCACGGCTCGATCTCACTCCATCGGCTTTCAAGGCGCTCCGCCAGGGAGCCCGGCAAGCCCACGTCGACGGCTGCTTCGCGGACGAGCGCTCCATAGGGCCGGTAGGCGCCGCACCCGTAGGTGATCTCGAGATAGCGCTGGCGCCACCTGCGGCCGTCCGCGGACGAGCCGGCAACCCTGTTCCACAAGGTCCAGGAATCGAGGAGCGCGGTCAGCAGGTCGAACACGACCGCGTCGTATCTGGATGTGCTTGTCACGGGTTCCACGCGCTGCCCGCTCTTGCAAATCGCTTGCGCATCGATGCTCCTCACTATCACCCGCGCCCGAACCTGGGGCGGTTTGGCCACAGTGCTGGAGGATCATGCCGACGCACAGGTTCGGACAGCCGGTTCGAGCAATTATACCTTCTCTACGCAACGATTCGTCACAAGGCGGTTCCAGCAGGATGATCAGGCGGCTGTCTTCGGCAACACCGGCTACTCTTGCCGTCCTCCTGGCAGCCGGAACCACAGCCGCGTCGGCGCAGAACATCGCCGAGCCCGAGGTGGTCAAGGGCCAGACCAAGCTCGAGACCTTTCACCAGTTTCAGTCGGGCTTCAACGGCGGTGTGGCCGGTGACACGCGCGAGTTCCACAGCCTCAACTACACCCACGGGCTGACGGACTTCTGGCAGATCAAGGCCTTCCTCGGGCTGGAACGGCCGGATTCCGACAACTACGAAGCCACGGTGATGGTGTGGGAGAACACCTTCGAGATCCTCAACGCCAAGAAGGCGGGCGGTATCGGTTATTCATGGTTCACAGGCATCGCGGTAGGGCTGGACGGCGAGCAGACAAACGCCGTGGTGCTGGGGCCAATCGTGCGCATCGGTGCCGGACCCACCTCGCTGGTCCTCAATCCATTTCTGGAGCAGACCTTCGGAAAGAACCGCGAAGAGGGCATCGGCTTCCTCTATGGCTGGCAGCTCAAGCACCAGCTGCGCACGGGGCTCTGGCTCGGGATCGAGGGTTTCGGCAACATTCCCGATATCGCGGGGGAGGGCGGGCCGGAAAGGCACAGGATCGGGCCGCTCCTCACATACGAGATCGAGATAGGGGACAAGCGCACGCTGACCTTCGAGACTGGCGTGCTGTTCGGCCTCACCGACGCGACGCCGGACACCGCGGTGAAAGCGCAGATTACATACACCTTCGGTGGATGATGCGCGTTGCGCAGGCAGCTTGGGCCCACGCCGGAATAGGAAAGTCCTCGCCCCCTTCCGCATAGCCAAGCCGCAACAATGCCGCCTAGGCCGGCTCCTCGCTGCCCTGCAGCTTGGCCAGCAGCCGCGCCAGCTCGCGCTGCTCGGCCTTCGAGAGACGCGCTGCCACATTCTCCTCAAACGCCCGGATCTTCTCGCGCGCGGCCAGAAACGTCGATTCCTCGCCCTCTTCGAAGAAGAGCGCATGGCAGCGCCGGTCGCTTGGAAGCACCTCGCGCCTGATGAGACCGCGCTTCTCCAGGCGGAAGATCACCGGGCTCATGGTCGACTTGTCGACGCCGAATGCCGCGGCTAGTGCCACCTGCGTGATGCCGGGATTGGCCCGGATCAGCGTCAGCACGCCGAACGATCCTGGCGTGAAATCGAAGTCCTTCAGGGTGGCCTCGAACTCGGAGAATATCCGCGCCTGGGTGCGACGGACCTGATAGCCGACATAGGTCGGCAGCTCGTCGAAATCGATCTGCCGTTCGCCCGCGTCGATGGCTGCCTGGCGCCTCAAAGCCATGCTCGCTCTCTTCTCTTTCCGTTGGGATCCTTCATGTAGGACTGGGCGCTCTTGCCGCCTGCTGCAACGCACGGTGCCCGGCTGGCAGGCCGGCCCGACACGCGTAGCTGATAAGGCAAGGCGGACACTTCATGGCGTGGCAACCCATGGGGGGCTATACTCTTGTAGAAGGGGCTTGCACTTGGCTCACCCCTCCCGCAAAAAAGCTTAATACCCAAACTGTTTCGTCCCGCAACAGTTAGGACACGGCGCGGGTCGCGTCAAACCCGTCAACCGGCTCAGTGGGCGCGCGCGGCGGCCGACAACAAAGGTCTCGAGGCGCATGGCGTTGGAGGTCTCGTTCCACAAGGAAATTGCCAGCCTGCGGCTGGGCGACGGCCAGGAATTCCGTGGTGAAGGCATCCTCGCGGTCACCAAGGCGCTGCTGCAGTCCGGCGTCGCCTATGTGGGCGGCTACCAGGGCGCGCCGGTCAGCCACCTGCTCGATGTGCTTCTCCAGGCAGAAGACCTGCTAAGCGAGCTCGGCGTGCACCTGCAGACCTGCACCAACGAGGCCGCCGCGGCGGCGATGCTGGGCGCTTCCATCCACTATCCCGTACGCGGGGCTGTAACCTGGAAGTCCATTGTCGGCACCAACGTCGCCGCCGATGCGCTCTCCAACCTCTCCTCCGCCGGCGTCACCGGTGGCGCCCTGATCGTGGTCGGCGAGGACTACGGCGAGGGAGCGAGCGTGATCCAGGAGCGCACGCACGCGTTTGCGCTCAAGTCATCGCTGTGGCTGCTGGACCCGCGCCCCGAGCTTCCCACCATCGTTAAGATGGTGGAGAAGGGCTTCGAGCTGTCGGAGGCCTCCAACACGCCCGTGATCCTCGAATTGCGCGTGCGCGCCTGCCACGTGTTCGGTTCTTTCATGGCGCGCAGCAATGCGGCCGCGCAAGTATCCGCCTCGCGCCGGTTGACCCACCCGGCCACGTTCAACTATGAGCGCCTGAGCCATCCGCCAGCGACATTCCGCCAGGAAGTGGACAAGGTGGAGCGGCGGCTGCCGGCGGCGCAGAAGTTCATCGTCGAGCACAAGCTCAACGAGACTTTGGGACCTGCCGACGGTGAGCTCGGCATCATCGTGCAGGGCGGGCTTTTCAACGTGCTCAACGGCCGGCTGGCCATGGCCGGCCTTTCAGATGGTCACGGCAACGTGGCCCTGCCGACGCACGTTCTCAACGTCACGCACCCTCTGGTGCCCCAGGAGATAGCGCGCTTCTGTGCCGGCAGGCACGCGGTGCTGGTGATGGAGGAGGGCTCGCCGGACTTCCTCGAGCAAGCCATCGGGCAGATCCTGCGCAAGGCCGACATCAACTCCAAGCTGCATGGGAAGGACGTACTGGCGACGGTCGGCGAGTATACACCGCTGGTCGTGGCGAAGGGCTTGTCCTCTTTTCTTGGGCTCTACGGGCGGCGCGCCGAAGCGCTCGAAGCTTGGCTGGCGGAAGTCGACGCGCACCGTGCCGCGGTCGCAAAAGCGCTCGCGCCGCTGCCGCCGCGGCCGCCCAACTTCTGCACGGGCTGCCCGGAGCGGCCTGTGTTCTCGGCCATGAAGCTCCTGAAGCGCGACATCGGGCCCGTTCACGTCGCCGCCGACATCGGCTGCCATGCCTTCGCGACTTTCCCGCCGTTCTCGCAGGGTCATTCGATCCTGGGGTATGGCATGTCGCTGGCCTCGGCCGCAGCCGTGTCCGGCACGCAGGCGCGCCGACCGATCAGCGTCATGGGCGACGGCGGCTTCTGGCACAACGGCCTGCTGACGGGCGTCGCGGGCGCCGCTTTCAACAAGGACGACTCGGTCCTTGTAATCATGAACAACGGCTACGCCAGCGCCACGGGTCACCAGGACATTCCTTCCAGCGCCCCAAACGAGGAAGGCCGCGGCAAGGGCATCGAAATCGAGGCTACGCTTAGGAGCCTGGGGCTGACCTGGGTCAAGCGCGTACGCACTTACGGCGTGGCGAGCGTGCTGAAGACCCTGAAGGAGGCCATGGCGGCGCCAGGCAAGGGCCTCAAAGTCATCATTGCCGACGGCGAGTGCCAGCTCGCGCGCCAGCGGCGCCTGCGCCCGGTCATGGCCAAGGCGGTGGCGGCCGGCGAGCGGGTGGTGCGCACGCGCTTCTGGGTGGACCCCGAGGTGTGCACGGGCGACCATTCCTGCATGCGCATGTCGGGCTGTCCCTCGCTCACGATCAAGCCGAGCGAGGATCCGCTGCGCACCGATCCGGTCGCCCACGTCAACAACGACTGCGTCGGCTGCGGGCTGTGTGGCGAGGTCGCGCACGCCGCGCAACTTTGCCCGTCGTTCGCCCAGATCGACATCATCCAGAACCCGAGCATATGGGACCGCCTGCGCATGAGGCTCTCACGCGCGCTCATCCGGTTGTTCGGCGGGGGCACGGCAGCCATGACGCCGACTAGGGGCTCAGACCCCTCGCCAGTTGCGTCGCATCGGATCGCCAACGTCGAGGCGAGGGGTCTGACCCCCTCTGCGGCCGAGTGAGCCGATGGCCGAGGCCCAGCCCGTCCGCCTCCTGATCGCGGCCCTCGGCGGCGAAGGCGGCGGCGTGCTGGCGGGCTGGATCAGCGAGGCCGCCGCGGCGAGCGGCCTTGTCGTGAGCCGCACGTCCATCCCGGGCGTTGCGCAAAGGACGGGGGCCACGACCTACTACATCGAGGTCACCCAAACGTCGGATGGCTCTACCCCGATACTTGGGCTCAATCCGGCGCCGGGCCAGGTCGACATTCTGCTCGCGACCGAGCTGGTGGAAGCTGCACGCATGGTGCAAGCGGGGTTCGTCACTCCAGGCCGCACCCTGGTGATTGCCGCAGACCGCCGGGTCTATGCGACCGACGAGAAGATCGCCATGGGCGACGGCCGTGCGAGCGAGGATCAGCTGCGCGGCGCCATCGAGCGTTTCTCGCGGCGACTTGTACTGAGCGATCTTGCAACCGCCGCTGCCGCGAGCAAGAGTCAGCTCAACGTCGTGATGCTTGGCGTATTTGCCGGCCTGAAGGCGCTGCCGATCGAGGCGGAGACATTTCGCGCCACTATCCGCGCCGAAGGCAAGGCCGTGGACGCCAACCTGCGCGGCTTCGAGGCAGGGTTGAAATTGGCTCGGTCCCTCTCCCCGCGCTTCGCCGACCTCTCCTCAGACTGCTTCAGCGCGGGAGAGGGTCGGGGTGAGGGGCGGCACGAGCGCCGGCGTCGGCGTTTGCCGCCGCCCCTCACCCTAACCCTCTCCCCACTGAAGGGTGGGGAGAGGGAACAAGCGCGGCGCTCGCAGCATTTCCCCTCGAGGCGCATGCGGTCTTGGACGAGGGGGTCAGACGGCTCATCGACTACCAGGACGAGGCTTATGCCCAGCGCTATCTGGCGCGCGTGCGGCGGTTTGCCGGCAGGCCCGGTGCAGATGGCGCCTTTATCCGTGAGCTTGCCCGCCACCTCGCCGTGCGCATGAGCGTCGAGGATGTGATCCGGGTTGCGCAGCTCAAGCTGAGGGATACCCGGCTCGCGCGCGTTGCCCGCGAGGCACAGGCGCGCGCAGGCGACATTGTCGACGTGACCGAGTACATGAAACCGGGCCCCGAGGAGGTGCTCGGCCTATTGCCGCCGCGGCTCGGGCGCTGGGCGCTGGCGCGTGTCCGCCACGATCGCTCCTGGCCGCTCAAGGTCAAAACGACGAGGTTCTCCGGCTTTGTACGTCTGAAGCTGCTGTCCGCGCTCAAGTTCTGGCGGCCGCGCACGCTGCGTTTTGCCGAAGAGGAGGCTTGGGTGGAGCGCTGGCTGGGGCTCGTCGAGCGCACACTCGCGGTCGATCCGGCCGCCGCGCGTGAGGTGGTTGCCACGGCAGCGCTGGTGCGCGGCTACGCCGACACCTACAAGCGCGGCCTCGCCAGCTGGACCCGCATCATGGAGGAGGTGGTGGAGCCATCAGTGTCAGGCACGCTGCCGCGCGCCCATTTTGCGGACGCGGTGTTGCAGGCGCGCCTGGCTGCGGTCAAGGACCCCGAGGGAGAAGCGCTCGCCAAGACCATTGCGGCGATTGCGCATGCCGCAACAGCCTCTGGCAAACTTGCCGCGGAGTAGGATCGCGCGAAGCGCCGCCGGGACTGTGCAAGGGCAAACTCGAATTCCGACATCTACTGCCGTCGTTCAATTTCCGCACGGGGCAGCACCAGCGTGAGCGGAAAATACTTCTGCGTAAAGGCGTTGGCGATGTCGTGATGAGCTTTTCGAACGATCCAAGACCTGGTCGGCCCGAGGTCGCAAGTTTTCATACACTCTTCGGGTTTCGATCGCATATAATGTTAGCGTTGCGACGGACCACCACCCCGCACCGTCTGTCGCAACAGGGGGCCGGTCTCGCCCGCAGTGGGCCGGTCCCTACTTCTCTCTCTCGGTCGGCCGATCCATACTCCGAAAAGAAAAATTTCGGTAGCTGTGCCGTGCGGCACAGCTCGAACGTCGGCATTGGGTTATGTGTTCAACTCGCCACTGCGGGCGAGACCGGCTCTGCCACCATTGAGGCACAGTCCGGATGCGGGGTTCGGGGTGCGGCGCCGGAACAGCGCCGCACCCTTGTCTCATGTGACCTCGTACGTCTCCACGCCGATTGCCGATCGCACGGCCAAAGCCGAGCCCCTAGCGCCCGTCAGTCCCCCGACGAAGGAGCCTCCGTAAATTCGGCCAGCTCTCTCTCGTCGATGATGCTGATCTCCATTCCGCTGATCTTTATCGCGTTCGCTGTCTTCAGCTGACCGAGCTGCCGATTCACATTCGCCCGCGAAAGCCCCAGATGCTTCCCGAGCTCCTCTTGTGAAATCGTCAGTTGCAGAGATGCGCCATCCGCGCTCCTTCGTCCATGCTGTCGTGCCAGCCTGTGCAGGCCTCTTGCCACTCGCGCGCGCATCTCGAGGGTGTTGTCCTCGATGATCACAGCACCAATCCGAAGCTTTTCGCAGAGCGCCTGAATGACCTCGAACATTGCCGTGGGATGTGCCATCAAGGTGGGCAGGAGGTCCCGCGTGTAGACGACAAAGACTTCGGAGTCCTCCAGTGCGATGGCATCGACCGCACGCTCCTTGCCGTCTAGAGCCGCAATCTCGCCGTATATGTCGCCAGGGCCGACAAAGTAGAGGACAACCTCTTTGCCGGCCGCGCTGACGTTCGTGAGCTTGATCCGGCCGGAGATCACCACCATCAGGCTGTCGCCGGGTTCGCCGCGCCGGTAGGCGATGCTCCCCTTCACAAGGCCTCGGAGCTGCCCCTTGTGCAGGAGCTGATCGAGCACGACGTCGGGGAGCCGTCCCAGAAACGTGTTCTGCTTCAAGAGGGGCCGAACGCGCGCCAGAAGAAGGGGGTGAGAGCCCATAGCTGCCGATCCTACCGCCGCCCGCGCGGACCATCGTCGATGCAGAAGCTCAATTGATCCCAAGGTATTCTGTCATCGGGCGGGCGTCAAAGGACGGTGGAGGGCTGTCGGCTCCGGTCAGGCCTGCGCTGCCAACACCTCGGCGGAACGCCGTTGCAGCCATGCATCCAGAGCGCCGAACTCCTCCTTCGTCAGGTGCAGTCCCAGCTTGGAGCGGCGCCACGCCACGTCCTCGACGGTGTGCGCCCACTCATGCTCGACGAGGTAGCGCACCTCCGCTTCGGTCAGCGTGGCTCCGAAATGCACCCCAAGGTCCTGCATGGATTTGGCTCTGCCAAGGATGGTCCAGGCACGCGTGCCGTAGGCACGTATCAGCCGCGAGATGTGGGCCGCGCTCAGAAATGCAAACGCCCTGGAGAGTTTGGCCGCAAGCGCCCCAGTCTCGCCGGCCTCGAAATCTCCGCCCGGCAACGCCACCGTTCCGGTCCAGCCTGCTGCCAGCCCCTGGCGCCACGGCAGATGGGGGGACAGTTGCTCCAACACAGCTTCAGCCAGCCGGCGATAGGTCGTGATCTTGCCGCCGATGATGGAGAGCAGGGGTGCCGCGCCCTCGGCGGCGTCAAGCTCGAGCACGTAGTCGCGGGAGGCGGATTTGGCGTCGCTCGCCCCGTCATCGAACAGGGGGCGAACGCCCGAATACGTCCACACCACGTCCTGCGGTCGCACCACCCTCGTGAAGGCGGTGCTGGCCGTGTCGCACAGGTAGGCGATTTCCTCCGGGCTTGCGGCCGTGTCGGCAGGATCGCCGTGGTAATCACGGTCGGTGGTGCCGATCAGCGTGAACTCGCCCTCATAGGGGATGGCGAACACGACGCGGCCGTCCGGATTCTGGAAAAGGTAGGCGCGGTCGTGGTCGAACAGCTTCGGCACGACGATGTGGGCGCCCTCCACGAGGCGCACGCGACCGCGCGAGCTGCTGCCCAATCGCGTTAGCAAGACCTCTTCGACCCAGGGCCCTGACGCATTGACGAGGGCACGCGCGGCGATCGTCTGACGGGCACCCGTGACGGCGTCCTCCACCGTGACGCGCCAATGGTCGCCCTCGCGCGCTGCGGAATGTGCAGCCGTGCGCGTGCGGATGACGGCGCCTCGATCCACGGCATCACGGGCGTTGAGCACGACGAGGCGCGCATCATCGACCCAGCAGTCGGAGTACTCGAAGCCGGTGGTGAAGGCGCCGGGAAGCAGGGGCTGCCCGGCGACGTCGCCGGAAAGGTCGAGCACGCGCGTGCCGGGCAGGCGCTGCCGGCCACCCAGATGATCGTAGAGGAACAGGCCGATGCGAAGCATCCACGCCGGCCGCAAGCCCTCCCGGTGCGGCAGGACGAAGCGCATGGGCCGCACGATGTGCGGGGCAATGCGCCACAGAACTTCGCGCTCGGTGAGCGACTCGCGCACCAGGCGGAAGTCGAAGTGCTCAAGATAGCGCAACCCGCCGTGGATCAGCTTGGTCGAACGCGAAGAGGTGCCGCAGCCCAGGTCGGCCATCTCGCACAGAAATACCGAGAGGCCGCGGCCGGCGGCGTCGCGGGCGATGCCGCAACCGTTGATGCCGCCGCCGATGACGCCCAAGTCGTAGATGCCGTCCATGGGCCCCCGCGTGCATTCCTAGTAGCAAGATCGTTTCTGAGCGAAGCGCTTGGCCTCGATAGTGGAACGTGAATCCTGTTCTCGAGTCTATGAGACAGCAGGGTTCACGCTTCGGCCGCCACATCTCGATCCGGGCAAGGTCATGCAATCCGAAGCGATCCTGCGCTAGCCGCCCCGGTCGGGGATCTCGATACGAAACGCGGTTCCACGCTCCCTCTCGAGCAGCTGGATGATGCCGCCATGGGCGGTCACCAGCTCATGTGCGACGGCTAGGCCCAATCCCGTGCCGTCCTTGCGCGCGGAGCCTTGAAAGGCCTGGAAAAGGTGCGCACGAGCCTTCTCCGGCACGCCCGGCCCGTCGTCGTCGACCTCGATTGTGACTCGCTGACCGAGACGGGCTCCGCTCACGCGGATATGGCCTGTCGGAATTTCCTGCTGCTCGATAGCCTGCAGCGCGTTGCGGCACAGGTTGCTCAACACGCGAAACAGCTGGTCGCGGTCGGCGTCGATGAGCAGCGCATCCTCGACTTCGACGGTCCAGAACACGGCATCATCACGCGGCAGGCCGAGCCCATCGCCAACCTCGGCGACCAGCGGACGCAGGGGAATGGGCTCCCGCCGCGGCGGCGCCTCCTCGGCGCGTCCGAACTTGAGCGTGCTTTCGCACAGCTTGATGGCACGGTCGAGCGAGGCGATGAGCTTGGGCGCGAAGCGCTGCACGGTCGGGTCCGGCAGGCTGCCGAGCCGGTCCGAGATGAGCTGGGCGCTCGAGAGCATGTTGCGCAGGTCGTGGTTGATCTTGCTCACTGCCAGCCCCAGCGCCGCCAGGCGGCTCTTCTGCTGCAGAGTTTGCTTGAGCTCCGACTGCATGTGCGCCAGCTCGCGCTCGGCGGTGCCGATCTCGTCGTGGCGCTGCGAGGGCACGATGATGCGGCTGGCGTCCTCGGGGTTCTGGCTGAAGCGCAGAATATTGCGTGTGATGCGCATCATCGGTTGCACGAACAGGGAATTGAGGGCGAAATAGACAAGCGCAGCCGTGATGATGGAGATGATAATTGAAAGGCCCAGCACATTGAGGCCGTAGCGGATCATAGCCGCCCGGAGCGGCGCCTCGGGAAGCACGATGTCGATCTGGTCGCCGGCACCGGCGACGGGCTCGCCCAGCACCCGGATGATGCGGTCTTCCTTGGCGAAGAACACGGCCAGCGCATCCCAGATCAGGCGGAAGCGGAGACTGATCTCGTTCCACAAGCCACCCGGCCGCGCACTCGCGCGAAAATCGTAGATGCCATCGATGTCCGCCTGCTGGTCGGGCGGCAGGACCATGCGGCGCTCGTTGTTGCGTACCCAAGAGACTGCCCGCACCTGGGCGGTTCGCAATAGCTCGTTGCGCAGGGTGTCGGGAACATTGCCTTCGCCGGCCACCTGCGCGGCGAGTGCAGCGAGCCTGGCGGCCGACAGGCGATCTGCCAGCCAGGTGATGCGGAAGTTTGCCACCGACGGAACGAAGATCAGCACCTCCGCCAGCATGACGAAGACGATCGTCAGCAGCAGCAGCTTGGCGGACAAACCGAGCCCTCGCCGCTCCGACGTCGCCGTCAGCGGAGTTTTGATCGCTTTGACACGCTCCCAGAGCCTGCCTGGCCAGGACAGCGCCTCGTCGATCATGTCGCGCGGCACGAACTACCTCGCCCTTTCCTCGTGGTCAGCCGAGCCTCGGTCAACCAAGCCTGGCAAGCCAACTGATCACCTTGCGGACCAGGGGCCTTGCGGCCGCAGTCGCATAGTAGCCGAACGCCGCCCGCTTGTTGATCTCCGACAACGTAGGATAAGGCGATATCCATTGCGTCATGGCCCTTATGTCGAGCCTCTGCGATATGGCGAGCGACCACATCTGGATCAACTCGCCCGCGTGCAGCCCGACGATACTGGCCCCCTTGATCTTGCCCTTCGCGTCAGTAACGACCTTCACGAACCCTTCCGTGGCCCTCTCTGCCTGTGCGCGATCATTTTCCTGATATGGCCAGCGGTAAACGCGCAAGTTGCCGAACCGCTCCCTCGCCATGTCTTCGGTCAGGCCAACATGGGCAAGCTCAGGATCGGTGAACGTGACCCATGGAACGATTCCGTTGTCGACAGACGCCGACACGCGAAACAGCGCCCTGCGAATGACAATGCCGGCGTGATAGTTGGCAATGTGCGTAAATTGTGGGCCGCCAGTAACGTCGCCGATGGCAAATACCCTGCGGTTCGAGGTTTGCAGGCCCTTGTTCACCTGGATGCCGCGCTTGTCAAATTTGATGGCTGCGGCCTCGAGATTGAGGCCTGCGACGTTCGGGATGCGGCCGGCGGCGAGCAGCACGTGCGTGCCCTGCACGACGCCGTTCCGGCCGTCCTCGGAAACGTGCACGTCGATCAGCCTCGTTCCGCCGGCGATGCGCTCGACCAGGGTGCCTTCCCGGATTTCGAGCCCCTCGGCCCGCAGTTGCTTGAGCACCACCTCGGCCGCCTCGGGATCGTCCTTGCCCAGCGCCTTCAATGCCTCGATCACGGTTACGCGGCTGCCGAGCCGCAGATGCGCCTGGGCCAGTTCCAGGCCGATCGGGCCGCCCCCGATCACGATGAGGTGGTCGAGCTTCTCGCGGTTGTCGAAGATGGTCTCGTTGGTGAAGTAGGGCACCTTGTCGAGACCGGGGATCGGCGGGATGGCAGGAGACGAGCCGGTTGCGATGACGAAGCGACGTGCCTTGATGCGCTGATCGCCCGCGAGCAGGGTGTCGCGACTGATGAAGTGCCCGGCTGCCTGGATCACCCTGACGCCAAGACCGGTGAAGCGCTCTACCGAGTCGTTCGGCGCGATTGCGGCAATCACGCCATGGACGTGGTCGCGGACGGCACCGGGATCGATTGCGGGCTTCACGGGCGCGATGCCGAACGGCGCGGCGGAGCGCATGAGCTGCGCGCGTCTGGCCGCTGCGATCAGCGCCTTGGAGGGCACGCAGCCGTAATTGAGGCAGTCTCCGCCCATCTTGTGCTTTTCGACCAGGGCGACGGCGGAGCCAAGCTGAGCGGCCGCCGCCGCCATCGACAAGCCGCCGGAGCCGCCGCCGATCACGCAAATATCGACGCGCAGCTCGGCATCTGCAGCAGCGCTGCTGAGGGTTCTGCTTGCCGGGGGAGCATCGGACTTGCTGCCCGGGGCGAGCCGCATCAGGCCGACCGCCTGGTCACTTGGCTGCGGCATGGCTTTTTCTCCACCTCTTGAGGACGACAGGAATCACGGCGACCACACCCAGCAGTATGAGGGCCAACAGGAGCTCTTTGGTGAGGAGCGAGCTCGCATGGATCTTCATCTTGCAGGCGTCCGCCCCTTGCAGGACCACGCACGCGGCATGTTCATTCTTGGCAGCCATGATGACGCTGTCGAGGCCGGCGCCCGCGGAGGCAAACGCGAAAGTCGCGGGGATGATGCCCAGCACGGTTCCAATGACGTAGGTCTTGAGGGGCACGCCCAACAGGGCGGGCGCGATATTGACAAACCAGAAAGGAAAGACCGGCACCAGCCGCAGAAACAGCATATAGCTCAACGCTTCCTTCTTGAAACCTTCGCTCAGCTTGGCAAGCCAGGGCCCCACCCGCTCAGCCAGCGTGTCGCCAACCGCGGTCCGCGCGATCATGAAGACGATGGTGGCGCCGGTGGTCGCTGCAGTCACCGCTGCCAGTCCCCCGACCAGTGTGCCGAACAACAAGCCCCCTGTGACCGTCAGGATGAGGCCGCCGGGAAGCGACAGGGCCACCGCCACGGAGTAGGTCACGATGTAAGCCAGGACCGAGAGGCACGCGTGCTCTGCAAGAAGCGAGTGAAACCGGTCGCGCTGGATCACCACGTTCTCCAGCGTGATCAGGTTGTGGGCGTCGAGCAGGAACAGCAGGGCCATGGCGGCAACGACGACAACGAGCGCCCCATAGCGCCTGGCCTTGCCCAAGCCCTTCGAGGCTTTGTTCGGTGCACGCATGCCGACACCGCCAACCTTGGCTGGACATCCGGAACCAGCGCCCGCTGAGCCGCGGCCGGCCGCCCCGTTCATTCGCCGCTCCCGTTCATAGTCCCTCGTCAGCCCATGATCCAGGGCGCGGCGCAAACCCGCCTCCTACCGGTACCTCTGGGGGCTCCGGCGTCGGCGACCCCTCCTCATCTCAAAAAATGGGGTGTGGCAATCGCAGTGGGGAAAGTGTCAAGCACACGTGAGATGCCGCGATCAGAATTGATCGCTTGCGGGCCAATCTACCGCCTTGGATTGACTTGGGAGGGGTCCAACCCTATAAGCCCCAGCAATTCCGGCCAGATTTGCAGCGATCCGCGCTGTCGCGCAGGTACCGTAGGCGGTTCTGGCGCGCCCCGGGGCAGAAGGCTTCAAGACGGAGACCCGACGTGAAGCGTACCTATCAGCCGAGCAGGCTTGTCCGCAAGCGCCGCCACGGCTTCCGCAAGCGCATGCAGACGGCCGGTGGCCGCAGGGTCCTTGCGCGCCGCCGCGCAAAGGGCCGCAAGCGCCTCTCGGCTTGAGGTTGCACGGCGGCTCGTGCATGGCCACAACACAGGGAAAGCTGCCGCAGCCTCGACCTTCCCGCCTTGCGATGCTCAAGCGCCGCCCGGAGTTCCTGCGCATTCGTAACGGGCCGCGCCATGCCACCCGGGCGTTCGTGCTGGAGGCAAAGCAGCGCGGAGACGACAAGGCCTTACTGGAAGCACAGGCGCGATTTGGCTTTACAATCAGCAAGAAGGTCGGAGGAGCGGTCGAGCGCAACCGCATCAGGCGGCGACTGAAGGCCGCGGTGTGCGATGTTGTGCATGAGCACGCCAAACACGATTTCGACTATGTTCTGATTGCGCGTCGCGCAGCGCTCGACACGGCTTTCGCGGTGCTGGTGTCGGATCTCGTGAAAGCCCTAGACCGCGTCAATGCCATGCCCCGGCAGGGACATGGCCAAGCAGCGCGCAGGTAGCGCACACAATTTCCGAAGCAAGATCGGCCCACGCCATCTCGAGACAGCGATGCAGCAGGATCAAGAAAGCCAGAAAAACCTACTTCTCGCCATCGTGCTTTCGGTGGCCGTGCTGCTAGGCTGGCAGTTCTTCTACGCCGGCCCGAAGCTGAAGGAGGAGCAGGAGCGCCAGGCGCGCATTCGCCAGGAGCAGGCGCAGACGAAGGAGCCGCCTGCCGGTGCGCCGAAGACTGCACCGGATGCGGCGCCCGGCAAGGTCCCGCAACAAGGCACGGTGCCGGCTCCCGCCGTTGCACCCGCGTTGAACCGCCAGGCGGCGGTGGCCGCTGGCCCGCGGGTGCGCATCGAGACGCCCAGCCTCACAGGATCGATCCCGCTCAAGGGCGGGCGCATCGACGACCTCGTGCTGGCCAAGTACCGCGAGACGGTCGACCCGGCGAGCGCCAACGTCGTGCTGTTCTCGCCCTCCGGGGCTCCCCATCCCTACTATGCCGAGTACGGCTGGCTGGCAGGCCCCGGTGTAACGCAGCCCATGCCGAACCAGGACACGCTGTGGCGGCAGGAGAAAGATGCGCCCCTCACGCCGACCTCGCCGGTGACGCTCGTCTGGGACAACGGACAGGGCCTTGTCTTCCGGCGCACCATCTCTGTTGATACCGACTACCTGTTCACGGTCGCCGAGGAGGTTGAGAACAAGACCGGGGCCCCGGTAACGCTGCACCCGTACGCATTGATCTCGCGCCACGGCATGCCGAAGGTGGAAGGGTACTACATTCTGCACGAGGGGCTAATCGGCGTGTTCGGAACTGCCGGCCTGCAGGAAGTCGCCTACGCGGACGTGCTCAAGGACGGCGGATCGAAGACCTTCAAGCAGACCGGCGGCTGGCTCGGCTTCACCGACAAGTACTGGGCCGCCGCGCTCGTCCCCGATCAACAAACCCCTTACGAAGCCAAGCTCTCAGGCACCAAGGGTGCCAAGGACTACTTCCAGACCGATTTTGCCGGGGGTCCCGTGGTGATCGCGCCAGGCGCCAGGCACACGACCACCAGCCACCTGTTCGCCGGCGCCAAGCAGGTGAACCTGATCGACGCTTACGGCGAAAGGCTCGGTGCCAAGCAGTTCGACCTGCTGATCGACTGGGGCTGGTTCTATTTCATCACCAAGCCGCTGTTCAAACTGCTGCACTGGCTGAGCCTGTTCTTCGGCAACTACGGCCTCGCCATCCTCGCCACCACGGTGCTCGTCAAGCTCGTGTTCTTCCCACTGGCCAACAAGAGCTACGAGTCGATGGCCAAGATGAAGATGCTGCAGCCGGAGATGGAAAAGCTGCGCGAGCGCTACAAGGACGATCGCGCCAAGCAGCAGCAGGAGCTGATGGCGCTCTACAAGACCAAGAAGATCAACCCGATGGCCGGCTGTTTGCCCATCCTCCTGCAGATCCCGGTGTTCTTCGCACTGTACAAGGTGCTGTTCATCACCATCGACATGCGGCACGCGCCATTCTACGGCTGGATCAAGGACCTTTCCGCTCCTGACCCAACCTCGCTTTTCAATCTGTTCGGCCTGCTGCCCTACGCCGTGCCCGAATTCCTGCACGTCGGTGTGTGGCCCATCGTCATGGGCATCACCATGTGGGTCCAGATGCAGCTGAACCCGCAGCAGCCCGATCCCATCCAGCAGAAGATCTTCAACTGGATGCCCGTGATGTTCACGTTTCTGCTGGCATCGTTCTCGGTTGGGCTGGTGATCTACTGGGCGTGGAACAACGTGCTTTCCCTGATCCAGCAGTACACCATCATGCGCAAAAATGGCGCCGAGATTCACCTGTGGAAGAACATGGGGCTGGACAAGGTGATTGCGCGGCTCCAGTCGGGGCAGGGCGTCGGTGCGGGGGATGCCATGCGGCGCGGCGCCGAGCAGGTGGGTCAGCGCGTCGGCACCTGGAAGAAAAGCCTGACTGACAGGCTCCAGCGCCCGAGCGGCGCGCCTGCGCCGAAATCCCCTGATACGGCCAGCACGGGACGTGTGGGCGACGGCACGGGCACGGCCGGGGCCGATGCGAAAATGACACGCGAGCAGGCGCTCAAGACCCTGGGGCTGGAAGCCGATGCCACGCCGACCGAGATCGACGCCGCCTACACCAGGCACGCGCGGCAGAACGGCAGCCTGAACGGCTCGGGGAGGCTGAGCCAGGCGCACGAGATCCTGCGCGGCAAGGAAGGCTCGTGACGGCACCGGCAAGCGCCCTTCAAGTGGTCTCGGGTTCTGACCGACGATGGCGGATGAAGCGTTCACGCCCGATGAGATCGAGGCCGGCGAGGCGCTGTTCCGGCGGCAATGGCGGTTCGTGAGGAGCGTGCCGAGCCTCGATTTTCTCCCTGCCCACGACCGGCCCGAATGTGCTTTCGCCGGCCGATCCAATGTCGGCAAGTCGAGCCTCATCAACGCGCTCGCGCGCCACGGCGGACTGGCCCGCACTTCCAATACGCCCGGCCGCACGCAGGAGCTGAACTTCTTCGAGGCGCCCGGTGTCCCCCTGTTCATGGTGGATATGCCGGGCTACGGCTTTGCCGAGGCGCCCAAGGCCAAGGTCGAGCAGTGGACGAGGTTGGTTAAGGATTATCTGCGCGGGCGTGCCACGCTGGTGCGCGTTTTCCTGTTGGTCGACGCGCGGCACGGTCTGAAGCCGCCCGATCTGGCTGTCATGCAGCTGATGGACGAGGCGGCCGTTTCCTATCAGGCCGTTCTCACCAAGGTCGACAAGATCAAGCCGGCCGAGCTTGTGCGCGTGACGCAGAACACCGCTGCGGTGCTGGGCAAGCACGCGGCCGCCTATCCGGCCATGCTTGCCACGTCCTCGCAGACGGGAGCCGGGGTTGCGGAGCTGCGGGCTGAAATCGCGCGGTCGGCAAAGGGATGAGTCGCCCTGGGCTTACCCGCCGGCAAACGTCTTCATCATCGCAGCAGCGGCCTCCCAGATTTCATGGCCGTACGTGCCCAGCACCACGCCCGCCAAGACCAGCGCGAGAAGCCCCGTCCAGCGCCCAAGCGACCGCAGAGGGTTACCCCGCACCGTCACCTCGATGGCGCGATCGGGCGGCGCCGATTCGGCGGCAATCCCGTCACGCCCGACCGTGCGCGCTGTGACGAGCAGCACCAGCCGGCCCCGCCCGCGCGTTTGCGGCGTCACGGTCCAGCGCCAGGTCGCCTGCTCGTCCTGCTGAGGGCCAGATGCCGTGTCCACCCATACCGTTTCGGGCGATGTGTGCTCGATCCAGAAGCCCCCGTCAGGCGCCCTCAAGCGCACGGAAAGGGCGCGCGTGACGAACGCATCGGGCCGCTGTCGCATGCCGCGGCCATTCAGCAGCAGATGGATCAGGCCGTCGATCTTGTCGCGGGCGATGCGGACCTGTGCCGATGTCGCCACGCCCACCCGCATGCGGCGCGGGATAGACTCGACCAGCGGACCGGATCCAGACCGCTGCCCGGGCCGTGGCTGCGCGGCAGACCGCGCGCCGGTGCCGGCGCCGTTGGGTGCAAGCGGTCGCGGGGGCCGCGTGGGCTCGGTCCGATCCGGCCAAGGCGCGCGGGGGCCGCGGTCGCTCGGGCGCTGCGGCAGCGGGGTGCGCGGTGTGCCCTCGGCGCCCTGCAGGGCACGCTGCGCGAACTGTGGCGGGGGACGCTGCGGCGGGCCCTTTGGCAGCCGTGCCACAGGCGGTGAAGCGCCGGGCGGCAGGGTCCTGCCTTCCTGTGCAGGTGCTCCCGGAGGGGATGCAGGAGCGGCTGGCGCCGACTGCTCTTCCTCCCCATCGTCCAATTTTTCCGTGCCGTCAGCCTGCGAGGTGGCCGGTGCCGCCGTGGCGGGTGTGGTTGCGGTCGAGAGGCTCGACAGCGCAAGCGACTCGGCCTCCGCAGACGAGGGTGATTCGGCAGCCAGCGGCTTACCATCCCCCTTGCTGACCGAGGTGGTGGAGCGCTGCTGGATGCGGGCGCGTGCGGCCGCGAGAATATCGTCGACCGACTGGGATTGGCCTTGCGGCTTGGGCGTCGAATGTGCCGAACTCGCACTCTCTCCGCCCGCGGGGGCGCTCTCGACATGGCCCGTTTCGGTCTGGGCAGCAGCCGCGGGGGTTGTGGCAAACTTCTTGGAGCGCAACTGCGCGCTGGCCTTTTGCAAGGCGCGGATGGCCTCCTCGAACGTGAGCCCGTGCGACTTGAGCAGGCCAGCGGCCGGGCTCTTGCCGTCGCCGACCACCGCCGCCAGCACAATCGCCCCGTCGATCTGGCGCCGGTTGGATTGCTGGGCGGCCTGTCCTGCGGCCTGCATCACGCGTAGGAGTTCCGGATCGGGGCGAGGCTCGGCTCCGTCCTCCGCGCGCATGTCCTCAAGCAGGCGGCCGAGATAGCCCGATACATCGGTGCCAAGGCGGACGACGTCGACATTGCTGGCCTTGAGGACGATCGCGGCGTCGGGATCCTCGGTCAACGCCAGCAGCAGATGCTCGAGCAGGACGGCGCGATGCGCCTGCTCGCGCGCGAACCCGTGCGCCCGCTCCAGGCTCTGGGCCAGATTGGGCGACATGGCAATCGACCTGAACTGTTCCGCAAACGATTGCGGCATCAACAACCCCCTGGTGCAGCGCGAGAGCGCTCAACGCCTTGCCTTGGCGCGCTCGGCGGCCACTGCCGGATGCTTGTGCCAATTTGGACCGACTCTAGCCGATCCCCCGGGCGTTATCATGGCCCTTGGCACAGGAACCTGTGCGGCAACGGGGTCGTAACCCTCGCAAATTGCGTTGAGTGAGGCGCCGGGGCCGCTATAAGTCCTTTCCGCTGATCAGGAAGCCCAAAAAGGGTCATGGCGATGGCGAAGGTGCAGACCGCAAAAAGTGGAGCGGCGGGGCCTCCTGCGGCCGACAGGTCGACCCCTTCCCCCGCCCAACTCCAGGCGCGCACCCTGGCGGAAGCGCTTCCCTATATGCAGCGCTACAGCCGCCAGACCGTGGTGATCAAATACGGCGGCCACGCCATGGGTGATCCCGCACTGTCGGCGGCTTTCGCCCAGGACATCGTGCTCCTCAAGCAGTCGGGCGTGAACCCGATCGTCGTGCACGGGGGCGGTCCGCAGATCGCCGGCATGCTGAGGCGGCTACAACTCAAATCGGAATTCGTGAACGGCCTTCGCGTCACCGACAAACCCACCGTCGAGGTGGTCGAGATGGTGCTGGCGGGGCTGATCAACAAGGACATCGTCACCGCCATCAATCGCCAAGGAGGCAAGGCTGTCGGCATCTCGGGCAAGGACGCCAACCTGATGATCGCCCGCAAGATTACCGAGATGCCCGACCCCGAGTCGAACCTGATGAAGGCCGTCGACATCGGCTACGTCGGCGATCCGGCGGAGGTCAACCCGCACATCGTCGAGGTGATCTCCGCGTCCGACCTGATCCCGGTGATCGCGCCAGTCGGCATCAGCCGCGAGGGCGAGACGCTCAACATCAATGGCGATTCGTTTGCAAGCGCGCTCGCGGCGCGCATGAAGGCCAAGCGCCTGCTCCTGCTCACCGACGTGGCCGGGGTGCTCGACAAGAGCAAGAAGCTCATCGAGCGGCTGTCGATAGAGGAGGCGCGCAGGTTGATCCGCGACGGCACCATTACCGAGGGCATGATCCCCAAGATCGAAGGCTGCATCGAAGTGGTGGAGGCGGGCGTGGAGGCGGTGGTCATCCTCGACGGCCGGGTGCCGCACTGCGTGCTGCTCGAGCTGTTCACCGAGCACGGCGTCGGCACGATCATCGGCCGCAAGGTGAAGAGGGCGGCATGACCTCCTCCTCTCCCCGCGTCGCTGCCCCCTCTCCCCGTCATGCCGGAGGCGTGTCTCCGACACGACGGGGAGAGGGTCACGGCGGAGCCGTGCCTCCGGCACGAGGTGAGGGGCGGCCCCAAGTGCCGTCCGAGCCCCTTGCCGCCCCTCATCCTAGCCCTCTCCCCACTGAAGAGTGGGGAGAGGGGACACGGGCAGCGCCTGCGGGACGCCGCGGCTTCGAGCGCACGCAGGTGTGGATATTCGATCTCGACAACACGCTCTACCCCGCCGACTGCAACCTCTTCACCCAGGTCGACCAGAAGATGGGCGAATTCATCGCCCGCTATCTCGGCGTGCCGTTCGAGTACGCGCGGCATTTGCAGAAGACCTACTATCGCCAGTTCGGCACCACGCTGTCGGGCCTGATGCAGGTCCACAGGATGGATCCCAAGGCCTTCCTCGACTACGTGCACGACCTCGACCTGTCGGTGGTGGCCGAGCACCCGGAGCTGGCGGCGGCAATCGAGCGGCTGCCGGGGCGGAAGCTCATCTTCACCAACGGCTCGCGCGCGCATGCAGAGCGGGTGGCGGGCAGGATCGGCATCCTGCACCTGTTCGAGGGCATCTTCGACATCGTCGATTCGGACTACGTGCCGAAGCCCAGCGCAGACTGCTACACGCGGTTCCTGACAGCGCACGGGGTCGATGCTCAGGCATCGGCGATGTTCGAGGACATGCCGCACAACCTGGAGGCGCCACACGCGCTGGGCATGACCACGGTGCTGGTGCGCTCGGAGTTCAACCACGACCACCCGGTGCAGAAGGCGATCCGGGGCTGGCTCGAGCCGCCCGCGCATGTACACCATATGACGCGAGATCTCGCTGGCTTCCTCAAGGAGGTCGGGCCCCCTTCCACTGCCTCAAGCCAGGCGTAGGGTCGGACTGTCTGATGGGCGGAGCTACCCAATGCGGGTCCTGATCTGTGGCGGTGGCGTCATTGGCGCCTCAATTGCCTATTTCCTGAGTTGCCGCAACGTCAAGGCAACCGTCATCGAACGGACGGGACTCGCTTGCGCGGCATCCGGCAAATCAGGGGGATTTCTGGCGCTCGACTGGTGCGATGGCACTCCGCTCGAGGCGCTGGCGCGTCGCAGCTTCGCTCTGCATGCGAGCCTCGCAGACAAGATCGGCCGCGAGTGGGGCTATCGACGCCTTACGACCTATGGCGGCTCTGCCGCAGCACGGAACCACATCCGGCTGGGTCGCGCGGCGCACGACATCGACTGGCTGTCCGATGGGGTGCTGGTGGACCGATTCCTCGGGTCGGCCGATACCACGGCTCAGGTCCACCCCGGTGAATTCACGCATGCCATGATGCAAGCTGCGGTGGCGCAGGGCGCCGAGCTCCGTCTAGGACGTGTCACAGGCATCGTGCACGAGAACGACTCGGCGCGTGTCCGCGGCGTCGAGGTCGACGGAGCGACCATCGAAGGCGATGCGGTGATCATTGCCATGGGGCCCTGGTCGGTTCTGGCTGCGCAATGGCTGCCCCTGCCCGCCGTGTTCGGTCTGAAAGGTCACAGCCTCGTTTTCGACACCGGGACGAAGGTGCCACCTGAAGCGCTTTTCCTTGAATTTCAGGAGGCGTGCGGCGCCGTGCATTCGCCTGAAATCTTTCCGCGCAACAATGGCACCACCTATGTCTGCGCCATCTCCAGCGAGAGCCCTCTCCCGGTCGATCCCGGCGATGTGGTACCCGATCCCGGAGCCATCGATCGCCTGCAAGCCATGTGCAGCCGATTGTCGCCTACGCTGGGTGAGGCGAGGGTGCTGGCCCGTCAGGCTTGCTATCGTCCCGTTACGCAGGACGGCTTGCCGTTGATCGGTCCGGTCCCGGCCGTCCAAGGTGCGTACGTGGCGACCGGTCACAGCGTTTGGGGCATTCTCAATGCGCCAGGAACTGGCGAGGCGGTCGCGGAGCTGATCGTCGACGGCGCCGCACGCACCGTCGACCTGTCACCCTTCGATCCCACGCGATTGGTCCCGCTCGATCCGACGTTGCGACGAACTCATGCCTGAATCCCAGTGCGGAATTGGCCGTGCGCAGGGTGGCGCACGTCCCGCACGCGCAGGAACGCGTGCTTGATAAATGCGCACAAATGATCGGTCCGGCGCGAAGGCGCGGTGACCCATGCGGCGCCGCGACCTGGCCAGGGAATAGTCAGCGGGTGCTGCTTTCGCCGTGCGAATAGGGCTTGACGGTCCCTGCAACCTGATGGCCGGATGCAGGCTGTAAAACAAAATATCCGGGAGGACTACACATGCTTGGTTTTGTCACCACCACGTGGCGCGGCGCCGCCGCGCTTGTTATAGCGGCGCTCGCGGGCTGGTCGTCGGCCGCCACTGCGCAGACCAACATGACCATGTCGAGCTGGGTGTCGCCGACGCATTCGCTGACCAAGGACGTCCTGGCCGTCTGGGGTCAGCAGGTGGACAAGGCCACCAATGGCCGCGTCAAGTTCCAGATGCTGCCGAAGCATCCCTCCGCGCCTCCAGGCACCTTCGATGCGGTCAAGGACGGCCTGGTCGATGTGTCCTACGTTACCGCCAGCTACACGCCGGCGCGGCATGTGCTGCCGCTGCTGCCCGAGTTGCCCGGCGGCGGCGCGACGGCCGAAATCAATTCGGTCGCGTACTCGCGCATCCACTGGAAGTACCTGCACGCGGTCGGCGAGTACAAAGGCATCAAGCTGCTCGGCGTCTTTACCCACGGACCGGGCCAGATGTTCAATACCAAGCGGCCGATCACCAAGGTCGAAGACCTCGCCGGCTTGAAGATCCGTTCCGGCGGAGGCATCTCCGAGGAGATGGCGCGCGCCCTCGGCGCCTCGGCCTTCGTCAAGCCGGCGCCGGAATCATACGAGCTGCTGAGCTCGGGCGTCGCCGATGGCACATTCTTCCCATTGGAATCGATCAACTCCTTCAAGCTCGGCTCGGTGATCAAGTACGCAACCCTGTTTCCGGGTGGCTTCTACGGCTCCGCGTTCGGCTTCTTCATGAACGAGGACCGCTGGAACAAGCTTTCCAAGGAGGATCAGGATGCCATCGCCTCGATTTCGGGCGAGGCGATTGCGCGGCTGGCCGGCAAATCCTGGGACAACGCCGATCGCGCTGCGTACGAGGAGATGAAAAAAGTCGGCATCCAGATCACGGAAGCCTCGCCCGAGCTCATCAAGGGTGTGCAGGAGCGGGCCAAGGTCATCGAGCAGAAGTGGGTGCAGTCCGCCACCGCCAAGGGCATCGATGGCGCCAAGGTGCTCGCCGAGTTCCGCGAGGAGATCAAGCGCGTGGCGGCCGGCAACTGACGGGCGACCAGCTGTGACGTCCGACCGGCTTGAGGCTGGCTCCTGGCTCGATCGCGCGCTGGGAGCCGCCGCCGCCTTGGTACTCTTCGGCTTGATGATGGTCACGACGGTCGACGTGATCAGTCGCTACATGCTCAACTGGCCACTGCGCGGCGCCTTCGAGATCACCGAGCTCCTGCTGCTGGCGCTGATTTTCGCCGGGCTGCCGCTTGCTTCGCGCTCCGGCGAGCACGTGACGCTGGATTTCATTGACCGGTTGTTTGCTCCGAAGGGTCGCGGCCTGCTGCGCCGGCTCATAGACCTCGTTTGCGGAGTGATCATCCTGGGGCTCGCCTGGCGCGTCTGGATCAAGGCCGACAAGATCGCGGCCTACGGCGACACGACTGAGGTGCTGCGGCTGCCGGTGGGGCCGTTTGTCTACTTCATGGCGGTCATGGTCGCAGTGACGGGCGTCGTGCATCTCGCCAAGGTCGTCTTCCCGGATGGGGACAGATCGGCAGTGCCGTTCGACCCGGACAAGATCGGCCCCACATGACGGAAGCGCTCGTCGGCCTCGGCCTCATGATGGTGCTCGCGCTGCTGCGCATCCCGATCGCCGTCGCGATGGGCGTGGTGGGCTTTCTGGGCGTCGCCTATCTGCGTGACTGGAGCTTCGCGCCCGCGCTGGCGATGGTGGAGACGAAGGTCTACGAGACTGGGCGCAATTACACGCTGTCCGTGGTGCCGCTCTTCATCCTGATGGGCAACCTCGTGTCGCGGGCCGGCATGTCCCAGGAGCTGTTTCGGGCCGCCTACACTTTCGTCGGCCATCTGCGCGGTGGCCTCGCCATGGCTACCGTGGTTGCGTGCGCCGGTTTTGGCGCCATCTGCGGCTCGTCGATTGCCACTGCCGCGACCATGGCCAAGGTCGCGTATCCGGCCATGAAAGGGCTTGGCTATTCGGACCGCCTGTCGACCGGTGCCATTGCCGGAGGTGGCACGCTCGGCATCCTCATTCCGCCGTCGACGCTGATGGTGATCTACGGCGTGCTGACGGAGACCAACATCGGCAAGTTGTTTGCCGCGGGCGTGCTTCCAGGCATCGTCGCCACCATACTCCTGTGCCTAGCCGTGCAGTGGACGGTGGTCGTCGACCCGGCATCGGGACCGCGCGGCGAGCGGTCGAGCTGGGGCGAGCGCCTGCGAGCGCTCACGGGCATCTGGGCGGTGCTGCTGCTCTTCATCGTGGTCATGGGCGGCATCTATGGCGGCGTCTTCACGGCCACCGAAGGCGCCGGGATGGGCGCTTTCGGGGCGCTGTGCTTCGCCCTCGCGCGGCGCGCACTGAGCTGGCGCACGCTGCTCGATGCGCTCGTCGAGTCGGCGCGCACCACGGCGATGTTGTTCGCCATCCTGACGGGCGCGCTGATGTTTGCGGAGTTCGTCAACTATACGTCGATGCCGAACGATCTGAAGGCTTTCGTCGTATCGCTCGACGTGTCGCCCATCTGGGTGGTGGCGGCGATCTGCGCCATCTACGTGATCCTGGGCACGGCCATGGAAGAGCTGTCCATGATCCTGCTGACGGTGCCGATCTTTTTCCCGCTCATCGTGCACCTCGGGTTCGATCCGATCTGGTTCGGCATCCTGATCGTCGTCGTCGTGGAGATCGGGCTGATCAGCCCGCCCGTCGGCATGAACCTGTTCGTACTGAACGCTCTCCTGCCGCATGTGCCCACGCAGACGCTGTTCCGCGGCGTGCTGCCGTTCATGGTCGCCGACGTGGTCCGGCTGGCCATTCTAATCGCCTTCCCCGCCATCTCGCTCTGGCTGCCGAGCCTGATGCGGTAGGAGGGATGCAGCAATACCAATGGACGATTGTCACCACAGTGCGTGTTCACCTGTGACGTTCAGCGCCCGCAACTTGATCCAAGAAGGCTTTGGAGCCTCTTCGCTGAGAACGATAACCTGGTCATTGTTCGTCCTCCTCTCATATGTCTCGGATCAATTGGTCTTCGGCAGCAACCGGGTCTTCAAGGCAAACTCCGCAACCGCCCCAGCTTGCCGCCGAAGCTGGGATTGGGCTGCGGCGGGGTCTGACATTGGTGGCCAAGGGTCACGATGGCCGTCCCTTAAGCCACGTCACTTCGCGATCGGCCGCATGCTATTCTTCAAGGCGTACTCCGCAACCCGCCGACCCATTTCGGTGCCATCAATGTCGGCGCTGCGGAAATGAATCCCTGCCCAGACGCGCGCGTCTTCCACGCTCTTCGCCATCTCAGAAAAGCTCGCGAAAGTTCGTGTGATTTTCGCATCCGGATTGATAACCGTAACAGTCGTCCGGTCGGTACCGAAAAAATCGCGCAACACCGCCTCGGTCGCGCCCGTGAAGAGTGCATGGCCGGAGGGATATTCCGGGTGCGCAGGGAACGGTGAACGCAGGCCCTCCCAGGTGGTATCTGCTGTGACGTTGCATCGTTGCCATCGCTGTCGGCGTTGCGGATCGCCGTCTCCGGACGCCAAAACAGGATCAGGTATTTGTCACGCCATCCCACAATGAGCGCGTCCGAGCCAGCCATGTTCAGCAGTGCGAACACCCGCGCCTGCTCTATAATGCTCTTCTGCTTGAGTTCCGGCATTGCCCGCAGCGCTGCGTTGTAGGTGAGCGGGCTCGTGGGCTCCCACAGCGTAGCGATGGCGGTCTGCTCCGCCGTGCGCTGCGTGCTGTTCTTCGCTCCCACAGTTTTGACCTCGTTGAAGTCCTGAGCGTAGCGCGCGCTCGTCAACGCTGGCGGGCCCGGGAGGCGGAAGTCCTCTATGCTCTTGAGCGTGAACGGTGTAACCGACCCCCAGTGCGGGCCGATCGGATTGGCGTTAGCGGGCAGTTGGAATGCGCCCGGGCCGCTCTTTGGTGCGTAGGAGACGTTCTCGCTCATCTTGTCGTTGCGGCGCAGCGCGAGCATCTTTTCTGCCGCCGCCTTGCCGAGCGCCGCGCCGTCGGCTTTTGCCGGCCCGTCCTGAACCCTGGCCAACGATGCTGCCAGGGCCGCATCGAGCGTCTCCTTTTGCAGCGGATAGAGTTCCGCGAGCACCGTGTGTGCGGCGGCAGCGGCCGCGGCTTCTTGGGACGCGCCCGGGGCCGCCTTGAGGTCGGCGGCGTAAGAGTGATACCGGCGTTCGATGGCATTCACGGCGTCAAACATCGCTCCGTGCACGATCGCATAGACCCGGCTGTGAGCCAGGCCGGTCCCAGCCTTGGCCGTTTGCAGCGCCTTTGCGGTGATCAGGTTCCAATCGGGAATGGTGTCGGCGCGCGCGGCATGCGCCGCCGACAACAGGATCAGTGCTCCAAGACAGCGTGCTGCCGCTCGATGGGCTGTGGACGTGATCACGTTCTCCTCCTTGGTAGCGACGGTTGCGACGGCCGGCGGATCCCGGCCTCCGTGTAATTGCCTGGCGTACCGAGACTCCACCACCTCGGGCGTCGCCGTAACGAAAGAGGCCGAAGGAAACGCCGAAAGAACTCCGAAATTTCAGGACGCAGACCGGGCGTGTGCGCTATGATTGGGCCTGCCGGCAGGAACGGTGCTGGCGCAGATGGTCGGGCTTGCGGCCCGAGCGGGACTGTGGGCACGGGTGCAGGAGGGCAAATCACAGAGGGGATTCGCCATGCACACTCGCTCTCGGCCAAATGCCATTCGCCTCTTTCTGTTGGTCGCGGCCGCCCTGTTTGCGACCTCGATGCCTTCTGTCGCTGCGGAAAGCGTCCCGCTGGCGATCGAGGGCTATGATCCGGTCGCCTATTTCACTGTCGGAAAGCCCGCGCCCGGGCTGCCCGAGATCGAACATGAGTGGGATGAGCACCGCTACCGCTTTTCGCGCGCGGAGCATCGTGAGCTTTTCAAGGCCGATCCCGTACGCTACGCACCGCAGTTCGCAAACTTCTGCGCCATGGCCCTCGCCCGGGGCGAGCTTGTCGAGGCCGACCCGGAAAGCTGGCTGATCAGCGACGGCAAGCTCTACATGTTCGGTAAGCCGAGTGGGGGGGATCGGTTCCAGCAGGATCTCGCCGGAAACATCATCAGGGCGAATCAGAACCGCGCGCTCATTCACAAACGTTAGCGGTCAGTTTCCCGACGGCGAGAGGCCGGCCTTGCGGAAGCCGTCGCGCAGGTGTTCGAGATCGGCAGGGTTCAGGAACTTGCTCCCGAAGGTCTGTGGATCGAACATCGGGTTCGTGCGGCGAATTGTGGTCACGACACGAGCGGCGTCCTCGGACCGGTTGTGCTGAGCATAGGCCGCCGCGAGCACGACTTGGCTGAAGGGCGCGCCTTTCGTCTTGCGGATATTGAGCTCGGCCTGCTCTATCGACGCGTCGTAGCGCCGTTTCAGATAGTAGGCGAGACTGAGGGCAAAGCGATCGAACGCATTGAGCTCGGGATCGAGACGTTGAGCCAGCTCCAAGGCCTCGATTGCGGCATCCGTCTGCCCCAGCCACACCAGGATATTGCCGCGGCCGGCGAGGCCATGGGCATCGTTCGGATTGATCGCAATAGCGCGCTCGATCTCTGCCTTGGCCTGCTCGTAGCGATGATAGACGATATGGATGCGGCCGAGGATGATGCGGGCATGCACTTCGGAGTCGTTGAGACTCAGCGCCTTGTTGGCCATTTCCTCGGCACGGCTCAGGGATACTGTCGGCGATTGCGCCCAGCCCATCGATACGTCGATGTGATAGGTTTCGGCGAGCGCGGCATAGGCGGCGGCGTAGTTCGGATCGAGCTGGATTGCGCGCCTGAGGAGCGCGCGTGCCTCCGCATTGTTTGCACGCTCCGGGCGCTGCAGTGCCGGCCTGGCGCGCAGCACGTAGTCGTAGGCTTCGAGACTCTCGGTCGGCTTGGCGGACACCCGCCGTTGCTCGAATTGCGTCACGCGGATCGCCAAGGCCCCGGCGATCTGAGTGGTCATCTTGTCTTGCAAGGCAAAGAGGTCTGCGAGCGCCTCGTCGAAGCGGGCCGACCAAAGCACCCGACCATCCGTGTTGACGAGCTGCGCGCTCACGCGCACGCGGTCGCCGGTGTGGCGGACGCTGCCTTCGACCTGATAGCGCACCGCAAGGCCGCGAGCGACCTCGCCGGGTCTTGCGGGCTTGCCCTTGTACGGGAGGACGGCATTCCACGACATCACCGTTAGTGCCGAGAACCGGCCCAGCGCGTTGATGATGTCCTGCGTCAGTCCATCCGCGAAGTACTCGCGGGCGGGATCGTCGCTCTGGTTCACAAAGGGGAGGACGGCGATCGCGGGTTTGGTGCCGATCTGGGTGTCGTTTGTAGTTTCACCGCCAGAGCGCAGAGGGCCGAGCCCGGTCCACAGCGCCCCTCCAGCAAGCAAGATCACCAGAGCCAGTGCGGCGTAGGCTCCCCCGCTCCAGCCGGTGAGCATCGTGAGCAAGGTCGATGCACGCGCCCGGATGGCAGGCTCCGGCGATCGAGCGCCCTCGTGGGAAGCCGGCGTGGCCTCGGGTGCGGGCGGACCCGCCGGCGCAATCTCCGACACGGCCGAGTCGAATCGATAGCCGCGGCGCGGAATCGTCCTGACCAAGCGCGGCCCGTCGTCTCCGAGCGCCCGTCGCAGCTCGCCGATGCTCTGCACCAGCGTATCGTCCGTGACTGCGAGGTTGGGCCAGACTGCGGCAAACAGCTCGTCCTTCGAAACGAGACGGCCGGAATTGTCGATGAGGTAGTGCAGCACCGCGAAGGTCTTCGGCCGAAGGGCGACTTCGTTGCCGTCGAGGAGGAGGCAGCCGCGACCCAAATCCAGGACATAGCGATCGAATCGCAGCCGCTTTGTCCGTGTCTGCGCCGCAGCGTCGGCATCGCGAATGGTCATCGCCCAGCCATCGATGCTAGGTTGGTCAAAGGGCGCACAACAAGCTGTTCAAACTTCAGCATACCACGGCTCCGGTCCGAATGCCTGCAGCCTAACCGACCATGGAGCGCGCACGCCAGGCACGGCGATCAGCACCGCCTCGATCTCGACGGGAAAGATGTTGACGCCTGAGATGGCCATGTCGCCCTTGCGGTTACACGGAAGAGATACCCTCCTCCCATGCGTGAAGATGAACAACTCTCGTCGCTGGTAGGTGACATCTACGACGCGGCTCTCGACCAAGCGCTATGGTTTGCTGTGCTGGGCAAAACCCGTGGCTTTGTTGGCGGTTCGGCGGCGATCCTCTATTCCAAGGATCCAATCCGCAGGAGTGGAAGACTCTATTACAAGGTCGGCGAATTCGACCGACACTACAGGCAGCTCTACATCGAAAAATACGCAAAGCTCGACCCGACCACAATCGGCCAGTTCTTCGCCGACATCGAGGAGCCCGTCAGCGTCGCGGACCTAATGCCCTACGGCGAGTTCCTTGAAACGCGTTTCTACAAGGAGTGGGTCCAGCCGCAAAGCATCGTTGACGGCGTGACAGCGGCTTTGGAAAAGTCGGCCATAAGTGTCGCCTTGTTCACCGTCTTCCGCCATATGCGTGACGGCAGGGTTGATGATGAAGCCCGCCACCGAATGCGGCTCATCGTCCCCCACTTGCGCCGCGCGGTACTGATTGGCCGGGTGATCGACCTCAAGACAGCCGAAGCAGCGAGCTTCGCCGACACCTTGGACGGCGTACGCGCCGGCATGTTCCTCGTCGATGCACGTGGGCGCATCATCCACGCCAATGCGGGCGGCCACGCGCTGCTGGCCGAGGGCCGTCTTTTGCACTCGGCCGGGGGAAAACTCGCCGCCGACGATGCAGCCGCGGAGCAGGCCCTTCACGAAGCATTCCTTGCGGCCAACGGCGGGGACGTTGCGGTCGGTACGAAGGGCATTGCCGTCCCCCTGATCAAGCGCGACGGCGAGCGGTACGTCGCCCACGTGCTGCCGCTCACCTCGGGGACGCGGCGCAGGACCGGCAAGAGCTACGCGGCAGCAGCAGCCCTGTTTGTGCACAATGCGGCGCTAGAAGTGCCGTCACCGCCGGAGGCCATTGCCAAGACGTTCAAGCTGACGCCGAGCGAGCTGCGCGTGCTGCTCGCAATCGTGGAGGTCGGCGGCGTGGCGGAGACGGCGGAAGCACTGGGCATCGGCCCGGGCACGGTCAAGACGCATCTGCTCCGCGTGTTCGCTAAGACCGGCACCAGCCGCCAGGCCGAACTTGTCAAGCTGGTAGCCGGGTTTTCCAATCCACTCGTTGGTTGACCCAACCTTTTCGCCCACTGGCCCCGCATCATCCGAACGGTAGACGCGGCGACATCCCGGCGCTGCCATCCTCCCGCTACCGAGACCACTCTCGGCAGTTCCAGTGGAGGTTCAAATGACCATTCGACGATTGGCTCTGGTGCTGTCCTGCCTGGCGCTGCCACTGCCAGCATTCGCGCAATCTCAGGGAGGTGGAGCAATGCAGAAATACGTGATCGAGCGCGACTTGCCCGGTGCCGGGAAGCTCTCCCCAAGCGAGCTGCAGGCGATCTCGCAGAAGTCGCGTGAGGTCCTGCGCGGCATGGGAACGAAAATCCAATGGGTGCAGAGCTACGTGACCGACGACAAGATCTACTGTGTCTACCTCGCTGAGAACGAGGCCGACATCCGCAGCCACGCTAAGGCGGGCGGTTTCCCAGCCAACCGCATATCCCGCATCAAGACGATGATCGATCCCACCAGCGCGGATTGAGGCGGGCGGTATCGGAGCGCGCAGCATCATGAGTGCAACTACGTCGTCCAAGCGCGGGGTCGCCGCGCCGCTCGATCAAATCCGCGACAGCCCGGCCGCCACGGTGAATGTGGCAGCGAGCGTGGTGATTGTGCGAGCGCCGACAGGCGAGGCTGGCACCAAGTTCCGGTTCGGCTTTCTCGAATTCGAGGATGGCCCCGACGCTTCGACCGAATGATCTCGGCCCAACTGGACGCCCATCCCATAAACGCTGTCGAGAGCCGTGATTTAGCATGACCAACCACCCACGCAACTTGTCCGCAACGAACGGCAAGGCCCTTCAACTCCTGAGACTGGCGTTCGGCATCCTGCTGGCTGCAACCATCCCTGTCGCGGCGGTCGATTTGGACGAATTGACCGTGGTTACACTGGCCCGAGATGGGTCGTGGGGCGTAGCGACGGCAGGCTCACAAGGGCAAGCCATTGCGGCAGCAATTCGCGATTGCAAGGCAATGGCTGCCTCGCCAAACGATTGTGGCGCTCAGTTCGTGACAACGCGTGGAGGTTGGGTCATCGCGAGCCTCTGTGGTGACCACAAGATCATCGTGGCCGCGGAAACCCGGGAAGCCGCCGAGCAGGCGGCAATCCTTCGGGAAACCGATGCCAAGCGATTTCATGTGCCAGACATGCCGTCGTGTAGGCGGATCCTCACTGTGGATCCGGGCGGCGCTGTCCTCCTGGGCCAAGCTGCGTCTGCGCCCAGATCGATGCGCTACGCGCGGACCGCTGATTTCCGGGTTGTCGAGCATGGCATTCACCTAGGCTGAGACAGCAATTCGTCAATGCGACTTCCGAATTTGATGCTGTGGACGGCTCCTCCACCGGCACGTGAGCGCCAAGGACGTGGTTGCTGTTGAGCAACCTGCTCCACACGCGAGGCCTAATACATTGGTGCAGCACCTCACGTTCGTCTTTTTGGAAGTCTGTCTTGCAACGCGCGGCCGGGCCATACATCCTGGCACATCTCTGCCAATGGCGGGGACGCAGCGGTTCGGCAGAAAGTGGTGGGTAAGCTGACGTACCGGACAGACTACTGTGAGGACAGAGCATGACCCGGAGCGATAGGACGCGATGAACAGCCCCGCTTTGGACGACCGAAACGCCGATCAGGCGGCCTATTGGAACGGGCCGGCAGGAAAGCGCTGGATCGAGCGGCAAGAGACCCAAGATGTCGTTCTTTCGCCGGTGTCGATGGTCTTGTTCGACCGAGCCAGCGTCGGGAAAGGAGAACGGGTGATCGACGTCGGATGCGGCTGCGGCGAAACGACGATCCAACTCGCTCGGCGGGTGGGGTCGAAAGGTCACGTGACCGGCGTTGACATTTCCGCGCCGATGCTCGCTCGCGCATCCGAGCGCATGCCCGTCGGATTGACCGCCGACTTCGTTCTTGCCGATGCTACCGTGCACCCCTTCGAGAGGGCGCGTACCGATCTCTTGTTCTCACGCTTCGGCGTGATGTTCTTCGCTGACCCTGCGGCTTCGTTTGCCAATATGCGGAAAGCTCTGCGGCCGGGCGGGCGCGTTGCGTTTGCCTGTTGGCGCGAGCCGCGAAAGAACCCATGGATGATGCTCCCACTGCAGGCGGCCTACAAACACGTTCCGCGCCTTCCTGAAGTGGGCGCCGAAGAACCTGGTCCGTTCTCGTTTGCGCGCGAGGACAGAGTGCGACGCATATTGAGCGAAGCCGGCTTGTCCTCCATTGAGCTGGAGCCCGTCGATCTCACACTCGATCTCGCGGTGGGACGTGGCCTTGATGCTGCGGTCGATGGTGCCGTCTTGATTGGACCGGTTAGTCGTGCCCTCGACGGGCAGCCGCCGGACGTAGTGGCAGATGTGAGGCGCTCGATACGCGTGGCCCTCGCAACTGTTCAAAAGGGCGACACCGTTTCGCTTGGCGCAGCCGTTTGGATCGCAACCGCAATGGTTTAGATGTGTCAGCGAGCTGGCCGCCTATGGCTGCCTCACCCGTGTGCATGTGGTGCGGCTCCCGACCGGAGGGCGGTTACGGCCCGGTGGTGACGTCTCCTGGGGCCGGTATCGTCAGTTATCTGAGACAGAGCTGACTCGCCGCCTTAGCACCACCAACGCGTGCGGTCTTGCGGGCCAGGCTGTCATATGGTTCTGCAGGGAGCGATCCACCGAGAACCGAGGAATCCCCATGCGCATCGCCGAGGTCCGCGCCCACGTCCTTGAGGCGAAGCTCTCCCAGCCGTTCGCCTGGAGCTTCAATGCGACCGACATCCGGGCTGCCTGCCTCGTGGAGATCCTAGCTGAGGACGGTACCACTGGTTGGGGCGAGTGTTTCGGCCCTGCCCGCCCCAACGCGGCTGTGGTGCGGGCTATGGCGGCTGACCTCGTCGGCAAGGACGCGCTCGCCACCGAGCTGCACTGGCAGCACCTCTACAATCGCTTTCGAGACCAAGGGCAGAAGGGTCTAGTCGTGACCGCGCTCTCTGGAATCGATATTGCGCTCTGGGACCTCAAGGGTCGCCACTTTCAGGCGCCGGTCCACGTCCTGATGGGCGGGCCGCTGCGCCGCAAGGTCCGGGCCTATGCGACCGGTACCTATCGCCTGCGCGCGGGCGACCCGCTCGACTACGTGGTGCGTGAGGTTCAAGGCTACGTCGAGGCGGGGTTCTCCGCGGTCAAAGTCAAGATTGGTTTCGGCGTCGACGAGGATGAGCGATTGATTTGTGCCGTCCGCGAGGCGATCGGTCCATCGACCGGCCTGATGCTGGATGCAAACCACGGATTTGACGCCGTCGAAGCGATCGAACTTGGCCGCCGGGTCGCGCCGTTGAATATCGGCTGGTTCGAAGAGCCGGTGGTGCCTGACGATCTCAACTCCTACGTGGAAGTGCGCCGCGGCCAGCCGATCCCGGTCGCCGGCGGGGAATGCGAGTTCACGCGTTGGGGCTTCCGCGAGGTGCTCGCGCGGCGCGCAATCGACATCCTGCAGCCGGACACCTGCGCCGCCGGCGGCCTCTCGGAGTGCAAGAAGATTGCCGACATGGCAACGGCGTTCGGCGTACGCTACGTGCCGCATGTATGGGGCTGCGGCATCGGCCTCGCGACCGCTCTGCAGCTCCTGGCCGTGCTGCCGCATTCCCCGCCGCGCCATACGCCGCTCGAGCCGATGCTCGAGTTCGACCGCTCGGAGCATCCATTCCGCCAGGCCGTGCTCAAGGAGCCGCTCGAGCACGAGGCTGGCGTCGTAGCTATCCCCGAAGGTCCAGGCCTTGGCATCGAGGTAAATCGCGACGCAGTCGCTCGGTTCACGGTCGCGGCTTGAGCGGCCGGCAGCTGTAGCTCAATGTCGTCATTACGCCACACGGCACGGGCGATTCGGCTGATTCATCCTTGCAGCCCCCCGGAGTCCGGGCGTATCTAGACACGGGGAAGCGGACGAGCTTCCTAGACACGCAGGGGCATTGGCCCCATTGCTGCTGGTCCGCCTTCCCCGCCCACGGGAGGAACATCATGGCGCGTACCTCTGCAGCTGCGCCCGTACCGCTCAAGCCTGTTAGCGCCGGTCCCAGCAGACCGCCTCAGCTCAGTAGTACGGGATCCATTGAGGCGGGAAAATCCGTTATCGGCAACGACCTTAGGATCACTGGTCAGGGCCTCAAGATCATCAGCCGAGGCATCTTGCAAGTCGACGGCGATCTCGAAAGCGACGTGGCCGGCGCTGAGATCATCGTCGGTGAGCAAGGGAGGGTGGCGGGCACAATCTCGGCCGAGCGTGTGATCGTGCGCGGTCGGACATCCGGGGCCATTCGCGCCATGACCGTGGCGCTGCAAGCCTCGGCGCGCGTGGAAGGTGACATCCATCACATGTCCCTTACCATCGAGCAGGGCGCCGAGTTCGACGGGCGCTGCAGGCGACCTGCGAACGCATCGGAGCTGCGAGTCGACCTGGACGCGGTCTAGACCTGAGCGGCACGTCGCTCTTGACACGGCCACGGGTATTGGCTGGCCGCCGGGTGTGAGGCTGCGGGCTTTACTGCCTTGGCGGCGAGGCGCCGTGACGCGTAAAGGTGGCACTGATTGCCCGTTCGCGGCGTGGCAGAAGCTCGGCAGTTATCGGAGGGTCAACTGCCGGCGGTTCGGGGCCAGGAGACCGGCAAGGTTTGACCCACAGCAGTCCTGGGCCCACAGGAGCCATGCTGCGACCTGCTCCTTCCAATGATCATCTAGATAAGGCAGTAGCGTTGTTCTGGTCCACGTTAGATCCGGGCCGAAGTCTCATGTAACGTTGCCCCACTTGCAACAGATATCTTGCAGGCGCATCGGTCTGTGGAGCGTCCTGCGCGCGTTTACCGTAACACACGAGTACGGCTTTTATACCGAGGGGTCCTCCATTGGCACGTGATCGCTGCTGGGGTCACGAGTGGTTAGCCGAGATGAGAAAAGATGGCCAACTCATCGGCGAAGATAGTCATCTGCGGTGCGGGAATCGCTGGGATCTCGGCAGCCTACTCTCTCGCAGTCGAGCATGGTTACCACGACGTAGTCATCATCGAGCAGGGTAACCCCCTCTCGCTCACTTCGGATAAATCGACGGAGGCCTACCGCAATTGGTGGCCGGGCCCTGATCGGGCCATGACGACCTTCATGAACCGCAGCATCGACCTCATTGATGGGATAGCGCGCGCGACCAACAATCGCGTCAATCTGAACCGTCGTGGCTACCTGTTCGCAACCGCCGATGCGGATAAGGTCCCCTTCCTCCAGGCAATGGCGATGACGGCCGAGACGCATGGAAGTGGCCCTGCGAGAGTTCACGACACGGCCTCGAGCCCGTATGTGCCCTCGCCCGAGCGCGGCTTCGACTTCCAGCTCACCGGCGCGGATGTCATCACCGAGAAGGGTCTTATCCGCCGGCACTTTCCCTATCTGGCACCAGAGACCCTGGCGGTGGTGCACGCGCGACGCGCCGGCTGGCTAAGTGCGCAGCAGCTCGGAATGGTGATGCTGGAGGCAATCCGAGAGCGCGGAGTAAGGCTCATCAAAGGCCAAGTCGTGGGCATAGAAACTTCCGGTGGACGCGTTCGCTCGGTTCACATCGAGCACCAGGGGGAACGCCAATCGCTTGAAGCAACCCATCTGGTGCTTGCGGCAGGACCGATGCAGAAGGAAATGGCCCGGCTCATCGGCGTCGAATTGCCGATCGTCGCCGAGCGCCACCTCAAGGTCAGTTTCCCCGACCCGTTGGGCGCAATGCGATTGGCCCCGATGCTGATTTGGCTCGACGAACAGTTTTTGCCCTGGAGCGACGATGAGCGTACCGCCCTCGCCGAGCACGAAGAGATACAATATTTGCTGGGCAAGTTTCCTTGGGGCGTCCACGGCCGGCCTGAGGGGACCGGAGCCAGCGCGGCGTTCATCGTCCTCTTCAACCATCAGCATGAGCCGTCCGAAGTCGTCTTCCCACTGCCGGAGCAGGCACACTACGCTGAGATTGCGCTGCGCGGCATGTCGACCATGGTTCCGGCGCTCAAGGCCTACGTGGGAAAAGGAGCGCGGCCCTTCATCGATGGGGGCTACTACATCAAGACGCGTGAGAACCGGCCGCTCATCGGCCCACTGCCGGTCGAGGGTGCCTACATTTCGGGAGCGTTCTCGGGCTTCGGCGTAATGGCATCATGCGCTGGAGGAGAGCTGCTCGCTCGGCACATCGGAGAGCGCCCGCTGCCTGATTACGCGCCAGCCTTCCTCCTGTCCCGCTATCAAGATCCCGAATACTGCACTTTGCTGGACAGCTGGGGGGACGGGGGACAACTCTGATAGCAAGCGGAACCTGCGATCCGTCTCAATATCTCGGCAGGGCTACCGCCCTCACGGTGTCTATTCGCGCGTAAGCAGATGCCAGGGGCGCTGACGGCAGCGGGCGCTTGCGTTTGCCTTGACGTTCAGTTGGCGTTGAGCGACGTTCGGTGGACTTGTACGATGATAGGACAAAAACAGGGGGAGGAACATCAAATGATGATTGGCATGAAATGCCTCGGGCTGAGCGTCGTGGTACTCGGGCTGGCGATCATCGCCGGGCCGAATGATGCGGCGGCGCAACGAAAACTTACGTTCGGCTACGACCAGCCAAAGTCTACCGGTTACGGATTCGCCGGGGACCTTTTCGAGAAACGTCTCGGCGAGCTGAGCGGCGGTAAGCTCAAGGTCGACCAGTTCCCTGGCGCGCAGCTGGGCCAAGAGCCGGTGATGCTGCAGAAGTTGCGTTCGGGCGACATCGACTTCATCATCACCTCGACCGCCAATGCCTCCACCGTGGCGCCGCAGGCCGGTGTGTTCTCATTGCACTTCATCTTCCGCGACGAGGCGCACCTTGCCAAAGCGATCGCCGATCCCGGTGTAGTAACTGCATTCAAGACCATGATTGCCGAGTCGGTGCAGGGCGCCCACGCATTGGCGCTGATCACCCTCGGCTTCCGCAACATCTACGGCAGGACCGAGATTTCCAAGGTCGACGATCTGAAGGGGAAAAAGATCCGCGTGCAAGCAACTAAGACCGAGGATACCCATTTTCCGGCCTACGGGGCACAGACCGTGCACATGCCCTTCGGAGAAGTGTACACCAGCCTTCAGACTGGCGTGGTGAACTTCGCCGAGAACGGGGTCAACGTCTATCTGTCGAACAAGCACTATGAAGTTGCGCCCGTGCTGAACATTACGGAGCACGAAGCCAACAACAACCTGGTCTGGGTCAGCGACAAGACCTGGCAAAATTTCAGCGCCGATGAAAAGAAATGGGTCGAGACAGCTGCCGCGGAGGTCGGCAAGCTCGAGCCTCCGCACGCCCTCAAACTGGAGAAAGAATCGGCCGACAAGCTGGTGAAGCTGGGTGTGAAGGTGAACACCACGGTCGAAAAGTCGGGCTTCTCCAAAGCGGCGGGGCCGATCCAGGATCAGCTAGCCAAGGAGCTCGGCCCACACGCGGTGAAGCTGCTAGACCTGGTTCGCAAGGTGCAGTAGCCGAACATTCACAGCGAAGCGACGGGCGACGGTGCCGAAGCGGCACCGTCCCTCTGTTAAGCGGATGACTCGACCGTGGCCGACACCAGCGAATTCTCAAAGCATCGCGCCCTGGTGATCAAGCGGCATCGGCACTTGAAATGGCCCGCGCTGGATTGGCTCGAGGCGCTGTTGATGATCCTGTGCGGCGTGTGCATGTCCGGCTTCACGCTGTGCGTGTTCTTCGACGTGACGACGCGCACCATCGGCTACCCGTGGCTGTGGCTGCAACAGGTCACCACTGCGTTCTTCGCCTGGGGAGTATTCGTCGGCATGGCGGCCGCCACCCGGCGATTGGACCACATCTACCTCGCCGAGATCACCCGGCGGATGACGGGCACCAGACGCCAGGCCATCGAGACCATCAATCGCGCCATCGTGCTGGTGATCGCCGGGTTCATGGTGGGGTTCGGCTGGCAGAACGCGCTGCACGACCTCGGCAGCTTTCGTATGCCATCGCTCATTCCGCTGACCGTCTATACCGCCGTGGTGCCAATGTCGGGCGCACTGATCGCCCTTTTCACGGTCGAGCAGATCGTCAATGGCCTGAAGAATGGCTACGCGGGGCCCGAGGATACGGAATTCGGTGGGGAGCCGGTGGAATGAGCTCCAACGCGATCCTCGTGCTGATGGCCTTGGTGTTCCTCGGTCTCGGATACATGGGAGTGCCAGTGGCCTTCGCGCTCATCGGCGGCGTGCTCATCGCCACGGCTCTGACACCCATCAGCTTCCAGACGATCATAGGCCAGTTGTTCCACGGCATCGACTCGGAGACGCTGCTGGCAATCCCATTTTTCCTACTGGTCGGCGAGCTGATGACCTCGTCCGACGTGACCCAGCGCATGATCCGCCTGGCCCAAGTGCTGGTCGGCCATCTGCGCGGCGGCCTGGCGCAGGTAGTCACGCTGTTCAGCATGTTCTTTGCCGGCATCTCGGGTTCCTCGGCCGCCGACGTGGCGGTGCTGAGTCGCACCGTTGCGCCCGAGATGGACAAGGAAAAATACGACCGCGCCTTCACGGCCGCCTTGATCGCGTCAGCTTCGACCATCGCCAACCTGATCCCGCCCTCGATCATGGCCGTGGTTTATGGTGCGACCGGAAATGTATCGATCGGTGGGCTCTTCCTGGCGGGTGTTGTGCCGGGGGTGATGATCGGCATCGGGTTGATGATCTACAGCTATTTTTTCGGACCGACCGGCCATCTGAAACCTCGCGCGTCCCTTTGCGAGGTCTATGTGGCGGCGCGCGGATCGGCTCTGCCCATGGTGATTCCGGTCCTGATCATGGGCGGAATCCTGACCGGCTGGTTCACGCCGACGGAAGCCGGCATGGCGGCCGCGTTCTACATTCTGCTGGTTCTCATTCCGATCATTCGGCCGCAGCATATTCGGCAGCTTCCGTCGGACTTTATGTACACCGGCTTGCTCTACTCGCTACCGCTGGCAGCCGTGGCCGGCGCCTCGGCGTTCGGATGGATGCTGGCCTACCTGCGCGGACCCGACACCGTTGCCGAGTACATCGAGCACTATGCTGGCACCGATGCGCGGATGATCATGCTTCTGCTGGTGCTGCTCTTCATCCTGGTCGGTGATTTCGTTGATGCCGTGCCCGCCATCATCATCTTCATGCCCATCATCCTGAAGTTGACCGAGCTCGGCGACATCAACTCAGTGCATATGGGAGTCGTGATCATCACTACGCTGGTTTTCGGACTGATCACCCCGCCCTACGGATTGTCGCTGCTGATCGGCGCAAAATTCGTGGGTGTGTCCTTCTATAAGGCGATGGTGCGATCGTTCCCTCTCTACATCGTGTTTCTGCTCACCATCGCTTTCACCGTGCTGTTTCCGGAGGTCGTGCTGTATTTGCCGAAATGGCTGCTGCCCGAGTCGGTGGGCTGTTTCAAGAACCCGAGCGGCACCGGCTATATCTGTCCTCGGTAAGGCGGCGCAGGCATTGCGGAAACGGCGACCAGCCGCGGTCGCAGAGGCCGAGGCGCCTAGGATAGGTCGAAGGCAAACATGAGGGGTAAGAGTTTCGGCAGCTGGATCAGATATCGCCGCCTGATGACCAAAAGTAGTTCGTGAACTATGAGTAGGCTGGCCACGCTAGCGATAGGCGGCGATAGTCCGCGAGGGACGTCAAATCACTCCCACTCGATGATCAACGACACCTTCGCAGCCTTTCGTTTTCAATCGCCAGCGGACGGCCATTTTTCTCGGTACCGGCAGGCATACCGTCAAACCCCGACGCACGTCAGACTCATGCGCCAGGCGCCAGCCACGGGTTAAGCAAGGCAACACCCATCGGTTCGAAATCGACCGTGTTGCGCGTGACCACGGTCAGCCTGTGTGTCAAAGCCGTCGCGGCGATGAGAGCATCGCGTTCCGGTCGTGGATCGGGAACATGCAAGCTCGCGCACCGCCGTGCGATGGCGACGTCGATCGTCAGGATGCGTGTGGCAAGCCGCGTCAGGACTTCGTGGTGCAGCCACCGACGCAGAATGGCCCCTTGCAGTGCGTCGCGACGCTCGGTGAGCAGGGTTCCCCGCTCCAGTTCCAAGACTGTCACGACGGAAATCGCATAAAGCTCCGCAGGCGTGTTGGACGCCCAGGCGCGCACGTTCGCATCCGCTCGCTCCGGCCGGCGAAGTTCCGACACGACATTCGTGTCCAGGAGAAACATCAGTCGAGATCCACGGGACGCGAAATGTCATCGCCCATGCGCGGCGGTTCGAAATCGAAGTCGCCTTCTTCCTTTTGCGCCAGCACTTCGAGCAGGCTCGGGCCTGCGCCCAAAAGCTTCTGGTAGTCTTCAAAGCTGAGCAGGACATGCGCGGGACGCCCGCGGTCGGTGATGATGACCGGCCCCTTGTCCGCCGCTTTCTTGGCGCCCCCGGCATCCTGGTTGAACTCGCGGCTCGAAATGGTGGTGATGGCCATTGGTGATCTCCATTGACACCTCTACCATCACGATGGCCGCCAATCAAGTATTTGTAGTAACATTGCTACATCACTCCCACTCGATCGTCCCCGGCGGCTTCGACGGTCACGTCGTAGACCACGCGGTTGATGCCGTCGGTTGAGGTCACGGCGCGCAATCTTCACGTGTGCGGCTGCAACAGGGACTCGGTTCTTATGAGCCGCAGCGCATCTTCCAGCGTGACGAAGGCATGCAGGCGCCACCACTGGCCGGTGTGCCGATGCCACATGAGGTCGAAACGGGTTTCCGCGAGATGCTCTTCCACGTGGTCGAGGCGTGTGAATGCCGAGTTGAATTCCTCCCCAAGATTGTCCGGAAACCCCGAGCGGTAGCGTGTGGTGAAGCTGTATTTGCTTCCACGCCATTTGCCGAAGATGTCGATTGGGTAGTTGAACTGGGTCGGACGAACCTCGGGCAGAAATCGAGGCTTCAGCGACTTGGCGATGAAGCGCTCGCAAGCTGCCGCGATCGCGGCCTTTTCCTCTGCGGAGAGCGCCCGAACTCGCACCCACCTAGTCTCGCCCTTCGGCATCCAAACCATTCGTTGTTTGCTTGGCTCACCTCGCCGCATACGCCGTCGGTCCTTGACCCGATGGCGTTCCAGGTGGGGTGGACCTATCTAATCTCCTCAATATCAATTGAGAACTTGCGATCGTTCTGCACGGCCCGGCGAAACTCTACGGGGTGACCGCGACGAGCCACCCAGCTCCGAATTTGATGTTTGTCAACTTCAGGCGTTCGCAACCCAAAGATCACAGTCTTCAGTAGTTGGGCTGGATACTCGCGCAACCCAGGCCCTTGTTGATAGTCGATGATCCGCCACTCCTTTTCATATGCCCAACCAGAGTGCTTCGTCAGAAAGATCAGATCGACTTGTTTGTCGTGAGGTGTTCTGAAGAAGTCCACATGTGGATACGAATTTGAGTATTGAGTCTTTTGTGCCTCCCCGAAGACAACCGTTCGGTTGGTGGCTTCGAACTCCAAGCAATAGCCCTTATGATCCGATGCATAGTGGGACCACATCAAGATGCTGTCCGGACGTTCCGCAAGACAATACAGGCCGATTTTCGAACGAACGTCGCGGATCACCTGCGCGGTCATCGCCTCCCAGAAACCCGGGGCGCAATGACACCATTCTCGATAGATTTCGGTCGCTGCGTGGAGTGCTTGCTTGTGGGTTGCTTGCGGATTCTGCTTTCTGAAGCCTGTAACGATAAGTTCGAAGATTTCCTCCTCGGTTCCTTGATAGGTAAACCAAGGACAACACTCGAACGGATCATTCAGATCGGCAGGTGGTGCCAACCAAACATGGGAGCCCGAAAACAGAGCTTCGGAGTGCGGGCCAAGGCGCCCATATTTGTAGAGGCGCTCAACGCTCATGTCGGGTGCTTGCCACCAATCGCGAGCACTACTCCCACTCGATCGTGCC
>CAWHBI010000040.1:0-77729 GCA_963827545.1 uncultured Alphaproteobacteria bacterium
AGCCAGAGCCAGCCTCTTCATAATGGATGTGGACCGAGCGCTTTTCGTAGAACGGCATGGCAATCTCCTCTTTCGGTGAGGTGTCCCGTGCTTCGGCGCCGCACGTCAGGCGAGCCCAAGGCTATCGACCATCCGGCGCAGGCCGTGAACCGAGCGTCGCGTGGTGGCGGCCGGCTCCGAGGGAGCATGCGTCTCGATGGTCAGCGTCAACGGCGCCGCGTGTGCGGGCAAGGTCGCGGCCAACAGGGTCGTAAACGGGATATCGCCCTCACCGACGGCAACGAAACGCCGCGCTGCATTGGAATAGTCCTTGAAGTGCAGGATGTCGGAGAAGGGCAGCAGTCGCGCCAGATCGGCGGCCGACGGCGGCAGGCCCCTCCGATACGCATTGGCGATATCAGGTAGCGCCCTGAGGCGGGGGTGCCGGTAGGCCGTCACCAGCGCCCCGAGATCGGCGAAGCCGGCGATGTTGCACACGCCCTCGTTCTCGACATGCAGCTTCATGTCGAACCTCTCCGCCAGCGCCAGCAGATCATCGATAGGCTCACGCAAGTCATCGACGCGGTAGCCGTCGTAGGTCAGATAGCTGAAGATGCGCAGGTTGCGCGCCCCTAGCAACTCGGCAGCCTCGAAGGCTTGCGCGTAGACAACGCTTGGCGCCCGGTCGCCGAGCTCGAAGCCGAACTGGTCCCCCTTATCTTGCGACGCTCTGCCAGCCGGGCTCCACTTCAAAAGCGCTGTGCAAATGCACGTCACGGAGAGCCCGGCGGCCCGCACCCGTTTCGCCGCGTCGGCCAGCTCGGCGCGTGATAGCGCCAGCACATTCCTGCCATCGATGACGCGCAGATCGACCGTGCCGATGCCCTCCGCGCGCGCGAAGGCAAGTCCCTCGTCGAGTGACGGAGACACCTCGTCGGTGATCAGGCAGAGCGTCAGATCCGAGTGGCGCATGGGGCGATCCAGCCTGAGGTGGTACGCAGCACTCAAACCCGGCACGCACCAACAATCAAGGCATTGCTCGGCCCGCACCCCCACAAGCTCCGCGCTTCCTTGCGCGAAATCGCCGTTGTTCACGGCAGCCGAAATTGCTCCACCAGTTCGCATAGGACCCGGAACGCGCACAGACGCTGTCGGGTTCTACTCCGGTCACGATGCCGATTGCCAAGGAGGAGACGCCGCAGATGGCACACCATGATCAAAACCGGCGACTGTTCATGTCGGGGCTCGTTCTCGCGCCGTTCGTGGGTACGATGGTGCGCGGTGCACCGGCAGCGGCCCAATCCCCCATCGTGCAACCGGCGGAGAAGACCAAGGCCGGGTTCCTTGCACGGGCGAGGGCGCTGCGCGACCAGGCAGTGAAGGAGGGTGACCAAGCGTACGGGGCCGTGGTCGTGCGCGATGGCATAATCGTCGGCGAGGGCAGGAATTATGTGGTGCTGCAGAGCGACCCGACCGCCCACGCCGAACTGCTCGCGGTGCGCGATGCCGCACGGCGCCTGAACAAGCGTGACCTCTCTGATTGCGACGTGTACTCGACAGCGACGCCTTGCCCAATGTGCCAGGGCGCCCTCTACTGGGCCCGCATCCGGCGCTATCACAATGATGGCACGCCAGCGAGCGGCGTCGCCCCCAAACTTGCGTGCTAGGCGCGCACCGCCGCGACGGCCCAGCCTCTTGCGCGTCTCCGAGGCCTCCCTATGTATGTGGTGCGCGCGTCATGCGGGGCGCTGGCCCCGCAATTCCCCCGTAAGGGGCTGGCGCCCAACCCTCTCTTTTCATAAGGCCACGCTGCAGGTTGCTTGCAGTGTCCGCCCATGAGGGACACGCCGCGCGCTCATTGAGGGGCGCACTGCATGCATCAGAACCTGACACGGAGGAACGGACCGCAGCGGTTCGCGCCGGCCCGTCGCCCGCCCAACGGCGGCGCAAATGCGCGGCAGAACTACGAACGCTACCTGGCGCTCGGGCGGGAAGCCCAGCTAGCCGGAGACGAGGTGGAGATGGAGCGCTGCTACCAGTTCGCGGAGCACTTTTTCCGGGTCATGAGAGCCGCAAATGCGCCTGACCCGGTAGGGAAGGGGAGAAGCCATGCCAGAGCCACTGGCGATCGACTATAAGACGCACATTCTGATCGGCGTCAGCGCGAACGGTGTGATGACAGTGATTGCGGATTGGCCGCACCTGCCTCGGCAGGTTGAGGTACAGAATGAAATCGACGCAGCCCGCGACGGCTACACGGCGTTCGTCCTGTGCACCCCGACCTCCATCTTATCGGCCGACGGCAACGGGGATGGGAGAGGGGGATGGCATCGGCCGGTTGGGCCTGCCGCCGGTGAGGCTGCTGGGGGATCGAGATCGGCGCGCTGAGGAAGCGTTGCGCCTGCAATCAAAGGCGGCTGTCCTGCCCTCTAATCCTTATCGCTTTTGGGGGACCAGATTCCCGCACTTTCGGCAAAAGAATTTTCTAGTCCGTCCCGGTCCGCTTTTTTCGGTCCGCGCGGGTCGCCTTCTCGGCCTCGTTCCAGCGGGGGAGGAACTCTTGCGTCGCCTGCTTGTTGCGCCTCTCCATATCGCGCACGTGCGCAATGTGCTCGGCGTCCTCGTTCCGGTCCCGAAATGAGCGAGGCTCCCATCCCTCCTGGAACAGGCGCAAATGGTTGGGGCGCTCGTGATTGCGGGCGTCACCTGGAGTGTGGATCGAGTAGCCGGTGTTGGGCTCGGTCCCGAATTCCTCGGCCTTGACCTCGAAGTTCTCCCCAAGGTCATTGACCTCGACGTCACCGTCGACCACAAGGCCCTTGGCCATATCCTCCAAACGCGATACCCGCAGCCCGAGATGACGCTCGGGGTCGGTGACCGGCAGCTCCTCTCGAGCCTTCTGCTTGCGATATTCGGCGACATCTTCGCGCGTGAGCGCATCGCCATGCTTGCCCCTGAAGGTGCCGAAGAGCTCAAGGGCTCTGCGCCACCACGAGCGCTTGCCGTCGGCAGCCCTCTCATAGGCTTGCGGGGGCGCGACATCCAAGACGCGCGCAAGTTCGCCCTCGTGCTTCTGCTTCACCGTGCATGGATCCGGCTACCGACGCACGCACAACCAAAACGACGCGAACGCAAATCGCCGACCTTATATGCAGCGGTCATGCGCGGAACTCAAGAATTGTTCGATTTGGCTGCGCAACCTAGCGATCTCGCCTGGGAGTCACGCCTGTCTGTGAGCTGCGACGACTGGATGAAGGTCAAGCTGTCGACAACGAAAGTGCGGCCTCATGCCGACTTCGATCATTGGGTTACCTGCGCCCTGCAATTGCGAAGGCACCTTGATGCTGAAAGGCCGTGTGTTCGGCAACATCGGTAGCAGGTTCGAGTGCCTGCGCCTTTCCCCAGGCAGAGTTCGCGACTCTGGCTCACGGAGGTACCCGTCGCTGCACGCGCTCTCGCCGCACTGCCTTGCAAGCGCGCCTTGTCCCGAGCGAGGTTGGATTTCTGGTTCGCGATACGTGCATGGCCAATAAAGCAGTCGGTGCGCGCCGGGCCCGATGGCATCGCCTCACAAGCACCTTGCGCCGTCGCGACGCGTGGGCCAACAAATCCGGCAAGCGTCAGGCCTACCAGAAGCGTCGCGTGTCGAAGCAGATGAGCTGTCATGACTGTGCCACCCGCGGATCAATGATTGTCTCGGGATGGTCGTACCCGAGCTATCGACAAAAACCCTGAGGCATCGGGTGAATGGGCCTGAAGCGTAGCCACTTCGGATAACATCGCCGGTCGGGCGGGAGTAGTGGTGTTATTCATCGCTGCCAGATGGCCAGGGAGACGATGTCATGGATCCGAGGAACTATTCGCGGCTCGCAGCCGTCATCTTTGCGATCATAGCGCTCTTGCAGCTCGTCCGCGTTGTCTTGGCATGGGACATCACGCTCAACGGGGTGGCCATTCCCCTGTTTGTGAGCGGGATGGCGTGCTTCCTCGCTGCTGCCATGGCGTGGCTCGGCTTTGGCGCGTCGCGCAAGTAGGTGTTGTCCCGGTTGGAAGATGAGGCCGCCAATGAACATCGAAGACTTCGCCGCCAGGCTCGTGGCCGATACGCCTGACGGGATACTTTATGCCGATCAAGACGGCCTTATCCGCTACTGGAATGCCGGATGCCAGCGCATCTTCGGGTTCACGGCCGACGACGTGCAGGGACAGTCGCTCGACATCATCATTCCTCAGAACCTGCGCAGCCGGCACTGGCAAGGCTACCGGCAAACGATGCGGACGGGTGAGACGCGCTACGGCGCCGGCGACCTTCTGTCTGTACCGGCCCTACGCAAGGACGGCGCGCGCATCTCCGTCGAATTCTCGATCGTGCCGTTCCGCGACGCCGCCGGATTGATGGCGGGGATTGGTGCGGTCATGCGGGACGTGACGAAGAGGTTCGAGGAAATGAAGGCCTTGAGAAAGGCAGCCGGTGGTGCAGCCGGCACGTAGGAGGCGGAGCGGAAAGGTGTGCCCGGCGAAGAGTAGCAAGTGTGCACTTGCTTACCTGCGCGATTGCTTGGCCCGAGGCCGTGCCGGATGGTTGGGGCGTTCGATGACGACCCATGCGGGCGCGTGATCGCTGGCACCTTCGCGTCCCCTGATGGCCCGATCGACGCCCGCATCGCTTAGGCCGGAGGCAATCTCCGGGCTGAGCAGGAGATGATCAAGACGAAGTCCAGCGTTTCTCTGCCAGCGATTGCGCAGGTAGTGCCAGAATGTGTACACGCGCTCATTGCCGTGCAGTTCGCGGATGGCATCCATCCAACCCTGGTCGACCAAGCGCGCGTAGGCTGCGCGGCTTTGGGGTTGGACCAATGCGTCATCATCCCAGGATGTCGTCGGATAGATGTCGATCTCAGTCGGCGCGACGTTGTAGTCCCCCGCTAGAACGGCCGGCACCCCGTCACGCAGCAACTTGCGTGCGTGCGTGTGGAGCCGCGTTAACCAGGCCAGCTTGTAGTCGAATTTTGGCCCCGGCTGGGGATTGCCGTTGGGCAGATAGATGCAGCCGATCAAGATGCCACCCACCGCGGCCTCGATGTAGCGTGCCTGATCGTCACTTGGATCGCCGGGGAGCGCTGTCCGGGTCACGACGGGCTCCGAGCCGCGCGAGAGGATGGCAACGCCGTTCCATGTCCTTTGTCCGCGCCAAGCAGCATGGTAGCCGGCCCGCCTGATTGGCTCGGCCGGAAACTCCGCATCAGTGCACTTGAGCTCCTGCAGGCAGACGATGTCCGGCCTGGCGGATTTCAGCCAATGCAGCAGGTTCGGCAAGCGGCGATTGACGTTGTTGATGTTGAAGGTGGCGATCTTTGTCAGGCCAGCCATCAGCCTGCGGCGCTTGCCGGGCAATGCGGTCCGAGTCGATCGCTCTGCGCTTGTGGGGCCCACGCGTCTAACGGCCGCCCACCATGGCATCCAGCACCTGCTCGAGTGAGCGCGGCGCAATGCCCAATTCGGCGAATCCGGCAGCGCCAGGCGGCACCACCGTATCTATTTCCATAAGCTCCACCTGATTGCGCGAGATGGGCGGGTTCGGCAGCCATTCAGCGAGCAATGCCAATCCATGCCACGCGACAAACGGCATTGGCAGCAATCGCGCCCGGATGTTCGCTGTGCGCGCTATGCTTCTCAGCAGCTCCTCATAGGCATAGATGCGCGGACCACCGCATTCGAAAGTGGTTCCACGCGTGTCCGGGCGATCCACGGTCCTCGCGATCGCTTCGGCGACGTCCTCGACATCCGCAGGCTGCAGTCTCGTTTCGCCGCGCCCGAACATCGGATAGACCGGCAGCCGCCGCAGCAGGTCGAGAAGGGTGGTGAGGAACGCATCGTCCGGTCCGAACATCACCGCCGGCCGGACAAGGGTTGCGGCCGGGAACGCGCTGCGCACCGCCAGCTCGCCCTCGCCTCGCGCCCGGATGTACTTCGAGGATGAGTTGGCGTCCGAGCCGATGCCAGAGACCTGAGCCAGATGCTGGACATTGGCATTGCGCGCCAGTCTTGCCACGCGTTCGGCGCCCGCTACATGCACGGACTGGAATGTGTCCTTGCCGTGCTCGACATAGAGGCTGACGGCGTTCACCACGCCATGCGCTCCGGCGACGGCTGCCGCTACAGATCTCTCGTCGTGAATGTCGGCGGCGAGCGGCTGCAGCCGCGTCATGTCATTCCCGAGGTGCTTTCCACAATTCTCGGGATGCCGTGACGCGACCTGGACGATGTGTCCCTTGTCGCGCAGGTGCTGAACCACGCGGCGGCCGAGAAAGCCGGTACCTCCAAACACGGTTACAGTCCCGGGCATGCTTTCACTCCGGGAGATCGCTCATGTACTCAACCGAGCTTGGGGCTTTCCGGTTTCAAGCATATCTGCACGCTAGTGACGGACCTTGAGCTCATGAGAGTCGACAGTCACTCGAGACGTTCGCTTCGAACTGCATCTTGACCAAAACGGAACTGCGTCTGTGCCGGTTCCGTAGCAGACGATGGCTCAGCTGCTTTGATATGGCGGTCCCTGCTCCCTTCGGTCGAGTCACGCCCTATCGCGCCGCGGCGCGACGGACCCACCGTCAAGTGCCGCAAAACGTCTGGCGTACGACCTGATCAGGCCGCGGCGGGGCGCTGTACCGGCGAACGTCGCCGACAGGTCGTCGTAAGGCCTGGCGAGCACCGCGAGCAAATTCTCGAACGGCGCGAAATCGCTCGTTGTTCACGGCAGCCGAGATTGCTTCCTCGACGAGATGATTGCGGGGAATGACGGCCGGATTGGCTGCGCGCATCACCGACCTGCGCTCGTTCGCCGTGGCAGGGCCGTCGCCAGCCAGCCGACGTCGCCATCCCTCGGCCCAGCCATCGTAGGCGGCCGGATCAGTGAAAAGGCTGCGGACACCAGCGTCGGCATCGGGGCTGGTCGGCAGCTTCGCAGAGGCGGCGGAAGGTCAACGTGAAATCAGCGCCGTTCTGCGCCATGCGTTCCAGAAGACCCTGCGCCAGGGACAGATCCTCGGGTTGCGCCTGAAGCAGGCCGAGCTTGCGTCGGAGGCCCTCGGCGTAGGCCGTCTCGAAGCGGGCGCCGAAAGCCGTCGAGCGCTTCGTTCGCTTTCTGGATGGCGGTGTCCTTGTCTTCGTCAAGGAGCGGCAGGAGCGTTTCCGCGAGCCGGGCGAGGTTCCACCGGGCGATGCGCGGCTGGTTGCCATAGGCATAGCGGCCGAAGCTATCGATGGAGCTGTAGACCGTTGCAGGGTCATAGCTGTCCATGAAAGCGCAGGGGCCGTAGTCAATGGTTTCACCCGCGATCGACATGTTGTCGGTGTTCATGACGCCATGGATGAAACCGACCAGCAGCCATCTGGCGATGAGCTCGGCCTGCCGGCCTATCACATGCTCGAGCAGAGCCTGGTAGGGGTTCACGGCGCCAGTCGCTTCCGGGTAATGGCGCGCAATCACGTGGTCGGCGAGGTGGCGGAGCGCATCCACGTCTGCACGGACCGCGAAGTATTGGAAGGTGCCGACGCGGATATGGCTGGAGGCGACGCGGGTGAGGACGGCGCCGGGCAGAGGCATTTCACGGCGGACGGTCTCGCCGGTCGTGACAGCCGCCAGCGACCGGGTGGTGGGGATGCCAAGTGCGGCCATCGCTTCGCTGACGATGTACTCCCGCAGGACAGGCCCAAGCGCTGCGCGGCCGTCGCCATTGCGGGAGAAGGGGGTGGGACCTGAGCCTTTCAGCTGGATGTCACGCCGCACGCCATCGGCATCGACAACCTCGCCCAGAAGAATGGCGCGGCCATCACCGAGCTGCGGCACGAAGGCTCCGAACTGGTGGCCGGCATAGGCCATGGCAAGCGGCTCGCCCAACTGTGGCACCCGGTTGCCCGCGAGGACCGCGACGCCTTCCGGAGAGGCGAGCTTGTCGGGATCAAGCCGAAGGTGCCGGGCAAGTGCTTCATTCAGCCGGATGAGGCGCGGTGCGGCGACGGGGGTGGGCGGCAAACGCGCAAACAAGCGCTCCGGCAGCCGCGCGTAGCTGTTATCGAAGGGAAAGACGTCAGTTGCTTCAGTTGGGGTGAGCATTTCGTGTCCAGGAAGGGGCGGCAGATTGTCGGTGCCGGCAACCATTGAAGTAGGCGTGCTGAAGGGGACCGGCAATGGCGCTGGTTTTCATGAGTGGACGCGTTGGCGTCGCCGTCGCGCGCTCCTGGCAGGTGACTGGCGCCTGTCACGTGTGCGCGGTCCGCTTTTCGGCCGACTGATCGGTGCAGGGCTCGCGTGCTCGGCCACAACGCGGTCGGCGCGACAGCGGTCGCACGTCCCGCAGCGCGGTGGATAATCCTCCCCGAAATACCGCCGGATGAATACGCTGCGGCACTCCTCGGAGTGGGCATAGTCGGCAATCAGGCGAAGACGCCGTTCGCCCTCGTAGCGGAAGGTCTTGAGTTTCGCCACCAGATCGCGGACGCCGGCCTTGAACGTCTCCGGCGGCACGACGATTGCGATGCTGCCGTCCTGGTCCCGTTCAACGGATCCCGCCTCTTCAAGATCCGACAGCAACACCTCGCAGATCCGGGCCGGTACGCCGGCGGAGTAGGCGAGCGTCTCGGCGGTCGGGGCGCGTTCCTCGCCCGTCCAGGCGGTGAGCGCGGCCTCAAGCCGCTCCAGATGCCGCACGCTTGGGCGGCCTTGCGCCTGGAGGTGCTCGTGGATTTCAAGGTCGGCGGGGTCGAACAGGAGAATGCAGTGTGCCGGGCGGCCGTCGCGACCCGCGCGACCGATCTCCTGAACATACTGCTCCAGGGACCCGGGAGCCTGGTAATGCAGGATGTAGCGGATGTTCGGCTTATCGATGCCCATGCCGAAGGCGGTGGTTGCGACCATGATCAGGCGCCGGGACGGATTCATGAACTGGCGCTGTGCCGCGTCACGATCGGCAGCGCGCATCTTCCCGTGATAGCGCGTGACCGGGATGCGCGCGCGCCCGAGGGCGCCCGAGACTTCGTCCACCGCCGTTGTGGTGGCGCAATAGATGATGCCGGGGCGCTGCAGGCGCTTGATACGCCGGGCAGCAGCGGGGAACTTCGCCGCGCCAGGCACGATATCGACGGTGAGGCCAAGGTTCTCGCGGTGCGCCGGTGCTACGATCACCCGTGGGTTGTCCAGCCGCAGCCGTTCTGCGATGTCCTCCCGGACACGTGGCGTTGCTGTTGCCGTGAGGGCAAGCACCGGCGGATTCCCCAGGCGCTTCCGCGCGTTGCCGAGACGCAGGTAGGAGGGCCGGAAGTCGTGCCCCCACTCCGAGATGCAGTGGGCCTCATCGATGCACAGAAGCGCCGGCCGCGCGCGTTCGAACAAGGGAGCGGTCGCGGCCGACTCGAGCGTCTCGGGCGTCGTGAGAACGACGAGGCGGCCACCCTTCTTGAGTCGCTCAAGCGCGTCGCGCCGCTCGGCGGCCCGTAGCCGGCTGTGAATCGCGACCACAGGAACGCCGCGCTTCTTGAGAGCGCGCTCCTGATCCGTCATGAGGGCAATGAGCGGCGAGATAACGATGGTCGGCCGCTCAACGATCATCGCCGGAACCTGGTAGATCAGCGACTTGCCAAAGCCGGTGGGCAGCGAGACGAACGCATCGCGCCCGTTGAGGACAGCCAGCATCGCCAATTCCTGCTCGGGACGCAGGCTCTGGATGCGGAAGGTCCGGCGCGCGGTCTCCCTGCAGGCGCTGAGCAGGCTTGTCTTCATCATGTCCTTTGTAGCCCGCGGGCAGCACCAGCCAGGCGCGCTGGCTTGGTCACGTGCAACTTAGCACGGCTTGTGGACCGCCCTTTGGGCCGACCTGACGCTTCCTCCGTGGTTCGTATGTCCACATTGCCGGGCAGCTGGGTGGGCACCACATTCTCTACAAGAGACATCTGGAGACAACCGCCATGCCCAAGACCAGCAAAGCCCGCGCTGTTGGATTGAACCACATCGCGCTCGAGGTGGGCGACATCGAGGAGGCTCTGGCCTTCTACGGACGCCTGTTTGAATTCACGCTGCGCGGCAAGAGCGAGCACGCCGCCTTCATCGATCTGGGCGACCAGTTTCTTGCCCTTCAGAAAGGCCGCAAGCAGCCCGGTGACGACGGGCGACATTTCGGGCTGGTGGTCGATGACAAGGAGGCCGTCCGAGCGAGCGCTGGCCGCTGCCGGCGTGAAGATCCTGCCCGGCCGCTTCCTCGACTTTCTCGATCCGTGGGGCAACCGCATCGAGATCGTCGGCTACGACAACATCCAGTTCACCAAGGCGCCGCATGTCCTGCGCGGCATGGGCCTGGCCGACCTCGCGAAGACCCCACAGGCCATCAAGGAGCTGGCGGACAAGGGAATGGCGCCCGATTGAGGCGCCCGACACACGAGAGGAGAAGGAATTGATAGAACAGGAGCAACTCGACGAACCAAACTTCGCACACCCCGCAGCTGGGAGTCCGCGATTTCCGGGCGTTTTCCTCAACCTCGCATGCTGCTGGCCGAGAGCGCCCTTCGCTCAGGGCTGGGCATACTGGTTAGTAGGAGTTCCTGCCCACCAACACGGGAAGCGGGCGCGAGCTTGCGAGCTCGACATCCTCATCGGCTGCGGCGACGTCATGATGACCTACCCGGACACGTCGACCGCCATGTCTAACGCCGTTGCGGCCTATAGCGGGGCGGTCAAGATCCTGAAGCGCGGCATCGATTTCGCGCGGACGCGGGAGATCGAGGCCGGCTGCAGCGGGTACAGCACTACCTCGAATTGGCCAAGCGCGAGGTCGGCATCGCGTAAGGCTGGTGATCGCTGGTGAGGGTCCGGCGCTCACGCAGCGCCGGCTACCATCTCTACGCTGCGTTGCGGGCCCTGGGGGCGGTCTCGCAACCAAAGGGAAAGAATTTGCGCTCACGAGACCATCGATCAAATTCTTGTGTGCGGATCGATCCGCACACGTCCCTTCCCATGGAACATCAGATGCGGAGGGCAGGTGGAGGGCAGGTTGGGGTGAACTCAACGCGAACGAAACGAAACCGACGCGCACCAACGTGCATTGATGCTAAAGAGAATTCCCGTCGACCCTTCTCTTCGGGAGCAAGGGGTCGGGAGTTCGAATCTCCCCGCTCCGACCAATGACTGCGATCGCTTATAGAAGAGCTAGGCGCCGTATAGCGCATCGGGGACGAGGAGGAACTCGTCTCACGCGCCACGCCGCGAGTGGCGCGGGGCGCACTCGACAGCCTAGGCCGCGTCCGAATTGTTCCTAAATCAGGAAGTCTTCCTTCTTCGCTTTTCCGGCCTTCGTTGCCGCCACAAGCCACCGGGGCATGCGGCCACGACCGGTCCAGGTGTTCTCGGGGTTCTTAGGATCGCGAAATTTGACAGCTACGGCGCCCTTGCGACCCCTACCGAACAGATCTTGAATGGATAGGCCGTGGTTTTTGACCAACGCCGCAACCTCCTGGCGCAGCTCGTCGCGGGCCGAGTTTCGCTTGTCAATCATCAACCGATCCACGCGATTGCGAAGTTCCCCCAATTCTCCGTAGGATAACTTCTCAAGGCCGCTGACTTTCGCCATTTTGGCTCTCCAGTGCAGGAGTTGTCTTTCCAGCTGTATCAATTGCTTCGGTTAACTAAGGGTTGCGATAAAGAAGTCAACCAATAGTGACATGGTCTGCGCCGATCGTGAAGGACGTGCAGGTGTTCAGGGAACCGTGCTTTGCGAATTAGCCTGCGCCGCTGAAGGAGACGCCCTCGATGAAGGCTTTTAGCGCCTCTGCGTTGTTTGCAACAGCGCGTAGTGAACACTAATTCGAGTGTGGCGCGGATCGCCACCCTCGCGGGCGCCGCCAGACCAATTCCTAGTAGCAGCACTTGATACAGTTCAAATGCGCGCGAAAGAGTGGCGACTGCCAACTCTCTTCCGTCCCGATTGCGGATGTTGGCTGTGAAGAGGAGTTCGCAGTCGCGGTTGATCTGGCGCGCGTGGGCAAAGAGATCGCCGTGAACTTTAAGTCTCCCCCCAACTGGGGATGAAGCCTTCCTTCCCCCTTCCTATTTTGCGCCGGCGAGCACCAGAGCTCATGACCTGGCGAGGTCTGACAGCCTCACGATGTTGAGCGCCGATTGGGCGGCCATCGCCAGAGAAATCACGAGCCATCATTGGCTGATGTGTCCGTTCCCGTCCGGGAACGCCCGCATGACGGCCGTTTTTTGCGCCGGAGACCACGTTTGAAGAGAAGGGTTGGAACCTGGAACGGCGGCAGGGCTGCGATTGTGGCACTTCGGTGGCTCATTGCCACTGTCGGCAGTTTGTCCATTCTCGCAATCTGTTCCCACGCAACGCGCGCGTCCACTGAGACGCCGCATATTGTATCCGCGATCGAAGCCGCTCGCCGCCATAGCCTGGACGCGCGCGTGTTCTTGGCCATCGGGTGGCACGAGAGCCGCCTCAATCCCCAGGCCGGATCGCCTATGCAGAAAGGCCGGCATATGTCGTCTGCCATCGGCATGTGGCAGATCCTGGCGGCGCCCGACACTCTGAGAGAACTCGGCATCAGCAGGGCCGATCGAACCAACTACGACCGCGCAACGCCTGCGATCGCCCATTACTTTGCACGCCAGCAGGATCGGCTCCGGCAGATGGGCATCGATCCCACCCCGGGCAAGACCTATATGACGTGGAACGTGGGGCCGGGAATGGCGGCTGCAATTCTGAACGCCAAGCCCAGCGAGAGAATCGAAAGCATAGCCCGTCGCATGCTCGCCAAATACGGGCCAAAGTTCATTGCCAAATGGCTGCGCAACAATCCGTCGCTCTATCGGCCTGGCATGACGGCTAGTCGGATCGCAGCCAACTACGAGCTGCAAATGGCCAAGGACATGAGGGCCGTGGATCGCTATCTGACCCCGAGGTACGACGGGGTAGCTCTGGATTGACGGGGCGCCGGTCCGCGTTCGCACTCGCCCGTCTCCCTTGAGACGCATCGGACAAAAAGCTCATTCGCTCCCAGGGAACTGCTTGCGAGGTGACGTCTGGCAGCGTTCCGACTCGATAAGGGCGATTGCCGCACCAAGTCGCCCACCCACGCTGTCGAGAGCGGCCGCGGCCATGTCCAAGTCGCACCCTTCAAGCAGCAATACCGCGAGCTTGACGCATCCTTTTGTTCGTTCGAGCGCAGCACGCACATCTTCCCTGCTCCTGCCGGTCAGACTGAGCACTATCGCCTCCCGCCGCACAGCCAGCTTGGCGTTTGAGGCGTTAACATCGACCATCAAGCCTTTGTATACTCGGCCGAGCCGGATCATGAGCAAGGAAGACAGCACATTGAGAGTGATGCGCTGCGCCGTCCCGGCATTCATGCGCGTCGAGCCGGCAATCGGCTCCGGCCCGGTTTCAAGAAGGATCGGGTGCTCGGCCTCATCGAGGAGCGGTGTGCCGCGGTTGCTGGCAATGCCGATGGTTAGCGCGCCGCGTGCCTTTGCCTCCCGCAGGCACGCCAGCGTGAACGGTGTCGTCCCGCTTGCTGCCACGGCATTCAAGGCATCTTGCGCTCCGACGCCGTGGCGTTTCACCAGCTCCTTGGCCTGCCCGATTTCGTCTTCAGCGCCCTCGACCGCGCGGACCATGGCCTTGTCGCCGCCTGCGATAAGCAGCAACAGGCGCTCCGGCGGCCAGCTGAATGTCGGCATCAGCTCGGCACCATCCTGTACCGCCAGACGGCCCGAGGTTCCAGCACCCGCATAGATGAGGCGGCCGCGATGCCGCAGACGGGCTTCCATCGCCAGTGCCGCCCGCTCGATCGCCGGCCTGGCAGCGCGCACCGCAGCGACGGCAGAGAATTGCCCTTCAATCATCGCGTCCACGACATCGGCGGGGTCCCAGACGTCGATGCCTGAATATCGTGGGCTTATGCGCTCAGTTTCCATCGCTCCGAGCAGCCAAGTGGCTGCCATCCATTTGGATTTCGCCGCGGTCATTCATAAATGAGCTTGACAGGCGAGGACCACAAGTGGACGGAGACCTACTATTTCTCGGGGTCGACGGCGGCGGCACGCTGTGCCGTGCCCGGCTGTGCGATGGCTCGGGCACCGTTCTCGGCGAGGGCAAGGCGGGCCCGGCGAACATTCGCTTGGGGCTCGACGACAGCATCCGGGCCGTGCTCGACGCCACCGGCCAGTGCCTGGCGGAGGCCAAGCTCGCCATCGACAGCCGGCCCATCGTGGCCTGCCTTGCCCTGGCGGGGGCGACGGAACCAATCGAGCTCGAGGCGATGGAGAACTACCGGCACCCGTTCCGACAGTTGGTGGTGACGACGGACGCCCATGCCGCCTGCGTTGGAGCGCATCGCGGCGAGGACGGCGGGGTCATCATCATCGGCACAGGCACGGTCGCCTGGGCGATCCTTGCAGGGCGCAATCATCGTGTTGGCGGTTGGGGTTTCCCGGTTTCTGACGAGGGCAGCGGTGCGTGGCTCGGGTGCGAGGTGGTGCGCCGCGTGTTGTGGGCGCATGATGGGCGTGCACTCTGGACCGGCTTGCTGCGCGCTGTGTTCGAGCAGTTCAACTCCGACCCCCATGCCATCGTGCGTTGGATGGGCTCGGCAAAGCCGCGCGACTTTGCAACGCTCGCACCCGTTGTCGTCCAGCATACTCGTCAGGACGATCCGGCGGGTTGCGAGCTCATGCAGCTTGCCGGTGGGCATATCGATGCGCTGGCTGAGCGGCTCAACGCGATCGGCGTGCGCCGGCTGGCGGTGGCCGGCGGGCTGTCGTCGAGCGTCACCCCGTGGCTCAGCCGGGAGACGAGGCGCCGCCTGGTTCCCGCCGCGGCCGATGCGCTCGCCGGTGCGCTGTGGCTCGCTCGGGCGGGGCCGGTCCGCGGCGGCCAACAACCTGAAGGCTCTTTGTGTCCATGATGAGGGAGCGCGGGAGTGACGCTGACGTGCTGATGGCGCGCGAGATTCGTGAAGCCCCCGTAGCCGTCAGCCAGCAGCTGCAGGGCCTGGCCCAGCCCTTGGCGAAGCTCGTCGGACGGCTCAAGCGCCGGCCGCCGCAAGTCGTCGTCACCTGTGCACGCGGTAGCTCGGCCCATGCAGCGACCTTCGGCAAGCATTTGATCGAGCGCTATATCGGTGTCCCGGTCGCCGAGGCCGCACCCAACATCGCCAGCGTCTATGGGAGGCAGCTGCGCCTCGAAAACCAGCTGTTTCTCGCCATCTCGCAATCAGGACGGAGCGATGACCTCGTCGCCCTGGCCTCGAGCGCCAAGGCGGCGGGAGCGCTGACCGTGGCGATAGTGAATGCCACCGATGGCCCGCTGGTCCCCGCCTGCGACATTGTACTGCCGATCGGCGCCGGTCCGGAGCTCAGCGTTGCAGCGAGCAAGACGTTTGTCGCGACGCTCGCCGCTCTGCTGCGCCTGACCGCGTCGTGGACGGACGACGCAAGCCTCGGCGGCGCCATCGAGCGACTGCCGGATCGACTGAGTGCCGCGGCTGAGCTCGATTGGAGCGAGCTCGTGGACACGCTGGTCGGAGCCAAGAGCCTGGTTGCGATCGGTCGCGGGCCAACTCTTGCCATCGCGCGTGAAGCCTCGCTCAAGCTCAAGGAAACGTGCAGGCTGCATGCCGAGGCATTCAGCGGCGCCGAGTTTCTCCATGGGCCGGTGGCTCTGATCTCACCGCGCTACCCAGTCTTGATGTTCATGCCGACCGACGCTGCGGCGCACGGGATGCACCAGCTCGCAACCAGCCTTCGGGAAAAAGGGACCGCGCTGCTCACCACCGAGCCCGGGGCTTCCGGCGCGGGACGGCTCCCCGCAGTTGCCTCCGACCATCCGGAGGTCGACGCCGTCTGCCTCATCCAGAGCTTCTATGCCATGCTCATCCGCCTTGCGGAGCGGTTGGGCACCGACGTCGATCGGCCTCGCCACCTACGCAAGGTCACGCGCACGCGATGAGCGCTTCGGGTCAACACGCGGTTGCAGCCGGCACCGTCTTCGACGGCTCGAACCTGCACCATGATTGCGCCGTCGTGATCGAGGGGCACCATATCGCGGCGCTCCTGCCCCGGTCTGAGCTGCCCTCGCCCGTGCTGACCCAGATCCTGCCGGAAGGCGCCTGGCTCGCGCCCGGCTTCATCGACACCCAGGTCAACGGCGGGGGCGACGTGTTGTTCAACGACGACCCGACGCCCGATGGTATTGCGGCCATTGTTCGAGCGCATCGGGGCTTCGGGACCACTGCGCTGCTGCCCACTCTGATCAGCGATACGCCGGCCAAGATGCGCGCTGCGCTCGATGCCATACAGCTGGTCGTTCCCGCCAACCCAAGCGTTCTCGGCATCCACCTCGAAGGCCCTTTCCTGTCACCGGAAAAGCCGGGCGTGCACGATCCTGCGATGTTCCGGCGGCCCACGGCCGAGGATTGTGAGCAGCTGACGGCGACGCGGGCAGGCGTCACACTCGTCACGCTCGCGCCCGAGCAGGTCCCGGCAGGCTTCATAGGGCAGCTCGCCAAGGCCGGCGTTCGCGTCTCGCTCGGTCACTCAATGGCGACCTATGCGCAGACCAAGGCGGCGCTGGCCCAAGGCCTTACCGGATTCACTCACCTCTTCAACGCCATGCGTCAGCCGGAAAGCCGTGAGCCTGGTCCGGTCGTCGCGGCGCTTGAGGCCCCGGGCGCCTGGTTCGGCATGATCGTCGATGGTCACCACGTGGACCCCGCCATGCTCCGCCTGGCGCTTCGGGGCGCAGCGCGTCCGATGCTCGTCACCGACGCGATGCCGACCGTCGGCGGCAGCCACTCGACGTTCATGCTCTACGGCCAGGAGATTGGCACGCGCGACGGCCGCTGCACCCGGATGGACGGCGCGCTCGCCGGCACCCACCTCGACATGGCGTCGGCCGTGCGCAACTGTGTTGAGTTGCTTGGCCGGCCGCTAACGCAAGCTTTGCGCTTCGCTTCCACGGAGCCGGCGAGTTTTCTCGGCCTCGGAGGCTCCCTCGGCAGGATCGCTCCTGGCTATCGCGCCGATCTCGTCGCCTTCGACCCCCGTCACATCCAGATCCACGCAACATGGGTGGCCGGCAGGCCTGTTGCCGCGCCGACGCAATAGCAGAGCTACCGCCCATATCATAAGAGCCAGTTGCGGGACGCATGAGGAACGAGCCGCGGCGACGTCCGTTGCGACCAAACTACGGAAGAAGCGATGCGAGATCAGATACTTCGGTTCAGTGCCGATAGCGGGCATTCATCTTCCGGCTGAAGTACCGTTTTGGAACTCATTCTGCGACAAGCCGCACTCCTTTCGTGCCGTTGGAGACCCACGACATGGCTCGGCGGTTGTCCGGCGACTGCTTCCTTGTAGGATGGAGGTATGTCGCACGATGCTATGCACGGGCAGGCATTCCTTTGGATATAAGTTGACGCGGTCAACATGAGGCGGCGATGAACGGAATGGAAAGCAGGATGACCGAGAACAGTTCCAACAACAGGTGGATCGGAAAGCGCACCATCAGGCCGGACGGCGTCGGACAAGGTGACCGGCCGGGCGGCCTTCGGCGCCGACTTCTCGCAGCCCGGCATGCTCTGGGGCAAGGTCCTGCGCAGCCCGCATCCGCATGCCCGCATCAGGTCGATCAACTTCGAGAAGGCTGCGGCGTTGCCGGGTGTCAAGGCGGTCATGACCGGCAAGCGACCTCGTGGAGTTCCCGTGGGACAAGCCGGCGATCCTCGGCATCCAGGACCTGCGCTTCAACAGCCGCAACGTGATGGCGCGCGACAAGGCCTTGTACGCGGGCCACGCGGTGGCAGCGGTCGCGGCGACATCGGCCAAGATCGCGTCCCAAGCCCTCAAGCTGATCGAGGTCGACTACGAGGTGTTGCCGTGGGTGATCGACGTCGACGAGGCAATGCAGCCCGGCGCACCCATCCTGCACGAGCACATGCGCAACGTCGGCGCCAAGCCGGGTCCGGCCACGACATCGAATGTCGCCGGCAAGCTCGAGCACAAGCTGGGCGACGTCGAGGCCGGCTTCGCAGCGGCCGACGTCATCGTCGAGCGCAGCTTCAAGACCAAGCCGGTGCATCAGGGCTACATCGAGCCGCACGCCTGCCTCGTCAGCGTCAACAAGGACGGTCACGCCACCATCTGGAGCAGCAGCCAGGGCCACTTCATGGTGCGCGACATGACGGCCCAGCTGACCGGCGCTCAAGCTCAGCGACATTCGCGCGATCCCGGCCGAGATCGGCGGCGGCTTCGGCGGCAAGACGATCGTCTATCTGGAGCCGCTGGCGCTGATCCTGGCGAAGCAAGTCGGGCCGTCCGGTGAAGATGGTGATGACGCGCGAGGAGGTGTTTCGCGCCACGGGCCCCACGTCGGGCTCGTCGAGCACCGTCAAGATCGGCGCAACCAAGGACGGCAAGATCACCGCCGTCAAGGCGACCTACAATCTGCAGGCCGGCGCCTTCCCGGGCTCGCCCATTCGCGGCGCCGTGGGATGCGCCCTTTCGCCCTACGACATCGCCAACGTGCAGATCACCGGCTACGACGTCGTGACGAACCGGCCCAAGGTCGCGGCCTATCGGGCGCCGGGGGCGCCGATCGGGGCCTTCTCGGTGGAGTGCACGCTCGACGAGCTGGCCAAGGCCCTGAAGATGGACCCGCTCGTGCTGCGCCAGAAGAACGCGGCCAAGGAGGGGACGAAGGCGGCTTACGGCCCGACGTTCCGCCGCATCGGCTATGAGGAGACACTGCAGGCGGCGCTCAGCCATCCGCACTACAAGGCGCCGCTGGGACCACAACCAGGGTCGCGGTGTCGCCAGCGGCTTCTGGTTCAATGCGGGCGGCGAATCCAGCGCGCAGGTCTATGTCAACGAGGACGGCACCGTGGTGGTGGTCACGGGCCATCCCGATATCGGCGGCTCGCGCGCCTCGATGGTCAACATCGTCGCGGAGATTGCTGGGCATCGACTATCGCAACGTCCAGGCCCTGATCGGCGACACGAGCTCCATCGGTTTCAGCGCACTCACCGGAGGCAGCCGTGTCACCTTCGCCGCCGCCATGGTGGTGACGAAGGCGACCGAGCAGGTCATCGAGATCCTGCGCGAGCGCGCGGCCAAGATCTGGAAGATCGATGTCGACGCCGTCATCTGGGAGAACGGCGAGGCCCGTCCCGCCGGCTCCAACGCCGGCGAGTTCCCGCCGCTGACCTTGCCCGAGCTGGCTGCCAAAGCGAGCGCGACGGGCGGCCCGATCAACGCGCGCTCCTCGCTCAATACGGAGGGCGCGGCGGGCGGGTTCGCAACGCACATCTGCGACGTCGAGGTCGATCGGCGAGACGGGCAAAGTGCAGGTAATGCGCTATACGGCGGTGCAGGACGCCGGCCGGGCCATCCACCCGAGCTACGTTGAGGGGCAGATCCAGGGCGGTGTCGTTCAAGGCATCGGCTGGGCCCTCAACGAGGAGTGCATATTCGCCGACAACGGCAAGCTGGATAATCCGGGCTTCCTCGACTATCGCATGCCGGTTGCCTCCGATCTGCCGATGATCGAGGCCGTCATCATCGAGGTGCCGAACGACAAGCATCCGCAAGGGGTGCGCGGGGTGGCCGAAGTGCCGATCGTGCCGGCTCCGGCGGCGGTTGCCAACGCCCTGCGCAATGCCATCGGGCTGCGCTTGACCGATCTGCCCATGTCGCCGCCGAAGGTGCTGGCGGCCTTGACGGCCGCAACGTAAGCGGAAACGGAAGGCGCAGGCCGCAACCGCGGCTTGCGATGTGGGTGAGCCGATCAACAAGAGCAGGATCCCCTGTGCGCGCGAGAGCTCCAGCGTAGCCGAACGACGGGTCAAGAAAGCCAGGCAATGAACGACAGATTTCTGAGGACCGGTGTTTTTCTCGCTCCCTTCCATCCCCTTGGCGAAAATCCGCTGCTCGCCCTCGAGCGCGACATGGAGCTCCTGGTTCACCTCGACCGGCTCAATTATCACGAGGCCTGGGTCGGCGAGCACCACTCAGCCGGCTTCGAAATCATTGCCTGTCCCGAGCTGTTCATCGCGGCGGCAGCAGAGCGCACGCGCCACATCCGCCTTGGCACTGGCGTGGTCTCGCTGCCCTACCACAATCCCTTCACCGTCGCCGGTCGGCTGATGCAGCTCGACTACATGACGCGCGGCCGAGCCATGTTCGGCGTCGGGCCGGGCTCGCTCGTCTATGACGCGGTCAAGATGGGGCTCAAGGCAGAGGACCAGCGGCGCAAGCTCGACGAGTCGCTCGACGTCATCATGGAGCTGATGCAGGGCCGCATGGTGACCAGGAAGACCGACTGGTTCGACCTGCAGGAGGCGCGCCTGCAGCTCAAGAGCTACTCGCAACCGATGATGGAGATGGCCGTCGCGTCGTCCCGCTCTCCGGTCGGCGCGGTGGCCGCGGGCAAGCATGGCATCGGTATGCTTTCGATCGGCGGCACTTCGGACGATGCGCTGAAGGCGCATGCCAGCAACTGGGGTGTCTACGAGGACAGCGCCAAGGCCAACGGCAAGACGCCCGATCGCCGGAAGTGGCGCATCGTCACCTTCGCCCACGTGGCGGCAACGAGAGAGCAGGCACATCGGGACGTCAGGTTCGGGTTGGAGGACTTCAGGCGCTATTTCACCGAAGTGGCGACCTTCCCCATCATCCCGCCCGACATTACGAGCGACCCCGCAGAATACCTGGTGTCGTCTGGTCTTGCCTGCATCGGCACGCCCGATGATTGCATCCGTCATTTCGAGCGGTTGTGGAAAGGTTCGAACGGCGGTTTCGGCGGCGTCCTTCTGCTGGCGCACAACTGGGCGGATTGGCCGGCGACAAAGCGCAGCTACGAGCTGATGGCGCGTTACGTCCATCCCCATTTCCAAGGCAACTCCAACGAGCTTCGCGACTGGAGCTACAACGACGCCAAGCGCAGGTTCGAGACGGCGGGCGCCCAGTCGCGAGCAGCGGTGCAGGCAGCAATCGACAAGCATAAGGAACAAAAAGGGTGAAACCAGCCGTATCGATGCCCACAGTCATCGAGTGCATGATCCTGACGAATGGGACTACGTGTTGACGATCGTTGCGCGTGATGTCGACGACTATCAGCGCTTCGTCTTTGACAAACTATCGAATGTTGCGAACATCGCCACCCATCGATCGACGCTCATCATGCGTATGGTCAAGCACACCACGGTACTCCCAGTGTGAGTGCTGCAGCACCGAGTCCGACGAGGTCAGGTTTCCCCGGGCCCGCAATGGGATGCGCGGCCCATCGCGCACTGCGCGATCTCACGCTCGCCCCTCTCCAATTGCGCAGCAGAGCGCGCGCTAACGCCAGACAGTGATGCGATTGTTGGATCAGTATTTCATCCTTGTTCGCAACCCCCAACTGAAGCCGGCCCTTCTTAGGATGTTGTCCGAAGGCCACACGAGACGCTCTACCTCAACGGAATTCGCGCGCAACGCCTCAAGTGCATCTGCTCCGGCCACATTGTTTACCACCTGGTGAAGTCAACTTCGCGCTTCTCGAGAGGGAGATGCAGCCTATGCGTATGTCTTGGGGCTGCGTGATCGTGGCCGCAGCGCTTCTAAGCGGCACAGCACTTGCGCAGGAGCCGGCCCCCAAGGGGTGGCTTGGGGTCGAGCTGCAGGACGTCAGCAAGGAAGAGGCCGACAAGTTCGGCTGGGACGCGCCGCGCGGGGCCAAGGTGACGGCGGCCAGCGCTGGCTCCCCGGCGGACAAGGCGGGTATCAAGGCCGGCGATATCATTGTCGCCGTCGACCGCACCCAAATCGATACCGCGTCGGAGCTCAATGCCGCCATCGAGGCCAAGCGGCCAGGGGCGCAGGTGCTGCTGGGCGTACTTTCGGGCGGACCCGAGCGGCGTGTCACGGCAACGTTGGCCGAGCGTCCAAGGGCCCGAGCGGCCGATGCCACGGCGGTGCCGCACCTCATGCTCGATACTGGCGGGCATATGGCAAACGTTACCGGCATTACCTTTACACCTGACGGCAAGCAGATCGTCTCGGCCTCGATCGACAAGACCGTCAGGGTCTGGGACGTCGAGACCGGCAAGGCCGTACGCATGATCCGCGGCGAGGCGGCGAGCGGCGACTGGGGGAGGATTGACGCCATCGCCCTGTCACCTGACGGCCGCTGGCTGGCCGCCGGGGGTAAACTCCATGGCACGGATCGCGCTATCGCAAACGCGATTCGCCTTTACGATTTCGCCAGCGGCAAGTTGGACACCCTGCTCAAGGGCCACGAGGATGTTGTCTCGGCGCTGGCCTTTTCGCTCGACGGTTCGCGGCTCATTTCCGGCAGCGCCGACAAGACAGCGATCATCTGGCACCTTGCGAACCGGCAGCAAATGCTTCGACTTTCCGGGCATCTGGGCGTTGTAGCGGCCGTGAGTTTCAGTGCCGACGGTGCCCGGGCGGTCACGGGAAGTGGGGACGCAACGCTGCGGCTGTGGAGCGCAGCCGATGCCAAGCTCATCGCCGAGATGACGGAGCACAAGAAGCTCTTGCCCGACAACTGGGTGGGCGGCGGCGGCGTGGCATCGCTTGCTGTCTCGCCGGATGATCACTTGATTGCGTCCGGCAGCACAGATGGACGAATCCTCTTGTGGGACGGCCGAACGGGAAAGCTCGTGCGCCGGTTCGCCGAGCTGTTCGGGATGCAAAGTTTGGCAGACGTAACGTCGCTGCGCTTCAGCCCCGATGGGCGTTGGCTGCTTTCAACCCAGCAAAGCCAAGGTTGCCAGGTCTTTGAGGTTGCGACTGGTGCTGAGCTGCTTGACGGCGAGCTGTACGACCAATGGACACCATTCGGCGCAAAGTCGTCGAAGACCGGTCGAGAGGTGAAATTGAACCGCGTGAGATGCAATGGGGCTGCCGCGTTCAGTCCCGACGGGCAGTTGATCGCCGCGCGCTTCAACAATGACATCCAGATCGTGGGCGCAGGCAGGAGCAAGGCAACTACCCTCAAGGGGTCGGGAATACCTGTGTACGCCGCGGGCTTTACGCGAGACGGTCGCGCGATCGCGTGGGGGGAGGAAAAGGATGGTTACGAGACATCCAACAAGTTGAAGCGGGAATTGTCCCTCCCACTCGACGGCGCACCGCTCGGCCGTGCCAAGGAAATCGATCCGCGGATAGCCACTTGCACCACATCACGGCCTTCTCAGTATGAGTGTCCCGATGATGCTCGCCGCAAGTACCTGCGCGGTGCCGCCGAGCACTGGCCATGGTTAGCGAGGTTCAAGTCGACGGCTGCCTTTCTGATCAATTCGAGCATCCTTGAAGTTTACAAGGATGCCAAGTGGCAGGACGGCCAACGGCAAGGCGGCGCGCTACATGCGCAATTCGACGTTGGGAACGATCCTTCTGCAAGAAATCCGATTGCCTTTACTCCCGACAGCCAAGCCGTTCTCGTCGGTCGTGCTTCAGAGATACGCGCGTATGACTTGAAAGGCGGTCTTCTTGGCTCTTTCGTCGGCCATGACGACGTCCCGTGGGATTTTGCGTCTTCGCCGGACGGCCGCTTCCTGGTGTCCGGCGCGACCGACCAGACCGTGCGGCTGTGGAACCTCAAGACGCGCGAGCTGATCGTCACCCTGTTCCACGGCACCGACGGCGAGTGGGTGATGTGGACGCCGCAGGGCTACTACACGGGCTCGCCGGGCGCCGACAAGATCGTCGGCTGGCAGATCAACAAGGGGCCCGACCAGGCCGCCGACTACGTCGGCGCCGACCAGCTCAGACAGCACCTGAACCGTCCCGACATCGTCGAGAAGGCCATCATCCTCGCCTCCGCTGACCAGGCCGTGCGGGAGGCCCCAGGCACGTCCTTCAAGCTCGTCGATCTGCTGGCGCGCCCCGTGCCGCGGCTCCGAATCGTCTCACCGTCCAGCGGATCGACCCAGCGTGGCGGCCGCGCGACGGTGGCGATCGCCATCGAGGCGACACCCGATCCCATCAGGGCCATCCGCGTGCAGGTCAACGGCCGGCAGGTCCAGGACCTGACCCCGCCCACCGGCTCGGGCGGCTTCGGCGCCGGCGAGCGCCTTCTCGACGTGCCCCTGGCCCAAGGCCGCAACGAGGTGCGCATCACGCTCACCAACGCCATCGGCGAGAAGGCCGAGACCCTGGTGCTGACCCACGAGGAGGAGGGCCGCCTCGACAAGCGCGGCACCCTGCACATCCTCGCCATAGGGGTGAACGAGTACAAGGGCCTCGGCAACGCCTGCGGCAGCGCCGGCTGCGACCTCACCTATTCCGTGGCCGACGCGCGCAAGCTGGCGGAGGCCATCGAGAAGCGCCTCGCGCCTGGCCACGCCCGCGTCGTCAAGCGCCTGCTCGTCAACGGCGGCGATGCCAAGGATGCGCCGACCGCCGGCAACATCATCGACGCGGTGGAGCTGCTGCGCCAAGCGGAGGAAACCGACACCGTCGTGCTGTTCATCGCCGGCCACGGCAAGAACGAGGGGCCCGACTACCGCTTCCTGCCCACCAACGCGGAGTTCACCGGCGGCGCGCTGCGCGGCTCCACCGTGGTGCCCTGGCAGGTGCTGCAGAGCGCGGTCGAGGCCGCCAAGGGCCGCCGATTGCTGTTCGTCGACACCTGCCATTCCGGCAACGCCTACAACCAGCGCCTCGGCAACGCCGCCTACCACGCCAACATCATCGCCTACACCGCCGCCCGTTTCGACCAGGAGGCGCTGGAGGACGCCTCCCTCGGCCACGGTCTCTTCACCTATGCGGTGGTCGAGGGACTGGAAGGCAAGGGCGGCCTCGGCGCCAAGCGGCAGATCTCGACCAAGGAGCTGGCCACCTACGTGCTCAAGCGCGTCGACGAGCTGGCCAAGTCCATGAAGGGAGAGCAGGAGCCGCAGTACTTCAAGGGCCGCGATGCCGAGGACTACGTGCTGGTGCGCTGGTAGGCCAGCTTGCAAGGTTTGCCGCCACTACGCCTACAGCTCTGTCGGCGAGCCTGGTCTCCCTGGGCGCATGTCAACTCGTTCCTGATGAGCTTGACCTTCATTTGCGCCAGATGCGGACTGGGCCGGGCGGAATAGTGATCAAGAATGCGCTCCACTACATGCGTTGGATCCCACACGGCGACCCGCTCCAGGCCTACGCCGGCTCAGGTTCAGGCAGGCCATACAGGTACGGAGTCAGATCGGCAAAGTAGGTCATGCCCGCTAACGACCCCAGCTCAGCGACCCGGCCCGCCAGCGGCCGCGATTGCAACCAGAGCGCGATGGCTGGGTTCGCTGCAGCGCCAGTTCTTCGCGCGTTGACCACATCGCCTGCCTGTCATTGCTGGGATGCGATTGGTGATAGACCGATAAAGCCCTTGTAAACCCAGCCTCGTTGACCGGCAAAAATCACCTCGCACCAGTAATGGCATTTCACCACTTCCAGCGGACTGCCCTCAGGAATTCGCATGACCACTGCATTGTCGTTGCTTGGTCCGGCGCGCATGTTGACCTGAATGATCGCCCGAGCAACACGGGTAGCGACAGTATCGTCGGCTCGGTTAACTGTTGATCCGGTCTTGACCCGTTGCTGCTTCGTCGACGTTGCCAGGAGTGGACAGTCGTGATCGCTTTTGTTCGCGCCTTCTGCGACGCTCGTCCTCACTTCTTCGGCTTGGCCGCGGAGCCTCGCTTGGGTCGGCGGATGGCTCTCACCTTCCCGCTGCTTCCGCCTCCGCAGAAGAACTGATCGCCGCCATCGGACTCGAGCCCTGACACGCCCACTCCGGGCGGCATCTCGAGCCTCTCCAGGACCTTTCCTGTTCGAGGATCGACCCGCCTCACATCGCTCTCGTCACCGTCCCAGGTGCCGTGCCAGAGCTCGCCGTCGACCCAGGTGACCCCGGTGACGACGCGGTTGGACTCGATGGTGCGAAGAATTGCCCCTGTCTGAGGATCGATTTGATGGATCTTCCGGCCCCGATGCTGCCCCACCCAGAGAGTTCCTTCGGCCCACGCGAGGCCGGAGTCACCGCCGCCGCCAGGCGCCGGGATCGTCGCGAGCACACGGCCGGTCTTCGGATCGATCTTCTGAATGCGATCTTCGGCGATCTGATACAAGTGCTTGCCGTCGAAGGCCGTACCTGCGTGCGCGGCGACATCGATGGCGCGCACCGTCCTCCCGCTCGCCGGATCGAGGGCATTCAGCTTGTCTCCGGACGCAAACCAGACGTGCTGACCGTCGAACGTAACCCCATTCACATGGTCGACACCCGGAAAGGGTCCATATTCACGGAGGATTTCGGCTTGAGATCGTTTCATGCGTCCATCCTAGTCGCTCGGCAGCGGACCGGGGAGTAACAAGGTTGTCGGGAATCCCGGCACGGGCGGGGTCATCCAACGACGCGCCCGCCCGCGACCGAACGACTGCACTTTGCCTGCTGTCGCAAGCGAATCGAGCGCCCGCTGCACGGTGCGCGGGCTGGCTCCCAACGCAATCGCCAGGGCCGAGCTCGGCCACGATTCGCCGTCGGCAAGGAAAGCGAGCACCGCTGCATGCTGCTCTTCGACGGGCGGCGCCAGGACGACGACATTGCGTGCGCGGCGTGGCGCCAGCGCAAAGCCTTGCTTCGTCGCGCTCACGTCTGCCAGCGTCCGAAGCTCCACGCGAAGCCGCCCGACTTCGACCCGCAACCGTGCGCGATGCGATTCATCGGCGTGCTTCGCCCGGAAGGCGCGTGCGACGAGCGTGCTCCTCGGCACATCTCCGGGCCAGGCTTCACCCAGCGCGCTTGCAAGCGCGAACAATACCGGGCGCGTCGCGAGCGAGACCACCAGCCTCTCGTACCGCACGACATGGCGGCACGCGTCCACGACGAGCGCCTTCGACGCCAGCAGCGCTTCGACCTCCTCAAGCAGGAGGAGGCGTTCCTCGCCACGCGCGATCAGGCGCGCCGCCGGCGTGTTCATCACGAGGGATGCGCTTTCGACCTCCGCCGTCAGCGCGGGGATGTCCGCCTCGCGCGCGGCATGCTTGGCCCGAGTGAGCGCAGCGCGCGCCGCCTTCGTCTGCAGTCGCCGAATCGCGATTCCCGCAACCGCCATCTCGTGGGCGGCCCTCAACGCCGGTGGGAGCGGCGTCGGGTCGAGCTCGGCGAGCGTGCGCTCGGCTTCGTCGAGGCGGCCGATCAGGAGCAGACGCCTGACCTCGAGATTCCGCGCGTGCGCGGCATTTACGCGGTCGCCGTGCGCTTCGAGCGTCGCCTGTGCTGCGTCGAGCGCCTTCGCAGGCCAGCCCAGGTCGCGCGAGACGAGCGCGATCTCGGCCTCGGCGACGACGCACCTCGCGCGGGCCACCACCTCTTTCGGACCGAACGCGCGCGCAGCACTTCGCAAGAGAGCCTTCGCTCGAGCGAGATCGCCGAGCTGCGCCATCGCGATGCCCCGCAGCGCGAGCGCAGGCGCGTCGTCACGCAGGGCAACCCGCTTCAATGCCCCGAGGGGATCACCCGTTGCGAGTGCACGCGCCGCAGCCGTGATCAGCGAGTCCATCGGAACCCCGTCACACTTGTCACTCTCACCCTTCGATATCCGGTCCTAGTCTATCTCACGACCACCAACCAGCACGTCGTTTCGACAACGGAGCGAGCGACGAAGGACATCCAAAGGAGAGAAGAACGATGACGAAGCACATGACCGGAACAGGTGACGAGTGGCTTGCAGCCCGCCGTAAGCTGCTTCAGGCGGAGAAGGAGCTAACGCGGCGCAGCGACGAGCTGGCGCGGCGGCGGCAAGAGCTGCCGTGGGTCCGGATCGACAAGGAATACCGGTTCGAGACCGACGAGGGGAGCGCCTCGCTGACAGACCTCTGCAGAGGGCGCTCGCAGCTCCTCGTCTGCCACTTCATGTTCGGGCCCGACAACGGCGGGGTGTCCGTCCTGCTCATCGAGCGCGGACGGATTCGACGGCTTCGTCGTCCACCCGGCGTGACGGTATTCGCCCAAGTGCCGACGCGCGTCGACTATTCTTTGGCCGAAGCCGGCGAGCACGTAATGCCGATCATCGATGCGCTTGGTGATGGGTGTGAGGGAAAGCAGCAGCTCTCTCGCGGCGATGCTGTTCGTCAGCCCGTATTGTTCATGAGCCGGTGGGCACTTTCGTCTTGATCATGGGGTGCTGCGCCAAATACGCCCTCGCTTTTCTGTTGGCGGCGCGCCGGAAGGTAGGTGTCGTAGCTGGTCGAAGGCTGTGAGCCTGACGCAAATGCTTCGTCCGCTATCGGGCAGCGAATTGTTCGTGGTTTCGGATAGCGAGTCTCAGACATGAGAACGGACCGAACTACTTTGGCGGGCGCTTGGAAGGGCCACTGCTCCAGCCGCGCCACACGTAATACCCGGTGTCCGCGATGCCCTTAAGGATAGGCTCGGCCATTATCGGAGCTGGCACGGGAGCGCGCGGGCCGAGCTGAAATTCCTCGCACAAGCACCAGCCCTGCGTGCACGGCGAGCGGGGGATGTTGCCGCCAGTGATGTCATGCGACACGGCGTACAGATCTTCGCCTGTGCACTGGAAGAGGTACGCGGTGCGGGGCGTGTCAGGCATTCGATCGCTCTCCTTCGGATTTGGACGGCATCCAGAGGCGCCCGCCTGCCGATATCTAAGCTCTCATGTCCAGAACAAAGAGCACCAGGCCGCATGCAGACATGCCGAACAAAAAGAAGAACGCAAGGCCAGGCGGACCAAGGAGCGCCGCTGTTGGTATTCCGAGGGCACAGGCACCGGCCGCACTCATGCAGGCGGCAGTGGGCGAGATTTTCATGCTGCGGTCCTTTTCACAGACGCTGGACTGCGCAAGCTCAGGGCTCGCGTAACGGCATACGTCCTCAACACTTCCGGATCGCGCTGGCCTGCGTTGGCCAGGGCTAGGATGCCGTCGGCGAGGTTCATGCGTCCGGCTTTCTCCGCAACGGCTCCCGCAAAGTCACCGCGTATCAATGCCCATCCATCTTCGAGAACGCGGCAGAGCATGTGCGCGGTAGGTCGATCGAGAGGTGCTTGGTGGAGAAGACTGGTTGCCTGATCCATGGCTACTCCCTCCTGGCTTGTCAGGTGGGTGCGGTTCAGCCGGGCATCACAGCTTGTAGAGTTCAGTCGCGCACGCATCTATAACCCCGCTTTCCTGGTCTTTGCCGATGAGGGCCCACTTGCCCTGTCTGACGAACGTTTCCCTCTGCCACGAGGAATCGATGTTCTTGAGTGCAGCCAGCTTGGCGGGCGCGTCGGAAGCACTCTGGAAGTTGGCCACGCAAAGAGGTGTGAGCACTCTGACGACTGCGGCCTGCGCTTCTTGCCTGGCAAACGTCTGCGCTTGCCCACCACTATACCAACCGAACCCCTTGCTCAACGCGATGGGTACGGCGATTCCGGCGACTACGAGGCCCCAGATGAAGCCGTTGAGGCGATCGTTCATTGTGTTTGCCTTTCAGGTTCTGTGACGGAGAACCATCTCGCGCCACGGTTGGAAGGAAGTTGTTGAGCTTCGGCGCTCTGTAGTCGCCGAAGCGTCTCGCACAGTTTGTTCAGCCGATCGTCCGCTGACTGCGTGGGTGATCCTTGAACGATCATTCGCTGCAGTCGCGCCCGCTGATCGTCGATGCGCAGTTGAGCGTCACGAATGAGCCGATTGGCGTGAGGTTGGAACATGCAAGTCATCTTCGTGGATTAACTCTCGGGTGGGACGTACGTGCCGTTCGACCGCTTTTCGAGCGCTCTGCGATTGCGGATGCTGATGATGCCGCGGCGCGCAGAAATGAGGCCTTCCTTCTCAAGCGCCTGTACGGCTTTCGTAACGCCGGGACGATAGGTCCCCAGCATCAAGCCGAGGAACTCGTGCGTGAGCGGCAACTCGTCTCCGTCGATGCGATCGTCGGCCATCAAGAGCCAGCGCGCCAAGCGCTCCTCCATCTTGCTGCGGCCGTTGGCGAGCGCGGTTGTGGTTGTCTGATGAAGGAACGCATGCGCGTAGCGCAGCATGGCACGATGCAACGCAGGACTCTGCTCGTCTGCCGCGCGCAAGTTGGCCGCGCTGATGCGCTGGCCACGACCAGCGACTTGGATATAAGTCTCATGCGGTGCGCGACTGTTGCCCAGCACAACCGCCAGGCCGGTCATGCCCTCGCGGCCGATGATCCCGACCTCGATGCTGGGCTTGCCGGTGCCGTTGGCGACAACCGAGGCAAATCCAGCTTCGATGAAATAGACCTGGCCGATACGTTTTTTGGGGGTTTCGATTTGCTTCCTCACGGGCAGATCAACTGATTGCAGGTGAGGCTCGAGCAGGCCGAAATCCTCGCGCGACAGGCGCGACAGAATGCGGTTGGATGACATGGGGCATCCTTACAACGCGGCAAAGCGCGAACTGCAGGATGCAGACGGCCTAGTTGAGGCTGACCGAGGTGTCCTGAGCCGATCAACCCTTACACGCGCAACAGACGTGATGATCGACTGCGTAAGGCCGAGCGTGCGTAGCTACCACGCGCCCGATGTTGCGTATCTCCGGCACCCTACTCCAATCTGGAGTGGTTGTCCTCGCTATTCGACAGTTGTCTCGCAGTGCCGCGAGGCTCCTCGATTCCGCAATTTATGTTGCTGATTCAAGGCGTACGATTTTATACATTTCCGTGGAACGTAGGCCGAAACTGCACGTTCAAGAGTTCAGGCGGGTATCAGCTCAAGATGTCGCCGCTCGCCGCAATTGGCGCTCCTCAACCCAATATTGCGAAGGAAAGCGGCTCCGATGGGAGTGCCGCGAGAGTCGAAGGCTGGATACGACAATTCGCTCGGACTGATCGCCAAGCGGCTTCGTGAGGAGAGCGAGAGCGTCACGCAGGAGCCGTTGCCTGCGCGGTTCCGCGAGCTCCTTAGAGAGCTTGATCGCTGTCCTGACAAAGGGACAGCATCGCTAAAGAAGGAAGTCCTCGACGAACTGCTAAGCATGAGGGAGCCAACAGCCAGAACAAGAGCTCTACTCGAAGCTTTCCGCCGCGCAACGAAGCGCGCGTCTCGCCATTGACGACTGCAGTCACGAGCCTGCGAAATTGCGATGTCCAAGCTCACGCTCTCCGCCGATCTTACCTCTTGGCAGGGCGCGGATTTTTCTGACAAAGCTCGTGTCCCGTTGACCGTTCAGGAGCGACACACAAGGGAGTTGGCGTCGCGACACCCCGTGGAATTGCTTGGGAAAAGTGGTGCTGCCGGTGTGGATTGAACACACGACCTCTCCCTTACCAAGGGAGTGCTCTACCACTGAGCTACGGCAGCAAATGACGCGAGAAAGCCCCGGAATTTCGCGCTTTCTATCAGGTCTGTAGGCCGACGCAAGGAAAAGGACGCGACGTGAACTAGAAGCGGCAGGTTGAGAACCCTGGTTCGAAAGTGATGACAGAACGGTTCCAGGGTTCGTGACCTGCGCGCAATGGACTGGTGCACCGAAATCGCGCCCGCGCATCGGGCGCTGCAACGCGCTCTACGGCGGCCGGCTCCTTTTCCCGTTGCATGTCCTCGCGGTGTCGCCTGAGAGCCACCGAGCGTTGGCGACTAAGCAGCAACCAGCGACGCGGCCGCAGGCGCCAGGGTGCCAAAGCGAGTCCGCTCAAGACCTTTCGACCGCTCCGCCTCTTCGATCTCGGCCGCAGCGATGGCCTTCGCCAGTGCGGCGTTGAGCGCTTTGGCCGCATCGAGGGTCAGCTCGACGGCGGCCCGCGCGCCCGGCGGCAGGCCCCTGTGGACGAAGTCGATGGTGATGGCGTCCTCGAGCAACGCGTGGCGCGCGTGGTCGTAGGAGACCACCGAGTGCGAGAGCGGAAACCAGTCATCCGCGCCCTTGGCCATGCCGCTCGCAGGCGCGATCTCGACGATCGATGTGCACATGCTCATTTACCTCGCCAGATGCTTGCCAAGGAACGCGAACACCTTGTTCCAGCCGTCGAGCGCCTGCTCCACCCGGTACATCGGCCGGTGGTAGTAGAAGATGCCGTGGCCGGCGCCGTCGTAGCGGTAGAACTCGTGAGCCTTACCGTGCTTCTTGAGCTCGGCCTCGTGCTGGTCCACCTGCTCCGGGCTTGGTGCGCGATCCTCGTTGCCGAAGACGCCGAGCAGCGGACAGGAGAGAGTTCTTGGTGAGCTCGATCGGTGACGTCGGCGTCTTGGCGTTGAGTTCCTCCTTGGCCATCACGACGCGGCCGCCCCATAGTTCGACGCATGCGTCGACATCTTTTCGGTGGCAGGCATAGAGAAAGGCGTGCCGCCCTCCGGAGCAGGAGCCGAAGACGCCGACCTTGCCGTTGTGGCCCTGCTGCGCGCGCACCCACTTCACTGCGGCCTCCGTGTCGCCGATGACCTGGGCGTCCGGAACACCGCCCTCGGCGCGCACCTTGGCCGCGACATCGTCCGGATTGCCCTGGCCGTTGCGCTCATAGAGGTTGTGGCAGATGGCGATGTAACCGTGGTGGGCGAACTTGCGCGTCATCTCGCAATAGATCTCGCTCCAGCCAGGGAGATGGTGGATCAGCACGACGCCGGGGAAGGGGCCCGGTCCCGACGGACGCGCCACATAAGCCGAGATCGGCTCACCCTTGTCGCCGTTGATCTTTGTGGTCTCCACGGTCATGCCACGGTATGTCACTTCGTTACCTCCTCAAAAAGCCGGAATTTCAGTCTCCACGCGTCGTGACGAGCCCCCATCGAGCGGTCGAGGGTCGAAGCTTAGTTTGCTGGCGGTAGCGACGCCAGCGCGAGCATGGCAGTCAGAGCCGCCGCCTTCTGCCGCAGACGGTCAGGCTCCCGCGCGACCGGGAACGAAACATCTCGGACCGGCAGCCTGGCGTCAAAACGCACGCATGATGGCTGCCTGGGCTTAGTCCGCTAACCCCTCGACTTCGGACAAGTCTGACTTTCTTCTGCGAGGTCTCCCAGCTACCACTTTCAGACCCACGACATGGCGTGCTCGGCGGTTGTCCGGCGGCTGCTTCCTTGTAGGATAGATAGGGCGCAAGATGCTATGCACGGGTAATCATTCCTTTGCATGCAAGCTGACGCCTTCGATTGCTGATGTTGTCAGCATGGGGCGGTGATGAACGGAACGGAAAGAGCAGGGATGACGGGAAACAGTTCAAACAACAAGTGGATCGGGCAGCGCACCATCAGGCCGGATGGCGCGGACAAGGTTACCGGCCGCGCGGCTTTCGGCGCCGACTTCTCGCAACCGGGCATGCTGGTGGGAAAGGTTCTGCGCAGCCCACATCCGCATGCGCGCATCAAGTCGATCAACTTCGAAAGAGCGGCGGCGCTGCCGGGCGTCAAAGCTGTCATGACCGGCTCCGATCTCGTGGAGTTCCCCTGGGATAAGCCGGCGATCCTCGGCATCCAGGACTTGCGCTTCAATAGCCGCAATGTGATGGCGCGCGACAAGGCGCTCTACGCGGGTCACGCTGTGGCAGCGGTCGCCGCAACATCGGCCAAGATCGCCTCTCAAGCCCTCAAGCTGATCGAGGTCGACTATGAGGTCTTGCCGTGGGTCATCGACGTCGACGAAGCGATGCAGCCGGGCGCCCCTATTCTGCACGAGCACATGCGCAACGTCGGCGCCAAGCCGGGTCCGGCCACGACGTCGAATGTCGCGGGCAAGCTCGAGCACACTCTGGGCAACGTCGATGCCGGCTTCGCAGCGGCTGACGTCATCGTCGAGCGCAGCTTCAAGACCAAGCCAGTGCATCAAGGCTATATCGAGCCCCACGCGTGTCTCGTCAGCGTCAACAAGGACGGTCACGCCACCATCTGGAGCAGCAGCCAGGGCCACTTCATGGTGCGGGACATGACGGCCCAGCTGACTGGCCTCAAGCTCAGCGACATTCGCGCGATCCCGGCCGAGATCGGCGGCGGCTTCGGCGGCAAGACGATCGTCTATCTGGAGCCATTGGCGCTGATCCTGGCGAAGAAGTCGGCTCGTCCGGTAAAAATGGTGATGACGCGCGAGGAGGTGTTTCGCGCCACGGGCCCCACGTCCGGTTCATCGAGCACCGTCAAGATCGGCGCAACCAAGGACGGCAAGATCACCGCCGTCAAGGCGACCTACAATCTGCAGGCCGGCGCCTTCCCGGGCTCACCCATTCGCGGCGCCGTGGGGTGCGCCCTCTCACCCTACGACATCGCCAACGTGCAAATCACCGGGTACGACGTGGTGACGAACCGACCCAAGGTTGCGGCCTATCGTGCGCCGGGAGCGCCGATCGGGGCGTTCTCGGCGGAGTGCACTCTCGACGAGCTCGCCAAGGCCTTGAAGATGGACCCGCTCGTGCTGCGCCAGAAGAACGCGGCCAAGGAGGGGACGAAAGCGGCCTACGGCCCGACATTCCGCCGGATCGGCTATGAGGAAACTCTGCAGGCAGCGCTCAGCCATCCTCACTACCAGATACCTTTGGGCCCCAACCAGGGCCGCGGCGTCGCCAGCGGCTTTTGGTTCAATGCGGGCGGCGAGTTCAGTGCACAGGTCTATGTCAACGAGGACGGCACCGTGGTGGTGGTAACGGGGCATCCCGACATCGGCGGCTCGCGGGCCTCGATGGTCAACATCGTCGCGGAATTGCTGGGCGTCGACTATCGCAACGTCCAGGCCCTGATCGGCGACACGAGCTCCGTCGGCTTCAGCGCACTCACCGGAGGCAGTCGTGTCACGTTCGCCGCCGCCATGGTGGTAACAAAAGCGACCGAGCAGGTGATCCAGACCCTGCGTGAGCGCGCGGCCAAGATCTGGAAGATCGATGCCGAGGCGGTCGTCTGGGAGAACGGCGAAGCCCGTCCCGCCGGCTCCAATGCCGGCGACTTCCCGCCGCTGACCCTGAGCGAATTGGCCGCAAAAGCGAGCGCTACGGGTGGGCCGATCAACGCGCGCTCCTCGCTCAACACGGAAGGTGCGGCAGGTGGGTTCGCAACCCACATTTGCGACGTTGAGGTCGATCGAGAGACCGGAAAAGTTCAGGTCATACGCTACACAGCGGTCCAAGATGCCGGCCGGGCCATCCACCCAAGCTACGTGGAGGGGCAGATCCAGGGCGGTGTCGTTCAAGGCATTGGCTGGGCCCTGAACGAGGAGTGCATATTTGCCGACAACGGCAAGCTGGATAATCCGGGCTTTCTCGACTATCGCATGCCGGTCGCCTCCGATCTTCCGATGATCGAAGCCGTCATCATAGAGGTGCCGAACGACAAGCACCCGCAAGGGGTGCGCGGGGTGGCAGAAGTGCCGATCGTGCCGGCACCGGCGGCGGTTGCCAACGCCGTGCGCAATGCCACAGGGCTGCGCCTCACCGATCTGCCCATGTCCCCCCCGAAGGTGTTAGCCGCTCTGACGGCCCCAGAGTGAGTGGAAACGAAGGTGCGGCACCGGCGCCATGCGACGAGTTTCGTTACGATCAGCGCCGTTCAAGGGACGCGTAAAAAGGGCAAGGGATGAACGACAGATTTCTAAAGACCGGTATCTTTCTTGCTCCTTTTCATCCCCTTGGCGAAAGTCCGCTGCTCGCTCTTGACCGTGATATGGAGCTCTTGGTCCATCTCGACCGGCTGAACTATCACGAGGCCTGGGTCGGCGAGCACCACTCGGCAGGCTTCGAGATCATTGCCTGTCCCGAGATGTTCATTGCGGCCGCCGCGGAGCGCACGCGCTACATCCGCCTCGGGACAGGCGTTGTTTCGCTGCCCTACCACAACCCGTTCACACTCGCTGGACGGCTGATGCAGCTCGACTATATGACGCGCGGCCGGGCCATGTTCGGCGTCGGGCCGGGTTCACTGGTCTATGATGCAGTGAAGATGGGGCTCAAGGCCGAAGACCAGCGACGCAAGCTCGATGAGTCGCTCGACGTCATCATGGAGCTCATGCAAGGCCGCATGGTGACCAGGAAGACCGACTGGTTCGACCTGCAGGAAGCGTGCCTCCAGCTCAAGAGCTACTCGCAACCGATGATGGAGATGGCCGTTGCGTCGTCCCGCTCTCCGGTCGGAGCAGTGGCCGCGGGCAGGCACGGCATCGGAATGCTCTCGATCGGCGGCACGTCGGATGATGCCCTCAAGGCGCATGCCACCAACTGGGGTGTCTACGAGGAAAGCGCCAAGGCAAATGGCAAGACGCCCGACCGCCGAAAGTGGCGCATTGTCACCTTCGCCCACGTAGCGGAGACGAGAGAGCAGGCGCATCAGGACGTCAGGTTCGGGTTGGAGGACTTCAAGCGCTATTTCACCGAAGTGGCGACCTTCCCCATTATCCCGCCCGACATCACGACGGATGCCGCAGAGTACCTGGTGTCATCAGGTCTCGCCTGCATCGGCACGCCCGACGATTGCATCCGTCATTTCGAGCGCCTGTGGAGAGGCTCCAACGGCGGCTTCGGCGGCGTCCTTCTGTTGGCGCACAACTGGGCGGACTGGCCGGCGACAAAGCGCAGCTACGAGCTGATGGCGCGCTACGTCCACCCGCATTTTCAGCGCAACTCCAACGAGCTTCGCGACTGGAGCTATCACGACGCCAAGTCTAAGTTCGCGACGGCCGGCGCTCAGTCGAAAGCAGCGGTCCAAGCAGCAATCGACAAGCATGGTGAGCGCAAAGGGCAAAGCTAGCCGCACGGGTCGATTGTCCCTCCAGCATTACGACGTTTCGATCAAAATGTCGGCCATGCGGAAAGCTGGGACGAGGTGGCTATCGAGGGCGAGCCTGCCGACAGGGATTGCCTCGTGCGATACAAGCGCCGAGGCCGCGTCCTGGCGGTTGCCGCGATTCATCGCGATATCGAAGACCTCAAGGCCGAACCAACGATGCCGGCGTGGTCTGCCAGCTGCAAACTCCGGCCTGCAAAAAGAATCTGCACGCCCACTCCGCGGAGGGGGTGTGTCGATCCTGAGGGGGGAAGCCATGCGTCCAGTTCTTGCTTTAGTTCTTTTTGGGAGCCTTGCCGCAGATGCCGCGCTGGCCGGCAGCACGCTGCTCCACGCAGAGCCGGCGACCGCAATGGCGTTTCTCAAGACCTTGGAGCGGTACGCGGGGAGCATAAAATACGACTGCAGGACGTACGAGGACAAAAATCTCGAGCGTCTCAAACGTCAGATGATAGAGGCAACTGCCGTATTCCTCAGGGCCTTTGTTGCGACACACGGCTCGGTAACGATCATGTCCGCACATCGGACGAGACAGGAGCAGGCCTGCGTCTGCGCGGGAGAAAAAGGACCCTGTTCACGCTCCAAACCATCACGCCACTTCTTTGGATGGGCGATCGATGTGCGCGCTGGTGCTGGCACAAAGGCCGAGTATGAGTGCATGCAGGATTTCGCAAAGAAGAACCCGCACTTGGGCATACACTTCCCGTTCGGCATGAAGGACAGACCACACATGGAGTGGAATGGAAGAGCAGTAGCCTTCAAGGCAAGTCCCAAAGTGCCGGTGGTTCCTTGCGCAGGCCCGGTCACAACAATGATCGACCCAAATAAATTTCCGGACTGAGCACCTTTCACCCTCGTGCCGAGCGGATCGCGGTTGCGTCCGCCGCCTAGGGTGGACCGGACTAACTGCGGGCAGCGTGCGAACGGAGACTCTGTGCAGTTTCTCGGACGCCTGGATGACGGCCCCAAGCGAGGACACCCCACGCGGGTTGGACCCGGCTGTCTGGCGTCAGTGGATCGCCACCTACGCTAACGGCAGCTGGCCCGTGCCGACCCGGGCTGCCCGGTGCCGCCTGAGTTCGTGGCCGTTCCTTGAACAACGCAAGTGCGACGGAAAGGCTCATGCTCGCTAACGGGTCGATTTGGAGGCCCGAATTGCCGAGATCGAAAGGGCCCTCAGTGACGGACTGAGATCCCGGCCCGATGTCTGAAGTGAGAGATCAAGGGCAGCGCACCCTGAGCAATCTACCGGATGATGTGCGCACGTAACAGCGCCCATTGCGCGTTATGAGCGCACCTATGACCCCGCCGGCAACCGCACCGATCACACCACCGGCGACCGCTCCGCCGAGCGTTCCCCTCGACAGGCCCCCGACCACCGCTCCCGCACCGCCACCGATCAGCGCACCCGTGGTAACGTTGCGATCGAGTCTCGACGAGGAGGCGCAGGCCGAAAGCAGGAGAGTGGCGATGGCCACTATCAGGACCTTGGTCACAGGTTCTCTCCGTGCATCAGGAAGGAAAGCATCGTGGTCCGACAATTCGCCCAAGTCGCGGGGGCCAGTGTCGCGGACCAATATCATCACGGCGCTGAGCGCTTACCACGATTCGCTATGCGGCCGCGCCCGACCCGGTGGGGCAAACACCTATGCGCTGCGTCTAATATCTGATGACGGAGATATCGCGCCCCGGAAGCAAAAGCGGCGCTCGGAGGGAGGCGGCGGCGCTCGCAGGAAACCCGCGTCCCACAAGCACATCTAGCAGACGCGAGGAGTGAGAATAGCGGAGGCGAGGAATGAGAAGCGGTGCTGCCGAGCACGCTACTAGGAGATGACGCGAACCTCGCATCCCTGCTTTTCAGTTCACGCCCGCGAAGCGAGACTTGAGCAGTATGTGTCCTCGGGTGCAGCCTCGAAAACGGTGACAGCCAGGATGATTCCGGCGGATGAGATGAAATGTCCCAAAAATCGCAGAAATCCGCACTCTGCTTGACGAAATCGCCTTTCACGCATCGCAGCTTGCGCACCGTTACCAAGGGAGTGCTCTACCACTGAGCTACGGCAGCGACTTGGCGCACACCCCTCTCTCTCAACGCGCCAGGGTTCGGCGCAGGGAACGCGCCGGTTCTGCCATAAACGCTGCGCGCGGCAAGCCAACCGGGCAAGCGCGCGACCCCACAAGCTTGTGCACTGCAGGCGACGCACGTAAGGTGCGACAAGCACACGGGTGGTCGCGCGTGGAACTGGGCGATCAATGACGCAAAGGGCGAACACGGGAAGATCGGCCCAGGCAGAGCAGCGACGCCGGCGCCTTGCCATCGCGTTGCGTTCAAACCTCAAGAAGCGCAAGGGTCAGGCCCTCAGCCGTGCCAAGACGGAGCCCGCGGAGGATGAACGCCACGACAGGGATCACCAGCACCGGCGCTGACGTCTTCGGGCGGAAGGCGCAAGGCGCCTGCCTTGGATAAGAAGAGCCAACCACCAACGGGGCCTCGCGCATGGATCGCATCAGCATTGCCGGCGGCCGGCACCTCAAAGGCACGATTCCGATCTCGGGCGCAAAGAACGCGGCGCTGCCGCTGATCATCGCCAGCCTGCTCACATCCGACCGGCTCACGCTCAAGAACGTGCCCAATCTCGCGGATGTCACGCTGTTGACCCGCATTCTGCGCAACCACGGCCTGGACCTGACGATCGACGGAAAGCGGGCCGACCCCTCGCCGCACCTGGGCGAGACCTTCCACCTAACCGCGCGCGATATCGTCGACACCACGGCACCATACGAGCTGGTGAGCCGCATGCGCGCAAGTTTCTGGGTGCTCGGACCGCTGCTGGCGCGCTGCGGCGAGGCGCGTGTTTCCATGCCCGGAGGCTGTGCTATCGGCACGCGACCGGTTGATCTGCACCTGATGGGCATGAAAGCGCTGGGCGCCGAGATCGACATCGACGGCGGCTACGTCGTCGCCAAGGCACCCAGGGGCTTGCATGGCGCGCGCGTTGTCTTCCCCAAGGTGTCGGTGGGCGCGACGCACAACGTGATGATGGCGGCCTCGCTCGCGAGAGGCGAGACGGTGATCGAGAACGCCGCTCGCGAGCCCGAGATCGGCGATGTCGCCGAGTGCCTGACCAAAATGGGCGCGAAGATCGAGGGTATCGGCACTTCCACCTTGCGCATCGAGGGCGCCAGCCGCCTCGAAGGCGCAGTGCACGCCGTGCTGCCCGACCGCATCGAGACCGGCACCTATGCCTTCGCCGTGGCGGCCGCCGGTGGCGACGTCGAGCTCAAAGGCGCCCGCATGAGCCTGCTGGAGGCTGCCTTTGCCGCATTGAAGCGAACCGGAGTTTCCATCACGGAGACTGACGCCGGCGTGCGCGTCGTCCGCAACGGCGGCATGCTCGAACCGATCACGATCGAAACGCAGCCCTTCCCAGGCTTCCCGACCGATCTGCAGGCGCAGCTCATGGCGCTGATGACCAAGGCCAAGGGCACCAGCGTGATCCGCGAGACCATATTCGAGAACCGGTTCATGCACGTGCAGGAGCTGGTGCGCCTTGGCGCCGACATCCAGCTTCAGGGCGACACCGCCACGGTCAAAGGCGTCAAGTCCCTGCGCGGCGCGCAAGTGATGGCCACCGATCTGCGCGCTTCGGTTTCCCTCGTCATTGCGGGCCTGATGGCCGAGGGCCAGACCACCATCAACCGGGTCTACCACCTCGATCGCGGCTTCGAGCGGCTGGAGCAGAAGCTTTCGGGGTGCGGCGCCAGCATCGAGCGCATCGTCAGCGGTTAGATTTTTCGCCAGTTCGAAATCGGCCGCGGCGCAGCGCGGGCAAATCCTTCCCGGTGCTGACTTCAGGTTGGACCGAGCCACCGACATCGGCTAGCGTGCGCGCGTGCGGGCACGAGGAGGAGACCATGCACCAAGTCACGCGCCGCAATTTTATGCTCACGACCGCTGCCATCAGTGCGCTGGGCATTGCCGGCCAGGCCGAGGCCCAAGTGCCGCAGTACGGACCCGACATCAACCTCGAGCAGGCGAAGAAGGCGATCGCCGCCGGGCAAGCCGAGGCGCGCAAGAACAACTGGCCCGTCGCTGTTGCGATCGTCGACAACCACGGCTTCCTGGTCGCGTTCGAGAAGATGGACAACACGCAAAGCGGCAGCGTGCAGGTTGCGATCGACAAGGCAATGTCGGCCGCGATGTATCGCCGCCCCACGAAGGCCTTCCAAGACGTATTGGCAGGGGGCGGAGCCGGGACGCGCGTGCTCAACTTGCGAGGAGCATCCACGGTGGAAGGCGGACTGCCCATCGTCATAGGCGGGAAAATCATCGGCGGCGTCGGCGTCTCCGGGGTCAATGCCGACCAGGATGGCATGGTCGCCAAGGCCGCCGCCGACGCGCTCACGGCGTAGCCCATCAGGCGAACTTGAAGCCCTCGGCGCGGTGGCCGCGTCTCGTGCCGAGCCCTACTGGGTGACCCGTGGGGCTCGACATTCCCTGGTATCTCAGTCGCTAATGTTTCGCACTTTGGGCCGCCGCGCCGGCCCAACGCAACGCCGCGCATCGAGGCGCAGGCCGTGTGTGGGTGATCCCTGGCTCCGCTTTCGCCGCCGGCCGTGGCCAGCGCCGTGATTCTCGCTGCAATTTTGCCGTCCTGCCTATGACCGCCAACCGGAAACCGCGTTCATATTGTATGCGGGCGGTGCGTTCGCTATCACTCGGGCTTAACGCGTGACGCGTTGGCGAGCTAATTGCATCGCCAAGCCGCCCCTGGAGGATGCCTTTGGCCATGGCCGATCTGAAGCTGATTGCCCTCGATGCCGAGGACCTCTCGGTTATCTCGGCCCACCTGCAGGATGCCGTTCTGAAGGTCGCCGATCTGGCGTATCTGCCGACCGAGAAGCGGTTTGCTGCGATCGCCAATCGCTTCGATTGGGCAGAAGCGCTCAAGGACGGCAAGGACGATCCCAAGTCGTTCGCGCGGCGGCGCACGGCACTGCGCTTCGAGCGGGTGCTGGACGCCAAAGTGAGCGGCATCGATCTCAAGAACAAGGGTGCGGTGCTATCCCTGCTCGCCATCGGCTTCGACGCCGGCGAGCCGCCAGAAGGCAACATCACGCTCCAATTCGCCGATGGCGCGGCCATCCGGCTCGGTGTGGAATGCATCGAGGCGGAATTGAAGGACCTGGGTCCGGCCTGGCAGGCCAAGTCCAGGCCGCAGCATCCCGACGACGGTCCCGCACAAGACGAAGAGTCCCGATAGCGACACACGTGGGCCAGCCGATCCATGCCAGTCCAACTGAGCACCACCGATCCGGACTTCGAAGCCGTGTTTGCGGCTTTTCTTGCGGCCAAGCGTGAGGCGTCGCCGGACGTGGACGCGGCTGTGCGCGAGATCGTCGACCAGGTGCGCCGCGACGGCGATGCGGCACTCATCGCGCTGACCGAACGATTCGATCGCCTCGACCTCACGAAGGCCGGAATTCGCGTGAGCGAAGCCGAGATCGCGGCGGCGCTGGCAGCCTGCGACAAAGAAACTCTCGACGCACTGCAATTGGCCCGCGCCCGCATCGAGAGCCACCACCGGCGCCAGCTGCCGCACGACGAGCTCTACAAAGACAGCGTGGGTGCCGAGCTCGGCTGGCGATGGACCGCGGTGGAGTCGGTTGGCCTTTACGTCCCCGGCGGAACGGCGAGCTACCCGAGCTCCGTCCTGATGAACGCAGTGCCGGCGCAGGTGGCAGGCGTGCCGCGCGTTGCCATGGTCGTTCCCTCGCCCGGCGGCGAGCTGAACCCGCTGGTGCTCGCCGCCGCGCATCTGGCGGGCGTATCTGAGGTCTATCGCATCGGCGGCGCCCAGGCGATTGCGGCTCTGGCCTTCGGGACGCGAACTATCCGACCGGTGGCCAAGATCGTGGGACCCGGCAACGCCTACGTCGCCGCGGCCAAGCGCCAGGTGTTCGGCACGGTCGGCATCGATTCCATTGCCGGCCCCTCCGAGGTGCTGGTCATTGCCGACAAGGACCATGATCCCGAGTGGCTGGCGGCAGACCTGCTGGCTCAGGCCGAGCACGATACTGCGGCGCAGGCCATTCTCATGACCGACGATGCCGGTTTGGGCAGGGATGTCGCGGCGGCTGTCGAACGCCAGCTCCGGCGGCTGCCTCGCGGCAATATCGCGGGAGCTAGCTGGGCGACATTTGGGGCAGTCATCATCCTGCGCTCGCTCGAGGAAGCTCCGGCGCTGGCCGACCGTATCGCCGCCGAGCACCTCGAGATCGCCACCGCCGACCCGGACAGGCTGGCAGCGAAGATCCGCAACGCTGGTGCAATTTTCCTGGGCCGCCATACACCCGAGGCCATCGGCGACTACGTAGCTGGCTCCAATCACGTGCTCCCCACAGCGCGCAGCGCCCGCTTCTCCTCGGGGCTCGGCGTGCTCGACTTCATGAAGCGCACGTCGGTCCTCAGGCTCGATGCCGTCGCGCTCGCCGCGCTGGCACCCTCAGCCATGACGCTTGCACGTGCCGAGGGGCTCGACGCGCACTGCCACTCTGTCGCCATCCGCCTCCCTCCGCGCGGCGACCAGCCCTGAACCGGCCCATGTTCGAGCCCCCGGTCGACCCCAACTCCAAGGCCAGGCTCGTCGCCATCAAGCTCGACGAAACCTCGATCGGCCGCGCCAACCGCAACATCGAGCATGAGCGCGAGGTGGCGATCTTCGACATCCTGGAAAGCAACCAGTTCCAGCTGGAAGGCCGCGACGACGGTCCCTACGTGCTCAACCTAGCCATCGTGGAGGACCGGCTGGTGCTCGCGGTTGGCCAGGAAGCCGGCGGCGACACGTTCACGGTGGTTCTCTCGCTCACGCCGCTGCGACGCGTCATGAAGGACTACTTCATCGTGTGCGAGAGCTACTACCACGCTATCCGCACTGCGCCACCCTCGCGCATCCAGTCGATCGACATGGGCCGGCGAGCGCTCCACGACGAGGGTAGCCGGGTGCTCGTCGAGCGGCTCAAGGGCAAGATCAGCGTCGACGGCGACACTGCGCGGCGACTGTTCACGCTCATTTGCGCATTGCACTGGAAGGGATGAAGGGTGGCGCACGAGAAGAGCCACGACCTGCCGGGCGCGGTGCTCTTCGCCTGTACCATGAACTCCGTCCGCTCGCCCTTGGCGGCGGCCATCCTGCGCCATCTGGCCGGGCGCCGGATCTATATCGAGTTGGCCGGCGTGCGTGCCGGTGGCCCGGACGCCTTCGCGGCCGCTGTCATGGACGAGATCGGCATCGACATCTCGGCCCACAAGCCGCACACGTTGCGCGATCTCCATGACACCTCGTTCGATCTGATCATCACGCTGTCGCCGGAGGCGCACCATCAGGCGCTGGAGCTGACCCGCACGATGGCTGTGGAAGTGGAGTATTGGCCTACGTTCGACGCGACCATGATGATTGGGCATGGCAGCCGCGAGCAGGTTCTGCAGTCCTACCGCGCCGTGCGTGACCAACTGTTCCAGCGCATCAAGCGGCGCTTCGGCTTCGAAGGTGGGCCGACCGTGTAGCGCCCTCTCCCCACTTGCGGGAAGAGGGAATTGGTGCCTTGATTTTGGCCGCCTGCCATGGCCAATGTGCCCCCGATTTGGCAGCCTTGGAGCTTAGGTTTGATGACGACGACCCGGGGCGGACTGCTCAGTGTGTTGAGCCGGACGGACAGTCCGCGGCGGGAGACCCTGCGGGCGGAGCTGGCGCGCTCCAAGCCGGGCGGACGCCGGGCCGGCCTGAAGCCGAAGCTCGTCCTCGCCAGCGCCTCGCCCCGCCGCCTGATGCTGCTGGCGCAGGTCGGCATCGAGCCTGATGCGCTGCGGCCGTCGAGCATCGACGAGTCGCCCAAGAAGGGCGAGATGCCGCGCGCGCTCGTGACCAGGCTGGCGCGCACCAAGGCCGAGGATGCGCGCGACGTCATCGCCAACGACAAGGACATCGCCGACGCGTATGTGCTGGCCGCCGACACCATTGTTGCGGTCGGGCGGCGCATCCTGGTGAAGCCCCGCTTCATCGAGGAGGCCGTCGCGGAATTGCAGCTCCTGTCCGGGCGCTCGCATCGCGTGCTCACGGCTTTGTGCCTGATCACGCCGGATGACCGCCTCCGCCTCAAGATCGTCGACACGCGTGTTCGCTTCAAGCGGCTGTCGAAAGAGGAGATCGAGGCCTACATCGCCTCGCGCGAGTGGCGCGGCAAGGCCGGCGGCTATGCCATTCAGGGCTTGGCTGGCTGCTTCGTGCAGAAGCTCACCGGCTCCTACAGCAGCGTGGTCGGGCTGCCGCTGACGGAGGTGGTGAACATGCTGATGGGAGAAGGCTTCCCGATCCACTTCAATTGGCTGAAATTGGGCGAATCGGACCCCGAATGATGCGCAGCCGGGGTGCCCCGGCCGCTCGCGGAACGGACCATAGAGATGGCGGAATCCAAGCCCGCGAGTGAGGCGACCGGCACTTGCCCGATGTGCAGCCGGCCGACCCAACGCGACTACCGCCCCTTCTGCTCGCGCCGCTGCGCTGACATCGACCTTTCGCGCTGGCTGCGCGGTGCCTATGCCATTCCCAATAAAGAGGATGACGAGCAAAGCAAGAATGCGGCAAAGCTGCCACAGGATGGTATTGAGGACGACAGCGACAAAAGCTGATCGCTTGCCCACATCCCTCGCACAGGTCGAAACTTCGTTGCTCTGTACGATTGCCGGACAAGGAGTTGACTATGGCGGTGGTGTTACCGGACGGCTGCATCGAAGCACTTGGGATTGCAGCACTCGTTGTCAGCATCGCCTGTCTGAGTCTCGGCTTCTACATAGCTGTTTTCGGAAAGTGCGGCGAGCGATCGTCGACCAGGCTCCCGCTTGTCGGCTATCTGTGCAAAGACAACCTTGGGATGGCGTATGTTTCCACGGGGATCGTTGCCCTCGGCTTCTTCGTGTCGAACGTGTTCCTTGCGCAGAAGATCAATGCCGCCAACATTGAAAAATATAAGCTGCTGACCGAAGCCGCAGACGAACTCAGGCGTAGCATCTCGACCAAGACTTAGTTCGACGAAAAGGAACGAGCCCAGATCGATTTCTTGATCAGGTTCATCCAGCGGATCGATCCCAAGAACGGGCACGGCTTCTACTTCGCGGGAACGCTCAGCCGTATCAATCAGAAGAAGGCGGAGAGCTGGCCACACTTCTTCAGATACCTGGAGATGCAAAGAGCCCTGCCGGAGATCGAGCGCGGCGGAGACACGGGGTCGGAGATTTGCTACGAGCGCGCGCGCGGCTTCTGTCCGCAACGGATTGCTTTCGTCCGCCATATGTTGGCAAACGACTTCTATGACGAAGGCAAGGCTGCGACAGCAAACGAAAAGCGCAGAGAGTTCTATACCCGTGCCTTCTGCCAGACCGAGCTATTGCTGAAATCCTATCCTGGCGGTTTCCTGCAATTCACTCCCACATCGGTCATACGATCCGAGACTTTGGATGACTTGAGGAGACTTACCGGCAATGCGATCGAACCTTCCTGCGGCGCCTAAACGGTGACCCGCCGACTGGGGTACAGCGCCTTGCCACTGCCTCTCGAGGCCAACGTCAGTCTTTGTGTCCCATTGCAGCGCCGGCCTCTTTGAGCATCTGTGTGACATCCTCGTCGCTCACTTGCGCGAAGCTGCGGTAGAAGTAGCCGACTGAGCCGAAGCGGCGCGGCGCGCTGAGCCACACGACCTGGTCGGCCTCCCTGCGCAGCATGATCGACGCCTGTCGCGACGCCACGGGCGCCGCTGCGATGAGCCGGGCGGGCCGCTGCCGCCTGATGCTGCGCAGCGCCGCCTGCATGGTCATGCCGGTCGCGATGCCGTCGTCCACGATGATGACCGTTCGGCCGGCCGGATCGACTTTTGCCCGCAGGCCCTCGTATTCCTTGCGCTGGCGCTCGATGGCGGCCAGCTCGCGCGCAGCCTCCGCCGCGATGAAGTCCTCGCTCAAGCCCATCGCCTCGACGAGTTCCGTGTTGAGCACGATCTCCGGCGAACTGCCGTCAGCGACGGCGCCGATCGCAAGCTCCGGCTGGTCCGGTGCCCCCAGCTTGCGCACGAACGCCACGTCGAGCGGGGCCTTCAGCCTTGTGGCTATTTCCGCCGCCACAGGCACCCCGCCGCGCGGCAGGGCCAGGACCAGCGGGGCGGCGAGGTCCATGGCAGCCAGCCGCTCGGCCAGCAACAGTCCCGCCTCGGCGCGGTCTGCGAACACCATTCTCCGGCGCATGCGAACCCAAGCTTAGCGCAGTTCTGCCACTGATGCGCTGGCGCCGTCGAGCAGACCGGCCTCAAAAAGCTGCTAACGTTCGTCTATGCTCTCCATGACACAGGGGGAGGTACCATGAAGCTGATCACCTTCGAGCATGGCGGCCGTACCGCGTACGGCGCGGTGAAAGGCGATGCAATCGTCGATCTCGGAGCCAGGCTGGGACGCGACGCGCGCACGCTCATCGACCTGATCGCCAACGAGGCCGCGGTCAGGGCAGGGGAGGTCGTGGCACGCGAGAATGGCGATCTGGCGCTCGCAGACGCGAGGCTGGCGCTGCCGCTGCCGGCGCCGGGCAAGATCCTGTGCGTGGGCGTCAACTATCTGGACCGCAACGCGGAATACGGCGACGGCTCGGAGCAGCCGAAAAACCCTAGCGTGTTCGTGCGCTTCCCCGCCTCGTTCGTGGCGCACGGAGCGCCGCTGATCCGACCGCCGGAGACCAAGCAATTCGACTACGAGGGCGAGATCATTTTGGTCATCGGCAAACGCGGGCGGCGCATCCGGCGCGAAGACGCCATGAGCCACGTGTTCGGCTACACAATCGCCAACGAGGGCACGGTGCGCGAATGGACCAGGCACGGCAAGTTCAACGTCACACAGGGCAAGAACTTCGACCGCTCCGGCTCCATCGGACCCTGGATCGTCACGACCGACGCCATGCCGGCTGGTCCGCTACGGGTGAGGACAAGGGTGAACGGCGAGGAGCGGCAGAACGATACTACTGATCGCCTGCTGTTCCCGTTCGACTATCTCATCAGCTACCTCTCGACCTTCACGACCCTGGAGCCCGGCGACATGATCCTCACGGGCACGCCCAACGGCGCCGGCGCACGCTTCAACCCACCGAAGTGGCTCAGCCCCGGAGATGTGGTGGAGGTGGACGTGTCGGGGATCGGCGTGCTGTCGAACGCGGTGGCAGACGAAGCGAGCGTTGGTATCTGACCCTCCGGGTCAGATACCGCGGCAACCGCCCCCTGCCGTTACGCTGGCGCCACGGTGTCAGACCCAGAGGGTCTGACACCGGTTCAATCAATCTGCCACGATCGGCTTGTGGTCGTGCACCGGCGGCAGCACGGGCGTGCCGGGGAACACCGTGCCCTCCTCGAACCAGGAGCGCGGCGCCGGCGTGCCCCACAATGTCTGACGGCGGGGATCGCGCAGCGACCAGCGGATCGGCTCGAAGTCGGGATCCACGGTCAGATAGTCGGACGCGTAGAACTCGACGCGATGGCCGTCGGGATCACGCACGTAGAGGAAGAACGCGTTGGCGAGGCCGTGCCGGCCGGGCCCCCGCTCCATGTTGGCGAGGTAGCCGGTGGTGGCCATCACGTCGCACAGGTGGATGACGTTGATCACGCCCGGCACCCAATAGGCGAAATGGTGAAGCCGGGGCCCGCGGCCGCTGGTGAAGGCCACGTCGTGCACGGTGCCCTTGCGGTGCATCCAGGCCGCGGCGATCTTCGGCTCGGCCTCCTCGCTCTCGGTGTACTCGGTCATGCGGAAGCCGAGCGATGCGTAAAAGTCGACCGAGGCCTGAACGTCGCGGGCGAACAGATTGAAATGGTCGATGCGCTGCGGGTGGCAGCCCGAGTAGCGGCCGTACTGCTGCAGGATGCGCTCGGCCTGGTCGATCCTGGCGGTTAGCTCGAGCGGGTTGCCCTGGGTGTCGGCGGCATGCAGGGTGCGGCCCTGGAACGGCACCTCGACGAACTCCGCCGGCAACTGGCGCTGCTTGAAGAAGGCGTGGGCGCGGTCGAGATCCTCCTCGCTTCCCACCTTGAAGCCGAGCCGCTCGGCCACGGGCTCGGGCCCGCGCTTCAGCACGAGGGAGTGATGATTGCGCTCCTCCATGCCGCGGAAATAGATGGCATCCTTGCCGGCATCCTCCACCTGCAGGCCGATGGCGCCCTCGTAGAAGGCCCGGCTGGCCTCGAGGTCGCGCGCGGTGAGCACGGTGTGGCTGCAGCGCACGATGTTGAATGGCGGGTCGAAGACGTGCTGTGGAATTGGCATTGCGTTGCCCCTAAGAGGTTTCAGGGGTCAGGGATCAGGTTTCAAGAAAGCCTGGCCCCTGTAACCTGATCCCTGATCCCTGACCCCTGATCTCTGGCTGCTGCGGCTCAGCCCCCGATCCTGGGGACTTTGTGGGTGTCGTAGGCCACCGCCACGTTCTTGGTCTCCATGTAGAAATCGAAGGAGTAGTCGCCGCCATCGCGTCCGATGCCGGAGGCCTTCATGCCTCCGAAGGGAGTAGGCAGGTGGCGCACGTTCTCCGAATTGATCCAGATCATGCCGGCTTCCAGGTCGCGGGCGACGCGGTGCGCACGGCCCACGTCGCTGGTCCAGATGTAGCCGGTGAGGCCATAGCGCACATCGTTGGCGATGCGAACGGCATCTGCCTCGTCATCGAACGGCAGCACAGTCAGCACCGGACCGAAGATCTCGTCCTGGGCGATGCGCATGTTCGATTTGGCATCGAGATAAAGGGTCGGCTGCACGTAGTTGCCCTTGCCGCCCATGGCACGCCCGCCGCCGCACGCGATCCTCGCGCCTTCGGCTTTGGCTGACGCCGGAAAGCTCAGCACCTTGTCGACATGGCTCGGATGGATCAGGGGTCCGATCTCGGTGGCGGGATCGAGCGGATGCCCGACCTCGATGCGCTTCACCCGCTCGGAGAGCTTTGCCGTGAAGCCGTCGTAGATCGAGCGCTGCACCAGCGCGCGGCTCGAGGAGGTGCAGCGCTCGCCGTTGAGGCTGTAGATCATGAACAGGACCGCATCGAGCGCGCGGTCCAAGTCCGCATCGTCGAACACGATCACGGGGTTCTTGCCTCCGAGCTCGAAATGCACCCGCTTCAAAGTGGGCGCGCCTTGCGCCATGATCAGAGCGCCGGTCTTGCTGTCGCCGACGAAGCCAACCGCTTTGATCAGTGGATGCTCGGTGAGGGCCTTGCCGGCCTCCTCTCCGAGACCGTGCACCATGTTGACGACGCCGGCCGGCAGGCCGTGCTTGCGGATCACGCCGTCCATGATCTGGGTGAGCAGCGTGGCGGTGAGCGGGCTCCACTCGGCCGGCTTGTGAACCACCGTGCAGCCGGCCGCCAGTGCCGGCGCAATCTTCCATGTCGAGAGCATGAACGGCGTGTTCCACGGCGTGATGATGCCGACGGGGCCGATGGGCTGGCGGATCGTGTAGTTGATGTGGTCGCTGTCGGGTAGCGACAGGCCATCGCCGGCGCCCGGCGCGCGGTCGGCGAAGAAGCGGTAGTTCTCCGCCCCGCGCAGCGCCGCCTTCGCCATGTAGCGGATGGGCTGGCCGGTATCCATGCTCTCGATGAGCGCGATCTCCTCGGCGCGCGCCTCTATTGCCGCGGCGATCTCATGCAGGATGGTGCGGCGCCTCGCACCCGACACGGCGCGCCAGGCAGGGAAGGCGGCAGCGGCGGCCTTGGCAGCAACATCGACGTCGGCAGCGTCGCCGGCTGCGACTTTCGCCAGCGCCGAGTTGTCGACCGGACACAAGGTGTCGAACGTCTTGCCGGTGTGGCCAGCTACCGGCTCGCCGGCGATGAAGTGCGGGACGGGCACGCCCTTGAACTGCGCGAGGTAGCCCTCCGCCTTGTCCAGGTTGGCCGCTGGGCCCGATGCGGCCCCGTTCTTGCCGTCCTTCATGCTGCGGTTCCCTTGCGGCGGCGTTCCACGATCTCATGCAGATTGTTGTGCTTGAGGCTGCCGACGGGATCGATCTCGACAATCTCGAGGGTCAGTCCCAGCGGCCGGCTAGCAAAGGCCTTGGCCGTCTCGGACTTCACCGCGGCGAAGATATGCTCGGCTGCCTTCTGCCTCACCTCGGGTGTGCGGCCCGTGCCGATCCGAGCTTGCACATGAACAAAGCCGTTGTCGGGATGGCCGTCGGCGATGGCATAAATGTCGCGCCGCTCGGCCCGGGTGCGGATGCCGCCAACCGGGAACACGCCGGTCTCCAGCGCTGCCGCATGGACCGCCGCCACCAATCGTGGGATATCGAGGACGCGATCGAGGTTGGCCGAATACTCGACGAGAAGCTGAGGCATGGGCCGCTTCCAGGCTGCTGAGCTCGGCCAACACTTAACAGGTCCGCGGCTGCGACGCCAAAAACTCGCGCCGCAACGCTAGGGAGGGAGACATGCGCGTCGATCTCAACTCCGATCTGGGCGAGAGCTTCGGGGCCTGGCAGATGGGTGACGACGAGGCCATGCTCTCCATCATCACGAGCGCCAGCGTCGCCTGCGGCTGGCACGCGGGCGACCCCATCGTCATGCACCGCGCGGCCGAACTGGCAAAGAGGAACGGCGTGGCCATCGGCGCCCACCCGAGCTTCAACGACCTGTGGGGCTTCGGCCGGCGCGTCATCCGCGGCACCAGCATGTCGGACCTGGAAAAGATGATCGCCTACCAGATCGGCGCCCTGCAGGCGATCGCCACCACGGTCGGTCACAAGGTGACGCACGTGAAGGCGCACGGCGCGCTCGGCAATCTGGCCAACGACGAGGACGACTTTGCGCTCGCCCTCGGCCGCGCCATGAAGGCGGTGGATCCCAAGCTCGTCTACGTGGTGATGCCGGGCCGCCCCACGGTGGCAGCCGCGGAAAAGCTGGGATTGCCGATGCTGCAGGAGATTTTCGCCGACCGCGCCTACGAGGACAACGGCCAGCTGGTAATGCGCGGCAAGCCGGGCGCGATGATCCATGATGCGGCGCAGGCAGCCGAGCGTATCCTGCGGGCCTTGCAGGACAACGTGATGATCTCCGTCACCGGCAACAAGGTGCCGGTCCTGATCGACAGCATCTGCGTGCACGGCGACACGCCAACGGCCGTCGAGATGGCGCGCCAGCTGCGCCGGCGGCTGGAGCAGGCGGGGGTGGAAATCAAGCCGTACACCGCGCCTTGAGCATCTTGCCTTGTACGGCTAAGCCGTAGTAACATGCGCGATGACGAGTTCGAGTGGGATGATCGAAAGGCAGCGGCCAACCGCGCCAGGCACGGCGTGAGCTTCGAGGCCGCGCGATTGGCCTTCGAGGACGTGCTCGCGGTGGTGCGCGAGGACTACGGCGAGCTGCGCTATATTCTGCTCGGGATGGTGGAGAACCGCCTGCTGCACGTCGCTTACACAATGCGCGATGAGCACGTGCGGATGATTTCGGCAAGATTTGCAGAGCCGCGCGAACGGCGACGCTACCATGAAGAAAACAGCTAGACGCAAGACCAAGATCGACTGGAGCCGCCTGGACGCCATGACGGAAGAGCAGCGGCATGGAGCAGCGATGGCCGATCCGGATGCTCGGCCAATGACCGAGGAGGAATGGGCGGCTGCGCCACGCGTGCCGCAGGTGAAGGTGATCAGGCGCGTACTCAAACTCAGCCAGGACGACTTCGCCGCACAATTCCACATCCCCGTCGGCACGCTCAGAGATTGGGAGCAGGGCCGCAAGGAGCCCGACGCTGCGGCCAAAGCCTACCTGCGGGTCATTGCCAGGGAGCCCGATGTCGTGCGCAAGGCGCTGCTGCCTCGGCGGCGTACCGCGGCTTGAGATCACAAACAGTGATGCCAAGTCGACCGTGGGTCGACCGGCATCCCCGCCGTCAGCTGCGCGCATCGACCACGCCATCAACCAGATTGACCGAGAGCAGCTCGCTGCTGTCGAAGCCTGCGAAACCGGCGGGGCGCACTCTGGCAACGAGCGCGCGGAACGCCGTGTCGGACTCCATGGCGATGCGCACGGCCTCCGCCCGCTCGACTACCGCAAAACGCAGCTTCGTTCCGGGCCGGCACTGCACCAGGCGCGGCACGTCCCAGCTGATCACGGTGGCGATCTTGGGGTAGCCGCCGGTAGTCTGCCGGTCGGCCAGCAGGATCAGCGGCAAGCCGTTGCCGGGCACCTGGATGCCGCCGGTCGGAATGCCGTCGGAGACGATGTTGTAGCCCTTGGGCCCATGCTCGATCTTGGGGCCATTCAAGCGCATGCCCATCCGGTCGGCCTGCTCGGAAACCGTGTAGTCGCTGTTAACCAAGGTGGCGATGCCGGCGGCGGTGAAATGATCGTCTTGCGGGCCCAGCACGATGCGGATGGGCCCGGCGGCGGCCTGCGGAGCCCCAGGGAGGGCGAGTTCGGGTCCTGAGGGTTCCGACAGCGCCATGGGCAAACGGTCGCCGGCGCGCAGCGTACGGCCTTCCAGACCGCCGATGCCGGTGCGGTGGTGCAAGGAGAGCGAGCCGAGGGTCGGGGCTATGGTGAATCCGCCCGTCACGGCGAGGTAGAAGAACACGCCGGAACGCGCCGAGCCCACCTCAATGGTCTGGCCGTCACGTGCGGTCGCGCTGGTTAACGGCACCACCGCCGAGCCGTCGACCTTGAGGCTGCCTTCGGCACCCGCAAGCGCCACGCGCGCGCTGCCGCCGCTCACCTGCAGGCGCCCACCGGCGAGCGCGAACTCGATGGCCGCCGTTCCCGGCTGATTGCCTGCCAGCACATTGGCGAGCGCCAGCGACGGCCGATCCATGGCACCGGCGGGACCGACGCCATAGCGCTGCCAGCCGAAGCGGCCGGCATCCTGCAGCGATGTGGCGGGGCCAGCGCTCTGGATGATGAGCTCGGTCACGACGGGGCCGCTTCGGCGACCGGCTCGCCTGCTGCCGCCGCGCGGTCGAGCGTTTCCCACCGTGTTGCATCGACAGGGTGGAACACGACCTCGTCGCCGGCCTCGATCAGGAAAGCAGGCTCCCGCCCCGCCATGAACGTGCGCACCGGCGTGCGGCCCAAAATGTGCCAGCCCGACGGCATCGCTTGGCCGCCGATGAGGGCCTGGATACCCCCGATCGATATGACCCCGGCGGGCGTCATGGGTCTGGGATCGACGCGGCGGGGTGTGGCGATGGAAGGATCGAGCCCGCCGAGGTAGGTGAAGCCCGGCATGAAGCCGATCATGTAGACGCGATAGACCGGCGCACAGTGCTTTTCGATCAGCTTTGCCGGCGTGAGCCCGTGGCGTTCGGCAGTGGCTTCCAGGTCGATGCCGAAGCTGCCGCCGTACACCACCGGCACCTTCCAGTGCCTACCGACTTTGGGAACCGCGCCCAGCGTGCCGGCCAACGTGCGCACCCGCCGCTCGAAACCGTCGTAGTCAAACCCGAGCGGATCGAACTGCACCATCACCGAGCGATAGGTCGGCACCGTTTCGATCAAGCCCGGGATCTGCCCTGTGTTGAGGGCAGCATCGAGGGCCAGTGCGCGCGCACTGATGCCGGGGTCGACGTCGGTGCCGAACTCGACCGTGACGGCCGCATCGCCGCAGGGAAGAAACCGCGGCACGGCCAAGCGCTCACTCATGAGGCGCGCGGCCAAGCTGTCGGAAGGCGGCAAAGCGCATGCCGAGATAGGCGAATACCATGGCGACGAGCGACGAGATGAAGAGCGCGTAGAGCGGCTCTATGGCCGGCCGCAGCAGGACGATCACGACGAAGATGCCGTAGTTGATGGCCGCAACCGTCCATTGCACCGCGGCATACCGCACGAACTCGGGGAAACTCGGCGGCGCCGTCAGGCCGAAGGTGAACCGGCGGTGCGAGAGCCACCCCGCCACCATGGCGATCGAGATGGCCACGAGCCGCGCCAGTATCGGGTGGATGCCGAACACCGCCGTCAACAACTTGAGAATAATGGCATCGATCAGGAAGGCGAGACCGCCCGAGAACAGGAAGGCCAACCCGTGCCGCACCGGATGCTGGGCGCCGGGTGCGGCGGTGCTCCACTTGTTCGCCATTCACCCGTCCTCACCCCTGAGACCAGTCCACAATCGGACCATCAGCACGGCGCGAGGGCCGCCAAATCCGCTCCGGCAGGGACACGTCGCGCATGAGCGCCTCATACTCCATGCGCCGCCGCTCGACCACGGGATCTACCGCCTCGAGATCTGCGTCGGGATGCCCCGGGTGGCACATGACGATATGGCGCGGCCCAGTGCGGGTCAGGGCATCGGCCAGCTCCTGTGCATAGGGCTTCCCCAGGTCGAAGTCCGAGAAGCCGGAAAAACCCTCGTTGGTCGGCAGGCCCACCCGGCGTGCCCCGGCGTCGAACCTCAGCGCCAACGTGCCAACGATCATGGCCTTGCCGCGCGAGGTACCGCGCGCGGCGATGGAACTCGGCCGGTCCGAAGGATCCCGGATCAGCGGCTTGGCACCACGGTACCGGCTCGACAGAACCTCGAACAGCGGCTGCCTGACGCCCGACAGCACGTGCACGTGCTCGTGCCCGTCGACATGATCGGGCGGGAAGCCCAGGCCCTTCTCGAAAGCGTCGAGCTGGCGTTCGATCTCCGCGCCGATCTCGGCGGGGTCTACGAGGCCAAGCAGCGCCCGAGCGATCAGCGCGTTGCGCTTCGGGAAGGCGTTCGCCTGAGCAAGCCTGGGCATGGCTCCCAACGGGCTGCCGAGCGTCAGATTGAGATGCAGACCGATGGCCAGACGGCCCCGGTGGATGCGCAGGCGCGGGGCCGTCGCTGGCCAATGCCGCGTCGTGACCATCACGCTCGTAGCCGACAGCCGCCGCGCCGCCGCCAGCTCGCCCACGGCGCGCGACACGCCTTCGGTCAGGGCGTAGTCATCGGCGCAAAGAACGATCATCCAGCGATTGCCCCGACCGCCACTCACCGACCTCGCTCGCGTTATCGCCAGCCGGCCGGCGCTCCAGCCCCAATTCCTCGGCCACCAGGAACAATGGCCGGCCCTTCACCTCCTCGTACATGCGGCCGATATACTCGCCGATCACGCCGAGCGAGATGAGCTGCACGCCGGCAAAGAACATCACCGAGATGATCAGCGACGGGAAGCCCGGGGCGTCGACGCCGAACAGAAGCGTTTTCACCAGGATGATCATGGCGTAGCAGAACGCGAACACGGAAATGAGCAGCCCCAGGTACGACCACACTCGCAAGGGGATGGTCGAGAACGAGGCAAGGCCGTCCAAGGCAAAGTGCAAGAGCTGGCGCGGGCGCCAGCGGGAGCCACCGTCCTGGCGCGGCGGCACGGTGAAGGGCACGCCGATCGACCGATAGCCCATCCAGGCAAAAAGGCCCTTGTTGAACCGCACGCGCTCGCGCATGCGGTTCATGGCGTCCACCGCCTTGCGATCGAGCAGTCGGAAATCGCCGGCGCCCTCGGGCAGCACCGTGCCGCTGAGCTTCTCGAAGGCGGCATAGAAAACCCGCGCCGACAGACGATGCAACAAGCTGTCGGCATCGCGGTCGCGCCGCCTCCCGTAAACGATGTCGAAGCCTTCGTTCCAGCGCGCCACGAACTCCTCGATCAGCTCGGGCGGATGCTGCAGGTCGGCATCCATCATCACCGCCCCGTCGCCCGTCACATAGGTGAGGCCGGCCGCCGCGGCGATCTCCTTGCCGAAGTTGCGACTCAGCGCGACCGCCTTGAAGCGGGCATCCCGGGCGTTGAGGGTCCTGAGCAGTGCCAAGGTGCCGTCGGTGGAACCGTCGTCGACGAAGATCACCTCCCAGTCGAGGCCGAGGCCGTCGAGCACCGGCTGCAGCCGTTCGATGAGCGCAGGGATAGAGCGCTCCTCGTTGAGCCCGGGCACGACCACGGAGAGCTTGCGCCGGCGCTGTGGCGCACCCTGCGCCTTGCTCAACGTGACCAGTTCCGGCACGGCCATCGACAACCTGCAAAACCCTTGCGCGAACTGCATATTTCCAGGCCCGACCGGCGCTTCATGCAGCCAAGCTTGGACCTATTCTACCATCACTGTACGGGTTGTCTGCCGTGCCCTACGAGTCAGCGCGCGGCTAGCACGCCCGAGTCGATCAGGCGGCGGTGGAAGAGCAGGATCTCCTCGCGTCTGGCGCAGCCATAGTACCGCCCCCGGCACAAGGCCATCAGGCGCTTGCGCTCCCGATGGGAGTCCGACAGCGGCAGCCCGGCCAGGTCCAGAATGACGGTGCCGAGGTAGGACACATCGAGCGTCTCGTACTGCGGCAGCACCGGCACGCGATAGTTGACCCCTTGCGCCGCGTAGTAGGTGATGAAGCCGATCGAATCCGGATCGAGGGCGACATCCTCGGCTTCCGTCTCACTCTTGTAGCCGAGCAGGGTACGGGTAGCCATCGGATGATGATCGCCATAGTGCATGATCAGGAAGCGCTCGCGCGGGAAGCGGCGACGAAGTTCGCCGAGCAGGTAATCGTAGTCCATCTTCGCCATCGAGACGCGACGCAGGTATTCGTGCATCTCCGGATCGGTGCCCGGCGCACCGCCCGGCACGTCGACGTCGGGCTCGTACTTGTAGTCGTAGGGCCAGTGCGCCGACATGGTTTGAACGAACGTGAACAGCGGCTGGCGCCCTGCCTCGAAGTGCCGCCCCATCTCAGCCATCGTGTTGTCGTAGTAGAAGCGGTCACGTTCCTGCGCGGTCTTGGCGCCTTGCGCCTTCAGGTCGAAGATCTCGCGCAACCCGATGGAATTGTAGAACCGGTCGTTCGACACGAAGTTCTTGAGCATCGGATAGAACACGACGTTGCGATAGCCGCAGCGCTCCAGCACTTGCGGCAACGTATCCTTGAGCTTGTTCTGAGTGAAGGTCTGCACGAACTGGCGCATGCCGCCGAACGAATGGGTCGACACGCCCGCGAGCAGCGAAAACTCGGTGAGCCACGATGCGCCGCCGTAGGTCTCCACCCGCAGCTGGTGGAGGCTGTCGTCAACGGAACGGAAGAACGGATCGACCGAGTGATCGTAGCGCAGCGTCGGAAACAGGGAAGGCTGCACCACAAACTCCTGATGGATCAGGATGATGTGCGGCGGCCTCACCGCAAGATCGCAGCGTGTGGGGATAGTGAAAGGCGCCGCCGCCGTGTGCGGCGCCGCCTCGAGCAGCGCGCCTCGCCAGATCGCTTCGAGCGTCTCGCCCCACGAGGCATAGAATGACGAGGCATACAGGTTCGAGAAATAGAATTGCATGTGCCGCCGTTCGCCCTTGGCCTCGGCGCCATACCAGGCCAGCAACACGAACGCGCCGATCGCCAGGAAAGACCAGCGGCGTGTTACGCGCGTGCTGTCGAGGCGATAGGCGATCCAGCCGGCGATCGTCATAGCGACAAGGGTCACCACAGCCGCCAGGACATAACGGCGCTGGTCGGCCCATAGATAACTGATAGTCGACCAGGAGCTCAGATAGAAGAACAGGTCGTAGGCGTGAACGACCATGTTCATGGTCGCGCGCTTGGCGGACGACGCAGCCACGATCACGGCGACAAACGCAGCGACCAGAACGGTGGCGAACAGAGCGCGACGGGAAATCAGCGTCAAGACAGCAATCAGCGCCGCGGTCACAGCCGCAGTGAACAGAATGTTGGCGAACTCACCCTCGTCGGACCAGAAATGCCGAACCATGGCGGCCGCCAGCAGAGCGACGACGATCCATGCCGTCGCCGGCCTCAGCTGGTCGCGAGGCAGCAGGCACGCGGCAAGACCGCGCAGCCACACCCCTTTTGCCGGGGCGCCCGGCAAACCAGCGGTTTGATCGGTCATCTCTGCGAAACTCGGCCGTCATGCAGCTGTCACAGACCAGCACAACGCGGATGAACCGGCAATGAAGATCGGGACATGCGGGCAGCGCCCCGCAACCGCCTTGTATCTTCAGCGCGCGCCCAAGATATGGTGAACACGTTGATCAGGTTTGGCAAATTCCCGTTGGATTGCTGCGCTGCCGAAGGTCGCATCGGAGGATCGGGAACCGGGCGCATACAGCCTGCGTTCATGTCCGGACGAGTAGCGGTAGGTTGATCCCGGCTGCCGTGCCTGAAGGTCTAGGGCACGATCGGACGGGATTTCTTCGTGACCGTCATGCCGTCGCGAAGTCCGAGTCGTAGCCATCCGACATGGGAGTTCGGTGGAGTATCCGCTGGGGAAGGGGTCGATAATGTCTCGTAACAACTTGTGACGCGGCGCCGCTGCCCCGCTGCCTTTACAAGACCCAAATTGTCGCCACATATGCGCGCCGGCACGCCTTTGGAGAGTTCGATGAAATCGAATGCGGTGAAATCAATCGACTTGGAACTGGATTGGTCCGCACAGACCATTCTTCCGATCGAGTTTCGAGGCCAGGAACTGCAGGTCGAGGCCCGGGCCTATCAGGGTGCTGATCCGACTTGCCAGGCGCTGGTCTTGGTGCACCGGGAGAAGTCGGCTGGGAATGACGTTCCGCTGGTGCGCGTCCATAGCGGCTGCGTCACCGGCGACATCTTCCACTCACTGCGTTGCGACTGTTACCCGCAGCTGCAGGCCGCCATGAACCAGATCCTCACGAGTCCCATCGGTGTGCTCGTGTACCTGCCCTACCAGGAAGGTCGCGGCATCGGCCTCGTCAACAAAATCAGGGCCTATGCCTTGCAGGATCAGGGCTACGATACGGTCGATGCCAACGTCGCCATCGGCGCTCCGATCGAAGCGCGCGACTACGATCTGGCGGCGCACATCCTGTTCGATCTTGGCTATCCCGAGATCAAGCTGCTGACCAACAATCCGGCCAAGGTCGAGGCCCTGCGGGAGGAGGGCGTGGACGTAATGGAGCAGCTTCCACTGATCGTCCAGCCATCCAACCACAACACGCGCTATCTGATGACCAAGAAGGAGCGCATGGCGCACAAGCTCTAGAGGCTTGGCAGGCGGCAAATCGTAAGGCGGCGGTCCGCTGGACCGCTGCCTTTTCTGTTGCCCGCAGTTGCGCGCGACGGGGAAGCCACGCACAGTTCGCGTGAGACGGAGATGCGCCGGAAGCAGGAGCGATCATGTACAGACCCTTCGATCTGACCGGCAAGGTTGCGCTTGTCACGGGCGGCAACAGCGGTATCGGCCTCGGCATGGCGCGGGCGGTTGCGCAAGCCGGCGCAGATGTCGCCATCTGGGGCACGAACCCTGCCAAGAATGCCGCAGCGAAATCCGAGCTGGCGACGACTGGACGCGAGATCGTGACGCTGGAATGCGACGTATCGGATGAGCAGGCCGTGGAAACCGCTTTCGGTGAGACCCTGCGCTTGCTCGGTCGTGTCGATGGATGCTTTGCCAACGCCGGTGTGAGCGGGAGGAGCGGCGCGACATCGTTCTCCGAGATGAGCGCGGCCGAGTGGCGCCGCGTCCTGAAGGTCAATCTCGACGGCGCCTTTTTCACCTTTCGCGCAGCGGCCAGGCACATGATCGAGCGCGACGGTGGCGGCGCCCTGGTTGGAACGGCATCGCTAGCTGCCATTGAAGGAGCGCCGCGCAGCGAGCACTACGCCGCCACCAAGGGCGGGCTCATCTCGATGATTCGCGCCCTTGCCGTTGAGTTTGCACGCTACGGCGTGTGCGCCAACGCCATCCTACCCGGATGGATAGAGACCAACATGACGGCCAATGCCATCGCCAACGAGAAGTTCGCCAAGAACGTGCTGCCGCGCATCCCCATGCGGCGATGGGGCGAGGGTGACGACTTCGGCGGCATCGCCGTCTACCTCATGAGTTCTGCCTCGCGCTATCACACGGGCGACACATTCCTGATCGATGGCGGCTACGCCCTGTTTTAGGTGGGCGCACGACCTGCGGCCCGCCTGATGCTCTGAGGCAACATAGCGACTGCCGCATGACCTGGCCTGCCAGAGCACGGCGCCCCCGTGACTCGCCCATGGCCACACGCAACGAAGACCCCTACGATTGCGCATTCTGCCTCCTGGATTGACGTGAAAGAGCCTTGGTTGGGCTCCTCCGGAGGTCCGCCAGCCCCAATTTGGCCATTTGATTGGGGAAATGCTGCCATTACTTGTGCAAAAGTCCCTCACGAAAGCTTGTCACGAGCGCCGCCAAAGGCTTCGTTACAGCCTCCTCTGTTGGGAGAACCCGCAATGCTTTGGGCATATGCTGTAGCCGGCGGGCTCGGGTTGGTGTTGGGCCTTCGCTATCGCGTGCCCGCCGTTCTGGTGGCTTCGGCGGCGTACACATTGGCGAGCATTACTGTCGCACCATTCGCGGGCTGGTCGCTGTGGGCAACACTAGCCGTAGTGTTCGGTGGCGCATTCGCACTTCAGTGCGGCTATCTTGTAGGACTCGGATTGGTGTGCGTCGCAACGCGAGCCAGACATTGGCCTCGCCGCATCAGGCGTCACGTCGTGGGCTACGGCGCGACATTTTTCGGGGCGCGCGAACGCGCCCGCTGAAGCGACCGATCTCCTATCCTCACGCCCCGGCGAACGTCGTGCTAGTGGGCGACTGCCCTGTCACGCAGCTTCGTCGAAATTCAAGACGGCTGGCACGGTCTTGGCCAGAATTGCCAAGTCAAGCCAGATCGACCACTTGCGGGCATAGTAGCGGTCGAGAGCGACACGGGTCGTATAGCTGAGACTGCTCCGCCCACTGACCTGCCAAATGCCTGTCACCCCGGGGCGCGCCCTGAAGCACTCGCACCAATACGGGCCGTAGAACCCGAGTTCGCCGGGCACAACCGGGCGCGGCCCGACGATGCTCATGTGCCCGCACAGGACGTTGAAAATCTGCGGGAGTTCGTCCAGGCTCGATTTGCGCAGGATGTTGCCGAAGCAGCTCACCCTTGGATCATTCCGCAGCTCGTGGGTCTCACGCCACTCCCGGGCTGCACTCGGGTTGGTGGCGAGGTGCCGGCGCAGGACCTCCTCAGCATTCACGACCATGCTGCGAAACTTGTAGAGCGTGAATACGGAGCCATCACGCCCCACGCGCTGCTGGGTGAAAATGGTTGGCCCACCCATAGTCAAGCGGATCAGTGCCGCGATAACGAGCATCAACGGCGCCAACAGGGTGATCGCAAGCAGGCTGATCGCAATGTCCATTGCTCTCTTCGCTGCACCGCCGATGGGCCGGCTGTGCTCCGTGGCACGGCGACTCGCGCGTGCGAGAACAAGTTTTCGGCCACCCCGAGAGCCAGCGAACGCGCCTGCCTGCAGTTCAACAGCGGAGGCCTGCACCGCTGACATTTCCCGATGAAATCGAGCTCGCAACAACATGGTGACGCAAACCCAAGACTACTGACTAGATTCTAGTTCTCAACGCACTGAAAGTTTGAAATCGGCAAGGATTGCCTGGTCGGCGGCATGTTCTCGGGGCCGATACGGACGGCGTGCGCGCGCCCGACACCGCGCATGCACCCAAACTAGAGGACAAGCCCCCATGACACGCCCCGCTGCGATCTCGACATCAAGCCGGGCGGCGACCCCAACCTCGTACCCGCACGCACACCCAAGGTGTCAAGCAGGCTAATCACAGGAGCCGAGAGCACAAGGCGGCCAAAGGGCGTAACCCGGGATCGGATTTGCAGATTGCGTAATACTTAGTTGTTACCCGCAACTCGCATCGGCGTCACTGCGCAGCGAGCCGTTCGCAGACCCGCGGCAGCCCTGCAAGACCAGAAGGTGGACTAACTGATGCTTGAAGGCTCGCCCAACAAACGGTTGGCCATGAGGGCCACTTCGGTGCGGTTCTTGGCGCTAAGCTTCTTCATGATGTTTCGGACATGCACCTTGACGGTGCTCTCGCGCATGTTGAGTTCGTGCGCGATCGTCTTGTTCGCCTTGCCCTTCCCGATAGCCTCCACGACGGCAGCTTGACGGGCAGTGAATATTCCACTCGGCTCGCGCCCGGCCGTTGGGCGGGGAGCGGCGTTGCGCAGGGCGGGTATCAGACTGCTGGCGGGCACGAATACACCGCCGGCGCGCACTAGACGAAGAGCTTCGATCACAACATCCAGGGAAAGGCTGGTCGGTATGAACCCCCTCGCCCCGCGGTTGATCACGTCCAAAACCTGATCCAGATCCTCGCCATCCGACAGCACCACGGTTGGCAGCAACCTGGTCAGCCGCGCCAGATCGTGAAGCTGCTCCGCCGATTTGGACTTGGCGCACAGGCAGTAGATAACCAGCGGCGCGCGCGCCTTCTCACGTGCGTCGAGCCAGCTCTGTACGCTTGGATAGGGCGCTACTTTGTGCCTGGAGGAGGCTTCGATGCAGCGTGTCAAGCACTCGCGGACAAGCAATCTGGGCTCAATGAGAACGATGCAGCTTTCAACAGTTTCGACTGGCTCTTTCTTGATTTTGCCGTTCGCCGTGGCTTGCGCGATATCCGCACCACGCTCGCTGCCTGCAGTGTCAGCAATATCACTGGAAGCACGCATGACAAACTTCCTATAACGTATGATGCTAGAGAAAAATTCCCGTTCCCAGAGAGGTTATCCATTGGTGGGGAGTAATTCACAGATTTTGTGTGGCGGCAATACTCATTTGTGATTAATGTGCCACACCGGCAGAATAAACCTCTATTGTTGTGCGAACAAGCGCTCCGATAGCATTTCAGGATCTTACGGCGCAATGTGTTCAAAGATTTACCAAGTAACATTGCGCATTGTCAGCATATATACTGAACTGTTATCAGTCAAAGAGCTCATTAGTTGTGTGTGAATTGGAGCATGATGCCGGTATCCTCAGGTTATATTGCAATAAATCTGGCTTGCGACCAGTCTCGGCGTACGTGCTTGGCACGTTTGCCAACGTGCGGCGCAGAACCGGCGAATGACCCTGCGGCTAATCTACCACAGTTTCCTGGCAATCGAATACACCTTTCGACGGCTGGTCGATCTGGTTCGTGGCCGCCCTGAGGTGTAGACGCCCTCAATGCCGTCACGGGCCTTGCAATAAGTCCGGGGCGCACACCCAACCATTCGGCTCGGAGCGTTCAACGCAACAGGCGAGCAATACTGTTCGAGTTGCCAATACGGGATGCAGAAGCCCCAGTTCTCGACGTAGTAGGAGATGCGGATCGGTGTGGTTTCCTGCATGGGAGCGACCGCCGCGGAGCGACCGCTGCCGTATCGCCCAATCGCCGGCGCCCAAGGGGGTTGAGGACCGGAAAAAACCAGGGCGCCACCCGGGCTTCTTTCAAAAGAGTGTTGAATATCCCATCGACAAGGGCGCCGCTGGAGGCTAGAACGCCGGCGATCGGCTCTCCCGAACACCCGCCGTGTGGAGCCCTGACCAAGTCGGGCCGGTGACACGTGCATTCCGTATCTCGAGGCTTCCCATGACCCTGACGATCATCCAAGAACTGGAGCGCGAGCAGATGCGTGCGGTCACGGCCAAACGCATCGTGCCGGAGTTCGCGCCCGGCGACACCGTGAGAGTGATGGTGAAGGTGATCGAAGGCCTGGAGACCGAGGACAAGAAGAAGCCCAAGACGGAGCAGGCCAAGGGGCCCGGCTTTCGATTGCAAGCCTACGAGGGCGTCGTAATCGCGCGCTCGGGTAGCGGCATCAACGAGAGCTTTACGGTGCGCAAGATCTCCTACGGCGAGGGCGTGGAGCGCGTGTTTCCCGTCTACTCGCCCTACATAGCCGAGATCGAGGTGCTGCGTCGCGGCAAGGTGCGCCGCGCCAAGCTCTATTATCTGCGTGGTCGGCGCGGCAAGTCAGCGCGCATCTTCGAGCGCACGGACGCGCGGGCGAAGCGCCTCAACGCCGCCTTCAAGGGCTTCAAGAAGCCGAAGGGTGAGCCCGACAATCTGACCAAAATCAAGGGTCTGAGCGTGGATCTCGCCGGGCGGCTCAACGGACTGGGTGTGATCAAGTTCGAGCAGATCGCCAACTTCTCCGACGACGACCTTGCCAACGTCGACGAGGCGCTGGCGCTGGATGGGCGCATCGAGAAAGATGACTGGGTGGGTCAGGCGCAGAGGCTGCTCGCCGAGGCCACCGCGGCCGAGGTTCCAGTTGGCGAAGGCGAGGCGGCAAAGGACGACAAGAAAAAGGCCTGAGCCCTAATCCAGACACGAATACGAAAGCGCGGCTGCCCCTTTGAGCGCCGCGCTTTCATTTTTGCCTGCCGTGGCAGCAGCAGATCAGGCCGCCCGCACCAGCCGGCTCTGCAGCTCCAGCACCGCGATCATGAAGCCGACGCGGTCCTCGGCGGCCTCGGCCATCATCGAGAAATAGTTGGGCTGATCCGGCAGGATCTCGCCGATCACCTCGCCGTACTCGAAGCGCAGCACCGCCTCGTGCTTTTTGGCGATCACCTGCATCCGCGCATTCTCGGCAAGGCAGCTCATGTAGAGGCGCCGAATGCGGCGGTTGCGGGCAGCGCGCACGACGCGACCCATCAGATCGGAACCGACGCCGTGGTCCTGGTAGACGCGCTCGACCGAGAAGGCAGCCTCGGCCTCCTCTCCCCAGCTATCGCCCAGGCGCCGCAGCTCGGCCGCGCCGCGCACCTTGCCGTCAACGACGTAGCCGTAGACCAGGCTGCCGAACTCGCTCATCCGGCTCGCGTACTCCTCGATGAAGGCGTCCGAAACCGAGTGGGCAAAGCGCAGGCGCCGGCTCTCCTTGTCCAGCCGCAAAAGGTGGTCGCGGAACTTGTCTGTTTCCGTCGGCCACAACCGGCGAATGATGCCCTCGCCAGCGTTGAGTTCGCTCATGATCAAACCCTCCTAACTATCCGCATCAGAGGTTGCTTGGCCGCCTTGCTTGGTGCGGCAGTCCTCCATCTGGGATCTCGCACTGCATCGCACAATCCGTGCTGAAGCCGGCGCTTGTGTGATTACAATTTATCGTGACAAGACAATGAAATGCGCATGATGCTGCATCGCCACATGTGGCGATGCGCCGCTGCGCAGAAAAAGGCAGGGCGCGCGCATTTTGCGCCCCGGAGGTTGTCCGCCCGAGCGGCCTTGACCCAGCTTGACCGCCACGCTAGCCGAGGCGCGCATGACGCTCATCGAGAAGTATCGCGCCCTGGTTGCGGCAGGCGTGATCGAGACCGACCCCGCACAGGACGAAGCCGCAGCCAAGCTCGATGCCCTGGCGCGAAATCTCAGGCATTGGCGCCGGAGACGGAATGGGCTCGCTGCACTGCTCTCGCGTTCTCAAACAGCGCCCAAGGGGCTTTACGTTTTCGGGCCTGTCGGTCGCGGCAAGACCATGCTGATGGATCTGTTCTTCGAGACCACGACGTTCCGCCCGAAGCGGCGTGTGCATTTCCACGAGTTCATGGCCGAGGTGCACGACCGCATCGGGGTCGCACGCAGGGACGCGCCCGGCGACCCGATCCCGCAGGTGGCGGCCGCCATCGCGAACAGGACCGCGCTGCTGTGCTTCGATGAAATGCACGTCACCGACATTGCCGACGCCATGATCCTCGGCCGCCTGTTCAAGGGCATGTTCGAGAACCAGGTGGTGGTGGTGGCAACGTCGAACGTGCGCCCGCGCGAGCTATACAAGAACGGGCTCAATCGGCAGCTGTTCGTGCCCTTCATCGACCTCATCGAGCGGCACATGGAGGTCGAGGAGCTGCTGGCGGCCAAGGACTTCCGGCTTGAGAAGCTGGTCGGCCGACCGCTGTACTTCACACCAGCGGATGGGCGCGCCCGGGCACAGCTGGACCAGCTGTGGGCGCAGCTGACCGGCAATCACCCCGCCGCTCCGCTCGAGCTCGATGTGAAGGGCCGGAAGCTGGCGGTGCCGCTGGCCTCGATGGGCGTTGCGCGTTTCTCCTTCGCCGAGTTGTGCGAGCGCCCGCTGGGCACGCTCGACTACCTGGCGCTGGCCCACAAGTTCCACACTGTGCTGGTCGACGACATTCCGACGCTGGCGCCGGCCCAGCGCGACGTGGCGCGCCGCTTCGTCAATCTGATCGATACGCTCTATGACAACCGGGTTTGCCTCATCGCCTCCGCCGCCGCCGAGCCCCACGCTCTTTACCCGGCGGGCGACGTGCAGTTCTTGTTCGAGCGCACGGCCTCGCGCCTCATCGAGATGCGCTCGGAAGGCTATTTGGCCACGCGGAGCGAGCGGCTGAGCGTTCGTGTGCCGGCATAGACGACGGCAGACGGGGTATCTCATACCGGCGAACCTATTGCCCAACTCCACCCGTCATCCCGGCCAAGCGATTGCGCCTGTGCGTAATCGCGCCGAGCCGGGATCTGCGGCGAGCGGTGTCCGTGCGGCAGGTCCCGGACAGCCTCGCCCCGGCCTCCGAGCCGGGGCTCGGCTTCCGGATGACGGGTAGGTTCATTGGCTCGCCGGTATCACTCGGCAGCTTGAGCACGCACCTTGGCTGCCACCTCGGGCGGTGCTTGCTGAAACGTCATGCTGCGCACGGGCCCGAAGCGGCGGATGAGCCGCAGCATCAGGCGGCGATAGTCGTAGTAGTTCACCTCGAGACGGTGACGGTCGGAAGCCACGAACGTGCGGGAGTAGCCGCCACCTGCGTAGGAGGCCAAATGCGCGCGCACCTGCTTTGCCCGTTCCGGTGCGCGCTGGCCGGCGACGACCAGGTTGGCAATGAGCCGGCCCTGGTAGTCGGCAAGACGCCACATGCTGCCGTTGGCCTGGGCGAGGCCGGCCGCGAACAGCCCGTCATGCTCGGGATGCACCGCGTTGAGGAGAAGGCGTGGCCGCCCGTCGGGCGCGAACATGAGGGCTTCGTCGATGAATGGGATGATGGGCTGGTAGCCAGTGGCAAAGACGATGGTGTCGATGGTCTCTACCGAGCCGTCCTTGAAAAGGACGCGGCTGCCGTCATAGCTGGCGATCTCCGGCTTCACCGTCAGGTCGCCGTGCGCCACCAGGCGCGGGATCTCGTCCGTCATGGTGGGGTGGGCCTGGTCGATGGCGTAGTCCGGATCGGGCAGGCGGTAGCGCGACGGCGGCCCCTGCAGCAGCCACAGCGCGCCCTGGAACAGCCAGCGCCTGACGAGGCGCGGCAGCGGCACCATCTCCACCGTGGAGAGCAGATCGCCGGTGGGAAAGCCCAGGAGGAACTTCGGCACGAACCAGTAGCCGCGGCGGATGCTCAAGAATACCTGCGAGCGACCGTGCGCAGCGTCGGCGACGATGTCGGCTGCCGAGTTGCCGCAGCCAACCACCAGCACGCGCTTGTCGCGCACCTGGAGCGGGCTCTTGTAGGCGCGCGAGTGTAGGATCTCACCCGCGAAGCTGCCGGGATAGGTCGGCATACGCGGGGTATCGTGGTGGCCGCTCGCCAGCACCACGCCGCGATAGGTTCGTGGCTCCGGCTCGCCGGCGACCGCAACCTCCCAAAGCCTGTCGCGGCGGGGCGCAACTTTCGTCACTGCCTTGCCGAACTGGATGTGCGGGGCGAGCCCGAATGTGCGTACGAAGTCGCGGAAGTAGCCGAGCACGCGCTCGTGGCTCGGATACTCGGGATAGTCCTCGTCCAGCATCGGCAGATCGTCGAAGCCGGTGGAGCTGATGGAGGAGACCAGGTGCGTCGTCTCGTAGACGATGCCGCTTTCGGTGGCGAAGTTCCAAAGCCCGCCGATGTCCTGCTCGCGCTCGAGGCAGTCGAACGGGATGCCGCGCTCGACGAAGCTCTTCGCCACCGCCAGGCCAGAGGCGCCGGCGCCGATGATGCAATACCTGTCGTTGCCGTCGAGATGCTGCATGCGGGTGGCGCCACCATAGTCCGCCCCCGCTCTTGAACTCCAGCCGTCGGGGATGGTTGCGGCGTCGCACCCCCCTTTTCCTTGAACGGGCCCGGGTTTCGGGTTAACCAAACCTCGCGCGGACCAACGCGCCTGCTCGACGACGGCAAACTCACAGCACGGGAGCATTTGGCAATGGCGCGCACCAAGATCGCGCTGATCGGCGCAGGCCAGATCGGTGGTACTCTTGCTCTCCTTGCAGGGCTGAAAGAGCTCGGAGATATCGTCCTCTGCGACATGATGGATGGCGTCGCCAAGGGCAAGGCGCTCGACCTTGCACAGACATCTTCCATCGAAGGCTACAACGCCAGGATCGGCGGTGCCGGCGTCGATCCTTACGCCGCCATCGCTGGGGCCTCTGTGTGCATCGTCACCGCGGGCGTGCCGCGCAAGCCCGGCATGAGCCGCGACGATCTGCTCGGCACCAACCTCAAGGTCATGGAGCAGGTGGGCGCGGGCATCAAGACGTACGCCCCCAACGCGTTCGTCATCTGCATCACCAACCCGCTCGACGCCATGGTCTGGGCGCTGCAGAAGTTTTCCGGGCTGCCGACGAGCAAAGTGATCGGCATGGCCGGCGTGCTCGAACTCCGCGCGCTTCGCACTGTTCCTTGCTGAAGCAGCCAACGTGTCGGTCGAGGATGTGCGCGCCATGACCCTGGGGGGCCACGGCGACGACATGGTGCCGATGGTGCGCTATTCGACGATCGGCGGCGTGCCGCTGCCCGATTGCGTCAAGCTGGGCATGTTCTCGCAGGAGCAGCTCGACGCCATGATCAAGCGCACGCGCGGCGGCGGCGGCGAGATCGTGGCACTGCTCGGCACCGGCTCTGCCTTCTACGCGCCGGCGGCGTCGGCCATCGCCATGGCCGACAGCTATCTCAAGGACAAGCGGCGCGTGCTTCCCTGCGCGGCCTACCTCACCGGACAGTTCGGCGTGAAGGACATGTACGTCGGCGTCCCGGTGGTGATCGGCATCAACGGCGTGGAGAAGATCGTCGAGGTGGAGATGAACGAGGCCGAGAAGCAGATGTTCCAGAAATCGGTCGCCTCGGTCAAAGGCCTCGTGGACGCCTGCATCAAGATCGCGCCGAAGCTCGGATCGTAACCGCTATGCCCAAGAAAAAGGCCATCACGACGCCCAAGGGCAAGGTCATCGGCCCCTATTCGATGGCGATCGAGGCGGGCGATCTCGTGTTCGTCTCGGGGCAGATCCCGCTCGATGCCGCCACGGGCAAGCTGGTGGACGGCGATGTCAGCGCCCAGGCCCGGCAATCGCTGGAGAACCTGCGGGCGATCCTGGAAGCGGCGGGCCTTTCTTTCGGCCACGTGGTGAAGACCACCATCTTCCTCACAAGCATGGCCGACTTCGCCGCTGTCAACGAGGTGTACAAGACCTTTGTGGGCGAGCCCTATCCGGCCCGCTCGACCATCGCCGTGGCGGCGCTTCCCATGGGTGCCAAAGTCGAAATTGAAATGGTCGCCTCCCGCAGTGCAATGTAGCCATCTCGCGGGCCCGCAGTACCCGGCCGCCGCAGTATTTTTTGTCGAAGCTTGATCCACGGGGCGCGCATGAACGTTCACGAATATCAAGCCAAGCAGCTGCTGCGGCAGTATGGCGTGCCATTGGCCGAGGGCGCTCCGGCCTTCACGGTGGACGAGGCGGTGAAGGCCGCGCAGGCCTTACCGGGGCCGGTGTGGGTGGTGAAGTCGCAAATCCATGCGGGCGGGCGCGGCAAGGGCAAATTCAAGGAGCCGGAAGCCGGCGACAAGGGCGGCGTGCGCCTCGCCAATTCCATCGACGAAGTGAAGGCGTTCGCCGAGCAAATGCTGGGCAAGACACTGGTAACCATCCAGACCGGGCCGGCAGGCCGTGTCGTCAAGCGGCTGTTCGTCGAGGACGGCACAGCGATCGCGCGCGAACTCTATCTCTCCGCGCTGGTGGACCGCGCCACCTCGCGCGTCGCATTCATTGCATCGACCGAAGGCGGCATGGACATCGAGAAGGTTGCGCACGACACGCCGGAGAAGATCGTGACGATCTCCATCGATCCGGCTCCGGGTTGCACGCCGGACGACGGCCGCAAGATCGCGTCTGCGCTGAAGCTCGAAGGAGACCAGATCGACCAGTGCGTGAACCTGATCCAGGCGCTCTATCGCGCCTTTGTCGAGAAGGACATGGCGCTGCTTGAGATCAACCCGCTGGTGGTAACGAAGGCCGGCAAGGTCGTCTGCCTCGACGCCAAGATCAACTTCGACGACAACGCGCTGTTCCGCCACAAGGACGTGGCCGAGCTGCGCGACATCGAGGAGGAGGACCCGGCCGAGGTGGAGGCCTCCAAGTACGACCTCAACTACGTCAAGCTCGACGGCCAGATCGGCTGCATGGTGAACGGCGCCGGCCTCGCCATGGCCACCATGGACATCATCAAGCTCTATGGGATGGAGCCCGCCAACTTCCTGGACGTGGGCGGCGGGGCCAGCAAGGAGAAGGTGGCGGCCGCCTTCAAGATCATCCTCACCGATCCCAACGTGAAGGGCATTTTGGTGAATATCTTCGGCGGCATCATGCGCTGCGACATCATCGCCGAAGGCGTGGTGGCGGCCGCCAAGGAGATGGCCATCAAGGTGCCGCTGGTTGTGCGCCTTGAAGGCACCAACGTCGACCTCGGCAAGCAGATCCTGGCCAAGTCGGGCCTCAAGATCGTGCCGGCCGACAACCTGGCGGATGCTGCGAAGAAGATCACGGACGAAGTGAAGAAGGCGGCGTAGCATGTAGGTTGGGTCAAGCGGAGCGCAGACCCAACAATCGTCGAATAGGGCGGCAGTGTTGGGTCTTCGCTTCGCTTGACCCAACCTACGCGGAGGCACAGAAAGGCACGGCGGATGGCAATCCTCGTCGACAAGTCCACCAAGGTCATCTGCCAGGGCATCACCGGCAGCCAGGGCACGTTCCACACGCAGCAGGCGCTGGCCTATGGTACGCAGGTGGTCGGTGGCGTGACGCCGGGCAAGGGTGGCAGCAAGCACCCCGACCCCAAGCTCGCCAATGTGCCGATCTTCGACACCGTTTTGGAGGCGAGACAGAAGACCGGCGCCACCGCCACTTCCATCTATGTGCCGCCGCGCTTCGCGGCCGACGCCATCCTGGAAGCAATCGATGCCGGGATCCCGCTGATCGTGTGCATCACCGAAGGCATCCCCGTGCTCGACATGGTGAAGGTGAAGCGGGCGCTCGACGGGTCGAAGTCGCGGCTGATCGGGCCCAACTGCCCCGGCGTGCTCACGCCCGACGCCTGCAAGATCGGCATCATGCCCGGCAACATCTTCAAAGCGGGCAAGGTGGGCATCGTCTCGCGCTCCGGCACGCTCACCTACGAGGCGGTGAAACAAACGACCGATGCCGGCCTCGGCCAGTCGACGGCGGTGGGCATCGGCGGCGACCCCGTGAAGGGCACCGAGTTCATCGACGTGCTCGAGATGTTCCTGGCCGACCCGGCCACAAACTCCATCATCATGATCGGCGAGATCGGCGGCTCGGCCGAGGAGGATGCCGCCGAGTTCATCAAGAGCGAGGCCAAGAAGGGCCGCAAGAAGCCGATGGCCGGCTTCATCGCCGGCATGACCGCCCCGCCGGGGCGCCGCATGGGCCACGCAGGCGCCATCATCGCCGGCGGCAAGGGCAAGGCGGCCGACAAGGTCGCCGCCATGCAGTCGGCGGGGATCGCCGTGGCCGACAGCCCGGCGTCGCTCGGGACCACGCTGGCCAAGGTGCTGAACGGTGGCGGCAAGGGCTGGTTCTCGCGCTCGTAGGTGTCAGAACCTGCGGGTCTGACACCATGGCTCCTGCCCGCGCCTTAGGCACCCTGTTGCGTCTTCGGTTGGTGGAACGGTGTCAGACCCGCAGGGTCTGACACCCGCACACAGGCGTGAACGGCTTATTGTCACCTGCAACCTGTACTAAGCGACACGATGTGGTAGCAAGGCGCCGCAGTGTGGATGTTTTGGTTAATTCCCTGTGCGATCCTGCGCCGAACGCAAGCGACAGAGCGCTGATACGACATGACACGCCAGCCGAAGAACGAAGCTTTTGCGCGCACCTCTTTCCTGCAGGGCGCCAATGCCGCCTACATCGAGGAGATGCAGGCGCAATACGAGCGCAATCCGGGCTCCGTGAGCGACGAATGGCGCCACTTCTTCGCCAGCCTGCAGGAGGAGCAGCAACAGGGCGGCAACGGTCACAACGGGCCGTCGTGGGCGAGGCCGCTGGAGCAGATCGAGAAGGAAGGCGACCGCGAGCTGCTGGGCGCCCTGACCGGCGACTATGGCGCCACCGAGCAGCACATCCGCGGCCAGCTGCAGGCGCGGGCGAGCGCTGCCGGCTTCGACATGACCCCTGCCGCGTCCCTGCGCGCGACCCAGGACAGCATCCGCGCGCTGATGCTGATCCGCGCCTACCGCGCCATGGGACATCTGGCGGCCGATCTCGACCCGCTGGGCATCGCCGAGCGCAAGAAGCATCGGGAGCTGCGGCCTGACTTCTACGGCTTCACCGAGGCCGATATCGACCGGCCGATCTTCATCGACAAGGTGCTGGGGCTGGAGACGGCGACCATCCGGGAGATCGTCAAGATCCTGCGCCGAACCTACTGCCGGCACATCGGCGTCGAGTTCATGCACATCACGGCGCCGGTGCAGAAGTCGTGGATCCAGGAGCGCATCGAGGGCCGCGACAAGGACATCGCCTTCACGCCGGAGGGCAAGCGCGCGATCCTGAACAAGCTGGTCGAGGCCGAGATCTTCGAGAAGTTCGCTGACGTGAAATACACCGGCACCAAGCGCTTCGGCCTCGATGGTGCCGAGGCCATGGTGCCGGCGCTGGAACAGATCATCAAGCGCGGCGGCCAGCTCGGCATCAAGGAGATCGTCATCGGCATGGCGCACCGCGGGCGCCTCAACGTGCTGGCCAACGTCATGGGCAAGCCGCATCGCGCCATCTTCAACGAGTTCAAGGGCGGCTCGTTCAAGCCCGACGACGTGGAGGGCTCGGGCGACGTGAAGTATCACCTCGGTGCCTCGTCGGACCGCTCCTTCGACGGCAACGACGTGCATCTGTCGCTCACCGCCAACCCCTCGCACCTCGAGATCGTCGATCCCGTGGTGCTGGGCAAGGTGCGCGCCAAGCAGGACCAGCACGGCTGCAAGCCCGGCGAGCGCACACCGGTGCTGCCGCTGCTCATCCACGGCGACGCGGCCTTCGCGGGCCAGGGCGTGGTGGCGGAGTGCTTCGGGCTGTCCGGCCTCAAGGGCCACCGCACCGGCGGCTCCATCCACTTCATCATCAACAACCAGATCGGCTTCACCACCGCGCCCCGCTTCTCGCGCTCCTCGCCCTACTGCTCGGACGTCGCCAAGATGGTGGAGGCGCCGATCTTCCACGTGAACGGCGACAACCCCGAAGCGGTGGTGCATGTGGCCAAGATCGCCACCGAGTTCCGCCAGCGGTTCCAGAAGCCTGTGGTCATCGACATGTTCTGCTATCGCCGCCACGGCCACAACGAGTCCGACGAGCCGGCGTTCACCCAGCCCCTGATGTACCGCGCCATCCGCAGCCATCCGGGCGCGGTCGAGATCTACGGCAAGCGGCTGGTGGAAGAAGGCGTCGTCACCGAGAAGGACGTCGAGGGCCTGAAAGCCGGCTTCCGCGCCCATCTCGACCAGGAACTGGCGGCCTCGGACGGCTACAAGCCCAACAAGGCCGACTGGCTCGACGGGCGCTGGTCGAAGATGGGCTTCGCCGAGGACGAGGCGCGACGCGGGGAGACCGGCGTGGCGGTCGACACGCTGAAGGAGGTTGGCCGGCGCATCACCACGATCCCGCAGGACTTCAATGCGCACAAGACCATCCAGCGGCTGCTGCAGCGGCGGCGGGAGATGGTGGAGACCGGCTCGGGGCTCGACTGGTCCATGGCCGAGCACCTGGCGTTCGGGACGCTGGTCAAGGAAGGCTTCCCGGTGCGGCTCTCGGGCCAGGACAGTGAGCGCGGCACTTTCTCGCAGCGCCATTCCGTGCTGATCGACCAGGAGACGGAGCGCCACTATACGCCGCTGAAATACGTCTCTCCCGACCAGGCCCGCTTCGAGGTCATCAACTCGATGCTGTCGGAGGAGGCGGTGCTGGCCTTCGAGTACGGCTACACGCTGGCCGAGCCCAACGCGCTCGTCATGTGGGAGGCTCAGTTCGGGGACTTCGCCAACGGCGCGCAGGTGGTGTTCGACCAGTTCATCTCCTCGGGAGAGCGCAAGTGGCTCAGGATGTCGGGCCTCGTGTGCCTGCTGCCGCACGGCTACGAGGGGCAGGGGCCGGAGCATTCCTCGGCGCGGATGGAGCGCTTCCTGCAGATGTGCGCGGAGGACAACTGGCAGGTGGCCAATTGCACGACGCCGGCCAACTACTTCCACATCCTGCGCCGGCAGCTGCATCGCAAGTTCCGCAAGCCGCTGGTGATTATGACGCCGAAGTCGCTGCTGCGGCACAAGCGCGTGACCTCGGAGCTGGCCGAGCTGGGCCCCGCCACCACCTTCCATCGCGTGCTGTGGGACGATGCGCAGTCGCGCAAGGGCGAGAAGATCAGGCTCGCGCCCGACGGCGAAATCCGCCGCGTGGTGCTGAGTGCCGGCAAGGTCTACTACGACCTCTACGAGGCGCGCGAGGCGGCCGGGATCAGCGACGTCTACCTGCTGCGCGTCGAGCAGCTCTATCCGTTCCCGGCCAAGGCCCTGGTTTCGGAGCTGTCGCGCTTCCCGAAAGCCGAGGTGGTCTGGGCGCAGGAAGAGCCGCGCAACATGGGCGCGTGGAGCTTCGTGGAGCCGAACCTCGAATGGGTCCTGCAGCACACGCCGATCGCCAACACGCGCCCGCGCTACGTCGGGCGCCCGTCCTCCGCGGCGACGGCGACGGGGCTCGCCAGCAAGCACAATTTCGAGCAGAAGACGCTGGTCGAGCAGGCGCTTTCCGGCTGAGGCGGTGAGACAAGCACATGACCATCGAGATCAAGGTGCCCGCGCTGGGTGAGTCCGTCACGGAAGCGACCGTGGGCCAGTGGTTCAAGAAGCCGGGAGATGCGGTCAACGCCGACGAGCCGCTGGTGGAGCTCGAGACCGACAAGGTGACCGTGGAGGTGCCGGCGCCGGCAGCCGGCGTTCTGGCCGACATCAAGGTCGAGCAGGGCGCCACGGTCGGCATCGGCTCGGTGCTGGGCTCGATCAACGAGGGTGCAGGCGCGGCACCCAGGCCTGCGGCGCCCCAGGCAGCGCCAGCACCTGCCAAGGAGCCCGAGGCGGCGCCGGCACCCAAGCCGGCGGCAGCGGTGGTCGCGCCTGCCGGCAATGGCGGCATGCCGCCAGCCCCGGCCGCACGCAAGATCATGGACGACAAGGGGATAGCCGCGGCCGACGTGCAGGGCTCGGGCCGGCGCGGGCAGATCCTCAAGGAGGATGTGGTGGCGGCTTCGGCTAACCCGCCTGCGGCTCGGGCCGCTGCGGCGGCAACGGAGTCGACTGCCTTGACGCCGATGACCACTGCGCCAGTGCCCGTCACCCAGATGCGAGCACCCACTGTGCCCAACGACGCGGCGCGCGAGGAGCGCGTGCGCATGACGCGCCTGCGCCAGACCATCGCGCGGCGTCTCAAGGATGCGCAGAACACGGCCGCCATGCTCACCACGTTCAACGACGTGGACATGAGCGCCATCATGAAGCTCAGGGGCGACTACAAGGACCTGTTCGAGAAGCGCCACCACGTGAAGCTGGGCTTCATGGGCTTCTTCGTGAAGGCCTGCATCCAGGCACTGCGCGAGATCCCGGCCGTCAACGCCGAGATCGACGGGCAGGACATCATCTACAAGAACTACTACCACATCGGCGTCGCGGTTAGCACCGACAAGGGGCTGGTGGTGCCGGTGGTGCGCGAGGCCGACCGCATGTCGTTGGCCGAGATCGAGCAGGCGATCGGCGACTTCGGCCGGCGCGCGCGCGAGGGCAAGCTGTCGATCGAGGAGATGCAGGGCGGCACGTTTTCCATCACCAACGGCGGCGTGTTCGGCTCGCTGCTGTCGACGCCGATCCTCAATGCGCCGCAGTCGGGCATCCTCGGCATGCACCGCATCGAGGAGCGCGCCATCGTGAAGAACGGGCAGATCGTGGCGCGGCCCATGATGAACCTGGCCCTGAGCTACGACCACCGCATCGTCGACGGCCGGGACGCGGTGACGTTCCTGGTGCGGGTGAAGGAATGCCTGGAGGACCCGCAGCGGTTCGTGCTGGATTTGTAGGCGGCGGGCTATGACCGCCGATCGGCGCGCGGGGACACCATAAATGCCGATCGTGGCAATGGTGGATGGCATCAAGATCACGTTCTATAACGATGAACATCCGCCCATCCACTTTCACGCAAAGTTTGCGGAGCACGAGGCGATGATCGGCATTGATACCTTGAAGGTTCTCAAGGGGTATCTGTCCCGGCCGCAATTGCGGAAGGTCGTAGCATGGGCGGAGCCGCGACAGGCCCTGCTGCGCAAAGCATGGGACGCCTGCCAGGCGGATCGCAACCCCGGGAAGATTCCATGAAGCGCCTGCCGCGCATCGTCAGCGCCGAGCCCGTCATTCACGGCGTGCTCAAGATCGTGTGGAACGACGGGTATGAGGGTGTGGTCGATCTGCGCCCGACGATCGACCGGGGCAGGATCTTCACCTATCTGCAAAAGCCCAAGAACTTCAACAAAGTGAAGGTCGAGGAATACGGCCATTCCATTGGCTGGATCAATGAAAAGGGTGAAGAAATCGACTTCGGCTCTGACAATCTAAGGACCAAAGCGGAAGCCCAGGCGAAGCTGCACAAGCTCGTCGCCGAACTGCAAGCTTGAGCAATCGGCAATGACCTATGACCTGATCGTGATCGGCACCGGACCTGGCGGGTACGTGTGCGCTATACGCGCCGCGCAGCTGGGGCTCAAGGTGGCCGTGGTGGAGAAGCGGGCAACGCACGGCGGCACCTGCCTCAATGTCGGCTGCATCCCGTCGAAGGCGATGCTGCATGCCTCCGAGCTCTATGATGAGGCCGGCCACAGC
>CAWHBI010000041.1:0-128968 GCA_963827545.1 uncultured Alphaproteobacteria bacterium
TTAGAGTGGCTCGCCAAGCCTGCGCTCGCGGCAAGGCCGATTGGGTCTGTTGACGGACCTCTTGCAGCCAGGCGGGAGGGATTGCAGGAGTCGGTGCTGACTTGGAATTCCCGCACACCTTTCGTCATCCCGGCGCCGCTTGCAAGCGAAGCGCGCAAGCGGGACCAGGCCGGGACCCAGACAGCTCTACGTTCGTTGTTCGATGCGGCTACGCGAGACGATGCCGCAATCGCCGCGTGGTGAATCCGACGCTCCACACAGCTTTGAGCGATGGAACTCGTTGCGCGGTGCACGGGTCCCGGCCTGTTCCCGCTCGCGCCCTTTCGGGCACTCGCGGCGCCGGGATGACGCAGTCAACGCATCACTTCCGCCCGCAAGGCGACGCGTCGTGAGCGACGCTGCTATGAAGAAGAACCGCGATAGGTGACAACATGACTGCAGCTTGCCCACCCCCTGATGACGACGATATGCCCGCCGAGATCGATTTTTCCGGTGGCACTCGCGGCAAATTCTATCAGCCCAATGCCATGCTCAGTCTGCCCGTCTACCTCGACGCCGATGTGCAGGCCTACCTCGCAGCCATTGCAGCGAAGAAGGGTGTGCCACTGTCTCAGCTTGCCAACGACCTGCTGAAAAAGGAGATCGCGATCCTCGAGGCCGTCAAATAACCGGATGATGCGAACTGGGGTGTGGTGCGTGCGCGCGGTCACCACATCTAGGCCTGCGTCACGATCCAGCCGGCAGGCCTCGCTCGACGAGGCGGTTGAGGCGCTTGACGAAGGCCGCCGGGTCGAGCGGCACCTCGCCGTCGAGGATCTGCGCCTGGTCGAAGAGGAGCTCCGACAGGTCTGCGACATCGGCATCACGCGCGCTGAGCTTGGCGTCGGAGACGGCCTTGACCAGCGGATGGCGCGTGTTGATCTCCAGGATCGGCTTGGAGCCGGCGCTGCGGCTCTGACGCGCCAGCAACCGCTCGAGCTCGCGGTCGGGGCCGGAGCCTCCGGCCACGAGGCACGCGGCACTGTCGGTGAGCCGCTGCGAGGGCCGCACGTCGGAAACGCGCTCGCCCAGCGCTGCCTTCACCGCGGCGATGATGACGGCATCGTCCACAGCGGGCCTGGCCTCGGGTTCCGAGCCCTGGTCGAGAAGGGGCACGAGGCCGAAATCAACGTCGCCCTGGCTCAGCGATTTCAGCGGCTTGCCCTGGAAGGCGAGCGACAGCGCGGTCCAGAAGGCATCGACCGGCTCGTCGAGCAGCAGCACCTCGACGCCACGAGCCCGGGCGGCCTCCAGCTTCGGGCTGCCTTTGAGGCGCTCGGTGCTGTCGCCGACGAGATAGTAGATGGCGGTCTGGCTCGGCTTGAGATCGGCGACGTAGTCCGCGAGCGAACGCAGGGCGCCGTCCCTGTCGGTCTTGAAGCGCGCGAGCGCCAGCAGCTGGTCGCGCCGCTCGGGATCCTCGTAGATGCCCTCCTTGAGCACGCTGCCGAAGGCCTCCCAGACCTTGGCGTAGGCCGCCGCGTCCTTGCCGGCAAGGGCCTCCAGCTCGCTGATGAATGCGCCCGGTGACGGCCTTGCGGATGTGCGCCACCTGGGGGTTGTTCTGCAGCATCTCGCGCGAGATGTTGAGCGGCAGGTCCTCGCTGTCGATCACGCCGCGCATGAAGCGCAGGTATGGGGGCAGCAGATCGGCATCGTCGCTGATGTAGACGCGGCGCACGTAGAGCTTGGTGCGCCCCTTGCGATCGGGATCGAACAGGTCGAACGGCCGGTTGCGAAGGCGCAAACAGCAGGACCGCGTACTCCTGGCGGCCCTCGACCTTGTAGTGCAGGGTGATTGCCGGCTCGTCGAAGGTCGCCCGCGATCGTGCGATAGGCCTGCGTGTAGTCCTCCGGCTTCAGCTCGGATTTGGGCCGCTGCCAGATCGCACTCGCGGCATTGATCTGGCGCGGGTCGCCCTGGCCGTCGGCGAGCTTGATGGGAAACAGGATGTGGTCCGAGTAGGTCTTCACCACGCGCTCGATCGTTGCGGGGTCGAGATAGCGCTTGGCATCCGCCTTCAGATGCAGGACCACGGCGGTGCCGCGGCGGACGCGGCCGGCCTGCTCCGCGGTGGCGGGAGCCACCTCGAAGCCGGCGCCGCCCGTCGAGCGCCACACCCAGGCTTCGCTGGTGCCGGCCCGGCGGCTCGTCACCTCGATGCGGTCGGCGACCATGAAGGCGGAGTAGAAGCCGACGCCGAACTGGCCGATGAGGCCGCTGCCGTCCTTGGCCTCGGCGAGCCGGCTCATGAAGGCGCGGGTGCCGGATCGGGCGATGGTGCCGAGGTTGTCGATCAGCTCCTGGCGGTCATGCCGATGCCGGTGTCGGCGATGGTCAGGGTGCCGGCCGCCTCGTCGGTCGCGATGCGGATGGCGAGCGGCGCGCCGTCGCCCATCAGCTCGGGCTTGGCGATGGCTTCGTAGCGCAGCTTGTCGCAGCGCGTCGGAGGCGTTGGAGATCAGCTCGCGCAGGAAGATGTCGCTCTCGGAGTAGACCGAGTGCACCATGAGGTGCAGCAGCTGGGCCACCTCGGCCTGGAAGGAATGGGTCTCGGCAACAGTCTCGCTTTGCGTGCTCATGCTTCCTGCTTGCTCCCTTGTTGCTGGCGTCGCCGCGCCATCGGCGTCACCCCTTTTTGGCTCCCCCCACCCCTAGCCCCTCCCCGCGTCGTGTCGAAGACGCGCCTTCGGCACGATGGGGAGGGGAATCCGGTTCCCGCGTGTCGCAGGGTTCGCGCTCTACTGCTTTCCGGGTACTAGGCCGCAGCCGTCCGGCCCAGCCGCTTGTTGGCCTTGTCGTACTTGCGGCGCGCGCGCTGCATCTCGCTCATGTGCGCGTCGACCCACAGCCAGATGCCGCATACCGACTCTCCGAGCTTCTCGCCGAGCGGGGTGAGCCTGTAATCGACACGCGGCGGCACGGTGGCGTGCACGTGCCGTGTCACGAGGCCGTCACGCTCGAGCTGGCGTAATGTCTTGGTGAGCATCTTCTGGCTGACGCCGCCGACGCGCTGTTGCAGGCGGGTGAACCGCAGCTCACTTTCGCCGTCGAGCGCATCGATGACCAGCAGCGTCCACTTGTCGGCGATGCGCTCCAGGATCTCCCTCACCAGCGCCTCTTTCTTGGGCAGGGTCTTGGGCAGGGTCTCGGAGATGTGAACAGTCGTCATGATCGGTCCCCCCAACAGTTTCCCCGAGGTACGTATAGAACTCTGGGGTGCCTTCTTGCCAACGGAAACTGACGGCTCTTACATGCTGTGCAAGACAAGTGGAGAGTGGAGAGGTCCATGGCGGCGTTCCAGGTGAAGGTCAACGGGCGGAGCGCACAGCGTCGATGTGCTGCCCGACACGCCGCTCTTGTGGGTGATGCGCGACGCGCTCGGCCTCACCGGCACCAAGTTCGGCTGCGGCATCGCCCAGTGCGGCGCCTGCACGGTGTTTCTCGACGGCAAGCCGCTGCGCTCCTGCTCGCTGCCGGTGTCGGCGCTCGGCGACGGCGAGGTGACGACCATCGAGGGCGTCAGCGGGCGCGAAGCGCGAGGCCGTGCAGCGGGCCTGGGTCGCGCGCGACGTGCCGCAATGCGGCTACTGCCAGTCGGGGCAGGTGATGAGCGCGGTCGCGCTGCTGCAGCGAGGTCCGGCGGCCGACCGACCGCGACATCGACCTCGCCATGAACGGCAACATCTGCCGCTGCGCCACCTATGTCCGCATCCGCGCCGCCATCAAGGACGCGGCGCGCACGCTGGAGGGCTGAGCCATGACCATGCACGACCAAGCGCCTCTCCCGCCGCGCCATGCTCAAGGGCGCCGCCGGCCTCGTCATCGGCTTCCATCTGCCGGCCGGCGCCGCGCAAGGCCGCAGTCCGGCGCAGCGCAGGTCTTCGCCCCGGACGGCGGCACGGCCGCGTTCGCGCCCAACGCCTTCGTGCGCATCGGCGCCGACGACACGGTGACGGTGCTCGTCAAGCACATCGAGTTCGGCCAGGGGCCGTTCACCGGGCCTCGCCACGCTGGTCGCCGAGGAGCTGGACGCCGACTGGTCGCAAGGTGCGCGCCGAGCACGCGCCCGTCCAATCGCCGAGCTCTACAAGAACCTCGCCTTCGGCGTGCAGGGCACCGGCGGCTCGACGGCCATCGCCAACTCCTACGAGCAGATGCGCAAGGCCGGCGCGACGGCGCGCGCCATGCTGGTCGCAGGCCGCGGCGCAGGCCTGGCGGGTGCCGGCAGGCGAGATCACCGTCGAGCGCGGCGTGCTGCGCCACGCGCAGATCCGGGCGCACAGGGCCGGTTCGGCGCAGTTCGCCGAGGCCGCGGCGCAACTGCCGGTGCCGGCCGAACGTGCCGCTCAAGGACCCGGCGACGTTCCGGCTGATCGGCCGCGAGGGCGCGGTCAGGAAGCTCGACAGCGCCGCCAAGTCGAACGGCACGGCGCAGTTCACCATCGACATCCGCGAGCCCGGACATGCTGACGGTGCGTCGTCGCGCACCCGCCGCGCTTCGGCGGCAAGGTCGGCGAGCTTCGATGCGCGCAAGCGCGCGCCGTGCCGGGCGTGGTCGACGTCAAGCAGATCCCGCCGGGCGTCGCGGTCTACGCCGAGGGCATGTGGCCGGCGCTCAAGGGGCGCGAGGCGCTGCGAGATCACCTGGGACGACGCCGAGCGCCGAGAAGCGCAGCAGCGACCAGCTGATCGAGGAGTATCGCGCGCTGGCGCGGCAGCCCGGCACGGTCGCCGGCCAGCACGGCGATGCCGATGCGGCGCTGGCGCGGCGCCGACAAGGTGATCGAGGCGGAGTACGTCTTCCCCTATCTCGCGCACGCGCCGATGGAGCCGCTCGACGGCTTCCTGCGCTGGGACGGCGCAGCGCGCCGTGGCGCGCTTCGGCAGCCAGCTGCAGACCGGCGACCACCAGACCATCGCCGGCGTGCTCGGGCTCAAGCCGGAGCGGTGCAGCTCGAGACCATGCTGGCCGGCGGCAGCTTCGGCCGGCGCGCGCAAGCCGACATCGCATCTCGCCGCCGAGCTGGCGGAGGTCGCCAAGGCGATCGGCCCGGGCCGGCCGGTCAAGCTGGTCTGGACGCGCGAGGACGACATCCGCGGCGGCTACTACCGCCCGCTCTTCCTGCACCGCATGCGCGGCGCCGTGCGCGACGGCAAGATCGTCGCCTGGGCCAACACGGTCGTCGGCCAATCCTTCCTCGAAGGGCTCGCCGTTCGAGGCGATGATCAAGGACGGCATCGACCCGTCATCGGTCGAGGGCGCGCGCGAGCTCCCCTACGAGATCCCCGACTTCCGCTGCGACGTGCACACCGCCGAGGTCGGCGTGCCGACCTTGTGGTGGCGCTCGGTCGGGCACACCCACACGGGCTATGCGGTCGAATGCTTCGTCGACGAGCTGCTGCAGGCGGCAGGCCAGGACCCGGTCGCCGGCCGCCTGGCGATGATGGGCAAGGCGCCGCGCGCATGCCGGCGTGCTGCGCGCCGTGGCGCGAGCTGGCGCGCTGGTCGGGCCCGGGCCCGATCAACGGCCGGGCGCGCGGCGTCGCGGTGGTCGAAGAGCTTCGGCAGCTATCGTCGCCCAGATCGCGGAGGTGTCGGCCGGCGGACGGCGACGGCCCGCGCGTGCACAAGGTGTGGTGCGCGGTCGATTGCGGCGTCGCGGTCAATCCCGACGTGATCCGCGCGCAGATGGAAGGCGGCATCGGCTACGGCCTCGGCCACGCGCTCTTCGCCGAAGTCGACGCTCGACGAGGGCCGGCCGGTGCCAGGCAACTTCGACACCTACCGCTCGCTGCGCATCCACGAGATGCCGGAGGTCGAGGTGACGATCGTGCGCTCCACCGAAAAGCCGACCGGCGTCGGCGAGCCCGGCGTGCCGCCGATCGGGCCGGCGGTCGCCAACGCCATGGCGCGGCTCGGCCTGCAGCCGGCCGCGGCGGCTGCCGGTGGTGCGGGGCATGGTGTCATGAAGCGCGCACGCAGTGCTCGCTGCGGTTGCGCGCCGCGCATCGTCGTGCTCACCGGGCGCCGCGGTGCAGACGCTCGGTCAGACGCGGCCGCAGCCGGCCCGCGCGCTGGCCGACGGAGCTGCGTCCGGTGGCGAGCTTCGCCGGCATCGCCGACACCCAGGCGCGCTCGATCGCGCTGTTCGAGGAGGCCGGCAAGGTCTTGCAGCATCCGCGCTGCGTGAACTGCCATCCGGCCGGCGACCGGCCGCTGCCAGGGCGACCGCATGCAGCCGCACCAGCCGCTGGTGGTGCGCGGCAAGGACGGCCACGGCGCGCCCGGCATGGCCTGCACGACTTGCCACGGCGGCGCCAATTTCGATCCGGCGCGCGTGCCGGGCGATCCGCATTGGCACCTGGCGCCGGCGTCGATGGCGTGGGAGGGCAAGTCGCTCGGCGAGATCTGCGAGCAGATCAAGGACCCCGCGCGCAACGGCGACCGGGACATCGCGGCGATCCTCAAGCACATGGCGACCGACAGCCTGGTGGGGTGGGCCTGGAAGCCCGGCCCCGGCCGCACGCCGGCGCCCGGCACCAACGCCGGGTTCGGCGAGCTGTTGCAGGCGTGGGCCGATGCGGGGGCGTATTGCCCCGCGCCCTGAGCATTTCGGGCCCTTGGCCGCCGGCAGCGACGCAAGAAAAACGAGCGGTGCGACGGGGAGCGCACCGCTCGCTATTTGAGCCGGGGAGGAGGGAAGCTCTCCGGCCATCTGACGGACCGGGGGGAGGTCCGTCCTTGGGAGCTTGGAAAACGGGGCTAAAGCCGGTTGGTTCCGGTTCCAGGATCACGCTCGGGTGATCGAGCGCAGGCGTGGCTGCAATCGAGGCGCGCCGTTGCGGCAGATCAAGCCCGCTTGGCAAGCTTGACCGTAGGCGGTCTATCGAACCGGCTTGCCAGAAGCCGGCCATCTGGCTTGTCCAGTCGATCAGGGGGGCAAGCGCGCCGAGCTGCGCGCTATAGTGCGCGACGCTCCTCGAGCGCTCTTTGGTCGCTTCTGAGAGGGGCCAGTCTGATACTGAGCGGCCTATCCTTCCACCCGTCATCCCGGCCCAGCAATCGCGCTGGAAGCGCGAATTGCGCAGAGCCGGGATCTGCGGCGAGCGGTGTCCGTGCGGCAAATCCCGGACAGTCTCGACGGCTAGAGGCCGGCCTCGACTTCCGGGATGACGGGTATGTTGATTGGTTCGCCGATCAGTGCCACGGCGGCGCGAATGAGCGCCTGCAACGCCTTTGCATCGATCTTGTCGCCCTCGTGGATATCGATGGCGCGCCTGGTGTTGCCTCGAGGCTGGAGTTGAAGAGGTATGATGGGTCCTCCAGCGAGGCGCCCTTGGCGAAGGTCATCTTCACGACAGCCTTGTACGTCTCGCCGGTGCAGATGATGCCGGCGTGCTCCCACACAGGAACCCCTCGCCACTTCCACGTCTCGACCACCTCGGGGTCGGCCTGCTTGATGAGACTTCGGACCCGCGCGAGCGTCTCGCCCCGCCAATCACTCAGCTCTTTGATGCGTGCGTCGATCAGCTGGGAGGGAGAGGCGCCTCCTTTCCCTCCTTCGAGCCGCTCTTCCTCGTCTTCATGGTTGTTGTCGCTTTCTCTTTGGTTGTTGGGTTCGCGACGCTCTCGCAGGTAACGATCGCTGCCCGCGGGCGGGTGATTGCGTTGAGTGCAACCTGAGGTATGCTGACATCCTAATTGCGGCGGGGATGATTCGGATTGACCGCTTACAGCCACAAGCCAAAGCGCTTCCTCGAACGTCTGCATTTCGATGAAAGTGGCAATCCCGTGGACAGCATTTGCTGCGCCGGGTTCGAGTTGCAGGCATGGCGGTGTGTCCCCTTCGCGGAACACCTCATCGAATGGGTTCCGGAATACGCGCTGCCGGAAGACGAGTTGGACGTTACGCACGCCAACATCTACGTCAAACTGAAGAAAGCGGCTATCCGCGTCTACACAAGCGAGAAGTACAAGAAACGCGGAGAGGCTGGCGAGATAACGCTGCACGCTATTGCCGCGACTACTTCACACGCTGCCGATCTCGCCGCGAGTGTTCTATAAAAGCGCATCGAATGAGGTCGTGAAAGATTCGATATGGTGCATGCCCGTTTCCCGGCAGCGGGCGGGATACAGCTGTGGCTCGGTGAAGCCAAGCTGTACGCGGACACCAAGCAAGCGATTGAGGACGCGCTGAAATCGGTCAAGGAGCACCTCGATCAAGGGTTCCTGAAAGAACAGAGGATGCTCATTGGTCCGCAAATTCCTAAAAGCACTCCGCGCTATCAGGAGCTAATGGAGCTGTTTGAGCCACAAACCAGTCTGGACAAATTCATCTCGGCCGGTGTTTTCGTAATCGGCGTTCTGTCGAATAGCAGCGCGTGCGGTGCGGCGCAGAAGATCGACGATGCGTACAAAGTTGCGCTCAAGAACGAGTATTCCGTTCTGAAGAATAGGCTCACGCAGTCGGGACTTACCAAAAGCATCCGCGTGGTTCTGCTGTACATTCCGCTAGCCGACAAGGATGGTTTCGTCACAACATTTAGACTCCAAACTTAAGGGCCTTCAATGACCGTCTCTCAGCAGCAATGGCGAGACATCGAAAACCTCCAAGGAACCGCCCTCAAGAGTAGGGTGTTCTCGATACTTCAAGAGGCTGCGCACGATATTCAAACCCACCAGGTGGACGATCCCGCCGTATTGAACGTCGTCCCACAAGCTCGCTCACTTACTCGAAACACGACCTGAGCTTGAGAGCTACAAAGAGGCCTTCAGTGCACTCGCTCGTGCGGTCGGCCTCTGGAATTACATCGACACTGAGGCTGCCGATTATCGTGATGCGATGGTCGCGGACGCTGTAACGGTCGATGAGCTCGATGGTATTACGCTCCACCGGGAACAGATCACGGCTCTGAATACGTTGCTCTCGGGTAGAAACCTCATCCTCAGCGCGCCCACAAGTTTTGGCAAGAGCGTCCTGATTGATGCGTTGCTCGCATCCGGACGGTACCACCGGATTGCGATAGTGCTGCCGACGATTGCTCTGCTCGATGAATTCCGGCGGCGGATAGAGAAGCGTTTTGGTGACCGTTTTCAGCTAGTTATGTATCACTCACAGTCGGTATCGGCAGGCAAGAACGTCATTTTCCTGGGCACACAAGAGCGGCTGATCAATCGAACGGACCTTGGTCAGCTGGATTTGGCTGTCGTCGATGAATTCTACAAACTCGACCCGACCCGCCATGACGACCGCTCTTCCACGCTGAACGCGGCCGTCTATCAACTACTCAGACGGTCTGGCCAGTTCTTCTTCTTGGGACCGAACATCGAAACCGTGCGAGTGACATCGGACACTCGATGGAAGTTCGAGTTCTTGCGTACACGGTTTTCGACAGTGGCAGTTGATACGTTTGACCTCCGAACAATTGACGATAAAGAAGCTCGGCTGACTGAAGAGCTGAAGCGTAAGGAAAACTGGCCCGCGCTCGTATTCATCTCTTCGCCGGACCGTGCGAACCAGATGGCAGATCGCCTCGCGGAAAACGAGAACTTTGCATCGGTCCAAGGCTTCCCGGAATGGATTGATGAGAATTTTGGAGAGGGCTGGGACCTGAGTAAGGTCGTCGGATCAGGTATAGCCGTCCATCACGGACGCATCCCGCGTTCGATGGCATCTCACTTCGTTCGTCTCTTCAACAGCGGCGAGATTCCTGTCCTTATCTGCACCTCCACTCTGATTGAGGGCGTGAACACGGCCGCTAAATCGGTCCTTATTTTCGACAAGAAGATAAACCGACAGGACTATGACTTTTTCACGTTCTCGAACATCCGCGGCCGTGCTGGCCGACTGGGTCAACATCACGTCGGAGCGGTGTATTTGTTTCATGCGCCGCCAGACCAGCAGGCAATTGAGGTCGAGCCTCCACTTTTCGGGGATCTGGATGAGGCGCCGGATGAGCTTGTGGTTCACATCTCTGAAGAGGACACGTCCTCCAAGATTGACGACCGAGTAGCTGGACTGGCGAAAGCGATGCAGCTGACGCCTGCAGAGCTCCGTCTGGCTTCGTCGGTAGGTCTTGAGGATGCAGCCGCACTGAAGCAACGCACGGCGATAGCGTCCCACCAGGGCGCGCGGATCCATTGGACAGGCTCACCGAGCTACTACGACATCCTTGCGGTTTGTCAGGTCATCTGTTCTGTCCGTCGCGCCGGTGAATTTGGGGTTCGCAGTGCAGCGCAATTGGCAGTCTATCTCTCAAACCTCCGCTCGAACGGCACCCTGAAGGGGTTCTTCCGGTGGCGTAGCGAATTCGTACAAGGGGCAACCAAGCGCCAAGGACAACGTTTTCCGCTTCCTTAGGGCTTGCGATTACGGCCTGCCGCAGCTGTTTTCTGTGGTTGAGCTGTTCGCGCAACGGCTGAACCACAGGACGAACTACGGTCTGTTCATCGCAGAAATGCCGCGCTGGTTTAGAGCCGAAGTTCTGAAGAATTTGGACGAGCAAGGCGTTCCGGTTCAGATTTCCGAACGGTTCCTGGAGCCGAATGACAGCATTGAAAGCCTGCGGCAGCGTCTGATTGAACAAGCTCACCAGAGCAGCGGCCTCACTCCTTTTGAGAAGCGCTGGGTTCTAGAAGCACTGGCTAATTGAATTGCAGCAAGTTGTCGTCACTCCACCCCACCCCACCGCACCTCGCACTGGCCGCTCACATTCGTTCGCCGGGCAAAAGGCTCGCTTGCTTCACCCAAGCGGCGAGCTGGGCTCCGTCGAGCTCATCGTCCGCGTGGATGTCGAGGTAGCGCACCTCCTTCTGCTTGGACTGCCCGGCGGAGCCTCAGCCGCGCCGCGCCGCCTTGATCGCGGCGACGTCGATCTTCTTCATGTCCATCATCGCATCAAACGCGCGCTTTGCTTCATCGCCGCCGGCCGCCATGGCCTCGGTCAGCACGCGCGGCGTGATTTGCCAGGAGATGCCCCACTTGTCCTTGCACCAGCCGCACGCGCTCTCCTGGCCGCCGTTGCCGACGATGGCGTTCCAGTAGCGGTCGGTCTCTTGCTGGTCGTCGGTGGCGATCTGGAACGAGAAAGCTTCGTTATGCTTGAACATGGGACCGCCATTGAGGCCGAGACAGGGGACGCCGGCGACCGTGAATTCCACCGTCAGAACGTCGCCCTCCTTGCCGGACGGATAGTCGCTGGGCGCACGGTGGACGGCACCCACCGCGCTGTCGGGAAAGGTCGCGGCGTAGAAGCGGGCAGCAGCCTCGGCGTCCTTGTCGTACCAGAGGCAAATCGTGTTCTTGGCCATTGGCCGTCCTTTCGCATTGAATGTTCTTACCGGATCATATCGGCGAGCCAATGAATCCACCCGTCATGCCGGAATCCGAGACGCAGTCGAGGATATCCGGGATCTGCCGCACGCCCATGCTCTGCCGCAGATCCCGGACAGTCTCGGCAGCGCCTCGACTTCCGGGATGACGGGTGAAAACTTTGGCTGCTTGGTATCATTGGCTGACATGTCCCGACCCGAGTCGGCGAGCAACTCGACGCCGAGTGCGCCGAGCAACGCGCCCATGAGACCTGGTATCGCATCAAGCCCCATCGCTGCGGCTAGGTGGGGAGGGAACTTCTGAACCAAAGCCACACTAGCTACTCTATGATTCTAGTGTCCCTTTTGAACCCGAAGTTCGCAAGCCCGATTGCCGCGAAGTGTGTGCGAACTTCGGGTTCGGGACACTAGTGTCCGAACCAGAAGTTCACAACATTAGGCGCTTGCGGGCTGATCGTAAGCGCAGAAGCGCTCGATCGAGGCGAAGATGGCGTCGGCGGACTTGGTCCGGCGGAAGGGTTTGGGTTCGGCGTAGTGCGCTTGGATGAACGACAAGATGTAGGCGCGCAGCGCCACACACTGCGTTAGATTCCGCGCCTGATCTTGCGCTCGGTGATGAGGGCGAAGAAGCGCCCAACCTGATGGACCAGATGCTCTGGACGTTCGTCAGATGCACATGCCAGCGCGGCCTTTTAGCCAGCCAGCTGCGGATCAGCGGCGTCTTGTGGGTGGCGTAAATGTCCATGACGAGGTGAACGTCAAGGCGTCGGGGACGGCGGCTTCGATCTCGTCGAGGAACGTACGGAACTTGCGGGCGCGGAGGCGAGCGTAGCATTTGCCGAACACGGCGCCGGTGGCGATGTCGAGCGCGGCGAACAGCGAGGTGGTCCCATGGCGCTTGTAGTCGTGGCCCTGCGCGCCGGCTGCCCGGACACCTCGGCAGCATGGCTGGATGCGATCGAGCGCCGGCAATCTGCATTCGTACCACGCCCTCGATGGCGCGTTCGGGCGGCACATGTAAATGCCTACCACGTGCCACCTTGGCCGCGAAATCCGGTTCGGTGTAAAGCTTGAAGCGCTCGACCGGTGCGGCTGCAGTCCGAAGGCGCGCCGCATCCGCTGCACGGTCGACACCGACAATCCGCAGGCCTTGGCCATCCGCGCGAGCTCCAATGCGTTGCGTTCGCCGACGCGCTCTCAAGCGTCTTGACGATCACCTTGTCGACGCGCGCGTCCTCGACGGCGCGCGGGATACCCAGACCGCGCTCGTCGAAGAGCCCGTCCATGCACTTCTCGGCGAAGCACCTGCGCCACTTGCTGGACGGACGCCTGATCCACGCCGAGAGGCGCCGCGACCTGCGGCTTTGCAGTGCCGCTGCGCAGTCAGCACGAGGCGCGCGCGCAGGCCATCGCCTGAGTCATTGCCCCCGACCAACATTGATTGCTCGCATTCTGGTTCACACCTCCTCATGAGCCGTTCGTCGTTCCACCGACGCAAACCCGTTCGGGCCCCGAATTTGAAGCCACGCGAGCTTGTCGCAATTGGAGCGGAGGGCTGAATGCCGGCGAACAGGACTGTTCATTCTTTATTCAGATGGTACGCCGGTGCGGCTGGGCTATGGGAAGGGAGCTGGGTAAGTCGCCGACCGGCGTTGTACGATCAGCTCAACCGACGAGGATCGCAAGAAAGCGAGGGAATGGGCGAAGGCGCAGAGCATGGGGCAGCCGGCTCCTTTCGCGGCGCGTTTGCGCGCGGGCTTCTGATCGCGTTTTCCGTGCCCGCCGCGGTGCTGCTCTGCACGGCGCTGGGATTTGGCGCGCTTGCCCGCGACGGGGGATTCTCGGCCGGACACACGGCTTTCCTGTCGCTCGCCCTGTTCGCGCTGCCGAACCAGGTGGTTCTGGTCGATCAGCTGGCGCGCAACGAGACGGTGGCCGCGGCGGCGCTGGCGGTGGCGCTGACGGCGGTGCGTCTCCTGCCGATGACCGTGACGATTGCTCCACTTTTTCGGGGCAGCAGGCCGCGGCCCCTGCTCGAGTTCGTGGCCGGCCACTTCGTCGCCATCACCACCTGGATCGAGGCCAACCGCCGGCTGCCGGGCCTGGCTGCGGATCTGCGTCTGCCCTACCAGCTGGGCGTCGGGGTTGCGATCTCGGCCGTGATGCTGACGGGCGCGCTTTGCGGCTATGCGCTGGCCGGGACCGTGCCGGCGGTGGTGTCGGCGGCGCTGCTGTTCCTGACGCCGATCTATTTTCTGCTTTCGCTGGTGGCGACCTCGCAGTCGCGCATGGACCTGGTGGCTATTGCGCTGGGGGCCGGGCTGGCGCCGGTGCTGTATGTGGTCGCGCCGGGATTCGACCTGCTGGCCACCGGGCTGATCGGCGGGACGCTCGCATTTCTGTGGGGCGGACGGGCGCGTCTGGCGGGGCAGGCGCGGGAGGGCCCCATGAATTTTCTCAACGACGGGTTCGGCGGCTATCTGACCCTGTTCGTGGCCGGCTTTCTGGCGACCGAGATGTGGCGCTGGCTCGGCCTCGCCGTGGGAAGCCGCCTCGACGTTGCCGGCGCGCCGTTTCAATGGGTGCGAGCGGTGGCGACCGCGCTGGTCGCAGGCCTGGTGACGCGCATGGTGCTGTTTCCGGCCGGCGCTTTGGCCAATGTAGCCTTAGGGGTCCGTCTCGGCGCCTTCGCTGGCGGCCTGGCGCTCTACTTTGCCTTGCGCCGCAATCTCGCCGCGGGCGTGGCCGGCGGCGCCGCGCTGCTGATAGCGGCACAGCTCGTGCGCGCTTGACCCGCATTCGCGTGAGCGCGCCGATGCTCCCCCCGTGAGCGCTCAGGGACCCTCACGTGAGCGCTCACGCGCGCGCTGCGCGCCACACCCGATAGCGCCCGGTCTCCGCCACGATGCTGACCTCGCCGAAGTGCTGCGCGAGCCTGCGGTCGAGCGGCACGCGGCGCTGCACGACGATCTGCAGCATGCCACCGGGCGCCAGGGAAGCCGGCGCTGAGCCGATCAGCTGCTCGATGAGGGCGTGGTCCTCGGCGATGCCCTGATGCAGCGGCGGGTTGGACAGGATGGCATCGTAAGCCTGCCGGCCGGCATCCGCGAGGCTGGCGCCGAGGATGCCGCGAGCGCCGGCCACATTCTCGCGCAGCGCTTGCAGGGCCACCGCGTCGTTGTCGAGGGCATCCACCACGGCATCCGGCGCGAGCGCCTGCGTGGCGGCCGCAATGATCCCCGTGCCGCATCCGAAATCCAGCACGCGAGCGCCTGCCGCGGGCGGCGGCAGCGCGCTCAGCAGCAGCGCGGTGCCCTCATCGATGCGGCCTGCCGCGAACGTGCCGGGATAGCTCACCCAGTCGCGCACGATGCCGCCGATGGCGATACGGGACAGTGTGCGCCAGGCTGCCAGCGTGCCCCGCAGCGCCTCCCCGTCCGCGCTCACGGTGGCCCTCGCGATGCGCCCGTGAGCGCGCGCTGCAACGCTCTCGGCCGCGCCGCCCGTTGTCTGCGCCAGCATCACGACGGCGCTGCGGATGCCCTCGTCGTTGCCGCCGTAAAGCACCACCGGGGCCCCGGTGCGGAGCACGCTGCAGACCGCGTGCAAGGCCATCGCCTGTTCCTCGCGAGCCTTGGGGAGGCGCACCAGGGCCGCATCGAAGGGTCCCGCAGGCGGCCACGGCGTGGCGGGGATGCCTGCGACCAGCCGCCGGTTCCAGATGGCAAACGCAACCGCGCGCGCCGCCAGAACCGAGGGCAGCGTCCCGCCCTGGTTGACGAGCAGAACCCGACCACCGAGGTCAATATCCCCGAGGTTGCGCCCGATCAGAGCGTCGGCCGCGCCTTCCGGATCATCCGCCCACCGGCTCATCGCATGCGGCTCATGAAATAAGCAGCGGCGTCTGGCCGAGGAAACGGCGCTCGAACGCCTCGCGCACCAGGAAATCGGCCACGTCGGCCCGGCTGATGGCTCCGGCACGCCAGTCCTTGGCATCGGTCAGGGCGCGCACCCGGCCGGTCGCCGGGCCGCTGGTCAGCATCCCCGGCCGGGCGATGGTCCAGTCGAGCCCGCTCGCCCGGATCATCTGCTCCTGCACGTCCTTGTCGTCGTAGACGCGCTTCAGGATCAGAGGAAACGCGATGGCATCATAGAGGAAGCCACCATGACCGCGGCTGTCGCCGGCGCCGAGCCCGGTCACGGCGACCAGCCGCATTACCCCCTTTGCGCGCATGGCGTCGATCAGGATTCGCGTGGCTTGGGAGAAGAGATCGGTGCCCCAGATCACCGCCTGCGGGCCCTTCGGCGCACCCAGCGTTTCGATCACAGCTTCCATGCCGTCGACCGCCCCAGCCACAGTCCCGGAATCGAGTGCGTCGCCGGCAATCTTTTCGAGCTCGGCGTGCTCGACCGGCAAGGCGGCCACACCACGCGCCAGGGCGCGCACGCGGTGACCGGCGGCCAGCGCCCGCTTCACGGTCTCGAGGCCGATGCCCCGGCTGGCGCCGATGACGAGCATCCTCGCCATGGGCCTCTCCTTTGCGCGGGCGGGCTCAGGCCGCCAGCGCCTTCTTGATCTTCTCGGCGTTGGCGGCGAGCACCTCGGGCTTCTCCATCTTGCTGGCGGCGGGTCCCAGCGACTTGCCCTCCCAGCGCGGCATGATGTGGAAGTGCAGGTGGAACACCACCTGTCCGCCGGCCGCCTCGTTCGCCTGGAGCAGCGTGAGCCCGTCTGCGTCGAACGCCTTCACCGCGGCCGCTGCAACCTTCTGCACCGTCTTCAGGCAGGCCGCCAGCTGCGCCGGGCTCGCATCCAGGAGATTGCGCACCGGTCCCTTCGGGATCACGAGAGTGTGGCCCTCGCACCTCGGCATGATGTCCATGAGGGCCAGCGTCTCGGCGTCCTCGTAGACCTTGTGGGACGGCAGCTCGCCGCGCAGGATCTTCGCAAACACGTTGTTGGTATCATATGCCATCAGAGCTTCCTTCGCGTACTCATCAGCGTGTTAATGGTCTCGTAACCGCGTCGTCAAGTTGCTCACAAAGTTAATCCGGCGCCAAGGTCCGTATGCGAAATTGAAACAGCTCGAGGGAGGAGCCTGCAAGAGTATCATCCGATGCACGACGCAGACAAAAACGCGAACCGCAAAGACACGGTCACCATAGCACGCCTTCGCGCCCTGCGGCGCGCCGAGCGCCTGGACATGATCGTCGCTTCCACACTGCTGCTGCTGCTGCTCTTCGGCTGGGCCATACGCTTTGCGCCGATCGACACCTGGCCGCGCGGCGATTTCCTGATCGCCACCACCTCCCGTCACGCCTGATTGGGCGGGGCCGCCGTAGGGCGCAATAAGCGGCAGCGCATTGCGCCGATGGGTCCGTTTCGCAAACGGCGCAATACGGCTGACGCCTATTGCGTCACAGGTTCTGCGGCTTGAACAGCTTGCGATACCTGCTGGTATTGGCGCCCGACATCATGAACACGCCGTCGCCCCGGTAGTGCAACGTGCGAGGGTAGCGGGGTGAGGCCGCAACGTGCGCCTTCACCACCTCCAGGACGAACAGGCTGTATTTCCTGATGAGGCTCGAATCCACCAGCCTGCATTCGAAATTGGCGTAGCACTCGCCGATCAGTGGTGCCTCGACCTTGGCGCCCTGCACTGCGGTCAATCCGAACCTGGTGAATTTGTCGATGTCGCGCCCGGAGCTGTTGCCGATGCCGACCACCTTCGGCGCCAGATCCACGGTCGGGATGTTGATCACGCACTGCCGGCTGTCGCGGACCATGCCGAAGCTGTGGTTCTCGCTCCAGATGTAGCAGCCGATGCGGGACGGCACGAACTCCATCACCATGTGCCAGCCTATGGTCATGATGTTCGTGTCGCCCCTCCACGCCGAGCTGACGAGCACGATCGGCCCTGGCTCCATAAACCGCCGGACTTCGGAGACGGGGTAGTCCCTCTTCTCGTATGCCTTCATGGCAGCTCCTCCTTGCCGCGAACTTGGCGCTATCAATTAACGCTTTCTTTACGATACAACTCGTGCTAGCAATTATCGTGTGCTAGCACATGCCATCGAGCGCTTGCCCTGATGGCGAGGGATGGTCGGTATGCGAGTGTGGAGCATCGTCAGCCAGAAAGGCGGCAGCGGAAAAACCACGCTCGCCCTGCATCTGGCGATCGCCGCGTCGAAGGAGCTGAAAGTGCTGGTGGTCGACCTCGATCCCCAGCAATCGGCCGAGCGCTGGCATACAATCAGGCAGCGAACCACGGGCAGCAAGGACGATCCCAGTGTGGCGGCCGGGCCCTATCAGAAGCTCCCCGACATGCTCCGGACCGCGCGCAAGCTCGGCGCCGACCTGGTGCTGATCGACACGCCGCCGAAGGTCGACAAGGCGATTGCCGCTTCGCTCGGCGCGGCCACCATGGTCCTGGTGCCTTTGAAGAGCTCCATTCTCGACCTGCAGGCGCTGGAGGACTGCGCCGACGTCGTCGATCTCGCCAAGGCCAGACGGAAGACCGTCGTCATACTCAACGCCGTGCCGACCGGCCGAACCAGGGAGGCGACCATCAAGGAGGTACTGCGCTTCGCGACCCCGCACCGGTTGGAGATCATGCCGGAGCGCCTGAGTGATTTGCCGGCGTTCGCCCAGGGTCTTAAGAGCGGTCGTGGTGTCACGGAGGCTGAGAAGAATGGCACGGCAGCCAAGGAAATCACCGCACTCTACGAAGCGCTCTGGGCGCGTGACAGCCAAAGCGCGGAAGCGTGACGTGAAGCACTCGGGGCTCTCCATGACGGAGGAAATCAAGGCTGTCGTCACCGGCTACACGCGCGCCGACACGGACAGGACGGCGGCGCGCCCTCAGCCGTCCCTGACGCAGGGCGTGAAGACGGTGGCCAGTCGCAAGCGCAATCCCCCCGCAACGCGCACGGGCCGCAAGGGCATCGTCATCTACGTCGACCAGGAAACGGCCGCCGCCATCCGCCGCCTGGCGTCTGACTTCGACACCACCGTCCAGGCGCTGGGCGAAAAGGCATTCAAATACTTGTTCGAGAAGCTCGGAGAACCCTCGCCAGCGTAGGCGTAGGTTGGGTTAGCGCGTCAGCGCGTAACCCAACGTTGGTACCTCGGACGTGTTGGGTTACGGGCTTCGCCCTAGCCCAACCTACCTGTGATGTTGCTTAGAGCATCGTGAGTACGCGCATGAGCAATCCCATCTCTCTTTCAGACGCGGTGAAGCTGGCCGCGGTCACCAGCATGTCACTGACCGACGCGGTGAAGGAAGCGGCTCGAGGTGGCGCCGACTGCACGGTCATCAGCTTCCCCCACCACGGTCGCGACGGCAAACGCGATATCACGCGGAGCGCGGCGGGCCATCCCGCGGCCATCCCGCTCGCCATCGACAACGGCTCGCTGCCCAAGTCCAGACACGAGCGAGAGCTTGCAGCGCCGCACGCGGGTGCAGCAGTTCAATGCCGACAAGCGGCCGCATCGATCCCGGTCGAAGCCAACCCCCTTGCGGCGCGCCGTTCGGGGAGGTGGCTGCTTGTAAGTTGCGCGAAGCTCTGTGTGACCGCAGTTCTGGCTTTCGGAGTTCTGGTGGCCGGATCCACCGCCATCGGCTCGGGCGGGCCATCTCTGGGCACGGCGCAAAAGCGCGTGGCACTCGTCATCGGCAATGCCGCGTATCAGTACACACCCAAGCTCGACAACCCGAGGAACGATGCAGCCGATGTGAGCGCCGCGCTCAAGCGGGTCGGCTTCCAGGTCACCGAAGGCTTCGATCTCGACAAGGCGGCATTCGACAGAAAGGTGCGCGACTTCGCCGGTACCCTGCAGGGCGCCGAGGTGGCGGTGTTCTTCTATGCGGGCCACGGATTGCAGGTGTCGGGGCACAACTACCTGGTACCCGTGGATGCCCAGCTGGGCAACCTTTCGGCCCTCGACTTCGAGATGGTGCGTCTCGACCTCGTGCACCGGACGATGGAGCGGGAGGCCCAGACCAACATCCTGTTTTTCGATGCCTGCCGGCACAATCCCCTGGGCCGCAACCTCGCCCGCGCCATGGGCACGCGCTCCGCCGAGATCGGGCGCGGTCTGGCCCAGGTCGAGGCCGGTGCAGGCACGCTCATCAGCTTCTCGACCCAGCCGGGCAACGTGGCGCTCGACGGCACGGGGCGCAATTCGCCATTCGCCGGTGCGCTGGTCAAGCAGCTGAACGCATCCAACGATGATGTGGGCGCCATCCTGATCTCCGTGCGCAACGACGTCATGAAAGCGACGGATCGCAAGCAGGTGCCGTGGGAGCACTCTGCGCTGACGGGGCGCTTCTATTTCAACCCTGCCAGCCAGCCCCCTGTTCCGGCATCGGCGCCGGCCGTCAGATCGAGCGAGGCCGCCGAAGCCTGGAACGCGACCAGGGACAGCCGGAACATCGCCGTGCTCGAGGCATTCGTCGTGCGCTACAAGGATACATTCTACGCGGAGCTGGCGCGGGCACGCATCGAGGATTTGAGGAAGTAGCGGGGCGGCTCCACCGGCCTTCCGCAATGGCGTTGCGCCATTCAAGTGTTGTCATACCGTCGAGCCAATGAATCCACCCGTCATCCCGGAATCCACCCACACCACCCGTCATCCTGGAAGCCGAGCCGCAGGCGAGGCTATCCGGGACCTGCCGCGAAGATTTCCCATGCCGCAGATCCCGGCTCTGCGCGATCGCGCATCCTGCGCAATCGCTTGGCCGGGATGACGGGTGGAACGCTCGATCAGGCACGAGATCGCAGCTGCTTGCGGATGTCTCGCGGCGCTGCGCCGAACCAGCTCTTGCCCGCCCTGGAAAATGCACTGAGCTCGGAGAAGCCGAGGAGGAAGGCAATCTCCGTCATGGGAAGTGTCGTTTCGTTGATGTAGTGATCGGCCATGGCCTTGCGGGTTTCGTCGAGGAGATCGCGGAAGGTGGTGCGTGCTTGCTCGAGCTGGCGCCGCAGGCCGTGGCGTGACAGACCCATGGCCTTGGCAGCGCCGCCAAGGCTCACGTCCCCGTGCGACAGGCTCGCGCTGATGTAGGATATGAGGCTGAACAGCGAATCTGCCGTCTGCTCCCGCTCGGCGAGTGCCTTCTTGGCCGCTGACACGACGACCTTGTAGAGATGCGGGTCGGCGGCGGGAAGCTCCCGATCGAGCGTTTCGGTTGCAATGCCGATCCGGTTCTGCGGCCGCTTGAAGCTCACGCGCGCCCCGAAGATGCGTCTGAACTCGTCGATCGCTTTGGGTTTGCTTCGCTCGAGCTCGACGAGGAGGGGAAGAGAGGGGTCGCGCATGATGTAGCGGATGCGCACAACGCGCAGGGCCGATGACGCGTCGATCAGCTGCGCCCTCGGGCCGAATGCGGCCGGCAAGCGTGTGACAATATGGCTGATGCGCGGCCGTTCCTCGAACCGAGTATCGAGCCCGTCGGAGATGAGCGCCAGGAAGCGCACGTAGTCGGTGAGGGCGACGCGCAGCGTCGGCGCGTTGGAGATCACGTAGTCGAGCGTGCCCGTCGTGCCGATTTGGAAGGTTTCTCCGAGCTGCGCGCCGAACGCGTCGTTTCCCGTCTCGCGCGCCGCGGTGTCCAGCAGCCGGGCGATGCTGCGCAGAGGGACTTGACCCTCCGGATCATAGGCAACGGCCGGGTCGATCCCGACGGCGAGCACAGCGCGCTGGTAGTCGAGACCGCGGCTCCGCATGAAGGCTTCGAGCGTGACGAGGCCCTGCGCCGTGATGCTTCTCTGATAGCTCGAAGAGCCCACCGAGCACGGCCCCCGAAAGCTGGCTGGCCGTGGAGCGCACTCAATCGGAGGCGATCTGCCGCACCCGATTGCTCATCCTGCTCGCGGCCACTTGCATCGCATGTCAAATTCCGCGCATCTGCGGTCAAGTCTATCCTCTTGCCCCACGTTAGTCACCATACGCCGAATTGGCCGGTAGCGTGTCGGGACGGGCGATGGGCAATGAATTGCGATGAGGAACATGAGGGCGGGACGCCATTGCGTCCACGCGCCGAAGACGAAGGGCTGCCCCGGAGCCAAACCCCTGTTGAAGCTGCGCGCAGGGACATTCGCGACGAGTTCCTGGCCCGCGGCATCGAGATTTTTCGCCTGGGGCTGTTTCTGCGAGAGCTCGGCCGCACCAGCGCCAGCCCTGACGAAGTCGAGGCTGCCCGCAAGGAATTTGCCGAGCACGTGCGCGAGGTCAGCCAGCAGCCGGGAAAATCGCTCCAGGAGCTCCATCTCAAGACGCAGGTTCTTTGCGTCTTGATGGAGGCTGACATGCCAGAGCTCTGCCAGGCCTTGGCGAGGTCCATCCGCGACGACGCGGGGGTCCTTTGCCAGAGGCATGCCAGGAAAGGCCGGCACGAAGGCTAGACTAGCGTGGCGCAAGGCCCGGCGGGCAGAACCCTAGAGAATCGCTGCAGACTGACGCTACGGCCAGAAGGAAGCGGGAAGACTGCCGTGCACGATAACGCAAAATTTCAAGTGCGACCTCTCTACCTGCAGGTTCGCGACGCGCTGCTGGAGCGCATCAAGGACGGCAGCTGGAAGCCGGGAGCCAATCTCCCGAGCGAGATAGATCTGTACCGGCAGCTGGGCGTCAGTCTCGGAACGCTGCGCAAGGCGTTGGGTGTTCTGGAGAGCGAGCAGCTCATCATCCGCGAGCCGGGCCGCGGCACCTTCGTGAGGGACCACCAGGCCGGCGGGGCGCTGGGCCGGTTCAATCCGATACGCGCGGCGGATGGCTCACCGCTGCGGGGCGAGGTCAAGAGCAGAAAGGTGAAGCTGGTTTCTCCCAGCGGCACGGAGCGCTCGGCGCTCGGACTGAATGCCGGCGACCAGGTGGTGCGCATCAATCGCACCAGGCTCTACGAGCAGCGCCCGTTCGCCTACGAGCAATCCTGCCTCCCGGACAAGCGCTTCCCTGGCCTGGCCGCGCAGACGGAGGTTCCCGACGAGCTCGAGGAGCTGGCGCAGGCCTGGGGCGTTCTGGTGGCGCGCGCCGAAGCCAAGGTGAGGGTGGCGCCTGCGCCGGCGGCTGCAGCCGCGGCGCTCTCGGTTGCCGACCGCACGCCCGTGCTCACGCTGGAGCGCCTCGCCTTCGACACCGACGATCAGCCCGTCGAGGCGATGGTGGCCTATTACAATCTGCGCGAGGAATATTGCTGGCTGGAAATGCGCTGACGACCGCTTCCGCAGCCGCTTCTTGCTGGCAGCCTCGGATCATCTCGCCCGCTGAAATCCGTAGTTCCCCCGATTTCACCCGCCGCGCCGACACGCACACTGAATGCGTCAATGCGGGTCGGCTGATTTCGCGGCAGTTCCCTCTTGCCGAGCCGCCATCCAAGAGGACGACGGTCGTGGCGATGCTCAAGAAAGGCCTCTCCGGCGAGCCGGTACGCCGGCTGCAGCAAAAGCTCGGCGGGTTGCGCAGCATCTGGGACACCATCAAGAGCGCGTTCAAGTGAGCGCATGTCGTCGCGGTGGCCCTTTCCGAAGCTGAGGATCAGCCTCAGCCGCGGCTCCGCGAGGGCGGTGGTCGCCGGCGCCGCCACATTGGCGGCGCTGGGCGGGTCCGCGATGGGGCTTGCCATGCTGCTCGCGCCGGTGGGTCCTGTCCGCCTCGCCGCTCCTGTCGCGCCGCCCCTGCCGGAGCGAAATGACGCGGCGCCAGCAGTCCCAGCCACCGCACGACGCCAAGCCGCGATGACGCCGCTGCAGGACTGGTGGTTCGGTAGCCTGTTTGGCCTGGGCGGCGGCTATCGCGACAACAGGCCTCACGCTCCGCCACGGCGGCACCGGAGCTACCCCGATTCCCGGTCCGGCGACGAAGGCTCGGGGGTCCGCGAACCCCGACAGGCGTCGCGCCCCACGTATCGCACCATGTGCGTGCGGTTGTGCGACGGGTACTACTTCCCCATCAGCTACTCCGTGTCGCGCGAGCGCTTCGCCAAGGATGCACGCACGTGCGAGAGCCTGTGCAGCGGCGAGGCGCGGCTGTTCGTCTACCGCAACCCTGGGGAGGAGGCCGACGACATGGAGGACCTCGAGGGCAAGCCCTATCGCCAGTTGCACGCGGCATTCCTCTACCGCACCGAGTACGTGCCGAGCTGCAAGTGCCGGCCGCACCCGTGGGAGAAGGAGGCGCAGGACCGCCATCGGGTCTATGCGCTGGGGGCGGCCGCGAAGAAGGGCAGCAAAGAGGCGGAGAAGGCGCTGCAGTCGCTGCGCGAAGTGACCAAGCGGGATGCAGCCACGCGCAACGGCAGGCAGACGGACGCGGTGGCGGACGCCAAGGCAGCAGACGAAAGGGCGCCCTCGCGCCGGGCTCGCAATTCGCTGTCTTCCACGAGCAACGGGGCGCCTACTATGCGGCTTGGTGTTTCAGGCAAGCCGAAGGCCAAGCCCGCTCCGCCGTCCGAGGGTAGCAGCGCTCCGTCGGCTTCCGACTGGAGAAGAAGAGTGTTCCAGAACAGCTATTGATGGTCGGCGATCGCGCGGCGCAGGGCCCGGTCGGCGATGTAGCAAGCCGTAGGGCGCAATAAGCGGTAGCGCATTGCGCCGATGCGCCCGTTCCCAAGGGCGGCGCAATGCGGCTATCGCCTTATTCCGCCCTACGAATCCTCCGCGCCCAGGTCCTTTCGGTAGGGCGCATACTCCGCCAGCTCCTCGCCGGCTGCGTCCACGTACCGGCGTTCGCGCACCAGGTAGTCGGCGATCGCGCGGCGCAGGGCCGGGTCGGCGATGTAGTGGGCGGAGTAGGTTTTGGTTGGAAGATAGCCGCGCGCCAGCTTGTGCTCGCCCTGGGCGCCGGCCTCGGCGCGCGCAATGCCGTGCTGGATGGCGTAGTCGATGGCTTGGTAGTAGCACATCTCGAAATGCAGGAACGGGTGGTGCTCCAGCGCGCCCCAGTAGCGGCCGTAGAGACAGTCGCCGCCGACCAGATGGAAGGAGCCGGCCACCGGCCGCCCGCCGCGCTTCGCCAGCATGACGAGGCAGCGGTCCCCCACCGCGCTGCTGCCCAGCAGCGAGAAGAACTTGCGGTTGAGATAGGGTCGCCCCCACTTGCGTGAGCCGGTCTGCATGTAGAACGCGAAGAAGGCGTCCCAGTCGCCTTCCGTGATCTCGCGTCCGCGCAGCCATTCGATCGTCAGGCCGGCGGCGACGGCCTGATCGCGCTCCTTGCGCGTCGCCTTGCGCTTGCGGGAGGCCAGCGATGCCAGGTAGTCGTCGAACGTTGCGTAGCCGGCGTTGCTCCAGTGGAACTGCTGGTCGGTGCGCTGCAGGTACCCGCGTGCGCCGAGCCGCTGCCATTCGCCCTCGGTCAGGAATGTGACGTGCAATCCGGAGATGCCGTTGCGTTCGACGACCTCGGCACCCGCGGCCGCGAGGAGGCTCTCGTTCTCTTCGCCATCGGGCCCAGGCCGCACCAGCAGCCTCCGGCCCGGCACCGGCGTGAAGGGCACAGCCATCTGCAGCTTCGGATAGTAGTCGCCGCCGGCACGCGCGAAGGCTTCCGCCCAGCTGTGGTCGAACACATACTCGCCCTGGCTGTGCGTTTTGAGATAGCAGGGCGCACAGCCCGCGACCTCGCCCTTGGCCGTCCTCAGCACGAGATGGCGCGGCGTCCAGCCGGTGCGGCCGCCCACGGCTCCCGCGTCCTCGAGCGCCTCGAGGAAGCCGTGCGCGATGAAGGGATTGAAGGTGGCTCCGTCGGGATTGGCGCAGGCGTCCCACGCCTCCGCCGGCACATCGGCGATCCGAGGCACGACCTCGACTGTGGTGCCGCACGCTCTGCTCATGTCATCTCTTTTTTAGGCCCGCCCGCGCGCCTCGACAATGCGCGCATTGTAGCATCGTAGGTTGGGTTAGCGCGGCCACCGCGACGGTGGCTCTTGCCGAACGCTCGCTCCGCGCGTAACCCAACTCTTCGATGACGCACGGCAATGTTGGGTTACGCGCGGATCGGCGTCGCCACATTACCTTGGCGGTGGTGGCCGCGCTAACCCAACCTACAAAGTCCCGCGCCACCGCAACACACCTGGGGGGAAAGAATGCGTCGCATCATTGTCGCGATTGTCCTGGTCTCGGTCGCGCTGGCCGGTCTACCCGCTTCGGCGCAGCGCGCCGAGGACGAGGGCATCAAGCTGCGGCGGCCCGCCTTCACACGCTACCTCGTCTCTGCGAGCAGGTTGGAGCACGCGGCTGGGTTGCAGTATGCGCAGATACGGGAGCTGGCTGCGCGCAAAGGCTCGCTTGCACCGGCCGACGATCCGCAGGCCAAACGGGTGCAGCGCATCGCGCAGGAGCTTCTGCAGCACGCCGGCAAATGGAACGCGCGGGCCAAGGACTGGAAATGGGAGGTCAGTCTCGTCAGGTCGCGCACGGTCAACGCGGCATGCCTGCCCGGGGGCAAGATCATTGTCTTCAGCGGCTTGCTCGACGGGTTGGGGCTCACCGATGACGAGGCGGCGCACGTCATTGGCCACGAGATCGCTCATGCCTTGCGCGAGCATGCCCGCGCCCGGGCCGCCAAGAACAAGCTCACCAACGCGGGCGCCATTGCCATCGCGGTGCTGGTGGGAGGAGGTGCCGGCGAGCTCGCGCGCCAGGGCGGGGGCGTGCTGGCGCTGAAGTTCAGCCGTGACGACGAGCGCGAAGCCGATCTTGTGGGCCTCGAGCTTGCCGCCCGTGCGGGCTACGATCCCGCCGCCAGCGTCACGCTGTGGGAGAAGATGAGCAAGGCGGCGAAGTCGGCCGCGCCGTCGTGGCTGTCGACGCATCCCTCCGGCCAGGAGCGCATCGAGCGCCTGCGGTCGAATTTGCCGCTCGTGGCGCGCCTCTACGAGCGCGCCCGCGCGGCCAAGGCGTCTGCAGCACCGCGCTGACACCTGTAGGTTGGGTTAGCGCGGCCAACATCGTCGAGTTGGTGCTCCGACGCCGATCCGCGCGTAACCCAACATTGCCATGCGCCATCGCGAAGTTGGGTTACGCGCGGAACATTCGTTTGGCAAAGGCATTTGGCGCTGTATCGATGTGACGTGGACGATGACGCCTGATCCTCGTTCGATCATGAGCGGCAAAAGAGCTCGGTCCAGGCGCACTGCCGGGAAAAGATTGAGATTGAGCTCCTTCTGCCACTCCGCGTCGTCAAGCACCGCGTATCCGCCGGCTGGAGCGGTTGAACCGCCGACGACGTTGACGATGATGTCGACACCGCCAAGGCGCTGACGGACGGCATCGACGTCGTCGCACAGCCTTCAACTGTAGTGGCATCGGCGGCAACGAACATCTTATCGCCAGGCTGAGAGCTTGATAGCGCCGTGATCAGCACCTTGGCGCCCAGCTCACTCAGCCGAGCTGCGACTGCTCCACCGATGACCTTGGTGCCGCCGGTGACGAGGGCACGACGGCCCTCGAGCTCCAGATCAAGAGCTCATCACCGAACCTCCAGAGCACGTGATCCGATCGTCGTCGATCTCGAAGATGTGCTCCAGGTGGACCGGACGCCTGGGAAATCGCCGGAAACCTTGCATTTCACGACGACCTTCCCCTCTCGCAGACATATGGCAAGGGCTTCCACGACGTGTTGATACTTCTCGCCGGTTTCGACCCGCCAGCCTTGATTGCGGGAGTGCCTTCGATGGTCTTGCGCTCGTCACGGACAACGGCGTTGGCCGCGAAACACTTTACGATTGCGGATGGGTAGTGCGCGTTCTCCGACGCGAAGTAGATGTCGAGCGGCGCCGGCAGCCTGATGTCCATGTCTTTCCTCCCTGCTTCTGTGGCAACAGGGCGTTGCTCAGAGGAAAGATGTGCCTATGGTTATACAAATGACAAGAACGCACAAAAAAGTAAGGTACTCACCTGCGCGTAAGGATAGGGGTCACACGCCCGCGTCAGCTGCTGAAGGGGTGAGGAAGTACTCAGAATTCTCGAAGGGCGGTGGAAGCCTGATTCTGGGCATCTGTTCGATGGCAACGTGCTGCGGTTCAGGAAGTTGGGTTACGCGCGGAACATTCGTTTGGCAGAAACAATTGTCGCGGTGGCCGCGCTAACCCAACCTACGCGCGACGCGAACTTGCTTAGGCCTCGTAGCCCTCGAAGATCGGTGCGTCGGCCCAGCGCGCGGCCGCCGCGCGCTGGCGCGGCGTTCGCACCGTCCAGGTGAAGAGCGGCAGGTCGAGTGCATGGCGCGACATCCAGGTGCGCGCCACCGCCGCCAGCTTCACGTCGACGGCGTAGAAGGCGATGCCGTCGAGCACCGATCCGAACAGGCGCGAGGCGGCCGGGCTTTCGCGCGTGCGCTTTCGGCTGGCCCACAGATTCGCCAGCAGCTGGTGGCCGCCGATGACCGGTCCGCGCGGGATGGCCGGAGCGAGCTTGCCCAGCTCGGTCACCACATCGCGATCGAATGACATCAGCCCAACGGGGCCGGTGTACGCGCCGGCGATGCGGGCAATGCTCTCCAGGAAATTCGGTTGCAGGGGGCGGCCGTTGCGCTTCACCTCCACCAGCAGCGGCACACGCCCGCGCACGAGGTCCAGCAGCTGGGAGAACGTGAGAATCCTTTCGTCCAGATCCTTGTAGCGAAACCGGGAGAGGCTGCGCGGCGTATATGCAGCGATCGGGCCCGCCGCATCCATCAGGCGGTCGAGCTTCTCGTCGTGGAACACCATCGGCGTGCCGTCCGCTGCCGCCTGCAGGTCGCACTCGATGCCGTACCCCTTGTCGATGGCGGCCCGGAACGCCGATGCCGTGTTCTCTACCCGACCCTTCGCCTTGTCGTGCCAGCCGCGGTGGGCAATTGGCCGCAGGAAAGCCGCCCGATCGAGCCCGGCGTCGGGCGCATGGCCGCGGCCCGTCTGGGCTCGTTTGGTTGAAATCATTGGCGTTCAGGCCCCCGCAACTTCCGTCGGCCACCCCCTTGGCTGTGAGCGGCAGTCTTGTCGATGCGATCCCGGCTTTGCAAGAGACTGGTGGAGAATTACGCTATGGCAAGCTTGCCGTATGGCAAGGAAGAGGCCATAGAACCGCCCTCCTCCGCGGGAAAGACGACAACCATGATGGACTTGGGTCTTGCGCGCGTCCTTCGAGTTGGGCTCGGCATCGTTCTGCTGGTTCTTGCCCATCCCGGCGGCCGCGCCTGGGCAGCGGCCGACGGCATCTTTCTCGCTCCGCACCGGGCCGTCTACGAGATGACGCTGGCTGCCTCCCGCGGCGGCTCAGGGGTGAGCGCCGTGACCGGCCGCATGGCTTACGAGTTCACCGGCTCGCCGTGCGAGGGCTATACGCAGAGCATGCGCTTCGTCACGCGCATGACCAACCAGAGCGGCAACACCGTGGTCACCGACCTGCGCTCCACCACCTGGGAGGAGGGGACGGGCAAGCGTTTCCGCTTCGACTCGAGCCAGTTCCGCGACGAGAAGGCCACCGACGCCACCGCCGGCGATGCGGCCCGGCCCGGCGCTACCGACGACGTGAAGGTGGAGCTCACCAAGCCCGCCAAGAAGAATATCTCGCTCTCGCAGCGCGTCTACTTCCCGATACAGCACACCATCGCACTCCTCAACGCGGCCAAGGGGAGCAAGGGGTCTTTTCGCGCCGACCTCTACGACGGCTCGGAGAAGGGCGAGAAGGTCTATGACACCGTGGCCGCCATCGGCCGGACGCAGGCGGTCGGCGGCAATCGCAAGCTGCCGCAGGTCAAGAACGCCGACCGGCTCGACGGCGTGCGAGCCTGGCCCGTTTCCATTGCCTATTTCGAGCCGGGGTCTGACAAGCAGGACGCGTTGCCGGTCTACGAGCTGGCCTTCCTGATCTTCGAGAACGGCGTCAGCCGCAAGCTCTACATCGATTACGGAGAGTTTGCGCTCAATGGCGAGCTGAGAGAGATCATCTTCCACGAGCCGTCGAAGTGCGAGCAGAAGTAGATGCTTGCAACCTCACGCACCGGGGTCAGACCCCTCGCTTGCACGTTGCCGATAGACCGCAGAGGCTGGAGGCGAGGGGTCTGACCCCACCATCAGGAGGCGAGGGGTCAGACCCCTTCATCACCACAGCCAAGCCGCACCGCGCACACCGCTGGCATCGCCCCACCGGGGCGGCTTGACCGTGACCTCCGCGCGTTCCGCGAACACGTAGGGCGCCATGCGGACGGGCAGCTCGGCATAAAGATGCGCGAGCTTGGAGAGCCCGCCGCCCAGCACGATGACGGAGGGATCGAAGATGTTGACCACGTGCGCGAGCCCGCGGGCCAGCCGGCTCGCGTGTCGCTCGAGCGTCGCCCGCACTTGCGTCTCGCCACGCTCGGCCCGCGCCGCGATCTCCTCGCTGGTGAGCGCCACGCCGGTGACCCGTGCATGGTCGGCCTCCAGGCCGGGACCAGACACCCACGTCTCCAGGCACCCGTTGCGCCCGCACCAGCACAGAGGTCCGGGATGCTCGTCAGCCGTGGCCCACGGCAGCGGGTTGTGGCCCCATTCGCCGCCGATCGAGTGCGGTCCGTCGATCAGCCGGCCATCGAAAACCAGTCCGCCGCCGCAGCCGGTGCCCAGGATCACCCCGAACACGGAACGCGAGCCCGCCCCCGCCCCGTCGGCGGCCTCCGACAGGGCGAAGCAGTTGGCGTCGTTGGCGAGGCGCACGGGGCGGCGCAGGTGGATCTCGAGGTCGCGGCCGAACGCCTTGCCGTTGAGCCAGGTGGAGTTGGCGTTCTGCACCAGGCCGCTGGCAGGCGAGATGGATCCTGGCATGCCGATCCCGACTGTGCCGCCCGCACCAGCCTCCTGCTCGAGCTTGGCGATCATGTCGCCGATGGCGCGGAGCGTGGCCGCATAGTCGCCCCGCGGGGCGGCCATGCGATGCTCCGCCACGGTTGCACCGCCGGGCCCGAGCGCCACTCCTGCAATTTTGCTGCCGCCGAGATCGATGCCCAGCCGCATTGCGGCATCAACAGGTGAGTTGATCATCATCCCGCCGGCCGCCGGGCCGCCTCCTGCAAAAGGGCGAGCGCGGGGGCGATCGTTTCCGGTGCAACTGAGGCGCTTGCCGCAAAAACCAGCAGGAGCAATTCGTCGCCGAGCAGGTATTCCAGCACCGCAGCGAGGAACTCCGGTGCACCTGCGCGCGCCCGTACCTCGGCCGGCGCGAGCCCCGTGAGCGACAGGAACCGCGACAGCCGCGCCGGCTCCTGCGCCAGAAACGCAAGCCCCTGAGCGGCAATGGCTTCCGCCGCCTCCAGGCGCAGCGGCTCGCGCGACCTGTACATGTGGGTCGTAACCATGCTGCCAGCCCGCCCATGCATCTTAAACAGTTGGTTACGCATTCTGAAGCAAACTCGCCTGCAGGCCCGCGGAGAATCGGTGCAAGAGTACCGGGCGGTGCGGGAGCGGGCTCGCGGGGCGCATGACCTTTCACGAAACCAGCAAGTCAATTTCCGGTGGCCGCCAGCCCGAGGCACGGCAGATGGCGAGGACCGTCCTGATCGTGGAGGACAACGAGCTCAACATGAAGCTCTTCCACGACCTGCTCGATGCGCACGGCTACCGTACGCTGCAGACGCGCAACGGCATGGAAGCGCTGAAGCTGGCGCGCGAGCAGCGGCCAGACCTCATCCTCATGGACATCCAGCTGCCCGAGGTCTCGGGGCTGGAGGTCACCAAGTGGCTCAAGGACGACGAGGACCTGCGCGACATCCCCGTGATCGCGGTCACCGCATTCGCCATGAAGGGTGACGAGGAGCGCATCCGCCAGGGCGGTTGCGAGGCCTACATCTCCAAGCCCATTTCCATTGCCACCTTCCTCGACACCGTGCGCCGGTATCTCGGAGAGGCATGAGGCCGATCGGAATTTGCGCGTAACGAAGGTGCGTGATGACTGCCCGCGTCCTGGTCGTTGACGACATCCTTGCCAACGTCAAGCTGCTTCAGGCCCGCCTGTCGGCGGAGTACTTCGAAGTCCTGACCGCCTACAGCGGCGGCGAGGCGCTCGAGCTGCTCGAGGCCGAACGAGTGGACGTCATTCTGCTCGACGTCATGATGCCCGGCATGGACGGGTTCGAGGTCTGCCGCCGCATCAAGAGCAATCCCAGGACCACGCACCTGCCGGTGATCATGGTCACCGCGCTCGATCAGCCAGCCGACAAGATCCAGGGCCTCAAAGCCGGCGCCGACGATTTCCTTCCCAAGCCGGTCGACGACATCGCCCTCATCACCCGGGTCAAGAACCTGGCGCGGCTCAAGACGCTCAACGACGAGATGCTGATGCGCGTTGCAAGCAGCGCCGAGATCGGCCTGCTGCCCGGGGTCGGCATCGATTGGACCAAGGTGGAGAGCGGTGCGCGCATCCTCCTGGTGGAGGACCAGGAGCGGGCGGTGCACCGCGTCGTCGCCGCCCTCACCAAGATGCACACCGTCGACGTCGAGACGGACCTGCAGGCGGCGCTGCTGCACCTTGGCGACCAGTCCTACGATCTCCTCATCGTCAGCCTGACGCTCGCCGGCGCCGACGGCCTGCGGCTGTGCAGCCAGGTGCGCTCGCTCGAGCGCATGCGCAGCCTTCCCATCATTGTCGTGGTGGAGGGAGCCGACGAGACGCGCCTGTTGCGCGCGCTCGATATGGGCGTGAACGACTACCTGACGCGCCCGATCGACCGGCACGAGCTGCTCGCCCGCGTACGCACGCAGATCCGGCGCAAGCGCCACGCCGACCACTTGCGGGCCAGCCTCAACGAGAGCGTGGAATTTGCCGTGACCGACGCGCTGACCGGCCTGTTCAACAGGCGGTATCTGGATGTCCATCTCAAGACCCTGGCCGAACAGGCGAAGGACACTGGCCGGCCGCTCTCCGTGCTCCTTACCGACATCGACCACTTCAAATCGGTCAACGATGCTTACGGCCATCCGGCCGGTGATGGCGTGCTGCGAGAGTTTGCCGAGCGCCTGCGCCGCAACACGCGCGGCGTCGATCTGGCGTGCCGGATGGGGGGAGAGGAATTCATCATCGTGATGCCCGACACGCCCCTCGAGCGGGCCCGGCATGTGGCGGAGCGCGTGTGCGCCTGCATCGCCGCCGAGCCGTTCCGCACCGGCGGCGTGCAGCTCAATGTCACCGCTAGCATCGGCCTGGCGACGCTGGAGGATCCGCAGGAGAGCATGGACGCCCTTTTTCGGAGGGCGGATCAGGCCCTGTATGCAGCCAAGCGGAACGGGCGCAACCGGGTCGTCGCGGACGCCGCATGAGCGCCATCAAATAACCCATTGAAATAACTCATGGTTTCGGAAAACGTGCGAATCTCGCGTCGGATGGGCGCGGGAACCTGAGGTTGTAGGCAAGCGTAGGACCACCTTAAGCCCTTGTGAGTATTGCCAAGTTCCTGCTGATCTGCTTTGTTGAACAGGGGTAACTAGGCGGGAGGAGGGAACAGCGGGTAACTGGGCTCAGGTGGCGCCGCGGATGCGCCCCGCCCATCCATTGAAATCTCACACGAGATCCTCACGGACTTTCAGGTCCGCCGCATCTCCTGATGCCGTGAGGTGATGATCGTCCCTTAGCGGCTAGGAGTGGCCTCCTCTAGTGATGCCGTGTTGGGCCGATCGAAAGCCAGGTCGATGGCCAACGCCCTCTTTGGTCCATGACTTGGCAGGCCGGTGCCGGGGCTGCTCGGACTTCTACCCCGCTGCCGATGTCAGTCACGGCGCCGGCCACACCTTCTCTTCTGCCCTCCTGATCTTCACTTCAGCGGCGGCTGCCGCGGAACACGAACGGACGCAAAAGCCGCACCCTGCTCGCAAGCAGCTTCTGCCTTGCTGAAGGCAAACGCTTTCCCGGCATTGCATGCATGAATATCAGCACGCACCCCCATCTGTGGGAACGACGATGGTCGGGCAACACGATCCGCGGCACAGAAGCGCGCGGAGCTACTTGATCTTGGCTTCTTTGAAAGCGACGTGCTTGCGAGCGATCGGATCGTATTTGCGAAAACTGATCTTGTCGGTCGCCGTTCGCGGGTTCTTCTTGGTTACATAGAAGAACCCTGTGCCCGCAGTGCTCAGCAGCTTGATCTTCTGCGTGATGGGTTTCGCCATTGGATGCCCGGCCGTGTGACGTCAGTTTGCTTTGTCAACGTTGCGGCGGCACTGTATCCGCTCAACGCCTCAAGTCAAGATTTGAGTCGGCACCAATCAGGTCCCGGTGGAAATTTCCGTTGCGTCGATGGTAGAACGGCACGGGCGCGTCGGACTGGTGCAAGGCCCCTGCCGCAATCCGCTCGCCCAGATCTTCCAGCACAACCCGTGTGATGTTGGGCAGTTCCAGGCTGCGTGCCTGCGCGATCGAGTGCCACTCGAGGTCGGACAGCTCGCCGTCGGCGATGGCAATCCTGTGCACGATGGCCTCGGCGGGAACGCAGAAGAAGCGCGTGTCGAAGCGTCGCGGCCGGCCGGGCGGCGTGATGGCGCGCGCGAAAAACGTCAGCTGCGCCAGCGCCGGCCGGTAGCCCAGGGAGAAGAACGGCTGCCACGCCTGCGCGTTGGCCGGTGCCCCGGCTTGCGACGGCGTGCCGATCAGCAGGCCCGTCTCCTCGAAGGTCTCGCGCACGGCCGCCAACGCCAACGCGCGCGCCCGCGCCGCGCTCGGGTTGCCCTTCATCGCCACCATCAGCTTCTTCACGTTGCTGGGATCGAGGTCGGCATCGACGGCAATCCTGCGGTCTGCCGGATCCACCCGACCGCCGGGAAACACATAGCGGCCCGGCATGAACACCATGTCCATGCGCCGCCGCCCCAGCAGCACGCGCGGCTCGCCGCTTGAGTTGTCGACGACGATCAGCGTGGCCGCATCTCGCGGGCGCAACACCTTGCGCGGCGGTCGCGTCTCGGTGTTGGCACGCGCATCGCTCATGAGGGGTCCAGGAGGTGTGGCATGGCGCATGACGTCTAAGCACTTTGCTTCGATCATGGAACGTGAAATCTTGCTCTCAAGTCCATGAATAGAGCAGGATTCACGCTTCGGCCGCCACGTTGCAGTCGAGGCAGAGCGCTTCAATCCGAAGCGATCCTGCTCTAGCCGCCATTGCCGGGGCGTCAAGCGCCGAAACCGCAAGTCGCGCGGCAGGCGCATAGCAGGTCGCGCGTTTCAGCGCCGCCTGTTGCGCCCGCGCAAACGCTGGTAACCCCGCTTCGATTTGATGGATGTGCCCCCGTCGCGCTTTCCGGGCGAGAGCATCTCGAAGCGCAGGGCACCAGCGGTGGGGATGGCTTCGACGAGCCGCACGCGCACCGCGTCGCCCAGCCGGTAGGCTTCGCCGGTGCGGTCGCCGATGAGGGCGTGGGCATTCTCGTGGTGGCGGTAGTAGTCGTCTCCGATGGTAGCGGCGGGCACCAGGCCGTCGGCGCCGGTGTCGGCGAGGCGCACGAACAGGCCGGAACGCGTCACGCCGGAAATTCGGGCCGCGAACTCGGCGCCTACCCGGTCGGCGAGATAGCCGGCGATGAGCCGGTCGGTGGTCTCGCGCTCGGCCGCCATGGCGCGGCGCTCGGTATCGGAGATCGACTGTGCGATGTCCTTCAGCCGTGCGGCCTCGTCATCGGCCATGCCATTGGACCCGAGGCTCAGCGCGCGGATCAGCGAGCGGTGCACCATCAGGTCGGCGTAGCGCCGGATCGGCGATGTGAAATGCGCGTAGCGGTGCAGGTTGAGGCCGAAATGGCCGAGGTTCTCGGCCGCGTAGACCGCCTGCGATTGCGAGCGCAGCACCACCTCGTTGACGAGATCGGCGACGGGCAGTGCTTTGGCTTGCTGCAGCACCTTGTTGAAGTCGCCCGCCCGCAGGGTCGCGGCGCCGGGCAGCTTCAGGTCGAGACTCTGCAGGAACTCCCTGAGCGCGACGAGCTTCTCCTTGGCGGGTGCATCGTGCACCCGGTAGATGACTGGCGCGCGCTTGCCCTCCAGCGCTTCGGCCGCGGCTACGTTGGCCTGGATCATGAACTCCTCGATCAGCCGGTGCGCCGTGAGACGCTCCGGCATGACCACGCGCTCCACCCGGCCGCTCGTATCCATCACGATCTTGCGCTCCGGGAGATCCAGGTCGAGCGGCTCGCGCCGCTCGCGTGCGGCCGCCAGAACGGCGTAGGCGGCCCACAGCGGTTCGAGCGCGCGCTCCAGCAGCGGCCGGGCCTTCGCACTCGGGCGCCCGTCGATGGCGGCCTGCGCCTCTTCGTAGGAGAGCTTGACCGCCGAGCGCATCATGCCGCGCAGGAAGGCGTGGCTCTTCTTGCTGCCGTGCCGGTCGAACACCATGCGCACGGCGAGGCAGGCGCGCTCCTCGCGCTCCTTCAACGAACAGAGGTCGTTGGATATCCGTTCGGGCAGCATCGGCACGACGCGGTCGGGGAAATAGACCGAGTTGCCGCGCAGCTGGGCCTCGCGATCGAGCCGCGTGCCGGGCCGCACGTAGTGCGCGACGTCGGCGATCGCCACGTGCACGACCCATCCGCCGCGATTGGCCGCGTCGGTGTCGGGCGCGGCGTGCACGGCATCGTCGTGGTCGCGCGCATCGACGGGATCGATGGTGAGGAGATCGAGCGAGCGCAGGTCGGTGCGACCGGCGAGCTTCGGTGCCTCGAGCCTCTCCACCTCGGTGAGCACCGCCTGCGGAAACTCATCGGGAATGCCGTGCGCGTGCACAGCGATCAGGCTGATCTTGCGCTGGTCCTGCGGATTGCCGAGCGTCTCGACCACGCGCGCCTGCGGCACGCCGAAGCGCCCCGAGCGCGCCAGATCGAAGCGCACGAGATCGCCATCCTCGGCGTCGCCCTCGTCGCCGGGCGCGATCGGCCACTCCTTGAGGTCCTTGCGGTCGACAGGATCGATGACGCCGCCGCCCTTGGCGCGCGTGCGGAAGATGCCGAGCTGTCGGCGCTTCTCCTTCGGCAGGCGCTTGATGGGCTCCGCCTCGTAGCGGTAACCGAATACGTCGGTCTCCTGCAGGCGCGTCAGGCGGGCCAGGATGCGGTCGCCCTGGCCGAGCGCCGGCTCGCCGGCGCGGGCCGAGCCGCGCGACGCCAGCACCAGCACGCGCGGCCGCTCGCCATGGCCGGCATCCCACACCGCCGGCTCGGCGACGAGCTCCCCATCGGCATCGCGCGCCACGATCTCGAGCACAGCCACGTTCGGCAGCGTGCCCCGCTCCGTGAAGGCCTTGCGGTTGCCGCTCAGCAGGCCCTCGCCCGCCATGTCCGCCAGCAGCTGCTTGAGCGCCACGCGGTCGCCGCCCTTGACCGAGAACGCGCGCGCGATCTCGCGCTTGCCGGGCTTGACCTGCGCCACCCTGATGAACTCGAGGATGTCGTCCCTGCTCGGCAGCCCCGGTTGCCGGGCTTCTTTGGGTTTGCGGGCCACCTTGCCTTCGTGCCTACTCCGCGGCTTCTCGCGTGCCGGTGGCCTTGCCTTTGGCTTTACCCTTGCTCTTGGGCCCCGGGCTCTTGGGCCTGGCCGGAGCGGCTTCCTCGCCCTTGGCCTTGCTGTTGGTGCGGCGGCCTCTCGGCTTGGAGGGACCCTTCGCTGCGCGCTCGGCGATCAGCTGCACGGCCTCGTCCATGGTGAGCGCGGCGGGCTCCTTGCCCCGCGGCAGAGTGGCGTTGACGTCGCCGTGCTTGACGTAGGGGCCATAGCGCCCCGACAGCACCTGCACCTTGCCGCCCTCGCTTGGATGCTCTCCCAGCTCCTTGAGCACGGTCGGGGCAGCGCGCTGGAAGCGACCCTTGCCGCCGCCTGCCTTCTTCTCCGCCAGCAAAACCACTGCACGGTTGATGCCGACCGAGAACACCTCTTCTACCGTCGGCAGGTTGGCGTAGGTGCCGTCGTGCAGGATGAACGGCCCGTAGCGGCCGAGCCCTGCTGTGATCGCCTTGCCCGTCTCGGGATGGTTGCCGACGAGCCGCGGCAGCGACAGGAGCTGCAGCGCGTAGTCGAGGTCGACGCCATTGGGGTCGACGTGTTTGGGCACCGAGGCCCGTTTCGGCTTCTCGTCCTTCGAGCCCTCGCCGAGTTGCACGTAGGGTCCGAACCGCCCGGTGCGCAGCGACACGGCGAGGCCTGTGTCAGGGTCGTAGCCCAGCGGCTTGCCGTCGGGCGTGGAGGCCTCGGCAGGGCCGCCATTCGGCTGCGAGAGCTGGCGAGTATAGCGGCAGTCGGGATAGCGCGAGCAGCCGATGAAGGCGCCGTACTTGCCACTGACCTTCAGGCTGAGCCGCCCCTCGCCGCAGTTGGGGCACTGGCGCGGGTCGCCGCCTTCGGCCCGGGGCGGGAAGATATGGGGCCCCAGGATCTCGTTCAGCGCCTCCAGTACGTCGCCGACGCGCAGGTCCTTGATCTCCTCGACGGCCCCCATGAAGTCGCGCCAGAAGTCGCGCAGCACGTCCTTGTACTCGAGCTTGCCGTCGGAGATGAGGTCGAGCTTCTCTTCCAGGTCCGCCGTGAAGTCGTATTCCACGTAGCGTGTGAAGAAGCTTTCCAGGAACGCCGTGACGAGGCGGCCCTTGTCCTCCGGGATCAGCCGCTTCTTGTCGATCTTCACATAGCCGCGATCCTCGATCACCGCGAGCGTGGAGGCGTAGGTGGAGGGCCGGCCGATCCCAAGCTCCTCCATGCGCTTGACCAGCGTGGCTTCCGTGAAGCGCGGTGGCGGCTCGGTGAAGTGCTGCTTGGCCTCGATGCCGCGGTCCTTGAGCGCATCGCCTTGCGCCAGTGGCGGAAGGCGGCGGCTGTCGTCGTCCTCCTCCGCGTCGGCCTTGCCGTTCTTGAGGCGATCGTCGCGGCCTTCCTCGTAGAGCTTGAGGAAGCCGTCGAACATCATGACCGAGCCGGTGGCGCGCAAGCCGTAGGCCTGGCCGTCCTTGCCGGCGACTTCGATCTCGGCCGTGGTCTGCTCCAGCTCGGCGGAGGCCATCTGGCTGGCAACCGCCCTCTTCCAGATCAGCTCGTAGAGCCGTGCCTGGTCGCGCTGCACGTGGCGCGCCACGTCCTCGGGCTTGCGGCGTACGTCGGTAGGGCGGATGGCCTCGTGCGCCTCCTGGGCGTTCTTGGCCTTGGCCTTGTACTCGCGGATGAACGGCGGCAGGTAGCGCCTGGAATAGTCCTGCTCCACCAACCGGCGGATGGCCGAGACGGCCTCCGGGATGATAGTGACGCCGTCGGTCCGCATGTAGGTGATGAGGCCGGTGACCTCGCCGCCGATCTCCACGCCCTCGTAGAGCCGTTGGGCCACCTGCATGGTCTGCTTGGCCGAGAAGCCGAGCTTGCGCGAGGCCTCCTGCTGCAGGGTCGAAGTGGTGAACGGGGCGTAGGGGTTGCGCCGCACCGCTTTCTTCTCGACGCTAGTGACCTTGAAGGCCCCGCCCTCGATGGCAGCCTTGATGGCATTGGCGGACGCCGCGTCCTTGATGTCGAGCTTGCCCAGCTTCCTGCCGGCGACTGTGCTCAGCCGGGCGCCGAACTCCTCGCCCTTCTGCGTCGCGAGCAGAGCCTCGATGGTCCAGTATTCCTCGCTCTTGAAGGCTTCGATCTCGGCCTCACGGTTGCACACCAGCCTGAGCGCCACCGATTGCACGCGGCCGGCGGAGCGGGCGCCGGGCAGCTTGCGCCACAGCACGGGCGAGAGCGTGAAGCCCACCAGGTAGTCGAGCGCCCGGCGGGCGAGGTAGGCCTCCACCAGCGGCGCGTCGATGCCGCGCGGCGCCTTGAACGCATCGAGAACGGACTGCTTGGTGACCGCGTTGAAGGTGACCCGCTCGACGGGCAGGCCCTTCTTGAGGGCTTTCGTTTCCTCCAGGATGCGCAGGATGTGCCAGGAAATGGCCTCCCCCTCGCGGTCGGGGTCGGTGGCCAGGATCAGCTTGTCGGCATTTTTGACCGCTGCTGCGATCTCTTTCATCACCTTCTGGGAGCGGCCGTCCACGTCCCAGTGCATCTGGAAGTCCTTGTCCGGCTCGACGGACCCGTCCTTGGAGGGCAGGTCCCGCACATGGCCGTAGGACGCCAGCACCTTGTAGCTGGACCCCAGATATTTGTTGATCGCCTTGGCTTTGGCGACCAATTCTACGATGACAACGTTCATTCAGGTGCGACGCGGCGGCTCCGTCCATACCCTCTGGAACGGCCGCGCGGTCCTTGGTGGTTGGTACTTTGCCGCTTTGGCGGCGAGAACATGGTGGAGGAAAGGTGCCATGTCAAACCAGGGCCTGCGTGTTATGGGCTATCGTTAAAATGCTTTATTGTGCGATTCATGCTATTTCGTCCTGTATCGAAGCGAAACGCTTCGATCAGAAACGGTCCCGCTCTGGCGGGGCTGCTCGGCCTCGCCCATCAGGAGGTCACTCAGCTGGGGCGTAGCCTACCCCTTGAGTGACACCAGCTGGTGGCCGTGCCGCTCCAGGCGTCCGGCCAAAGCCAGCTCCAGCAGCCCGATCTGGATGACCCTGGCCGACAGGCCGGTCGTCCGCCCCAGCTCGTCGATGTCGACCGGGGCCGGCCCCAGCGCATCGAGCAGGCGCAATCGTTCCCGATCGAGCACCTCGCCCACGTCCGGAGCGCTCCGCGACCGTTCCGCCGGCGCGGCGTCGACCCCAGCCGGAACGCCGTACATGGCGGGTGCCTGCGGCGCGCGCAACAGGGGCGCCAGCGCCTGCAGGATGTCGTCGGGTTCCGTGACCAGGGTTGCGCCGGTCTTGATGAGACCGTTGGTGCCTCCGCCGTGGGTCCAGGGGGAGGCCGGGAACTGCAAACAACTAATTGAGCGATTCTGAGGGGAGCATGCGAGCATGGATGCGGGGCTTGGATGACGGCTGGACTTGGCGCTGAAGCGGGCGACGACGGCGCGCCCTGCCGTTCTGCGAGGCCAGGGGCACGAAACCAGCTCCGATGGCAAGGCGTCCCAAGCCGGGCCGAACGGCTCGACTACATCACCACGATGGTGCTCGAACTGCGGGCTATGGCGGCCGACGCGGGCTGCGGACGCTGGCGGGGCTGCTCGACGTCGCCCATCAGGAGGCCATTCAGCTGGGGCGTAGCCTATCCCTTGAGTGACACCAGCTGGTGGCCGTGCCGCTCCAGGCGCCCGGCCAAAGCCAGCTCCAGCAGCCCGATCTGGATGACCCTGGCCGACAGGCCGGTCGTCCGCCCAAGCTCGTCGATGTCGACCGGGGCCGGCCCCAGCGCATCGAGCAGGCGCAATCGTTCCCGATCGAGCACCTCGCCCACGTCCGGAGCGCTCCGCGACCGTTCCGCCGGCGCGGCGTCGACCCCAGCCGGAACGCCGTACATGGCGGGTGCCTGCGGCGCGCGCAACAGGGGTGCCAGCGCCTGCAGGATGTCGTCGGGCTCCGTGACCAGGGTTGCGCCGGTCTTGATGAGACCGTTGGTGCCCTCCGCCCGTGGGTCCAGGGGGTGGCCGGGAACTGCAAACACCTCCCGGCCCTGCTCGCCGGCCAGGCGCGCCGTGATCAGGGTGCCGGAGCGCCGTGCCGCCTCCACGATCAGCACGGCCAGGGCGACCCCTGAGATGATGCGGTTGCGGCGCGGGAAGTCCTGGGCCCGCGGCACGAAGCCCGGCGGGTTCTCCGTGACGAGGCAGCCGCGCTCGCCGATCTGACGCTGCAGCGCCGCGTTCTGCGGCGGATAGAAGTTGTCCAGGCCGCCTGCCAGCACGGCAACGGTGCCTGTGTCGATGGCCGCCTCATGTGCAGCCGCATCGATGCCACGCGCCAGCCCCGAGGCGATCACGAAACCCGCAGCACCGATGCGCGACGCGAACAGGCGTGCCAGCTTCTGCCCGGCGGCTGAACCGTTGCGCGCCCCGACGATGGCCAGCATGGGCCGCGCCAGGTGACCGACATTGCCCTTCACGTAGAGCAGCGGCGGAGGGACATCGACGGCGGCCAGCGCCGGGGGATAGCCGGGCTCGATCGTGAACAGGGGCTGGGCGCCGATCGCTCGGGCCGCGTCCAGTTCCGCCTCGGCGACCTCGCGCGGGCAGATGCGGATGGCGTGCCGCCGGCCGCCCCGCCGTGACAGCTCGGGCAGGGCGTCCAGGGCCCTGTCTGCGCCGCCGTAATGGTTAATGAGCTCGCGAAACGTTACTGGGCCGACGTTGTCGCTGCGGATCAGGCGCAGGCAGGCGAGGCGCTGGGCGCCATCGAGCGGCGCCTGGGGCAGGGGCGCCGGCGTCAGCCGCGTGCGCGTCTCATCAGCGGGCGCCAATCTTGTGCTCCCGGCCTTCCAGCAAGCGGCGGATGTTGGCGTGGTGCTTGAGGAAGACGAAAGCGGACATCGTGATGATGAACGGCAGCCCGGCCCAGCCTGTTGCAAGGTAGAAGAATACCACGCCGACGGTCCCGCTGAGGGAGGCCAGCGACGAGTAGCGCGTGCCTGCCGCCACCCCCAGCCAGATCAGGCCGAACCAGAGGGCCGCCAGCCAGTTCATGCCGATCAGCACGCCGATGAAGGTCGCAACCCCTTTGCCGCCCTGGAAGCGCAGCCACACGGGATAGATGTGGCCCAGGAAGGCGCCGAGCCCGGCGATATGGCTGTAGCTGAGGGCATCGGCGATGTGGCGGGGATTGAAGGCACCGGAGCTGCCGAACCTGAGCGCGACGTCATAGACGATCAGAACCGCGACGGTGCCCTTCAGCGCATCGAGCAGGAGGGTCGCAGCGGCGAGCCCCTTGTGGCCGGTGCGCAACACGTTGGTGGCGCCGATGCTGCCGGATTCCGATCCGGCGCACATCGCCGAGGCCCGCCGCCCGCGTCAGCACCAGGCCGAAGGGAATGGACCCCAGGAGATAGCCGGCCACGAATGCCAGCATCCCGTAGAAAGAGAGAATGTGCCCCATGACCAGCGCTTCTGCACTGCAAGCGGCGTCAGCCCCGCTCGGCGCCAGCGTATTGGTACACGGGCCTCCCGGCAACCATGGTCAATAGCACGCGCCCCTGCATCTTGCTCTCGTCGAAGGGCGAGTTCTTGGACCGGGCCTTCAGCTGCGCCTTGTCGACCACCCAGGGCTGGCCGAGATCGACCAGGATCAGGTCGGCCGGCGCGCTCTTCTCGAGGCGGCCGTAGGGAAGACCCAGCAGCCTGGCCGGATTGATCGTCATGGCTCTAAGCAGCGGCAGCAGGCCGATTTCGCTGTTGTGGTGGAGACGCAGCGCCGCAGCAAGCAGCGTCTCCAGCCCGATGGCGCCGTCGGCGGCCTCCGCGAAGGGGTGGCGCTTGGTGTCGGCGTCCTGCGGGTCGTGGCTCGAGACGATGACGTCGATCTCGCCCGCCGCCAGTCCGCGCACCATGGCCGAGCGGTCCTCCTCGGCGCGCAGCGGCGGCCGCAGGCGGAAGAAGGTGCGGTAGGGCCCGATGTCGTTCTCGTTGAGGGTGAGATGATTGATGGAGACGCCGCACGTCACGGGCAGCTTTCGGGCCTTGGCCGAGCGGACGACGGCCAGGCTCTCCGCACAGCTGATCTGGGCCGCGTGATAGCGCCCGCCCGTGAGCTCCACGAGCCGCACGTCGCGCTCGAGCACAATGATCTCGGCCGCCTTGTCGACCCCTGGCAGGCCGAGCCGCGTCGCCACCTCGCCCGAGTTCATGACCGTGCCTTCGCTCAGGTACGGATCCTCGGTGTGGTGCACGATCAGTGCGCCGAAGTCCTTGGCGTAGAGCAGCACGTTGCGCATCACACGCGCGTTCGAAACGCTCGCCTTGCCATTGGTGAAGGCGATGGCGCCGGCTCGCTGCAGCAGACCGATCTCGGTCATCTCCTGGCCTTTGAGGCCGCGCGTCACGGCCGCCATGACGTGCACGTTGACGGCAGCGTTGTCGCGGGCGCGGCGCTGGATGAAGTCGACCAGCGCCACCTGGTCGATCACGGGCTCGGTGTCGGGCATGACGACAATGGTGGTGACCCCGCCAGCAGCCGCGGCCTGACTCGCCGTCTTCAAGGTCTCGCGATGCTCCTGCCCGGGCTCACCGGTGAACACCTGCATGTCGATCAGGCCGGGACAGAGCACGTGGCCCTTGCAGTCGACCACCCGCGTGCCCTCGGGCGCATTGCGCCTGAGATGAGTGCCGAGGTCCGCGATGACGCCGCCCTTGACGAGCAGCCCGCCGGGCTCGTCCTTGCCCGATGCGGGGTCGACGAGGCGGGCGTTGAGGAAGGCCGTCGCCTCTTCCGCTGCTGTTTCGTTTCTGCGCATCGCGGGGCCGCTTAATGGTTGGGCAGCAGGCGCGCCATCGCTTCCAGCACCGCCATCCGCACCGCCACGCCCATCTCCACCTGGTCGCGGATGACGCTGCGGGAGTGATCGGCGATGGTGGAGGCGATCTCCACCCCGCGGTTCATGGGACCGGGGTGCATGATGAGGGCGTCAGGCTTGGCGCGCGCGAGCTTCTCGTGATCGAGGCCGAAGAAGTGGAAGTACTCGCGCGTCGAGGGCACGTAGGAGCCCTGCATGCGCTCGCGCTGCAGGCGCAGCATCATGACGATGTCGGCGCCGTCGAGCCCGGCGCACATGTCGGTGAACACCTCGACGCCGAGGCGCTCGGCCTGGGTGGGGAGCAGCGTGGAGGGCGCCACCGCGCGCACGCGCGCGCCCATGGTATTCAGCACGTTGATGTTGGAGCGGGCGACGCGGGAATGCATGATGTCGCCGCAGATCGCCACCGTGAGCCCGGCGATGCGTCCCTTGGCGCGGCGGATGGTGAGCGCATCGAGCAGCGCCTGGGTGGGGTGCTGATGGGCGCCGTCGCCGGCGTTGATCACCGAGCAGTCGACCTTCTGCGCCAACAGCTCCACCGCGCCGGCGGCGTGGTGGCGCACCACCAGGATGTCGGGCCGCATGGCATTGAGCGTCATGGCCGTGTCGATCAGCGTCTCGCCCTTCTGCATGGACGAGCCCGACACGTTCATGTTCATGACATCGGCGCCGAGGCGCTTGCCCGCCAGCTCGAAGGAGCTTTGCGTGCGCGTCGAGGCCTCGAAGAACAGGTTGATCAGCGTGCGCCCGCGCAGGACGTCGCGCTTCTTGTTGATCTGACGGTTGCCCTCCGCAGCCTTGTCGGCAAGGTCGAGCAACGCGTTGATCTCACCCGCCGTCAATTCCTCACAAGTCAGCAGATGGCGGCGTGCGAAAAAGGCATGGGTGACGTGAGCGGTCATTAAAGCCGGTCCTATACGCTCATTGGCGCGAGGCCGCAAGCAACCTCGGGCGCAAGCTTGGGGAGAGCCGGGATTACTAGGAATAGTGGCGTGCGCGTGCCACGTTGTGTTGCTAAATGTCCCGACCGTGAAGCAGGTTCAGACTGGCCCGATTCAGCTGGCCCAGCTCAGGATGACAGGCGATGAGCAGCCCGTTTGCTACACACGCGGTCCTCAACCAGAGCCCGCCGTTCGAGGACGTCAACCTCTTCACCACCGACGCCGGACTGGTGGAAGCCGTCAGTCGCGAGGGCGGCGGTGCAGCCGCCAGGCGGCTCACCGCCTTCGGTCAGGTGTGCGGTAGCGCCGCCGCCTTCGAGCGCGGGCGGCTGGCCAACGAGAACACGCCCCGCCTCAAGCCGTTCGACAGCAAGGGCAACCGGCTCGACGTCGTCGAGTTCCATCCCGCCTATCACGAGTGCATGGCAATCAGCGTCGGCGAGGGCCTGCACTGCTCGGCGTGGGACCATCTGGCACAGCCCGACGCCAAGCCCCTCCCGGGCGCCAACGTCGCGCGCTCCGCGGGCTGTTACATGGCGATCCAGATGGAGGCCGGGCACCAGTGTCCCATCACCATGACTAACGCCTCGGTGCCGACGCTGCTGCTGCAACCCGAGATCGCCTTGGAGTGGCTGCCTAAAATTATGTCACGCGACTACGACAGGAGCTTCAAGCCGGCCGCCGCCAAGCGCGGCGCCGCCATCGGCATGGGCATGACCGAGAAACAGGGTGGTACCGACGTGCGTGCCAATTCCACGACGGCAACGCCGGTGAGTGGTGGCGGACCGGGGGCCGAGTACATCGTCACCGGGCACAAGTGGTTCATGTCCGCCCCGATGTGCGATGCCTTCCTGGTACTGGCGCAGGCGCCGGGCGGGCTCTCGTGCTTGCTGCTGCCGCGCTTCCTGCCCGACGGCTCGGTCAACGCTCTGCACTTTCAGCGCCTCAAGGACAAGCTGGGCAACAGGTCGAACGCCTCATCCGAGGTGGAGTTCCACGCGGCGCACGGCTGGCTGATCGGCGAGGAAGGGCGCGGCGTTCCCAACATCATCGAGATGGTGACCGGCACGCGCCTCGATTGCGCGATCGGCTCCGCGGGCCTGATGCGCCTGACGCTGGCCAATGCCATTCACCACTGCCGCCACCGTACGGTGTTCCAGCGAAAACTGATCGATCAGCCCTTGATGCAACAGGTGCTCGCCGACCTTGCGCTGGAAGTCGAGGCTGCAACCGCGCTGTCCTTCCGGCTCTGTCGCAGCTTCGATCGGACCGCGGATGAGCATGCGGCGGCGTGGCGCCGGCTGATGACGCCAGTCACCAAGTACTGGGTGTGCAAGGTCGGACCCGCTGTGGCGTACGAGGCCATGGAGTGCCTGGGCGGCAACGGATACATCGAGGAGGGCTTGGCAGCCCGAGCCTATCGCGAGCTGCCGCTCAACGCCATTTGGGAAGGCTCAGGCAACGTCATGGCCCTCGATCTCCTGCGCGTGTTGCAGCGCGAGCCCGAAACCGTTGCGGTCGTGGTGGAAGACTTGAGCGCTGCCGTCGGCGGCGACGCTCATCTCAAGGCGCAGCTGGCGCGCATCCAGGGCATGCTGCACGAGCCGCGCCTGCTCGAGCAGCGCGGCCGGACCCTCGCCGAGGCGCTGGCCACGCTGGCGGCCGGCACGATCCTGAAGGCGCATGCGCCATCCTATGTAGCCGACGCCTTCATCGGCACACGCCTTGGCGGCACAGCCCGCCAGACCTACGGCCAGGGGCTGGACCGGTTCGATACGCGCCCCATCGTCGAGCGGGCGTTCCCGGCGTGAAGCCACGGCTCGCTGTTTGCCCCAACGTCACCTCCCCTCTTTAGGGGAGGCGAGTTCCACGTCTCGGCCTGCCGAAGTCTGCGCGGCACCCCATATCAGCGAAGCAGGCATGGAGGTTGCGGTATCACTCCGCCGGACTGAAGGCGAGGCGACCGGTCCCTTTAAGTCTGCACAGCCGTGCGGGTCATGGCCCTTACGATCTCGCCCAGGGCCTCGATGAAGCCGCCGCGCTGATCCGACCTCAAGACCGACAGGATGCGCTGATCAACCTTGGACGCCAGCGGCTTTACGCTGTTCAGCAGGTTCTGGCCTTTCTGGGTGAGCCGCACGGCATACATGCGCGCGTCGCGCCTGGTACGCTTTCTCTGCAGCAGGCCCTTCTTCACCAGCCGACGCACGACATCCGCTAGAGTGGAGCGGTCCACGCCGGTCTGCTCGACGAGCCCGGTCTGGCTCACGTCCGGGTTCTGGGCGACGCAGACCAGGACGGCAAACTGACGCGGCGTCAGATCCGACTTGGCCGCCTCGTTTGTAAAGAGAACCTCGGCGCACTGGCCGGCCCGGTGCAGCAAATGCAGCGCCGAAGCGTCGAGTGGGCCCGAGCGATGATCATGCTTCATGAGAGAATTTCTCCGAACGGTTAGTCTCTAATGAGAGATAGCGGCCACAAGCTGCCGCGTCCACGCAGATCGTCGTGATCGTCCGTGATCGCAGCCAAGACACGCAGGGTACTGATGCTACGTCGTCTGTCCGGCAACGGATAGCTTGTGCGATATCCGTCGCAATGCAGACTTTCGTCTCACGCATGGCTGGGACGCCCGCCGAGCGCACGCGGTGTCATCGAGTTGCAGCGGGGGTGGAGACCAGCCGCAGAGTGCGCGAGAAAAAGTCGCGCCGGGCGAGGATGAGCAGCACCCAGGTGGTGGCCAGCATGAAGAGCAGAGGGTGAAAGAACCACGCCAGTGTGGCGATCGCATGATAGTAGGAGCGCAGCCCGCTGTTGGTATGCTCGGCCGCCACGCCGATCAGGGCGGCTGTGCGCTCGGCATGCCGCATGCCTTCCTCGCTGCTCGTGGCGTCGTAGGGCGGCGTTGCCCCGATCATGATCGAGGCGTAGTGGGAGATGCGGAAGGCCCACGCGAATTTGAAGAACGCATACACGAAAATGCTCATGATCAGGATTTGCTTGGCTTCCCAGAGGCCGGGCGTGGCAGGGGCCACGTAGGGAAGATGCGCGAGCATGGCCTGCAGGCGCTCGCCGGAACCCAGCGTGGCGGCCAGCCCGCCCACGGCAATCGCACTCGTGGAGGCGAAGAAGGCGTTGCCCTGGCCCAGGCTGCCGAGCAGAATGGCGTCCAGCATGCGCTGCTCGCGCTTGGCCATGTTGAGCATCCAGCTCACACGCTGCTTCTGGATGGCGCCCAGCAGCCCTCCGCCAGCCTGCGCGCGGCGGGTCACCATCACCCGGTAGACGGCAAGGACCAGGGCAAAGTAGGCGAGCGCTACGAGGTCCAACGGCGGCGCGATGGCATCGAGGCTCATGAGCATATCCCCCGCTTCAGTGCCGGCCCGTTTCAGCGCCGGCCCGTTTCAGCGCCGGCTTGAAAAATTCATGCGGTCGAGTGCGCCTTGCAGAATGAGGGTTGCTGCAACCTTGTCGATCACAGCGGCGCGGCGGCGCCGCGAGGCGTCCGCTTCCAGGAGCGCCCGCTCCGCGGCGGCCGTCGACAGCCGTTCGTCCCAAAAAAGAATGGCGAGCGGCGTGAGCTTGGCCAGGTTGCGAGCAAAAGCGCGCGTCGCTTGCGCACGTGGGCCCTCCGACCCGTCGAGGTTCAGCGGCAGGCCGATCACGAACCCGCCCACCCCGTGCCGCTGGGCCAACTCCAACAGCTGCTCTGCGTCGGCGCGGAACTTAGTGCGGCGGAGTGTCACGAGCCCCGAGGCTATATTGCGGGTCACGTCGGAAAGTGCGAGGCCCAGGGTCTTGCTGCCGACATCGATGCCGATCAGGCGAGCCCCTTTGGGCAGCGATCGGGCAAACACCTCGAGCGGCACGATATTGCCGCGCGAGTGATCAGGCTCCGTTTTCATTGCGGATCGGAAAGTTGCCAATTATAGAGTGTTGTTCTAGCGATCCCGATCCTTATACTGCGCCGCGCGCACCGGGGCCAATGCGCCAAGGAGCCAGAAGCATGAGGATAGTTTGGTATGGCCATTCATGCTTTCGGCTGGAGACGGGCAACAGTGCCATCCTCATCGATCCCTTCCTCAAGGGCAACCCCACGTTCGAGCAGTCCGGCATTGCCTGGGATGAAGCCACCAAGGACATCTCGCACGTGGCGCTGACCCACGGCCACCCCGACCACGTCGGCGACGCTGCCGAGATTTGCCAGAAGCGCGGCGCGACGCTCTATGCCAACTTCGAGCTCGCCATGTACGTGAAATCAAAGGGCGCGGAGCGGCTCGAGCCTATGAACACCGGGGGCACCGTTGCTGCGGACGACTTCGATCTCACCCTCGTCAACGCGCTGCACTCATCCTCGCAGGACACCTACCTCGGCAATCCGAACGGCATCGTCATCCGCCCCAAGGACGGCAAGACGCTCTACCACATGGGCGACACGGACATGTTCGGCGGCATGGCGCTGATCGCCGAGTTCCACAAGCCCGGAATCGGCATCGTGCCGATCGGCGACCGCTTCACCATGGGCGCCAGGTCGGCAGCCTTCACCTGCAAGAAGTTCTTCCAGTTCGAGATGATCCTGCCCTGCCACTACGGAACGTTCCCCGGCATGCTGGATCCGAATGCCGACAAGTTCGTTGCCGAGATGAGCGGCCACAACGTCGTCGTCCCGAAGGTTGGCCAGGCGCTGACCGTCTGAGTGAAACATGCGGGCGGCGACCCTGCGCGGGCGCCCCTGACAATTAGAAGGTTCAAGGGGATGTCCGACCACACCATAGAGAAGCGAGAGCCCGGCAAGTCGGGCCAGTTGGCGGCGTTTGGCAACTTCCCAGTGCCGCAGTTCTTTGTGGACCTCGCCAAGAATGCCCCGGCGATGATGTGGGTCTTCACGTGGACCACCTTCCTCTCCGCCTTGCTGCTGTTTGCGATCCAGCCGATGTTCGCCAAGATGGTGCTGCCTGTGCTGGGCGGCTCGCCGTCGGTATGGGCGGTTGCCGTCTTCTTCTTCCAGAGCGCTCTGTTGGTGGGCTACGTCTACGCCCACTTCCTCATCAACAAGGCGCCGGCGCACCTGACGGGCCTCATTCATCTGGCCGTCTGCGTGGTGGCGCTGATTTGCCTGCCCATCGGGCTGTCGAAGTGGTGGGGCGAGCCGCCGCCGGGCGAGCCGTATTTTTGGCAGTTTGGCTTGTTCACCGTGGCGATCGGGCTGCCTTTCGTGGCTGTTTCGGCCAACGCACCGCTCACTCAGGCGTGGTTCGCCAGAACCGGTCATCCCAACGCCCGCGATCCCTATTTTCTCTACGCCGCCAGCAATCTCGGGAGCCTGATTGCACTCCTCGGCTACCCCTTCGTGCTCGAACCGGCCTTCGGGCTGACCGCGCTCAGCGAATACTGGTCGTATGGCTACGTGCTGCTGGTGCTGTCGCTGGCCGTCTCGTTCTTCCTGATGCGGGGTGCGCAGGCGAGCGGGGCTTCGGAAGCCGCCTCGACCGTAGCACCCGGCGAGACGACCACAGCCGCTGCGCCAACCTGGCAGCAGCGCCTGGGCTGGGTGGGGCTGGCGCTCGTTCCCTCAGGGTTGGTCACGGCCTACACCGTTCACGTCACGACGGACGTGGCGTCAGCGCCGCTGCTCTGGGTGATTCCGCTGGCGCTCTATCTGCTGACCTTCGTGCTGGTGTTCCGCGATCGGCCGCTGATCTCGCGCGAGTCGCTGCTGTTCCTGCATCTCGTCGCGCTGGTGGTGGCGCTGATCACCATTTCGCAGACGCGGCACGACAACTGGTTCGTGACGAGTTCGACGGGCGTTGCGGCGTTCTTCACTGCCGCCATGCTGGCTCACCGCACGCTCTATGAGGCGCGGCCAGCGGCGCGCTATCTCACGGAGTTCTATCTGTGGATGTCGCTGGGCGGCGCGCTCGGAGGCATGTTCGCGGCCTTGGTCGCGCCCAAGATCTTCAACCAGATCTACGAGTACCCGATCCTGCTCGCCCTCTCGATGGCATGCCGTCCGGGTGCCTTGAACTTCTCGCGCGACAACAAGTCGAAGGACGAGATCATCATCCTGTGGCTGATCCTCGCCGTCGGCGTGCTCGCCATCGCCTGGATGCCGACGCTTGCCGCCAACCTCCGATTGCCGCTGGGTGAATGGGGCACCACGCCGCTCGTCGTCATGTTCCTCGGCGCGATCCTGCTCGCCAGCGTGCACTACCCGCCGCGGCAGCTGGTGGCCGCTGCCCTCATGTGCGGCGCCTTGATATGGCTGCCCTCGGGCGTGCAGCGCGGCGAGTTGCAGAGGAGCTTCTTCGGCGTCTACCGTGTGCAGACCTCGGCCGACGGCGCCTTCCACATCCTGATCCACGGCACGACGCTGCATGGTGCGCAGCGGTTCCGGGACGACGACGGCAGGCCCGTCGACGACACCACGCCGGGCACCTACTACTACCCGGGCAGCCCCATCGGCCAGACGGTCCTGAAGCGGCGCGAGGTGCTCGGCACCACCAAGGGGCGCTACGGCGTTGTCGGTCTGGGCAGCGGCTCGACCCCCTGCCACGCCCGGCCCGGGGAGAGCTGGCGCATCTTCGAGATCGACCCGGTGGTAATCCGCATCGCCAAGAATCCGAAGAACTTCACATTCCTGGCGAAATGCCAGCCCAATGCCGACATCGTGGTGGGTGACGCCAGGCTCACGATGGCGAAAGAGGCCAACGAGAGCTACGACCTGTTCGTCATCGACGCCTTCTCGTCGGACGCCATTCCCGTGCACCTGATGACGAAGGAAGCGATCGAGATGTATCTGGCCAAGCTCAAGCCGGACGGCGTCGTGCTCCTGCACGTGTCCAATCGCTACCTCGATCTGGAGTCGGTGCTCGGAGCGATCCTCAAGGAGCTGCCGGCGGGCACGGCCGGCATCGCGGTGTCGGACAGCAATGCTGATGGCAGCTATGCGCAATCGACATCGAGCGTGGTGATCTTCGCCAAGAGCGCGGAGGCACTGGAGCCCTACCGATCGTTCGACGGTGTCTCGGACCTCGACGATGGCGGCTTGCGCGGCTGGACGGACGACTATTCCGACATTCTGGGACCCTTCATGAACAAGTTCAGGGGCCGAGGGTAACGCGAATAGTCCGGGCCTCGATGGCCGCCGCGAGGCGCGCCGGTGCAACTGCAAAGACCGCGTCGGGCGTTCCAGCGGCTGCCCACACGGTGTCGTAGGCCAGCAGCGCCTCGTCCATGAACGTGGCGAGCGGCGTATCGTGACCGAGCGGCGGGATGCCGCCGATGGCGAACCCGGCGACCTGTCGCACGAACTGTGCGTCGGGGCGCTGCAACGGCTCGCCGATCCGGGCTGCAGCGACCTTCTCGTCGACGCGGTTTGCGCCCGAGACGAGCAGCAGGTAGGGCCTCCCCGACCCGGCGCCGCGGAACACGAGCGACTTCACGATCTGGCCGACCGAGCAACCGCACGCTGCCGCTGCCTCCTCGGCGGTGCGCGTGCTCTTGGCCATGTGCCGGACCGTGGCATCGAGCCCCTTGGAACGCAAAGCGTCCTGCACGCGCTGCGCTGCCGGCTTGAGTTCGCCCATTGTGCTGGTCCTCCCCCACCGCCGCGGTTGCGGCCCGTCCATCCGCGCCGCTATGAGTTCAGCGCAAATCGCACATGGGTTCGAGTGGAAAAGGGCGGGTCATGCAGGTCGATGAGGCGACAGTGCGTCGCATCGCGCGGCTGGCGCGCATCAAGGTCACCGACGCGGAAGCCAAGGCGCTGGAGAAGGAGCTGTCCGGCATCCTCGACTGGGTCAAGCAGCTCGACGAGGTCGACACCTCCGACGTCGAGCCCATGACGCGCGTCATCCCCATGACCCTGAAGCAGCGTAGCGATGTCGTCACCGATGGCGGTATCGCCGACGATGTCGTCGCCAACGCTCCGGCGCGCGAGGATCACTTCTTCGTCGTGCCCAAGGTGGTGGAGTGAGAGGGCCTCCGGCATGGCCATCACGATGTCAGTCGAGAGCCCGCTGCAGGACGATGTGCGCCGGCTGATCGCCAAGCTGAACCAGGCGCTGCTGGCGCTCACGCCGCCCCAGTTCTGCTTCCACATGACCGCCGAGGAGATGGCGCGGCCGGACACCACGGTGTTCGTCGCGCGGGACGACGGTGCGGCTGTGGCCTGCGGCGCTCTGCGCCGCCACGGCGGCGGCCTTGGCGAGGTCAAGCGCATGTACACGGAGCCCGCTTATCAGGGGCAGGGAATCGGCGGGCGCATCCTGGACGCGATCGAGGCCCTGGCACGCAGCGAAGGCCTCGCCCGTCTCGTCCTGGAAACCGGCGACCGCCACCCGGCAGCCTGGCGGGTCTACGAGCGCAATGGGTTCGCCCGCTGCGGCCATGTTCTCGACTATCCCGACTCGCCCTATTCGGTGTTCTACAGCAAAACGATCGACGCTCAGGGAGCGCCAGGCCCATGACCGACCTCACCGAGCTAACGTTGGCCGAGGCGGACGCGGGGCTGCAGCGATGGAGTAGGTTGGGTCGAGCGCTAGCGATGACCCAACGCAAGACGGCTTGCCGTGCATGGTGTTGGGTCTGCGCTTCGCTTGACCCAACCTTCGACATACCGGCTGGTGCGAGGTCTTGGCGCATGACCGACCTCACCAAGCTCACGTTGGCCGAGAGCGCGCGAGGGACTGCAGCAGGGGCAGTTCTCCGCTACCGAGCTGACGCGGGCGTTCCTCGCGGCGATAGAGGCCGGCAACGCATCGCTCAATGCCTACGTTCTGGCGACGCCCGAGCGCGCGCTTGCGCAGGCCCAGGCCAGCGATGCCCGCCTCGTCAAGGGCGACCCGCGGCCGCTCGAGGGCCTGCCGCTCGGCATCAAGGATCTCTACTGCACCAGGGGCGTGCGCACGACCGCCTGCTCCAACATCCTGGCCGAGTTCACGCCCACCTACGAATCCACCGTCACGCAGAACCTGTGGGATGCCGGCGCCGTCATGCTGGGCAAGCTCAACAACGACGAGTTCGCCATGGGCTCGTCGAACGAGACGAGCCGCTTCGGGCCGGTCACAAGCCCCTGGCGGCGCAAGGGATCCAACGTGGCGCTGGTGCCCGGCGGCTCCTCGGGCGGGTCGTCCGCCGCCGTCGCCGCCGATCTCTGCCTCGCCGCCACCGCGAGCGACACGGGCGGCTCGATCCGCCAGCCCGCCGCCATCACGGGCACGGTCGGCATCAAGCCGACCTATGGCCGGTGCTCGCGCTATGGAATAGTCGCCTTTGCCTCCTCGCTCGACCAGGCCGGGCCCATCGCCAAGACCGTGCGCGATGCCGCCATCATGCTGCGCCACATGGCGAGTGCCGACCCCAGGGACTCGACCAGCGTCGACACGCCCGTGCCGGATTACGAGGCGGTCATCGGGCGCAGCATCAAGGGCCTCAGAGTGGGGGTGCCGAAGGAATACCGCATCGACGGCATGCCGCGCGAGATCGAGGATCTCTGGCAGCAAGGCATCAATTGGCTCGAGGCCGCCGGCGCCACCATCCACGACATCTCCCTGCCTCACACCAAGTACGCGCTACCGGCCTACTACATCGTCGCGCCCGCCGAATGCTCCTCCAACCTCGCGCGCTACGACGGCGTGCGCTACGGCCTGCGCCGGCCGGGCGATGACCTGATCGGCACCTACGAGGCGACGCGGGCGGCGGGGTTCGGCGCGGAGGTGCGCCGTCGCGTGCTGATCGGCACGTATGTGCTCTCCGCCGGCTACTACGATGCCTACTACATCAAGGCGCAGAAGGTGCGCACGCTCATCAAGCGCGACTTCGACGAGGCGTTCGAGAACGTCGACGTGATGCTGACGCCCACCACGCCCGGTCCTGCCTTCGGCATCGGCGAGGTGAGCGGCGATCCCATCCAGATGTACCTCAACGACATCTTCACAGTGACGGTGAACATGGCAGGGCTGCCCGGCATCTCCGTGCCGGCCGGGCTGTCCTCGGAGGGTACGCCGCTGGGGCTGCAGCTCATCGGCAAGCCGTTCGACGAGGCCACGCTCTTCAAGGTCGGCCAGGTGATCGAGGACGCGGCGGGCCGCTTTGCCCCGCCGGAGCCATGGTGGATCGCGGGCAACACCGTGCGCCGGACGACGAAGCCGGAAGGCGCCCGGCCCAAAAAGAAGCGCTAGGACCCGGAGCGAACCGTCAAGGGGAGAGGAGCCCCGCGCGCCGGCAACAAATCCACCGCGCGTTACGGCCGCACGCAGTGCCGGCGGCCGGCCACAGGTGGCCGCCGAAGCGCAGCTTGGGGCTTGCAGACCTGATGCTCGGCATGCGTTGTTGTACGCATGCCGGCGGCGGCTATAGTCGCAGCGGTGCGCCTTTCCAGGGGGAGCAGGAATGCTGGCGACTTGGGTCCGCTGTGCCGTGGTAGCCATTGCCGTGCTGGCAGCCGGCTGCACGGGGACATCACGGGTCGGCGACGAGCTGAGCACGACGTCGCTCGGCCAGGCCAAGAAATCCGTGGCGCTGATCAAGCTCGGTGCTGCCGACCCGCTCTGCACCGTGCTGGCCGCCGGCATCGGCGTACGCGAAGGCGACAACTTCAGGCTGATGCAGACCGCGCGCATCGTGCGCAAAGCCGGCGAGGCCGCGGTTGCCGAGCTGGAGCTCGGCACCGGCGAGTACCACGTGGTCAGCTACACGTGCACCCGGCAGCAGGGCGGCGCGGTGCTCCTCGCCCAGCCGGCCGGCAACGGCGTCTTCACGAAGAGCTATGCCTCGTTCAGCATCGCGCCCGGCGAGATCCTCAACGTCGGATATCTCCACCTCATTCCGATTGGCTCCCAGCAGGCCGCCGCCTACACCCGCGTGCTGCAGGTCGGCATTGCCGTCACCGACTGGCCGCTGGCCGAGATCGAGCGCTTCAAGCAGCAGCGGCCGAACCTCTACGCGCAGATGAAGACGCGACTGATGAAGGTCCACAAAGTGGAGCCGCCGACGGCCCAGCAGGTGCTGACAAAGTGCGCCGAGATGAAGAAACTTCAATCCGACGGCAAGATTCAGAACCTGCCCGCGATGTGCACCCCGGCCCCGGGGGCGCCGCAGAAGGCGCCAGGCGTTGCCAAAAAGGAGATCGGGGCGTAAGTCCGGATGCGCCCCGCGACCCGGGTTGGATGAGAATATCTTGTTAGCTGACTGAGCCGGACATGACCAACCGCGAACCTGCCGACTGCCGGGACATGAACGAGGTGCGTGCGGAAATCGACCGCATCGACGCCGCCCTCGTCGACGTGATTGCCGAGCGCTTCGGCTATGTCGAGCGCGCCTGGCAGATCAAGCTTGCCGAGAAGGCCACCGCCAACGTGCCGTGGCGCAACCAGCAGGTGATCGACAAGGTGCGTGCGCGCGCCGCCGAAAAAGGCGTGCCCCCGGACCTGTGCGAGGCACTGTGGCGGCAGATGATCGGCTGGTTCATCCAGTACGAGGAGGAGAAGCTGCGCGATCAGCTCGAGGGCAAGTCGCGCCTCTGATCAGCCAGCAGGGGTCAGCCGTGCCGATTCCGGTCGACATCAAGGCCGTGCTGCTGACCGCTGTTTTCAATCCTGCCGTGGTCGTCGTGGCGTTTTGGATGGGCCGCAAGGCCGATCAGTGGCAGAAGCTGCCTGTCGCCGCATTCGCCGCCGCGTTGGCCGGGTCGGCGCTGATCTATATCGCCGTCTGGCTGGGTGTTGCGGGCATTGCAGGCGTGGGGCGCGCCGCCGCCGGCGTATTCATTGCCCAGTTCGTTTGTGGGCTGGTGTGGGCCACCGTCGGCCATCGGTTGGGGCGGCGCCGGCCGTGACGCTGCTCCGCACCTGGCTCATTGCCTCGTCTGTGGTCATCACCGCGATCGCTGTCTGGGCGCTCGCCCCGGTCCTCGTCTTTGTCGCTCTGCTGGTCGCGGGCCTCGGCCTCATCTCTGCAGCCATGATCATGCTGGCCCGTCGCCTGCGCGCGTGGCGCGATCACCGGTGACCGCCTCAGGCTACGGCGTAGCGGCGTAGTAGGCGTAGGTTGGGTTAGCGCGGCCACCATCGCCGAGGTGATGCCGAGACGTCGATCCGCGCGTAACCCAACATTGCAGTGCGTTTACGTGGTGTTGGGTTACGCGCGGAGCCAGCGTTCGGCCTGAGCAATTGGCGTAGTGGCCGCGCTAACCCAACCTACGATGATTATGCGGCCAGGTACTCCTGGGCATCCACGCCGCGGCAGTGCATGCCAGCCGATTCCGCTTCGATCACCTTCTCGAGCAGCATCACGCCACGCACGTCTGGGCTGCGCGTGATCGTGAAGCCTGCCTTGCGCGCCAGATGGAGCATCTTGGCGTTGCTGGCGAGCGTCTCGCCGACCACGCGCTCGACGCCGGCAGTAGCGGCGCGGCAGACGAGCTTGGCCAGCAGCAGGCTGGCGAGCCCCTGGCCTTGCCATTGGTCGGCCACCGAGACGGCGAACTCGGCCTCCGACCGGTCGTTCCCGCGCGCATACCTGGCTTCGGCAACCACGATCTCGCGCCCATCCTCGAACACCTCGGCCACCAGTGCGAGGTGATCGGAATAGTCGATATTGGTGAAGCGCTTGATCAGCTCCGGCGGCAGGTTGCGCATGGGGCTCATGAAACGGTCATAGCGTGCGGGCGCCGGCAGGCTGCCGAAGAACGCGGTTGTCACGTCCTCGTCTTGCGGCAGCACGGGGCGGATCACCACGCGCTGCCTGCCGGAGAGCCGCACCACGTCGATGAGATCGGCTGGATAGCGATGGATCTGGTAGAGCATGGCTTCCTCCAGCCCGGATCAGGCGGCAACGCCTTGGATCGCGGTGGGATCGAACGCGGCCGCGGTAACGTGTCCGGCGGGGCCGACAAGGATCGCCGCCTCCTTCAGCGCGTACACCACGGCAAGGCCCTTGCGGTCGAGGATGAACGACTGCCCCCTGCTGAGGATGATGTCGCGGTCGTCGTTGGCCTGGGTGACCCACACAACTCCGTCGATGGCTGTTATCTGCAGGCCTTTTCCACCCTCGATGCGATGCACGGACCGCGCCGGGACCCGTACCGGCTTGATTTCGCGAACGTGTTTCATGACCAACTCCCGTATGCATGCGCACGGCGCATTGATTAGGATCGCAATCTGTGGTCAGATTGCCGTGTAACCAAGGAGATACGCCGCTTCAGGAAGCGGAACAAACGATGATTTCTCAGGCAATGCATGAGTGCTAGGAATGCATAGAAAGCGCTTCAACCTGCCGCCGCTGGAGCTGATCCAGGGCTTCGAGGCTTCCGCGCGTACGCTCAGCTTCACCAAGGCTGCGGACGAGCTGTCCATCACCCAGTCCGCCGTCAGCCGCCAGATCCGGGCCCTGGAGGAGCATCTGGGCGTGGCTCTATTCGAGCGGCGGCCGCGCAGCCTCGCCCTCACCGAGCAAGGCCGCAGCCTGCATCGGGCCGCCACCGAATTCCTGGAGCAGCTGCAGGAGACCACCAACCGGCTGCGCACGGACGGCGGCGCACCGCATCTCACGGTCACCACCACCGGCGGCTTCGCCTCGCTGTGGCTGATCCCGCGCCTGCGCACCTTCACGGCGCTCCATCCCGACGTCGATGTGCGCATCTCGGCCAGTTACAAGACCTTCAACCTGGAGCGCAGCCTGGTCGATGTCGCCGTGCGCTACTGCAGCGAGGAGGAGGCGCCGGAGGGGGCCATCTCGCCTGTTCGGCGAGGAGTTGTTTCCGGTCTGCAGCCCAGCGCTGCAGAGCCGAAGGCCCGCATCGTGCTTCGCAGGCTTCGAGGATCTCCAGCACCATGCGCTGCTGCACATGGACGAGGCGAGGGACCATCTGGACTGGGACACGTGGCTCGCTGCGCAGGGCTATGCCAGGTCTGAAGCCCACCGCATCGATCAGGTTCGACAACTACGAGCAGATGATCCAGGCCGCGCTCAGCGGCCAGGGGGTGGCCATGGGCATCGGCCGGCTGGTGAGCGGGCTCGTGGAGTCCGGGCGCCTCATAGCGCCGTTCTGCAAGAGCGTGATCGGCTCGCGCGCGTATTTCATCATCCGCTCCACCAACACGCGTGAGCGCCCGCACGTGCAGGCGTTCGTAAGCTGGCTGATCGAGGAAGCCAGGACGGCGATTGCCGGCAATGGCAGGGAAGCGCTCAGCTCCCCACAACCAGCGGCGCGGTCAAGCGGCGCAGCGCGGCGAGCACGCTCAGCGCCGTGATCTTGCCCGTCCGGGGATTCTCCTCGGAAGGGATGTTCTCGATCGTCATGGTGAGGTCTGAGGAGTCCGATTTCACGACGATGGTGTGCGCGTTGCGTGTGACGCTGGGGTCGGCCCAGATCTCGGCCTGCGTCTCGTCGGGGCCGATGCCGGCGAGCGACAGGGCCACTGCCACGTTCACGTTGGCGGGAAAGCCCGCGATGGCCTCCCGCGCGGTACCCTCGAATACGCGCAGCGGCTGCTCGAGACCCTCCACCGAGATGCCGCGTTCCATGAGCAACGGCGCGCCGGCGAGCCCAGCCGGGGGCTTGCGGGTGATGATCTTCACCGAGGCGATGCTGCCTTCGGCTGCCGCCCGCACGGCATCGAGGCCGAGCAGGGCGCCGGTGGGGACGATGATGCGGGCGCCCGTGGCGCGGGCGCGGTCGACCAGCTCCATGTGATTGATGAGCATCCCCACCGACAGCGGCATGAAGATGCGCCCATGCTCGACAGCAGGTGCGGCGACCGCCGCGAAGTGCTCTGGCGGCAGGCACTCGAGGACGATGTCGGCGGCCTCGGCCAGCGCGGCGAAATCCAGCAGCCGCGGCGGCGACTGGAAGCGTGCGATCGCCTTCTGGGCCTTCTCGTGATCGCGGACCGAAACGGCGACAAGGCGGATGCCCGGCACCCGGCCCGCGTCGACAGCGCGCCCTACGACCATGCCGATAGCGCCCAGACCGGCGATTGCGAGCTTCAGGTCTGGACGCGCGGTGGCCATATCAATTGACCAGGCGCAGCGCGTCCGCGTAACCAACGCGCTGCGCTGGCGGCACGGGATAGCGGGCAACACGCTCGAGCAGCGCCTTGACGTCGTCGGCGCGGCGCGCCTGCACGGCACAATCCAGGAACAGCTGCTGCAGCACGTCCTGCTGCGCGTGGCTGCCGCCCAGGCGATACATCCCCGTGAGCGCGGGCCGCATCAGGTCGGAGGCACGCGCGGGATCGCCCTTGGCGCGCGCCACCAGCGCCTCACCGATGGGAAGCGCGTAGTCACGCACCAGCGGTGCCGCCGTGCCACGGCCTGCCTCGGCGAAGGCGCGCATCCCCTCGATCATGCGGCCCGCTGTATCCCAGCGCCCGGCTGCCGTCAGCGCCATCATCCAGTGCGGCAGCGTGAACGCCGATAGGCAATCGCCGATGCGCGCCTCGGCCTTGTCGGCAAGCTCGCCCCAGCGGCCGCCCACGTCGACGCCCTGCCGCTCCAGCCGGAACAGCATGGAGGCCGCATTCTGGATGTCGATGTAGAGGTCGGGCTGAGCCTGCGTGAGCGGCGAGGAGAGATCGCGAAAGCGCCGGTCGTAGAGGGCGAGAACCTCCGCGAACTCACGCCGCTCGTAGTGGTAGAGCCCACGGTGCCACCACAGATGATGCATGAGGTTGTTGCCGCCTTCCCAATAGGGCTCGAGCCCTGCCAGCCAGGTGATGCCCTCCTCATGGCGCCCCTGCATTTCCAGGACGTGGGCAACGCCATGCGCTGCCCACAGGTCGCCTGGCGCCAGCGCGATCGCCTCGCGCCCGGCGGCCTCGGCTGTCGCGTAGTTGCCGGACTCCTCGTGCGCAAAGCAGCGGCACGCTAGCAGCGCGGGCCAGCCTGCAAGCTCCTTGCTCCAACGCTTCATCGTGATGTCGGCCTGGGCGACCATCAGCTCCGGCCGGCCGTACCAGAAGGCGAGGAAATGGTGCAGGCGGAAGGCCAGCACATCAAGGGGATGCTCGTCGAGAATCTGCTCCCAGGTGGCGAGCGTGGCGTCGATGTCGCCGTCCACCCAGTGTGCGAGCGCGGCGACGTGTGCCCGCTCCCGGCGCGTGGCATCAGCCGAGAGCCGGCGAGCCGTTTCCAGCGAGTTGCGTGCCGCCGGTACGCTTGCAACGTTGAAGGAGAGCATGGAGAAATAGCCGCGGAGCACGTGCGCGAGGCAGAACTCGGGATCGGCGACGAGGAGCTGGCGCATCCGCAGCGGCGCATCGGCTCGGTAGGCGAGATAGCCATCGACCGCATGATTGAAGGCGCCGCCCGCCTCGGGCGATGCCGTGGAAAGAGGCAGTCCGTGCAGGTCTTGCGTTGCCATGCGTCCTCCTGTGCCCCCCGCTAGCTAATCGCACCCGCGCTCGCCGGGCAAGTTGCAGGGGTCACGCACTTTTCGTCTCGTTGCTTTCGCGATTTCGCATGCGATAGTGTCCGCAAGTGCAAAAGCCTGAAAGAACCAAGGGAGGATTACCGTGAAAAGGCTCACTCTCGCCCTTGCCGTTGCCGTGGTGGCCGCCGGCTTTGCGGCGCCGGCGAGCGCCCAGTACCCGGATCGCCCCGTAAAGATGATCGTGCCGTGGGCTGCCGGGGGCGACACCGACAACATCTTCCGCCCGCTGGGCCAGGTGCTGCAAAAGCACCTTGGCCAAACAATTGTCATCGCCAACGTCACCGGTGCATCGGGCACGGTCGGCGCGCGCGAGTCCAAGGCTTCCCCCGCGGACGGCTACACCATCTATGCCATGCACGACTATATCCACCTCGTGCACTACTCGGGCCTAACCGACGTCAAGTACACCGACTTCGAGCCGATCTGCCTCGTGTCGGCGACACCTTCCGTCCTCACGGCCAGCCCGAAGACATCGTGGAAGAATTGGCAGGAACTGTTTGAGGACGCCAAGAAGCGGCCCGGCGAGATCACGGTCGGCGCGACATTGAGCTCCACCAGCCACATCTTTCCGGCAACCATCGAGAAGGCCGCTGGCATCAAGTTCAAGTACGTGTCCTACGAGGGCCTGGCGCCGCGCATGAACGCGATCCTGGGCGGTCATATCGACCTCACCGATGCCAACCTCACCCAAAAAAGCAAAGTCGAGGCGGGGCAGCTGAGGTTTCTGGCCATCGCCACCGAGCAGCGCGACCCGGAGATACCCAACGTGCCGACGCTGAAGGAGCTCGGCTACAACATCGTCTACGAGGTCGCGCGCGGCCTGGTGGTGCCCAAGGGCACGCCGGCGCCCGTGCGCGCCAAGCTGGTCGAGGCTTGCGGGAAGGCCACGTCTGAGCCCGCCTTCAAGGAGGCGATGAAACTGCAGGGCACGCGCGTCGCCCACCTGGACGACAAGCAGTACTCCGCTTTCCTCGACAAGATCGACGGCGAGAACAAGGCGATCATGGCCGACCTCGGTCTCCTCAAGAAGTGAGGCCCAGATGAGACTCGGGCGCGACGGGATCGCGGGGCTGATCGGCCTCGCGATCAGCCTGCTGTTGCTGCCGATGAGCTTCGGCCTGCCGCGGCTGCCCATCGTGCCCATCGGGCCCGGCTTCTATCCCGCGCTGGTTCTCACCTTCATGGCCGTCGTGTGCGCCCTCCTGGTCCTGCAGGATTTCCTTGCCCAGCGGCGTTCTCATCCCGTCGCGGACGCACCGCCAGGACCAAAGCGCGCCTATGGCCTCGTCGCCGGCGCCTTCGCGGTGACGGGTGCCTACATCGGCCTGTTGCCGCTGCTGGGGTTCCGCATCGCGACGGTCCTGTATGTCGCCACCTTCCAGCTGGTGCTGGAGCGCCCGGCGACGCTGCGCCAGTGGCTGCTGCTCGTAGCGCTCGCTGTGGGTACATCGGGGCTCGCCTTCCTGGCGTTCGAGAAATACCTCTCCGTGCTGCTGCCGCGCGGCGCGTGGACGGGCTGGTGAGCCATGCTCGATCTGCTCGGCAACGGCATCCTCACCGTCCTGCAGTGGAAATACATGCTGCCGCTGCTGCTCGGCACCTTTGCCGGCGTCATCGGCGGCTCCCTGCCGGGCTTCACGATCACGCTCACGGTCATTGTCATCCTGCCCTTCACCTACGGGCTCGATCCGCTCGCTGGCCTTGCAGCCATGACCGGCGTCTACGTCGGCGGCTCGACCGGCGGTCTCATCACTGCCTGCCTGATCGGCATTCCCGGCACGCCCTCGGCCATCGCCACGACGTTCGACGGCTTTCCCATGGCCCGCAACGGCGAGCCGGGACGAGCCATCTGGCTGGGCGTGTGGGCCTCGGTGTGGGGCGGGCTCCTGGGCGCCCTGTTCCTGGTTTTCGTGACTGGACCGCTCGCGGCAATCGCGCTCGAGTTCGGGCCCTGGGAATACTTCTCGCTGTTCGTGCTGGCGATGGCGATGGTCGCCGGCCTCGCCGAGGCCTCGCTCATCAAGGGGCTGATCTCCACGGCGATCGGCCTCCTGATCACGGTGATCGGCACCGATCCCATCGCCAGCGTGCCGCGTTTCACCTTCGGCTCGGCCTTCATCGGCGGTGGCTTCCCTTTCCTGCCCGTGCTGATCGGCATCTTCGCCTTCGCCCAGATCATGACCGACATCGAGAAGCTCGGCGATCCACAGGCCCGCGCCAAGACTGCCCTACGCGCCACGTTCGAACGCTTCTCGCATCTCAAGGTGAACTGGGAAATCTTCCGGCAGCCGTTCCTGCTGCTGTGGTCGACCATCGTCGGCCTCGTCATCGGCATCCTGCCGGCCATCGGCGGCAGCGCATCGAGCGTCATGGCCTACGACCAGGCCAAGAAGTTCTCCAAGACACCCGAGCGCTTCGGCAAGGGCCATCCCGAAGGCATCATCGCCTCTGAGGCCTCGAACAATGCCAACGTCAGCGGCTCGCTGATGACGATCATGGCCTTCGGAATTCCGGGCGATGCCGTCACCGCCGTCATGCTCGGCGCCATGACCATCCATGGCATCCAGTCCGGCCCCCTGTTCGTGTCGCAGAACCCAGGGCTCGCCTACGGCATCTACGGCGCCTACATCCTGGCGCACCCGCTGATGCTGCTGATCTGCTTTGCCGCGATGCCGCTGATGCTGCGCATCTCCAGCGTGCGCCTCGCGCTGCTGGCTCCGGTGATCATGGTGCTGTGCGTGATGGGCGCCTATGCGCTCAACAACACCATGCAGAGCGTGTACGTGCTCCTGATCTTCGGCGTGCTCGGCTACGCGCTGGTGAAGGCAGGCTTCCCGCTGGCGCCGCTGATCCTGGGGCTGATCCTGGGCGACCAGATCGAGATCAACCTGATCCGCGCCATCATGACGGACGACAATCCCTGGCTGTTCCTGACACGGCCTATTTCCGGGGGCCTTCTCGCCGCCGCCGCGCTCTCGGTTGTGCTCGCCATCTGGCAGCACGTGCGCCATCAGAAGCGCACCGCGGGCGAAGAGGACGCGGATTTCTGACCAGGTATTCCTCCCCAACGCCGACGATGCATCGGCTTGGTTTTGCCCACTGCGGCTATGCACCGAAAGCTGAAGAACGGTAGGGGTCAGCGATTGCGCCATAAGCCGATCATAGATCGACAGCAAAAAGGAAGAGCGGTAGCGAAGTACGGTGATAGGTGAAAGCTTGACGCTCCTCGTGCACGTCACGGCCGAGAATCTCGCCAAGCGCATCGCGCGCAACGGCATCACCCCCGTGCGAGGGTTCGTCTGGGCCTTCCCGATCCTGGAGAGCTATACACTCACGCACTCTTGGTCGCGCGAGATGAAGCGAACGGGCCGGACGACGCTCTCGGCCATTTCCTTCCGCGTGCACGACGACGAGATGGTCTTCGTCCGGCACTATCGCGAGCAGCGCCGGGCGATGACGGCGGCTGAAGCGGTCGGATACATTCGTGGCAGGCCCGATCCGCGCGGCTACGAGATCATGTTGTCGCGCCGTGTCAACCCCGGCGAGATCGTGCGGGTTCGTGTACTGCCGAAAGCTATCGGCTGGCGCTACTACCCGGAGGCGAAGGGCAAGTCGCCGTGGATGTGTGACTGCGAGCTCTGCGCCGCGCGAGGTGAGGTGAATGCTAGCCGCCAACGCGCTCGTTTGGCCAAGCGCATCCGTCGGGCCGATGCTGCTCGGCACGTCAAGAGCTGAGCCCCTTCGTCGCCACGACAGCGGGCGAGGACATCTATGGTCCGCCGGGCAACATTCGGCTGCGGCCCACGGAACCGGACCTCAGCAGCCTAGGTCCAACCGTTGGGCCGGCGCGGCAAACTGCATGGGCCAGCAGCGTGTGGTGGGCTTCCTACAAGCCCGCGTCGGCGATGGCGAGCCCGGTGAGCTTCCAGCCGAAGCCCCAGCCAAGGGCCTTGAACTCCAGCGTGCTGACGTAGCTCAGGCCAGGCTTGTACTTGTCCTCGATCTCGATCTCGATGCGGGTCGGTGAATAAAACACACCCCGCCGCAGCCGCTTCCAGGAGCTGGCAAAGCGGTCCACCACCGAGCCGGCGAACAGGGTGCCGGCCAGCGCGGTGGGGGGCTCCTCCCGCCCGAGCCCCAGCGCCGGCTGCACGGTGCCGCGCCAGATGCGGCGATAGCCCAGCAGCACGGGCAGGTACTCGGGCGTCACGTAGCGGTCGACCACGCTGTCGGCCATGCGCGGGGCCACTGCCGACTTGACACGCTGCCAGACGCTGGGTGGAGGCGCGTTGGGGTCGGCCTCGAGCCTTGCCAGAGCCTCCGCGCTGATCGAGGCTTTGAGCGAGGCGCGCACCGAGGTCCACTCGACGCTGTGGGTGAGGGTTGCCGTGTCGCCCGCAACCATGGCTTCACGGATCTTGAATGCCGAATAGAAGGGCCAGGCCGCGTAGGCGACCGACAGACCGAGGACGATGAGAATGACCCGCAGGAGCCGCTGCATGCAATCCAATCCAGTGCCCCGTGCCTAGTTTGAAGGCACAATTGGGGCAAGCGCGCGGCCGACCTATCGGTCCTCCTTGTCTGTTGGGCTGCCTGCATCGAACCAATGCCTGTTCATGTCGTCCAAGAAGGCCTCGGTGATCTCGAGGCCTGAGGCGTCGCCGATCACACTGTCGACGCCGCAATAGGGGCACAGAGCCGTGTGCTCGGCGTGTGGTCTGTGCCGATCGGTCCAAGCGCAAACCTTTTCCGGGCCAAACAGCTTCAAGCAGTAGAAGCACCCGCATTGCCGGCTCTGCTCGATCGCCTGGCGGTGATAGATGGATGCCCTGTGTGCCACACGCAGGATATGGTCTTCGGGAAGGTCGAAGACGTCGGCCATTTGGGTCATGGGCCGCCTCCTGCACGTTCAACCATGCTGCCCCTCTTGGCGAGACGCCGTACCCGTGCCCGACCAGTCGACGCGGAGTGTTGCAAACATGATGGTGGTGAGCGCTACGAACCCGACAATCGCACCCGCCAGCAGCGCGTAGTCCTCGAGCTGCAGGATCAGATACAGAATGCCGTAGGTCGTAACGAACACCACAAGCATCACGATCCCGTTGCGCAGGCTGGAGAGCGCCGCGCCGATGTAGAGGGCGAGCATCGAGCCCATGGCGAGCGCGGCGACGAGATATGCCGCCGCGAAGCCCAGATGCTCCGCCAGCGAGAGCAGCAGCACGTAGAAGAACACCAGCGCTATGCCGGTAAAGAGGTACTGCACCGGATGCACGCGCCGCCCCGAGACGAGCTCCAGACAGAAGACGGCCATGAACGCCAGTGCCACGAACATGAGGCCGTACTTCACCGCGCGATTGACGAGGCTGTAGAAATCGACCGGCGCAATCATCAACACGCCGAAGGCATGAGGTGCGAGCCTGTCCAGGTTGGCCTCCGTCAGGCTCCAGGCCTCGGGTACGCTGCGCGCGAGGTGCGGGATTTTCCAGGCCGCCGTGAATCCTGTGGGCGTGACCTGGCGCTCGTCGGGAAGGAAGGCGCCGGAGAAGCTCGGATGTGGCCACGTGGACGCCAGTGACACGCGCGTCTCACGGGCGACGGGGGCGAAATTGAGGGCTACCGAGCCGTTGAAGGCGAGGTCGACCGTGAATGAAAATGGTCGAGGCGGTTGCTCGGCATCGGGCAGCACCGCGCTGCCGGCGCTTGCAAGCTTCGCATGCACGCCCGTGAGGTTGCCAGACGGAAAGCCCAAGCTCGGCGCGAAGGGAAGCTCAGCCGCACCGTCGATCTTCAGCGCGGCCGCCTCCTTGAGGCCCGAGACCCCTGACAGCCCCAGCACGAAAGCGGCGTCCCGCCAGCGCACCGCGACGACTTCGGCGGCGACGTCGGTGATGCGCGGCATGCCGAAGCGGCCGGACAGTTTGACCCGCGCGGCGTACACCGGCACCTCGAAGATGGAGCGGTGTAGCGTCTTTGCTTGCGCGCTGCCGGTCACGTCGAGCACTTCGGGCGTGAAGATCGCCCGCCGTTCCTGGATCTGCTCGGCGCGCCTCTCGCCCTGCCCGGTCTCGATGCGAACGGTGTAGGGCACGATCAGGAAAGGACCGAGTACCTGCTGCTCCGGCCCCCACAGTCGGCCGACCTCGCTGCGCACAGCCCTCGCCCGGCTCTCCCGTTCCCAGATGAGCCCGTAGACCATGAAAAGGGGTACGAGGAGCAGGAGGATGAGGAACAGGATCAGGAAGAACTTGAAGGCAGGGCTTCTGAACCCGCGCATTATCGCCCCTACAACATTCATCATATTTCTGAAAATCCACGCCTTTGTATCGGTGGTGGTTAGCCGGAAGGCGCGGCCGGTTTGCGGCGGCACCAAGGAAGATTGATGTCGCCTCTCGCGCCGGCCGCTGGAGGGCAATCGCGGGCGGGATCAGTGCTGGCGAATGCGTCCGTCCGCTCCGACGAACGGCTCGTCGGCGGACGGCCACAGCGGGCGGGTGGGAGCACCGGGTGCGCGCTCGCGCAGCGGTGGCGGTGGAGCCACTCGGCCCGGCGCCTTGATGGTCACCGCGTCTGCTGCCTTCGCTTCCGCGGTCTCCAATGTGCCCATGCGTGCCCGCGCCTCCTTCGCATGGTCTCCGTTGGGGTGAGCGCCCAGATAGGCGGCATACGATGCTCTGGTGTTGCGCCGTTGCGCCTCGGACCAGGCAAGGCCGTCCTGGAGCCTCTGGCTGGCGGCTGCAAGGGAGGCCAACGCTTGCCGAGCCTTTTCCACACTGGTTCCGTTGGGATGGGCGTCGAGATACCTGGTCAGCGCCTCCTTGGTTCCGGCCCGCTCCGCCGCTGCCCAGGCGGTTTGGTCGGCACGGCGGATCGCCTCGATCTTATCGATGGCCGCCAGGACCTGGTGCGCACTCGCGACATGGGTACCGTCGGGATGGGCGTTGAGATACCTGGTCAGGGCCTCCTTGGTTCCGGCCCGCTCCGCCGCTGCCCAGGCGGTTTGGTCGGCACGGCGGATCGCCTCGATTTTATCGAGGCCGCGAGGGCCCGGTGCGCACTCGCGACATGAGTACCGTCGGGATGGGCGTTGAGATACCCGGTCAGGGCCTCCTTGGTTCCGGCCCGCTCCGCCGCTGCCCAGGCGGTTTGGTCGGCACGGCGGATCGCCTCGATTTTATCGATGGGCCGCCAGGGCCTGGCTGCGCACTCGCGACCATCGAGTACCGTCGGGATGGGCGTTGAGATACCCGGTCAGCGCCTCCTTGGTTCCGGTCCGCTCCGCTGCTGCCCAGGCGGATTGGTCGGCACGGCGGATCGCCTCGATTTTATCGATGGCCGCGAGGGCCCGGCGCGCGCTCGCGACATGAGTACCGTCGGGATGGGCGTTGAGATACCCGGTCAGCGCCTCCTTGGTTCCGGCCCGCTCCGCCGCTGCCCAGGCGGATTGGTCGGCACGGCGGATCGCCTCGATCTTGTCGATTGCCGCCAGGGCGCGGTGGGCCTTCGCCACATTCACGCCGTTGGGATAGCTCTCGAGATACCAGCTCATCGCTTCCTTGGTGCCGGTCCGCTCAGCCTCGGCCCAGGCGCTTTGATCGGCACGCAGCACTGCTTCTTTGAACTCGATGGCGGCCAGCGCCTGCCGCGCTTTATCGGCATGGTTTCCGCCGGGGTAGGCATCGAGATATCCGCGCAAGCCGCCCTTGGTCGGCGTTTGCTGAGCCTTGCTCCAGGCCGCGGTGTCGGCAGCGTCGATAGCCGCGAGCCGCTGGCGCGCTGCGGGAGCAAGGTGCCCGTCGGGATATTTTTCCAGGTAGCGGCTGAGGGTCGGCCTGACGGCGCCCGCCGCGCTCCCGTCCCGCCCATCGGAGCGCCCGTCCAGCGCGGCCTCGGACGCCACTACGATCGCCACCTCCTCGGTTGCCTTCTGCGCATGGCGGCCCTGGGGATAGCGCTCGAGGTAGCGGTGCAACGCTATGCTCGTCCCCTCACGCTTGGCGTCGGCCCAGGCCGCATCGTCGGCGGACACGGATTTTTCGATCGGCACAATTTGCTGGTCGGGCGCAGGTGTGGTTGCCAGCGTCACACGCACGCTCTCCCCCTCCTTCCCGGTTGGACGAGTTGTGTCCGAGACGAAGTAGCCGGCGCCATAGAGGGCTCCGACCACGACCAGCATCGGAATGGTCGACGCGAGAAGACCAAAGGAAAAAAGCACGCTGCGGCGGCCCAGGAACCCGCTTTCGGCTCTTCTGGCAGCCGCCCGCTTCTCCAGCTCTTTCAGCTCATGATAGGCCCTGTTGACTGCCTTGAGACGCTCGTCCGCTGCAGGATCATCGAAGCGGCCGTCGGGATGGAGGTCTTTGACCAGCTTGAGGTAGGCAGCCCGGATCTCCCGGGGCGAGGCTCCGCGCTTGACGCCGAGTGCCGCGTACAGGTCCCCTCTCAGATCAGCAGCGTGTCGGCTCGTCCGTTTCTCCAGCTCAGACACCCTCGACTTGGCGTCACTGAGCCAGTGTTTGGGAATCGCGAGCTTTGGCGGGAGCGTCGTGCTCTCGTCACCCTGTGCTCGATCGATCTGGGCCTGCATCAAGTTGCGGGCGTCGCGCAGCCGCGCACCGCGCAGGATGGCGTCCTCCAGGCGCGCACCTTTGAGATCGGCGTTGTCGAAGTTGGCGTTGCTGAGGTCGGCGCCGCGCAGGTCGGCCCCCTCCATGCGAGCATCCGACAAGTCTGCCTCGATGAGCAGCGCGCCGGCCAGATTGGCGTCGATGAGCGTCGCGTGCTCCAGCGCCGCCCGGCAAAGCTCTGCACGACCTAGGTTGATTGGCCCGCCCTGGACCTGGCCGAACTGTCTCTGGCTCACGGGCAGATGGAGATCGTTCAAATCGGCGACGACGCCGGGATTTGCCTCCCGCCACGCGTTCCAGGTTCTTGGACCCTGGCACAGCATGTGGATGTCGTGCGAGCCAACCAAATTTTCCAGACCATTACGCATGATTGCTACATTTCTTGCACGTCAGCATTCGGAACTTCGTGTTTCAGACAGTGTCGCAATGTGAGCGTGGCCTCAGAATTTGATCCGCGCGCCGATAACAGCGCCCCGCCACGACCCGGCGGAAAGCTTCGCGTTGTTGTAGGCGTGAGTCGAAGCCATCGTTCCAGAGCAGGAGGGCGCGGTTCACCTGCCCGCGCATGTGAAAGGTCAGCTTGCCGGGGCCGTTGCCGCAGCGCGCCGTCGTCGCTTCGAGCTCCGCTCCGCGTTGTTCGAGATCGAGGTCCGCGGCGCCAGCGGCGGCCGCAATGAGGACCATCGGCCAGATAACCAATACAATGCGAATGCATGGCGCGCTCGCCCCCGCCGGGACCGCTCTACGCATACAAAATCCCCCGACTGCCGCAAGAAAATTGCAGCCACCGCTGTGCCGTACTCGATCTGGCTAACGCGCTACCTTTGCCCTGGGTCGATCGACGAAACGACGACCAATAGTTAACACCAATTGAGGCAACACTTCGATTTGACTTGGCGGTTGGCAGAGGGCAGTTGCGATTTTGCTACAAAGATGCACAACGACTGGTCATAAAACCGTAACAAAATGCCTATTTTGCCAGTAAAGGTTGCGGAACTCTTCCGGGGCAAACTGGGACGCGCGCGCGTTGCCAGATCCAGCTCCTGCTCCACATCGGCCTCTATCGAACGAGCGGCGGCCGCAACCCGGCGATTGAGGACGGCCGTCCGCGCAAGCGAACGGCCGCCCACCGCCATCGTCAGTACCAATTGCGATGGCGCCGCCAATACGGATAGTCCCAGCCGTAATGACGATAGTAGCCATAGTGGCCGTAGTGCCGGCGATAGCCGTAGCCGCCATAGCAATGGCGGTAGCCGTAGTGCCAATGGCAATGCCGGCGATAGCCGTAGCCGTACGTCACCTTCTCGACTTGGCCGGCGTCGGCGACGTCGGCCTTGAGCGTGGCGAGGTGGCCGCCCGCTGGCACTGCCTGGGCCGAGGTGGCGGCGAGGCCGAGGGCCAAAGCGCCGAGGGCTGCTGACAGAAAAGTCCGTGCTTGCATAGGTCATCTCCTATCGTGTGTTTACTCAGACCGTGTCCCCGGCTGATCTCTCCCTTCGGCGGCAGCACCGCACGATGACTGTCGCCACCCTGCCGCTCGCGTGAGAGCGTCCGGAAATACGGGTGCGCGCCCGAGAAGGATGCGACGGTCGCGCTTCACGTTTTGTTGAGTCCGTCGGACGTGTATCAGCGGGGTGTCGCGATCAGCTTGGCGTGGAACACCGGGCCGGTTGGCTTGCCGGTCGGCGATCCCCCTTCCGGCTCGAGGCTGACCCCGAAGGTCGCTTTCTCGACGATCGCGCGGTCGTAAGCTGCCAGCGCCGTGCGGATGGTACCGCCCCGCTCCTCGATCAGGCCCAGCGAGCGCGGCGCCGGGCCCAGCCTGTCGGCAGCGATCCAGAGCTGGTAGCTCTTGCCGGGTTGAGGCTCAGCGGCCACCGGCCGGATCGACAGCGAGCGCGCCTCGAGGTCCACGGTCAGCAGGAAGGCCGGGGACGCGTCATCCTTCTGGAACACGGCGACGTAGGTGCTGGCGGTGCGCGGGCGCGACACCTCGCGCGCGACGACAAACACGAGCAGGCTGGCGGCGAGGGCAGTAGCGGCAAGCGCGGCCTGGCGCCAGCGTGTTGCGCGCCGCTGCAAGGCGACAATGCGTTGCACGCCGGGACCCGCAGCAACGCCAGCCGCGAGGCGGGCCTCGATCTTGGCGAAAAGCTCAGGTGGAGGAGCAACGACAGGGACGGCGTCCGAGAGTGGGCCTAGTCGCCGCTCCCACGCCTCGATCGCCGCCTCGAGCTCCGGCTCGCGCCGGCGGCGCTCGCTGACGACCGCGCGCTCGCCGGCGTCCAGCGTTCCCAGCACGTACTCGGCGGCAATGGCATCGAGGTCGTCGCGGCCGGTCATTGATCCAGGCATTCCCGCAGTTGCGCCAGGCTGCGATGCAGCCAGCTCTTTATGGTCGCCGCAGGCCGCGAGTAGCGCTGGCCGAGAGCTTCCCGGCTCATGCCGTCGCGGTAGGCGAGCAACACGATCTCACGCCGTTGCGGCTCGAGTCGATCGAGGCACTTCAAGACACGCTGCAACTCCTCGCTCCGGTGCATGCGCTCCAGCGGGTCCTCCTCGTCGCCGGCGATGTTCAAAGCCTCGCGCACATCCTCGGTCGGCAAGGGCCGCTTGCCGCGTATCTCGTCGATGGCCCGGTTGCGCGCGATGGTCGCCATCCAGGTGATCGGCGAACCCTTGGCGGCATCGTACAGGGCCGCGCGCTCCCAGATCTTGACATACACCTCCTGCAGAACCTCGTCGGCGAGGTCGCGTCTGCGCAATATACGCAGGATGATGCCGTAGAGTTTCGCCGAGGTGGCCTGGTAGAGGGCCGAAAAAGCTCGATGGTCGCCGGCTGCAACGCGGCGCAGCAAGGTCGCGATGGTTTTCACCGATGTTTGCGCTGGTGTGTGCAAGGTGCGTCCGTCCTCCGGTCGAAGGCGTGTCGCCGTAGGTGTCATCACACGTCCCTGATTGCGGCCCTTGGCGTGCGCCGGCCACCGTTGGAGCGATCGAGACGCCCGCAATCGCGCCAGCCGAGGGCCCTGACTGCAAGTGAGACGAGTACGGTTGCCGACCGGCTTCGGATTGCTTTCCGGCTACTTACCGGACGCGCGCGTGTGCACCCTGTGTCCGGTTGCGTTCAAGACTTCGTAAATCGCCGGCTGAAACCTTCCACGCCGCGCCCCGTAGCTACCGGCGCTCCAAAACTGGAGCGCGTCCAGGCCCGGGAGGCATCGCACCGATTGTCCTTCCTAGCCACCGTGCAAACTCATCCGGCGCCCCGACGATCAGCGGGCGCCGGGACTTTTCCGGAGAAAAGCCAATGCGCATGCTCGCAGCACTAGCCATTCTCGCTGTCGCGTTCACGGCGACCACGGCCGAGGCGACCTTCGTGCACAAGAGGTCGCTCTACGAGCGGCTCGGGGGAAAGAGCGCGATCGTCGCCGTGGTCGACGACTTCGTTGGCAACGTTGCCGCCGACAAGAGGATCAACCGGTTCTTCGCCAACACCGACATTCCGCGCCTGAAGCGCCGCCTGGTCGAGCAGATCTGCGCAGGTACGGGGGGGCCGTGCGTCTACCGCGGCCGCAGCATGAAAGCGGCGCACCGGGGCCTCGGCATCCAAAACCGCCACTTCAATGCGCTCGTCGAGGACCTCGCCAAGACGCTCAACAAGTTCAAAGTGCCAGAGCGCGAGCAGAAGGAGCTGGTCGCCATCCTGGCACCCATGCGCAAGGACATCGTGGAGCGCCGGTAGCAGGCGGAAATACCCACGCGCCAATACCGCCACCCGTCATCCCGGAAGTCGAGCACTGCGAGGCTGTCCGGGATCTGCAGCAAACTAACGACGTTCGTGGCAGAACCCGGCTCGCCATGTGATCGCGCTCGCACGCGATCGCCGGCGGCCGGGATGACGGGTAGTGTGTGGCCCCGTCAGGGCGTATCGATGCCCAGCGTCTTCAGTCGCTCGCGAGCCGTGCGCTGTGCCCAGGGCCCGCTCTCGTATTTCGTGGGAGGTGCGGCCAGCGCCGCACGGAAGTCGGCAATTGCCTTCTCGCGCTCGCCGGCCTTCTCGTGCAGCATGCCGCGGTGCGCGTAAGCCCCGGCATAATCCTTGTCGATGCCGAGCGCGGAGGTGAAGTCGCGCACCGCATCATCGGGCCGGCCCATATCGACGTTGGTCAAGCCGCGATTGTAGTGGGCATACACGTAGTTCGGGCGCAACCTGATCAGCTCGTCGAAATCGGCGATCGCAACGTCGTAGCGCTTGAGGGCCCGGTTGGTGTTGCCGCGGCCGTTGCGGGCCCCGATGTGGTTGGTGTCGAGGCGGATTGCCTCATCGTAGGCGACCAGCGCCTGCTCGTACTGGCGAAGGCTCTGATGCGCGCTGCCGCGCCCCGCGTGCAAGCCGGCATCCGATGGTCGGAGTTCCACTGCCTTCGTGAGGTCGGCGAGGGCTTCCGCGTGCTGGCCCTTCCGCCCATGCGCGCGCGCACGCCGCTGCAGAGCCGCCACATCGTAGGGAATGGCCTCCAGCGCCTTGGTGGCCTCGGCGATCTCGCGATCAGCTTCTGGAGCTTCTGCCCTCTCCGCGGGCTGCGGCACGGGAGGACGCGGGGCGGGCGGCGGAGCTGGCGATGCTGTGCCCTGCGAGGGCGGCGTGGCGGGCCGCGGTGCAGGAGGAGGCGCAGTGGCGCCGCACATCTCCCGCAAGGCGCGCCAGTCGGTATCTGACAGGGCAGGAGTGGCAGGGTAGGGCGGCTGTGCGCGCACCGCTGCCAGGCGGTCTGCCGTGAGAGGGTGCGTGCGCAGGAGGTCAGAGGCGAGGACGAGGGTACCCAACCCCGTCTTCTGCTCGCTCTTCTTGTCGTCGTCGGCCTTGGGGGGCGCTGTCGGGGGTTTTGGCTCGATGCGCTCGAAAAAGTCGCCGAAACCCTTGGCGGAGATGCCGGCGCCCTTGAGGACGCGCAGGGCGTGCGCGTCGGCCTCGCGCTCGGCCACCCGGGTATAACGCAACTGCGTCAGCAAGAGGCCGATGTTGGTGGCTGTCCCCGTCGACCCGGCAAAGATGAGCTGGGCGGCGGCCGAGAGGCCCATGGCGCGCACCAGACCTGTCTCCGGATGCAGCTCCAGCGTGTGGCCGAGCTCATGCGCGAGCACGCCGGCCACCTCGTCGGGCGAGACGGCCTTCTGCACCAGGCCGCGGGTCAGGATGATCTGTCCGCCCGGGGCGGCGAAGGCATTGACGAGGCTCCAGTCGAGCAGCACGACGCGGACGGGTGTCGGCTTGGGAGACGCCGCACCTGCCAGGCGCTGGGTGAGGCGGTCGAGCGCGGCGCGGCCGGGCGCGGTTTCGCACTGCCGCGTCTTGCCGACGAGGGAGGATATGACGTTGCGCCCCATCACCTCTCGCGTCTGCTGCGGCATCAAGCGGGCGATCGTCTGGGCAGGATGCAGTTCGAGCAGCCGCACGGCGCCCACGACGGCGACGATCAGCGCGATGGCTGCCACTCCTGGTCGCAGCCCCCGAAGGCGCTGGCGTGCCTGCGACAGCCTGCGCGCCCTGGGGAGCAGCGAGCTGCTGAAGGCGGGGTCGGCAACGAACAGGGTCTGAGCGCCATTGGGCTCGAGGCTCAGCAGAACGTCGGTGGCGTCGCTGCGCAGGGGCACGCCGCTGCGCAGCTCGGCATAGGGCCACACGAGCGCGCCGCGCCGCTCGCCTGGCGGCAGAATTTCGATGCCTGCCTCGCCGAGCCGCACTTGCACGCGCGCGGAACCGGCGGTGCGTCCATCGCTCAGTTTGCCGGGGTAGAGCCTGGGATCAGAAGGCATCGACATTGAACGCCTCCGCGAGCCCTTCGCCGGTCTTGAGCAGGGCGTCCGGGTTTTGTCCCACCGCCTGCCACTCGATGGGGCCCTCCAGCGACAAGCGGTCGACGATATAGCGCGTCGCGCGCGCCTCGGCGATAGGCGAGAGGATCGTGAGCGATAGCGTCCTGATCAAGTAGTTGCTGGCGACGAGCCACACGAGGCTCGGCACCGTCGCGTTGAGCCGGAAGCTGCAGCCCTCGTACTTGGTCTCCGTCGCGAAGTAGTTGAGCATGCGGCTGCTGTACCAGGCGCGGATCATGGCGAAGATCAGCAGTGCACCGAAGATGATGGCGACCGTGGCTGCAATTTTCTCGCGCGAAGGTGGCCGCATCAAAGGTGCACCGCGCTGAGTGTCGATGCCGATCACGGCACCGATGGCTGCGGAGGCACCGATCATCAGCACGAGCCCGCTCACCCATACCAGCCAGAAGCGCTTGTAGAGGGGGCCCGCGCGGCCGGTGAAGGTGAAGGCCTTGTCGCCGAAGCGCGTGTCGTTGAACAGCGCGCGCTGGAGGCGCGCGGCGCGCCACGGGAGGATCCAGCCGAGCGTCAGCGGGACGAGCAGGGTCGTCCACAGATAGGTCCAGGCGAACGGCGCCGAGCCTCCCGACAGGCCGGCGCGAATGCCCCGCCAGCGGGTGCGCGAGAGACGGTAGCGGCGGGCGCGGTGAATGCCGAAACCCCAAAGCGTGAAGACGATCAGCCAGGCTGTGAGCTCGAAGAGGCCACGGCCGGCGAGTTGAGGGCCCCAAAGCAGGGGCACGGCAACGGTGATGATGCCCAGCGGCAGCAGCACCAGGGCGAACACGATGAGAAAGCCGCGGAAAAGCTCGTTGCCGGTGCCGCGATATTCCAGCGGTTCCCCATCGACGCGCACGGCCGACCAAATGCGCTGGCGCACTTCGGTCTTGCCCCAGAAATGATAGACGCCGAGCGTCAGAATGCGGAGCAAGCCGTTGAGCAGGCTCAAGCCGAAGAACCCCCCGGGGGGCTGGACCCACGTGATCCGGTTGACGCCGGTGACAGGCACCGGCGCGGTGGACGATTGAACAACCGACATCGCAGAGCCCCAGACGGAAATGCACAGAAGTGAAACCCTAGCATGTCTGCCGAAGGTGCCGGAAAGATGGAGGGTTCGCGGGGTTGTTTACCAGCTGTGGCCGTCGGGCAACCCTGCGCCACCGTTGAGCCACAAAGCATCGACACACTCTTCATTGGGTCGCATCAGCCGGGGTATGGCGTGCCATTGGCACGCACGATTCCTACACAGTCTCGAAGCAAGCTTCGTGTCTGCCGCCCCGTCGCCGGTTTCGGCGGGACGCGTAGCGCATGAGAGGCCGAGAGAGTCTATGGACGCGAAGACGTTCGACAAGTCGAAGTTGCCTAGCCGCCACGTAACCGAGGGACCGGCGCGCGCACCGCATCGTTCCTATTACTACGCGATGGGTCTGACCGAGAAGCAGATCCATCGGCCGTTCGTCGGCGTGGTCTCCTGCTGGAACGAGGCCGCGCCCTGCAACATCGCGCTGATGCGTCAGGCGCAGTCCGCCAAGAAAGGCGTGAACGCCGCCGGCGGCACGCCGCGCGAGTTCTGCACCATCACGGTCACCGATGGCATTGCCATGGGCCACCAGGGCATGAAGTCTTCGCTCGTCTCGCGCGAGGTTATTGCCGATTCGATCGAGCTGACGATGCGTGGCCACTGCTATGATGCCATGGTCGGACTCGCCGGCTGCGACAAATCGCTGCCCGGCGTGATGATGGCCATGTTGCGCCTCAACGTGCCGGCAGTCTTCATGTATGGCGGCTCGATCCTGCCCGGTAAGTTCAAGGGCAAGGACGTGACGGTGGTCGACGTTTTCGAGGCCGTAGGTCAGCACTCTGCCGGCAAGATGTCGGCAAGAGACCTGCACACGCTCGAGTGTGCCGCCTGTCCGGGGGCCGGCGCTTGCGGCGGCCAGTTCACGGCCAACACCATGGCGATGGTGTCGGAAGCCATCGGGCTGGCGCTGCCGGGCTCGGCTGGCGCCCCGGCGCCCTACGAGAGCCGCGACGAATATGCGCTTGCGAGCGGCAAGACGGTGATGCGGCTCGTGTCGGAGGGCATTCGCCCGCGCGACATCGCCACCCGCAAAGCCTTCGAGAACGCCGCCACCATCGTTGCGGCGACGGGGGGATCGACCAACGCGGGACTGCACTTGCCGGCCATGGCGCACGAATGCGGCATCGAGTTCGACCTGATGGAGGTCGCCGCCATCTTCAAGCGCACGCCCTACATCGCCGACCTCAAGCCTGGCGGGAAGTATGTGGCCAAGGATGTCTTCGATATCGGCGGCATCCCCCAGGTCATGCGCGCGCTGCTCGATGGCGGCTATCTGCACGAGGATTGCTTGACCGTCACTGGGAAGACGGTGAAGCAAAATCTCGAAAAAGTGAAGTTCAATAAGAATCAAAGGGTTGTCTATCCAGTTTCGCAACCCATATCCGCAACGGGCGGTGTTGTGGGGCTGCAAGGCTCGTTGGCGCCGGATGGTGCCATCGTCAAGGTGGCCGGCATGACCAAGCTGCAGTTCCGCGGCCCCGCGCGGGTGTTCGAATGCGAGGAAGACTGCTTCCGCGCCGTCGAGAACCGCGAATACGAGGAAGGCGACATCCTCGTCATCCGCTACGAGGGCCCCAAGGGCGGCCCCGGCATGCGCGAGATGCTGTCGACTACGGCGGCCCTTTATGGTCAGGGCGCCGGCGGCAAGGTCGCGCTCATCACCGACGGCAGGTTCTCGGGCGCCACGCGCGGCTTCTGCATCGGCCATGTCGGGCCTGAGGCCGCAGTCGGCGGGCCCATTGCCCTCATCAAGAACGGCGACATGATCGCGATCGATGCCGAGAAGGGCCGGCTCGATCTGGAAGTGTCGAAATCGGAACTCGCCAAGCGGCGCAAGGCTTGGCGGGCTCCGCCCAATCCCTATCAAAGCGGCGCGTTGCGCAAGTATGCCGACCAGGTCGGCCCGGCCCGCAAGGGTGCGGTCACTCATGCAGGCGGAAAAGCGGAAGTCGTATGCTATGCGGATATCTAGCGGGATACTGGCAGGGGCGCTGATCGCCATAGCGGGAGCAGCTTTCGCTGCCCAGCCGGGCGAGGAGGCAGCGTTCGAGAAGGGCCTAAACGCTTACAAGGCAGGCGCCTACGATATCGCCTTACCTGCCCTCGCGGAGGCCGCGACCAAGGGCGGCGAGCAGGCCAGGTTCTTCGCCGAGTTCTACTTGGCGCGCATCTACTCCGACAACACCGGCGCGCTTTCCAACCACTCCAAGGCGTACATGACGTTCCGCAAGCTGGCGGACGAGAACGCCGACGTTGACCCCGATGATGACCAGCGCGCGCCCTTCGTGGCCAAGGCTCTGATTGCGCTTGCGGGCTACGTGCGCACCGGTGTCAGGGAGATCGGCCTGCGGCCCAATCCGCAGCGCGCAGTCGACTATCTGCACCATGCGGCCACGTTCTTCGGTGACAAGGATGCGCAATTCGAGCTTGCGCGGACCTATCTGAGCGGTGACGGTTCCAGCGACGATGTCAAGCGTGGTCTGCATTACCTTTCGGTGCTGACGGAGCAGAGCTACCCCGCCGCCCAGGCTTTCCTCGCCGAGCTTCTCTGGCGCGGGCGGCACGTGAAAAAGGACGACCAGCGCGCCCTGGCCCTCATCACCATGGCGGTGGAGAACGCGCCCGCGCACGAGCGCATCTGGATCGACGAGACCTACCAGAGCATTTTCTGCGCCACCACGCAGGGCACCCGACAGGAAGCCGACGGCATCATCGCCAGGTGGCGCAGGGTATTCGCCCGACCCGCCTCCGAACCTGCCGATCGCATGGGGCTCGGGGGGCGCGAGTTGCAGCCTGAGCGCAAATGCGCCAACGGCGAGGCCGTTGCTGTGCGCCGCGAGCAGCAGGGGGACGCGGCCGCGGCTCCGCCGCCTGCACGCATCGAGGTTCTGAAGGGCGATGCCGCGTCCCTTAGATTCCGCGACGTGGGCGCCGCCGAGTCGGCGCGCAAGAAGTAAGGCTGTTCTCCCTCTCCCCGTTCGCGTCCATGCGAAGCATGGCTAAGCATGGCTCCGCCATGACGAGAGGGTCGGGGTGAGGGGCGGCAATTGGCTCGACGCGGCTCGCGTCAGGGCGCGCAATTGAAGCTTATCAAGCCGTTGAGGTTAGCGCAGACGCCAGGGCTGGGCCCGGCGCATTTGGGTACTTGGAACCATGGTTGCGGCTTGTGGCCGCCCCTCACCCTAACCCTCTCCCCGTTCGCGCCGAAGAAGCGCGACGGGGAGAGGGGACTAGGGGGCACGGATCACTCGCCCAACTCGATCCACACCGGCACATGGTCGGAGGGCTTTTCCCAGCCGCGCGTGAACTTGTCGACGCCTGCAGCCTGCAGCCGGTCGGCCGCCTGCGGCGAAGCTAGAATATGGTCGATGCGGATACCGTGGTCCTTCTGCCAGGCGCCGGCCTGGTAGTCCCAGAACGTGTAGATTCCGGGGCCGGGGTGGCAGGCGCGCAGGGCGTCTGTCAGCCCGAGGTTGACGAGTGAGCGATAGGCAGCGCGGGTCTCGGGCTGGAACAGTGCGTCCTCGGTCCAGGCCTGGGGGTTTTTGGCATCGATGGGCTCGGGGATGACATTGTAGTCGCCCAAGAGCACGAACGGCTCCTCCAGCTCCGCCAGGGTGCGCGCCCGCTCCTGCAGCCGCTTCATCCAGGCGAGCTTGTAAGCGAACTTGTCAGTGCCGATGGGGTTGCCGTTGGGCAGGTACAGGTTGCCGACCCGCACCACACCGCCAGGGCGCGGCACCAGCACCTCGATGTAGCGGGCGTGGCTGTCGCTGTCGTCACCCGGCAGGCCGCGCACCGCCACCTCGTCGAGGGGGCGCTTGCACAGGATGGCGACGCCGTTGAAGCCCTTCTGGCCGTGGACGGCGACGTTGTAGCCCTGCTCTCCGAAGGCTTCGGTGGGAAAGGCTTCGTCGACGCACTTGATCTCCTGGAAGCAGGCGACGTCGGGGCTCGTCTCCTTGAGCCAGGCGAGGGCGCCGTCGAGCCGCGCCTTGACACCGTTGATGTTCCAGGTGGCGATTTTCATGGTTCCTTTCTCCGCCGCGGCGTCCGCGCGCGCAAGCGCAGAATCCTCCAGCCGCATTCCCGCAAGCCGGATCGCGCAGGTCCCTTCACGTTCGTGTGAGAGGTGCTGACAGCCACCACGCTTGCCGCGTTCCCATTGCACACTGGCCATCTGTCTTCAGCGCTGGCGCAACAAGGAAAGGCGAGCCGCATGCCCAGGTCCGATCCAAGTCGCCGCAGTGTACTTCGGGCTGGCACCGCACTTCTGGGTGCCGCCGCTTTTTCAAGCTCACTCTCTGCTGCCGCCGAGAAGGGGCTCGCCCCTGCCGCCGATCTCCTGGCTGCGGTACGGCCATTCATCGCCGGTCTCGAGCCTGACCAGCGCAAAGCGGCGGCGTTCGCCTGGGATGGGCCCGAGTGGCGAGGCTGGAACTACTTCGGCTCCGCCGATTTCATCAAGCCCGGGCTGCGGCTCGAGCAGATGAACGACCGGCAAAAGGCTGCCGCCTGGGCGGTGCTGGCGACGCTGCTGTCGCCGGCCGGTCTGCAGAAAGCCAAGAACGTCATGACACTGCAGGATGTGCTCGCGGCCCGCGGCAACGGCGCCGGCCAGCGCTCCTCGCAGCGATTCTCCTTCGCCGTCTTCGGCACGCCAGCGGAGACCGGGGCCTGGGGCTTTCGCCTCGAAGGGCACCATCTGAGCCTCTCGGTCGCCGTGCGCGACGGGCGGATCGTGTCGGTGACGCCCTCGTCATTCTCGGCCAATCCCAACCGGGTCGCGTCCGGCCCGCATGCAGGGCTCATCACGCTCAGCCAGGAAGAGGGACTGGCGCGACGGCTGATCGGGGATCTCTCTCCGCAGCTGCAGGCACGAGCGCGCCTGTCCGATACGGCGCTCACCAACATCCTCTCCCACGCCGGCCGCGAGAGGTCGAATGCGCGGAAGGTCGGCGTTCCGGCCGGTGATTTGGGCTCGGCACAGCGCGACCTGCTTTGGCAGCTGATCGAGACCTACACGGTGGAGCACCTTGCAACGGCTCTTGGCGCTGCTCAGCGGTCGCGTGTCAAAGCGGGTGACCGCGACAGTGTGCACTTCGCCTGGCACGGCCCCAATGTGCCCGAGAAGGCTTTCGGCTACCGCGTGATCGCCGACGGCTTCGTGATCGAGATGGGATCGGTAGATCCGGCCGCGCAGCATCTGCACACGATCTACCACGATCTTGGCAATGTGCTGGGTGGGCCGGCCTGACGCGGCAGACAGTCGGCGCCCGTCAAATCGAGAAGCTGGTGCCGCAGCCGCACGAAGCGGTGGCCTGCGGGTTCCTGACCTTGAAGGAGGCGCCGATCAGGTCGTCGACGAAGTCGATCTCGGAGCCGGCCAGGTAGCCGAGCGATATCGGGTCGACCAGCACGCGGGCGCCCTGCTTCTCGATGACCAAGTCGTCCGCCTCGCTGCCGCCGACCAGATCGAACTTGTACTGGAAACCGGAGCAGCCGCCGCCCTCCACGCTGACACGCAGCATGGGCGTGCCGGGCTCGCCGGCCGCGATCTCGGCGATACGGCGGGCGGCGCGGTCGGTGACGATGACGGCAGTTTCGCTCATGTCTGTAGCAAGGCCTGTATCGCGGATGGCACCAGCACACTAAGTTTCCAAGGCGCAGGCGATTCCTGAAGGAAACATAGGGTTGCCCGCCACCTTGTCAAACCCGGGCTTCAGCATGGCTGACGGCACATTAAGGCGAGGCGATCGGAACGGCCCCGACACGGGCCTGGCGAGGCCGGTGGCGGCCTACGCAACACAGGCGCAGGAGAGCGCGGGCCGCCTGCACCCCGAGCCCGCCTGCCCCATGCGCACGCCCTACCAGCGCGACCGCGACCGCATCGTGCATGCCACGGCGTTCCGTCGTCTGACCTACAAGACGCAGGTGTTCGTGTTCCACGAGGGCGACCATTACCGGACGCGCCTGACGCACAGCCTGGAGGTGGCGCAGATCACCCGCGCCATCGCCCGCATGCTGTTCCTCGACGAGGACCTGGCCGAGGCGCTGGCACTAGCGCACGATCTGGGCCATCCGCCGTTCGGCCACGCCGGCGAGCGGGCGCTGGCCCAGGTGATGGCGCCTTACGGGGGCTTCGACCACAACGCCCAGAGCTTCAAGGTGGTGACGCGGCTCGAGCGCAAGTACGCGGGCTTCGACGGCCTCAACCTGACGATGGAGGCGCTGGAGGGCCTTGCCAAGCACAATGGGCCGCTGTCAGGCGGCAGGAAGGAAGGTGAGGCCCTGCTGCGCAAGGCCATCGATGATGCGGGCCTCGCCGGACAGCTGCATCTGGAGCAATTCGCGCCGGCGGAGGCGCAGGCGGCGGCCATCGCCGACGACATCGCCTACAACAGCCACGACCTCGACGACGGCTTGCGGGCCGGGCTGCTCAGCCTCGACGACTTGACCGATGTCCCCCTCGCGGGCCAGTTCGTGCGCGAGGCGCCGCGCGCCGGCGTCGACACGCAGCGCGTGATCTACGAGGTCAACCGCCGCATCATCACCGCCATGATCGACGACGTGGTGCGCGAATCACGCGCCCGGCTGGCGGCGCTCGCCGAGCAGAGCCTGCAGGGGGTGCGCGAGGCCGGCCGGCCTGTCATTGCGGCTTCGGAGCAACGGCGCGCGGAGATCGAAGGGCTGCAGGGCCACCTGTTCGCCAACGTCTATCGCCACCCGCGGGTCATGAATGTCGTGGCTGGCGCCGAGGCGATCGTTCGCGATCTCTTCGGGCGATACATGAGGGAGGCGGCTGAAATGCCCGCGTCATGGCGCACCGCCGCAGAGCAGGGTGGGAGCGAGGGGGATCGCGCCGCGGTGGTGGCGGACTTCGTCGCCGGCATGACCGACCGCTTCGCCATCAAGGAGCACCGGCGCCTGTTTGACGCTACCCCTGAATTGCGTTAGCTCCCCGTGGAACGGGTGAGAGTGGTGAGTGGTGAGTTTCGGACCGGTGCCGGCGGCACCGTGCAACTTGCATTCTAGAGGGTGGAAGCGAGCGTTGCGGCGAGCGCCAACCTAATACTCACCAACTGACCACTGACCACTGACCACTCACCACTCACCATCTCACCTCTTTCAGGTCGGCAAATTCGATGAACGTCCACGCGCTCGTGCATGCCCGCATCATCGCCGCCCTGCAGGCGATGCAGAGCGAGGGCGCGCTGCCGGCTGAGCTCGACTTCGCCAACGTCGAGGTGTCGCCGCCGCGCGAGGCCGCGCATGGCGATCTCGCCAGCAATGCCGCGCTGGTGCTGGCCAAGGCGGCCAAGATGAAGCCGCGCGACATCGCGCAGATGCTGGCGGAGAAGATCAGAGCCCTGCCCGATGTCGAGAGCGTGGAGGTGGCGGGCGCCGGCTTTCTCAACATGCGGTTCGCGCCGCGCTTCTGGCAGGGCGTGGTGGCGGCGATCCTGCAGGAAGGCGACGCCTACGGCCGCGTCGATCTCGGCCGCGGCGAGCGCGTCAACGTCGAGTACGTGTCGGCCAACCCGACGGGGCCCATGCACGTCGGCCATTGCCGCGGGGCGGTGTTCGGGGATGCGCTCGTCAACCTCTTGAAGTTCACCGGCTACGACGTCACGCCCGAGTACTACATCAACGATGCCGGCGCCCAGGTGGATGCGCTCGCGCGCTCCGCCTATCTGCGCTATCGCGAGGCGCTGGGCGAGGACATCGGCGAGATCCCGGCGGGACTGTATCCGGGCGACTACGTGAAGCCGGTCGGCGCGGCCCTGGCGCAGGAGTATGGCCACACACTACTCAACTTCCCCGAGGAGCGCTGGCTGCCGCTGGTGCGCGAGGCGGCCATCGCCGCCATGCTGGCCGTGATCAAGGAGGACCTGGCGGCCCTCAACGTCAAGCACGAGGTGTTCTTCTCGGAGCGCTCACTGACGGCGGGTGAGGACGCGGTGAAAGTCACCATCGAGGAGCTGCGCAAGAAGGGCCTCGTCTACGAGGGGCGGCTGGAGAAGCCCAAAGGCCACGACGACAACGAATGGGAGGATCGCGAGCAGACGCTGTTCCGGTCCACCGACTTCGGCGACGATGTCGATCGCGCCCTGATGAAGTCGGACGGCAGCTACACCTATTTCGCCGCCGATATGGCCTACCACCACAACAAGCTCGCGCGCGGCTTCCAGCACCTCATCAACGTATTCGGGGCGGACCACGCGGGCTATCTCACGCGCGTGAAGGCGGCGGTTGCCGCTCTCTCTGACGGCAAGGCCGATCTCGACATCAAGGTGTGTCAGCTCGTTCGGCTGTTCCGTGCAGGTGAGCCGGTGCGCATGTCCAAGCGGGCCGGCACATTCGTCACCCTGCGCGAGGTGGTCGACGAGGTGGGGCGTGATCCCGTGCGTTTCATGATGCTCTACCGCAAGAACGATGCGGCGCTCGATTTCGATTTGGCCAAGGTCGTGGAGCAGTCGAAGGACAATCCCGTCTTCTACGTGCAGTACGCGCACGCCCGGGCCAAGTCGGTGTTTCGCAACGCCCAGGAAGTCTTCCCGACATTCAACGAGGGGGGAACGGAAATATTGAACGCTGATCTTTCCCGCCTCGATGATGCCGGTGAGATCGATCTGATGCGCAAGCTGGCGGCCTTCCCGGAGGTGGTGGAGGGCGCCGCGCGTGCCCACGAGCCGCACCGCCTTGCCTTCTATCTCTATGATTTGGCTTCGGCTTTTCACAGCCAATGGACCAGGGGCAACGATTCGCCACATTTGCGCTTTATTCAACCTAATGACGGGACTCTAACCGCTGCACGCCTCGCGCTAGTCGGAGCCAATGCACAAGTTTTGGCTTCGGGACTAGCGCTTCTGGGTGTGCTCGCGCCCAACGAGATGCGATAGAGTTGCGAATCGGGGCAGGCCAGAGCGAGTAGGGGAATAGCGCATGGCTCGGTCGAGCGGTCCTTTCGGGCCACCGGGGGCACGAGCGCCGTTGCGGCAACACGCAGCGGATGATCCGTTTGCGGCGCCGCCCGCGGGACAGCCTCCCGGCCAATGGGGCGGGCAACCGCCGCAACCGGGGCAGGGCTACCATTTTCCGCCGGAGCCTGAGGCGAACTACGGCTACAACCAGCAGCAACCGCAGTGGGGCCAGCAGCCCGATCCCGGCGGCTACGATCTCGGCACCTACATGCCGAACGGGGGACAGCCGTATGCGCCTGGGCCCGCACCGTTTCCGCAGGTGGCTCAAGGGCACTATGGCCCCGCACAACAGGCATACGCCGTGCCCGATCCCGACTACGATGACGAGTTCATCGATGACGAGCAGCCACGACGTGGCCGCCGCTTGATGCTCATCGCCGCCGCCATGGTGGGCGCGATTGGCGTAGGCGGCGCGCTGGCCTACACGTACAAGTCGTTCATTGCGCCGAGCTCGGGGCGCGTTCCGCTGGTGAGGGCGGGCGACTCCAACGTCAAAGTGAAGCCTGAAAATCGCGGCGGCCGGGAGTTCGCCAACACCGACAAGAAAATGTTGAGCCGTCTCGGCGACGACAGCCCGCAGAAGGAACCTGACGCACAAGACGATCGCACGGGAGACGATAGCGGGCCCAGGCGTGTGAGGACGATCCCGATCACGCCGGGCGCCGGGCCGCCAGCCGCGGCACCACCGTCCGTTCCCGGCATCATGCTTGAAAACGTGGGTCCGCGCGCCCCGCCCAGGGCCGCGCAGCAGCCGCCCCCGCAAAGGGTGACCATCGGGCAGCCTCCGCCGGCGCAGGCCGAGGATCCGCCGCCGACGGCCGCCAGAAGGGCCGCGGTCGTGCAGCCACCGCCACCGCCGCCGGCGGCCAAGCCGGCGCCACAAGTGAAAATCAAGGAAGCCGCCGCGGCTCCTTCGCCCCCGCCGGCCGTGAACACGACGGGAGCGGGCTATGTTGCGGTGCTGTCCTCGCAGAAGTCGCGGATGGACGCGCTCAAGGCCTTTGCCGACATACAGCAGAAGTACGGCGAAGCGCTCTCCGGCAGGACCCCGGACGTGCAGGAGGCCAATCTGGGTGAGAAAGGCATTTGGTATCGCGCCGTGGTGGGTCCACCGGGCTCGCGCGATGCCGCCAACGGTGTTTGCAGCCAGCTCAAGACCGCGGGCTATCCCAGCTGCTGGGTGACAGCCTACTGAGTGCGGCTTGGCGCCCGCCGGGGGGGCCTATCGGGACCTTGCGGGCTGGCTCCATGTGCGGCCCTGTACGTGATCTCCGAAGTTCCGAGGCGCTCGAGGCATGCTGTCAGCTTTCATTGCGAGCCTTGCCGGGCCTGAGCTGACCCAGGGCGAAGCGTCGGCGTTGCGCGAGGCGCGGCCGTGCGGTGTCATTCTGTTCGCTCGGAATGTGAGTGAGCCGGCCCAGGTGCGCCGCCTGACCGAAGCGGCGCGCAATGCCGTCGGCTCCGACATCCTGGTGCTCATCGATCAGGAAGGCGGTCGCGTGCGGCGGCTGCGGCCGCCGCACTGGCGGGAGCTGCCTCCTGCCCGGGCCTATGGGCAGCTCTACCCCGCCAATCCATTGCAGGCCTGCCGCGCCGCGCATCTGGCCGCGCGATTGGCGGCGGCCGAGCTTCGGGCGAGCGGCATCAACACCAACTGCACGCCCGTTCTCGACCTGCCAACTGCCGACAGTCACGACATCATCGGCGACCGCGCCTACGGGGCGTCGCCGGAGCAGGTGTCGGCGTTGGGGCGGGCGGTGGCGGAAGGCCATATGGCCGGCGGCGTGCTGCCCGTGATCAAACACATCCCAGGCCACGGCCGCGCCATCAAGGACAGCCATCACGACTTGCCCGTCGTGTCCGCCGCGCTCGATGAGCTGGAGGCGACCGACTTTGCCACCTTCCGCAGCCTTGCCGACATGCCGGCGGCGATGACGGCCCATGTGGTGTTCGAGGCCGTCGATGCCGGCCGGCCAGCCAGCATCTCGCCGCGCGTGACGGCCGAGGTCATTCGCGGCGCCATCGGGTTCGGCGGGTTGCTCATGAGCGATGATCTCGGCATGAAGGCGCTGTCGGGAGGTATGGCCGAGCGAGCCAAAGCGGTGCTGTCGGCCGGCTCGGATGTGGCGCTCGTCTGCAGCGGCGATCTTACCGAAACCGAGGCCGTGGCCGCCGTGGTCGGGCCGTTGCAGGGCGTATCCCTTGTGCGATACGAGCGCGCGCGTGCCGTTTTCGGGCAACAGCAGCCCTTCGACGTCGCGGAGGCGGAGGCGTGCCTGGCCCAGGCGTTGCACGCTGCTGCCTGAATCGGTGTACTGTCCGGCCGATTCACAGGTTATCCACTGGGCCGGCAAGGCTTGCGAGAATAATGGTCACAACGAATCAACCGCCTGAACCGGCCTTCGGTGGCTGGGACGACGCCGACGAGGCCCTGCGCGCCGACGAGGCCCTGATCGTCAACCTGGAGGGTTTCGAGGGGCCGCTGGACCTGCTGCTGGCGCTCGCCCGTACGCAGAAGGTGGATCTCGCCAAGATTTCCGTGCAGGCGCTCGCGGACCAGTATCTTGCCTTCGTCAACCAGGCGTTGAAGCTGAGGCTCGAGCTGGCGGCCGACTACCTGGTGATGGCGGCGTGGCTGGCGTTCCTCAAGTCCAAGCTGCTGCTGCCGCGCGAGGAGGGCACGGAAGACCAGCCCACCGGCGACGAGCTGGCCGCCCGCCTGGCGTTCCGCCTGATGCGGCTCGAGGCCATGCGCGGGGCGGCAGCGAAGCTGATCACACGCAAGCGGCTCGGCCGCGACGTGTTTTCGCGCGGCAGCCCCGAGGGCGTGCGCACTATTCGCGTGCGCAAGTACACGGCGATGATTTTCGACCTCCTCAAGGCCTACGCCGACCAGCGCAAGCGCACCGTCAAGCGCGTGCACGTGGTGCCACGGCGCACGGTGTGGTCGATCAAGGAGGCGCGTGAGCGGCTCGAGGCGCTGCTGGGTGAAGGCACGGGCGACTGGGTGCAGCTCGACATGTTCCTGCAACAATACGGGGCCGTGCACGACATCGCGCGCACAGCGCGTGCCAGCTCCTTCGGTGCGACTTTGGAGATGGCGCGCGAAGGGCTCGTCGAGCTCTCGCAGGCGGAACCGTACGCGCCCATCTATATGCGCAAGCGCCAGCCAGATGCGGCCTGGCAGCGGATCACGTGAGTCGAGTGGCCGGAGCTCAACACTGCAGAAGAACAAGGGGAAAGGAATGGTTCCGCCAAAGCTCACCGTCGTGCCGCACGGTCCGGAGCAGGACGACGCGCGCGCGGAGGACCAGGCGCCCGAGGCCGCCACGGACGCGAGCGAGCTGCTGGCGCACGAGGGCTGGCGCGGTCTGCCCGCGAACGTGGCGCAGCTTCCCTCGGCAGACCGGCGCGAGCAGCTGCGAATTCTGGAGGCGCTGCTGTTTGCGGCGTCCGAGCCGATTGCCGAGAGTTATCTTTCGCAGCACCTGAAATCGAGCGACGACGTCGCCGCGCTCCTGGAGGAGCTCAAGGGCTTCTACGCCAGCCGCGGCGTCAACCTCGTCAAGGTGGCTGGCAAATGGACGTTCCGCACCGCCGAGGATCTCGCGTACCTGTTGGAGCGCCATGCCACCGAGCAGCGGCGCCTGTCGAAGGCGGCGCTCGAGACGCTCGCCATCATCGCCTACCACCAGCCGGTGACGCGCGCCGAGATCGAGGAAATCCGTGGCGTGGCGGCTTCCGCGGGAACGCTCGACGTGCTGATGGAGATCGGGTGGGTGCGGCCGCGCGGCCGGCGGCGCGCGCCGGGCCGGCCCATCACCTACGGGACCACCGAGGAGTTCCTGGTGCATTTCGGGCTGGAGTCGATCAAGGACCTGCCCGGACTTGCCGAGCTGAAGGGCTCGGGACTGCTGGAAAGCAACCTGCCACCCGACTTCACGGTTCCCGAGCCCAACGACGCCGCCGCCCTGATGGCCGACGAGATGCCGCTCGAGCCGGGTGACGAGCAGGGCGAGATGTTCGCCCGGGACAGCCCAGACGATGGTGATGACGCCTAGTGGATGTTCCGATTTTCTCCCGCCCGCCTGGTGAGCGTGTGAAGATTTCTGCAAGGCTGGCTTTTGTTGATACCCAAGCCGCAACGGCTCCCCTCCCCCTTGCGGGGAGGGGTGGGGGTGGGGTTAACCAGCACGGACGACGCTGACTAATGAAATGGTCTGGGAATGCGCATGAGATAGAAGCTTTCCCTTGTCTGTTCACCCCACCCCTAACCCCTCCCCGTCGTCACGCCGAAGGCGTGTCTTCGACACGACGGGAGGGGAACCGCGTGCCGCACGCTCGCCGGTTGCACTGGGCGCGGTGTGGATCTCTTCATGCGCTCTGATGCCACGGCTGTTGTGGACGCGAGGCGGGTTGTGAGTTTCACCGAGAGGATCTGGCGCAAGCCCCCCGGCCCACGGGGAGAGCCGGCGCGCGTGCCCGGCGGGCGGGCGGCGGCCACGATCGCCGCGCGGCTCACCTTCGAGCGCGTCACGCGGCGCTACGGCGCCTCACATGCCCTCAAGGGGTTTTCGCTCGACATCGCGCCAGCCGAGGTGGTGTGCCTGCTGGGACCCTCTGGCAGCGGCAAGACCACGCTGCTGCGGGTGGCGGCCGGCATCGAGAAGCCGACCGAGGGACGCGTGCTCATCAGCGACTTCGAGGTGGCGGGGCCCGAGCGCTTCGTGCCGCCCGAGAAGCGCAATGTCGGCCTGATGTTCCAGGACTTCGCGCTGTTTCCCCATCTGACCATCCGCGACAACGTGGCTTTCGGGCTCAAGTCGCTGCCGCGCGAGGACGCGGCCCGCGAAGCTCTGACAGCGCTGAACCGGGTGGGCTTGGAACGCTACGCCAACGACTACCCCCATATCCTGTCGGGCGGCGAGCAGCAGCGCGTCGCGCTCGCCCGCGCCATCCTGCCGCGCCCGGCCGTGATGCTGATGGACGAGCCCTTCTCCGGCCTCGACGTGCAGCTGCGCGAGCGGCTCCAGGAGGACACCCTGCAGCTCCTGCGTGAAACGCGCGCCACTTGCCTGATCGTCACGCACGCGCCGGCCGAGGCGATCCGGCTCGGCGACCGCATCGCCGTGATGCGCGCCGGCCGGCTGGTGCAGGCCGGCAGGGCCGAGGAGCACTACCGCAACCCAGCCGATCTGTTCGTGGCGCGGCTCTTCTCCGAGATCAACGAGATCCCCTTCACGGTCGAGGGTGGGGCGCTCAGGACGCCGGTGGGCACCTTCGTGGTGCCAGACCTCAGCGAGGGCGAGGAGGCCATTTTGTGCATCCGCCGGCGCGCCATTCGCGTGCAACCGGCCGGTCAGGGTCTGCCCGGCCGGGTTCTGCACGTGAAGTTCCTGGGCGACCAGGCGGTGCTGGAAATCGCCGCGCAGGGCTTCGAGCGCCCTCTGCTGGCGCTCGTGCACGAGGGCGAAGAGCCGGCCCGCGGGTCGGAGGTGGGGCTGGCCGTGGACCCGGAGAGCGTGCTCGTGTTCCCCGCCGAGCAGCCTCGCAACGGTGAAGCGAACGTGATGCCTGCGACGACGGAAACGTCTTGAATCCCAAGCGATTTACTTAAGTAACGAAGAGGGTGGCAAACTTGCCCCGTCTGCACCTTTCTGCGATAGTGTGGCAAACTTGCAAAGCAGCGCAGGCTGCAATGGGAGCGAAAGAGATATGGGTGGCTTGAGCGTCTGGCACTGGCTCATTTTCCTGGTGGTCGCCCTGCTGCTGTTCGGCGGCAGCGGCAAGATCTCCTCGATCATGGGCGACGTGGCCAAGGGCATAAAGAGCTTCAAGAAAGGCATGACCGAGGACGATGCAACGGCGGCAGCGCCCGCGCAGGACCCCTTCAAGAAGGACGAGCCCAAGGCCCTCGACAACGCGGCAGCCAAACCGGCGGGGCGCAGACCACACAGACTGTACAGACGCCTTCGGGCGCGCAGGCGCCGCAGCCCAACAAGGTGGGTTGAGGCCCGGGCTCTCCAGGGCAGGGGAGGGGACAAGTCCGTGTTTGCCGGGCCGCCCGCGCGTCTTTGCCGCCGCAGAGGTGTTTGCAGCCGTTTGTCCGCAATCAGGTAACCGATGTTCGACATCACCTCCAGCAAGCTGCTGCTGCTCGGCATCGTGGCGCTGCTCGTCATCGGCCCGAAGGACCTTCCCGCGCTGTTGCGCACCATCGGCAAGTACGTCGGGATGATCAAACAGCAGGCCAAGGAGTTCCGCGCCCAGTTCGACGAGGCCATGCGCGAATCCGAGCTGGCGCAGCTCAAGCAGGACATGGAGAAGGTGGCGCACGAGACGGAGGCGTCCTTCAACGCAGCAGGGCAGTCGGTGGAAAAGACGCTCGAGGAGGCGCGCCAGAGTGTCGATGCGTCGCTCGATACGGCATCGGCGCCGGCTCCCGATCCGCTGGCCCACGACGCCAACGGCCTGCCGATTGCGCCGCCGGCACCTGCGACCGAAACGGCAGGTGCGCTCAACGGGTCGGCGCACGAGAGCGAGGCGCCGGCCGCCCCGCCCGCCGAGCCTGTGACCCAGGCGGCGGCCGAGGAGCCGGCCCGTCCGGCCGAGAAGACGGGCGCCTGAGGGCGGGGGCCGCATGCAGGACAAGCCGGAGCTACCCGCCGAGCCCGCCAAGCCCGAAGGCCACGACGAGGTGGAGGCTTCGAAGGCGCCGCTGATCGAGCATCTGGTCGAGCTGCGCCAGCGCCTGATCTACGCGCTGATCGGTGTCGGCATCGGCTTCCTGGTGTGCTTCTACTTCGCCACGCAGATCTACAACCTGCTGGTCTGGCCGTATCAGGTGGCGCGCGGGGAGGGGCAGAAGATCGAGATGATCTACACCGCCCCGCACGAGTTCTTCTTCACCAAGCTGAAGCTCGCGCTGTTCGGGGCCGTGTTCCTCGCCTTCCCGCTCATCGCCCACCAGCTCTACAAGTTCGTGGCGCCGGGCCTCTACAGGAACGAGCGCCAGGCGTTCCGGCCCTACCTGCTCTGGGCCTTCCTGCTGTTCATCGCCGGCGCGCTGGTGGTCTATTTCGTGGTGATGCCGCTGGCGATGATCTTCTTCCTGTCCATGGAGCAGACCGGCGGGCAGGTCGAGATCCACCTGCAGGCCCGGGTGAGCGAATACCTGTCGCTGATCATGACGCTGATCCTGGGCTTCGGCATCATGTTCCAGCTGCCCGTAGTTCTGACGCTGCTGGCGCACGCCGGCATCCTCGGTGGCCAGCAGCTCAGAGACTTCCGCCGCTACGCCATCGTCGCCATCACGGCCGTGGCGGGCGTGCTCTCCCCGCCCGACCCCTTCAGCATGGTCGCCATGGCGCTCCCCACCATCCTGCTCTACGAGGGCGCCATCCTCGCGGTCGACCGGGTGGAGAAGGCGCGCCTCGCGCGCGAGGCTGCCGCGGCGGCGCAGGCGGCTGCGGAGTGAGGGTTCAGCTTGCCCTGGGCAGCGGCTGGAGCTTGGAGGTGTCGATTTCCCGCTCGGCGTGCCACAGGTCGTGAGCCGTCTGCATCCTGAGCCACGAGGCTGAGGAGGTGCCGAACACCGCGGCGAGACGCACCGCCATGCCGGGCGTCACGGGCTGCTTCTCCGACAGGATGTCGTAGAGCGACTGGCGCGAGATCCCGAGCGCTGCCGCGATCTCGACCTTGCTGGCGGAGACTGCCGGCAGGACCATCTCGCGCAGGAATGCGCCCGGATGCGTGGGGCATCGCTCGGGGCTGCGCTGTTTCATGCGGGCCATTCTTCGAGCGCTCCAGTCAACTGGACCAATCGGCTGCGACGGCTTATACGACAGCGCAACAATTTCAACGTCATTCCCGCGAAGGCGGGAACCCATGGCACCCTTCCGCGGTGGTGCGGTCGCGATCAGGAGCTGAGCGAACCCACGTGGGCCGGTGAACTGGGTCCCCGCCTTCGCGGGGATGACGGCGGAGCGAGAGGCGCGCGGCGGTGTTCGACATCAAGTGGATTCGCGACAATCCGGGGGCGTTCGACGCTGGCTTGAAGCGGCGCGGGCTGCTGCCCGGCGGGGACGTGAAGTTCGCGGCGGAGCTGATCGCGCTGGACGAGGGGCGGCGCAAGGTGATCACGCGGCTGCAGGAGGCGCAGGCGCGGCGCAACGCGGCGTCCAAGGAGATCGGCAAGGCGAAGGGTGCGAAGGACGAGGCGACGGCGGCCAAGCTGATGGCCGAGGTGGCGGCGCTGAAGGACGAGCTGGCGCAAGGGCGAGGAGGAGCAGAAGGCGCGCGACAAGGAGTTGCACGACGCGCTCTCCGTCATTCCCAACCTGCCGGCCGACGATGTGCCGGAAGGCGCGGACGAGAAGGGCAACAAGGAGATCCGCAAGGTCGGCACGCCGCCCAAGCTCGCGATGGACCAACAAGCCGCTGCAGCACTTCGAGATCGGCGAGGCGCTGAGGCTGATGGACTTCGAGACGGCGGCGAAGCTGTCGGGCGCGCGGTTCGTGGTGCTGAAGGGGCATGCTGGCGCGGCTGGAGCGGGCGCTGGCGGCGTTCATGCTCGATATTGCACACCGCGCCGGAGAAGGATGGCATCGGCGGCTACACGGAGATCGCGCCGCCGATGTTGGTGCGCGACGAGGTGATGTACGGCACCGCGCAGTTGCCGAAGTTCGCGGAGGATCAGTTTTCGACCGCTCGATATCAAGCGAGGAGTTGAAGCGCATGTCATGCGAAGGTATGCGGCGGACGCGATGCGACGATCTTGCCGGTGGCGCCGAGATGACCTGAAGACGCGGAGAAGGCACAGTTCGACGAGCTGCAATTCAGCGCTGCAACCGAGCTGCTGGCTCATCCCCACCGCCGAAGTGCCGCTCACCAATCTCGTGCGCGAGTCGATCCGGGACGAGGCGGAGCTGCCGATCCGGGTCACGGCCTATACGCCCTGCTTCCGCGCGGAGGCGGGGGCGGCGGGGAAGGATACGCGGGGCATGATCCGGCAGCACCAGTTCTCCAAGGTGGAGCTGGTGTCGATCACGACGCCGGAGCAAAGCAAAGACGAGCACGAGCGCATGACGGCGTGTGCGGAGGAGGTTTTGAAGCGGCTGGGGCTGGCCTATCGCACCATGCTCCTGTGCACGGGCGACATGGGGTTTGCCTCGCGCAAGACCTACGACATCGAGGTGTGGCTGCCGGGGCAGAACACCTATCGCGAGATCTCGTCCTGCTCGGTGTGCGGCGACTTCCAGGCGCGGCGCATGAATGCGCGCTACCGGCCCAAGGGCGCGAAGGAGAACCGCTTCGTGCACACGCTCAACGGCTCGGGGCTGGCGGTGGGGCGCACGCTGATCGCCATCCTGGAGAACTACCAGCAGCCGGACGGCTCGGTGGCGATCCCCGACGCGCTGGTGCCCTACATGGGTGGCGTGAAGAAGATCGAGAAGATGTAGGTTGGGTTAGCCGGCCAGTTCGGTTGCGATCTGTGGCGACGGCGATCCGGCGTAACCCAACATCGGTCGGCGATAGAAAGCGTTGGGTTACGCGCGGGACCAGCGTCGAGCAAAAGCAATGGGCGTGGGGGCCGCGCTAACCCAACCTACGTGAAGGAGCCGTGAGCCGATGCAGAATGCCGCCTTCACGCTGGTGATGCTGCCGCCGCACACCGACACCAGGCGGGCGTGGGCGGCGCGCGTGGCGGAAGAGCCGATCGGCGTGCGCGTGCTCCAGCCGGAAACCACGGAGGAGGCGGTGCGGGACATCGCCGAGGCCGACGCTGCCTTCGGGGTGATCCCGCCCGAGGTGCTGCGCGCGGCCCGCCGCCTGCGCTGGCTGCAGGCGCCGCAGGCGGCCCCGCCGGCCGGGTTCTACTATCCCGAGCTCGTCGCCCATCCTGTCGTGGTCACCAACTTCCGCGAGATTTTCAACGATCACATCGGCGCGCACATCATGGCGTTCGTGCTCGCCTTCGCGCGGGATTTCCACACCTACCTGCCCCAGCAGATGCGCCGTGAATATCTGGCGCGGCCGCTCGACACCGGCGTCGTGCACCTGCCGGAGGCGACGGCGCTCATCATCGGCGTGGGCGGCATCGGCAGCGAGGCCGCGCGCCTGGCCCATGCGTTCGGCATGCGGGTGATCGGCGTGGATGCCCGGCGCACCGACCGGCCGGAGGGCGTGGACGAGCTGCACGGCCCGGCCGAGCTCGACGCGCTGCTGCCGCGCGCCGATTTCGTCATCATGACGATACCGCACACGCCGGCGACCGAAGGCCTGATGGACCGCGCGCGGCTGCGCCGCATGAAGCGCACCGCATTCCTCATCAATATCGGCCGGGGCATGACGGTGCGCCTCGACGACCTGGTGGCGGCGCTGCATGCGGGCGAGATCGCGGGGGCGGGCCTCGACGTGTTCGAGATCGAGCCGCTGCCTGCCGATCATCCGCTGTGGAGCGCGCCCAACGTGCTGATCACGCCGCACACCGCGGGCTATGGCCCCTACCTCGACGACCGCCGCCTGGACATCCTGCTCGACAACTGCCGCCGGTTCGCGGCCGGCCAGCCGCTGCGCAACGTGGTGGACAAGGCGTCCTGGTTCTGACCAGCCGACGAGGGTGGCCGCGCCCACCCAAGCTACCCGTGCAGCAGCGAGGAGGACAGGCGGCCGATGCTCTCGCGCACGGGGCCCAGGCGCTCGCCGCTCGGGCCGGCCACGGCGTTCAGCATGGCGACGATGTCCTGCTTCTCCTCGGCGCTGCATTTGCGCTCGACCGGCCCCAGGAGCTGATGCAGGCGCGAGTTGAGGTCGCCGCGAAGCCTCCTGGCCAGGCGCTTGCCCCCGGTCAGGCACGTTCGCGCCACGTTCGCCTCGAGCCCGACCCTGGAGGAGAGCTGAGCCAGAATGTGGCGTTCCTTCTCGGAGGTCAGCGGCCCGTCCTCGGTCACGACCGCGTACATCATGGCGGCCACCGCCACGCGCGGGTCGTCGCTGCCGGCCGAGCCCCAGCCCCCGGCGGTGCGCGGCAGGCGCGGGATGCGCTGCATGAGATGGTACACGAGCAGTGCCAACAGCATCGCAATGAAGAATGTAAGGATCAGGTGCACGGCGCTATTCCCCCTCTTGGACGTGAGCGCGCGACCTCTATACGGGATGAAAATGGCAAGTCGAGACGCTCGGCGCGTCGGGTAGCGTCCGAGTTTGAAGTTCTGCTCCCGTGCTAGGCCGTGTGATAACGCGCCGGAGAGGGTGTCGGCGGGCCGCGACAGGCGGGATGCGCTGCAAGGTGACTGTTCCGAGCATATTTTTCCGATTTCGGTCTGGGAGGCAACCCGGTTCACCAGGGGGTCATCCTGACCGGCTCTCCGGCGCTGCGGAGTTTGCAACCGGGCCGTCTCAGGCCGCGATCGCCGCCATCAGCGGCTTGATGCCGACGATGTTCATGACGCGCGTCAGATTGTAGGCGAGCACGTGCAGTGCCATCTCGCCGGCAACCTTCGGCAGCGTCTTCATCAGGAAGTGCGTCGCGCCCATCCGCATCTTCAGTGTGCCGAAGGGATGCTCGACCGTCTCGCGTCGCTGCCGCATGGCATCCGGATTTTTGTCGATTCTTCTGCACCGCTTCGACGACCTCCTCATGTTCCCATCGCGTGATGCGGCGCTGCGGTCCTTTCGTGCACCGAGCCTTGAGCACACAGGTTCGGCACGCGTTCGTCCAATAACGGTGGAGTGTCTGCCCCTTTTCTTCGTTGGTATAATAATACTTCAGTTTCTCACGGCCGGGCAGCGATAGGCGTCCTCCGCCGGCAGATAGACGAAGTCCTGCTTGCCGAAGCGGCCTTCCGACTTCGCCCCCGACGTCATCGGTTTGGGGAGCGTCGCCGTGATGCCGGCCTGCTCGCAGGCCAGGATCTCCTCGCCATTGAAGTAGCCGCGATCGGCGACGGCATCGAGCTTTTCCGTGTGCAGCGCCGCCTTTGCCTCCTTCGCTACGCTCGCAAGTTGTGAGCGATCCGAGCCCGTATTCGTTACCTCGTGCGTGACGATCAGATGGTTCTCGTATCGACCGCTGTCTGCACGTTGTAGCCGACCACCCCGGAGCCACGGCCACTTGTCGCCATCGAGCGACTATCGGGATCGGTTAGCGAGATATGCCGATCGGGCGAGGCGAGCATCTGTTTCTCGATCGCCGACAGGCGCTTCATCTCCTCGTAGAGCTTCGCCAGCTTCTCCTTGAGCCGCGTTTTCGTCAGCATGATCGTCTCCGACGGCTCCTGCAGGTCGGCCGTGTCAAGCTGGGCCAGATAGCGCGCCACGCTCTCTTCCAATTGCTTGCGCCGACGCTCCACTTTCGCCTGCGTGAAGTTTTTGTCAAGATAGTTGACCGCTTTGAATTTGCTGCCGTCAATCGCGACGCTGGCCGTCGCCAGCAGCCCCATCTCGCGGCACAGTTCGACGAAGCGCGCACACACTTTGCGCAGCGCCTTGCCGTTGTCCTTGCGGAAGTCGGCGATGGTTTTGTGATCAGGGGTGAGGCGCCGCAACAGCCACATCACCTCGACGTTGCGGCCAGCCTCTCGCTCGAGCCGCCGGCTCGACTGCACTCTGTAAAGATAGCCGTAGATGTAGAGCTTCAGGTGAGTTGATGGATGATAGGACGGCCGCCCGGTTGCCGCCGGCTCCATGCCATCGAACCCGAGCTCGGCCAAATCGAGCGTATCGAAGAAGGCGTCGATTACGCGAACAGGATTGTTCTCGCCGATGAAGTCATCAAGGCACTCGGGCAACAACGTCGATTGCTCCCGATCCGCCCCAGCAACGAAGCGCTTCATCAATTCCCCCGCAAAATCGGCAAGGAGAATCATACCAGCGCCCGCGTTTCCACACACCCAGGTGCTATTTCCGACCTAGAGCAGGATCGCTTCGGATTGAATCACTTTGCCTCACCTGCAAGCGTGAATCCTGCTCTATTCATGGACTTGAGAGCAAGATTCACGTTCCATGATCGAAGCGAAGCGCTTCGATCAGAAACGATCTTGCTCTAGCGAAGGTCGCCTCAGCCGCCGGATTTGTTGACGCCCAAGGCAATTAGGAGGAGCGCAGCAGCCATGAGCATCCAGCCAGGATGACGGCCGCGTGTCCCCCAAAGGTTACCGAGAGCGCCGTACAAGTAGAGGCTGCCAACGAATAGGCCAGTCGCGAGCCTTGCGTCCTGCTCAAACCAGGTTGCGGCGACGACAAGGGCCAGTCCACCGAGGAACCAGCTGATCGTGCTGAAATGCAAGAGCAGCGGCACGAGCCTTCGGACCGGAGCAGATATCCGTTTGTCCGCGAGAGAGAACTCCTCAAACGGTCTGACCATGAGCCGTTGGGTCAGCATGCCGTGCACAACCGCTACGCAGCTTCCGATGAGCCCAGCCATTCCGAGGGCAGCGTCTTGCCAATTCATGTCCATACACCTCTGTATGGTACATGTGGGCGCTCAATTGGCTGGGGTCAATACACTTGTGTATGGTTGAGCCATGAATGATCGCCTGACCAAGTCCGACTGGATAGAACACGGCCTGCGGACGCTGGCGAGCGACGGAGCCAACGCCTTGAAGGTTGGCCCAATGGCGATGAAGCTAAAGGTGTCTCGTGGCAGCTTCTACTGGCACTTCCGAGACATTGCCGATTTCCGGTCGCAGGTCTTGCGAAGCTGGCGAGAACGCGCAACCGATCAGGTCATTCGCGAACTCGAGGCCGCGAAGGCTGAACCAGACCGTCTGAAGCAACTTATGAGGCGAGCATTTGTCGGAAAGCGCAGCCTGGACCGAGCCATCAGGTCTTGGGCCGCAGAAGATGAAGATGTGGCAGCGATCGTTGCGTCCGTCGATGCCAGCAGGGTCGCTTACATTGCAAGATTGCTGGTCGCGGCAGGAGTGGAAAGCCGACGGGCGCTCCCTCGGGCAACCTTCATGTATTGGGCCTACCTGGGTCAGGCTCTCGTCATGGACCCCCGCTATTCCTCGATCTCAGCATCGGCCACGGACGACATCAGCGACCTGTTTGAAAAGTGAACGTTTGGATACCACCGTTGCAGATTGAAATTGAGACACTGCCGCGCGTCTCCGGTTTTGCCGGGGTTGGGCGAGGGCCCGCGTTCGGGTCTGTGGCACCGCCCCCGCGCCGTCGCCGTGAGCGATCGCCGCCCATGGTCGCGCTTGCCGCGGGTCGACAATGGGTGCGACAATTCCGCAGGCCGTCCGGAGGAAAGCGCATGCGTGTCGTCGCCCTTGAAGAGCATTTCACCGTTCCCACCCTGGTCCGCCGTATCGATCCGGCCACCATCGCCCGCCGCGGTTTCCGGCCGAGAACAGCGGCCCCGCAAGGCCCAAACCTCAGCGAGCTGCTGCCCGAGATCGGCGAGCGGCGCCTGGGGTCCATGGACGAGGCCGGCATCACCGTCGAGGTGCTCTCCAACACCGGTCCCGGCCCGGACCTCGTGCCGGGCCCCGAGGGCATCGCCATCGCGCGCGAGATGAACGACCATCTGGCAGCGGCCATCGCCCGCCATCCGGATCGCTTCGCGGGCTTCGCGGTGCTGCCGATGCAGAGCCCCGACGCCTGCGCTGCTGAGCTGGTGCGCGCGGTGAAGGAGCTGCGCTTTGTCGGCGCGCTCATGAACGGCACGACGGAAGGGCGCTTTCTCGACCACCCGAGCTACGATGGCCTGCTGGCGGCCGCCGTAGATCTCGATGTGCCGATCTACATCCACCCGCACCTGGCACCCGAGGCCGTGCGGCAAGCCTATTACTATGATCTGCCGCCGGGCGCGGCCCGCGTGATCGAGCAGGGCGGCTGGGGCTGGCATTCGGAGACGGCAGTCCACCTGCTGCGCATGGTGCTGACAGGGGCGCTCGACCGGCATCGCGCGGCTCAGGCTGATCATCGGCCACATGGGCGAGATGCTTCCGGTAATGCTCGGCCGTATCGACGACACCTTCGCCGTCGACATCGGCCATCTGCAGCGGCCGATCAGCCGCGCCATCCTCGACCAGGTCTGGATCACGACCAGCGGCATCTTCAACGAGCCGCCGTTTCTCGCCGCGCTGCTGACGTTCGGCATCGACCGCATCATGTTCTCGGTCGACTACCCTTACGCTCCCCACGCCAAGGGCCGCGCCTTCCTCGACCGCCTCTCGCTCGCCCCCGCCGACATGGCCAAGCTCACGCACGGCAATGCGGATGCGCTGCTGAAGTTGAAGGGGCGGATAGGTTGAGAGGATAAGGCGCAGAGAAGCGTAAGTCCCCGAAAAGTGTTCGCCGCTCATTGAGTAGGACTATCGCGCGTGAATGTCGAACCACTGGTTTTCAGGGCCGACATAGCTGGAGTCCTCGCGCCTGAAACCGGCAAGGTAGGTGTTGCGCGCGGCAGCGTAGGGCAGCCAAGGGCCTGGCAATTCGCGGCCAAAGCGGCCTGAGTCGAAATCGCTGAACGTCCGATCAACGTAGCTGCCTTCGCGAGCGGGGCATGGCGGTTTCATTAGCTTATTGCTCTGCGCGACGAAAGCGAACTGCCGATAACCGAGCCTCTGCAGGTCATCCAGAGCCTGCACGCCATATTCCTCAACAGAGATAAAGGGCGGGCGTACCGAGGTATTGCGCAACTGTTGCGATACGATCTTATCTGCGCCCTCGATGTCGATTTTCAGATAATAAGGGCGCCCATGGTTCTCGATCAGGCTGCGGATCGTAAGACAAGGTACGTCGATCACGTCATAGGCGGTCCCGTCACGACAGCCGTAAGCCGAGTCAAATGAGGACCAATGATCATTCGCCTTGTTGACAAAAAACGGTAGAGTGCGTGGCTCCGACCAGACACCAACGTTCAGCAAGGCAACCCGGTTCTGCTGAATTTCGTTCGCGAAACGATCGAGGGCCGCGCGATATAGAATGGGATTGGCTTCGACCCCGACAACACGAAAGCCCTTAGCCAAGTAAAAGGCAGTATCGGACCCATCGTTAAGGCCAAGATCAAAGACTAGATCGGCTTCGAAGGGGCGGGACGCGGCGCGGGATAGCCGGCCTGCGAACGCCTGCACTCCTCGGCCGGGCTTCGCCAGGCTCTTCATTAGCCGCCGGGTCAGTGATCTCGGCAAGTACTCCTCCCCCGATCACTGAATCGTCATCGCACAATTGAGTGCCGGCCGCGTCGCCCATTCGGTGGACCCCGACGCCCGCCGGCGTCAACCCAACGACACTAGGCCGTAGGTTGGGTTAGCGCGGGCACGATTCGTCGAGGCGATGTCGCAACGTTGATCCGCGCGTAACCCAACGTTTGATTGTCGCACGGCATGTTGGGTTACGCGCGGAACAGGCGTTGATCCACGACAATTGCCGTCTTGGCCGCGCTAACCCAACCTACATTTGCTGCCCCGGTCGCGCTCAAGGTCGGGGACAATCGAAGAGCCAGGGACGGGCCGGGGGCACCTTTTCGGCTATGCTCATCACCCGTAGAGGCTCGCGGCCTTCAGGCTGAGAGCTTGCCTCCTACGTCGTTAGCCTCTGCGAAATCACAGATGGAGGTGGGCCATGAAGGAAGCTCGCTACCACAGGCATCGGCTGGCAAACCATGTCCTGCATCCCGAGACGCTCATGCTGGGCTATGGCTACGATCCGATGCTTTCGGAGGGTGCCGTCAAGCCACCCGTCTTTCTGACGTCCACCTTCGTGTTCCGGTCGGCCGAGGAGGGGCGGGATTTCTTCGACTACACTGCAGGGCGTCGCGAGCCTCCGCAGGGCGAGGCGGCCGGGCTCGTCTATTCGCGCTTCAATCACCCCAACAGCGAGATCGTGGAAGACCGCCTCGCGGCCTACGAGGGCGCGGAGGCCTGCATCCTCTTCTCGTCGGGCATGTCGGCGATTGCGACGAGCATTCTGACGTTCAGCAAGCCGGGAGATGTGATTGTGCATTCGCAGCCGCTCTACGGCGGCACCGAAACGCTCGTGTCCCGCACCCTGGGGGCCTACGGCATCGATGCGGTAGGGTTTGCCGACGGCGTCGACGAGGCAAGCGTGCAGGCGGCCGTGGCGACTGCCGAGGCCAAGGGGCGCATTGCCATCATCATGATCGAGACGCCATCCAATCCGCTCAATACGGTGGTCGACATCAAGCTCATGGCTCGCATCGCCGGTGAGATTGCATCGCGACAGGGGCACCGGCCCACCATTGTCTGCGACAACACCCTGCTTGGCCCGGTCTTTCAGCGCCCCCTCGCACTGGGGGCCGACGTGTCGGTCTACTCGCTCACCAAGTACGTGGGAGGACACTCCGACCTCGTCGCCGGTGCGGCGCTCGGCAGCGAAGCATTGATGAGACCGATCAGGCAGCTGCGGGGTGCCATCGGCACGCAGCTCGATCCGCATTCCTGCTGGATGCTCGGCCGGTCGCTGGAGACGCTCGCGCTGCGCATGGAACGCGCCAACACCAACGCGAAGATCGTCGCCGAGTTTCTTCGTGACCATCCGAGAGTGGAAAGGGTCTACTATCTGCCATTCTCTCCAAGAGATGCACCCCAGCGCCGTGCCTACGAGATGCAGTGCAGCGCTCCGGGATCCACCTTTTCATTCGACATCAAGGGCGGCCTGGCGGAAGCGTTCGCCTGCCTCAATCGCTTCCAGATCTTCAAGCTGGCCGTCAGCCTCGGCGGCACCGAATCGCTTGCCTGCCACCCGGGCACGACGACGCATTCGGGCGTACCAGCCGAGGTCCGAGCGCGCATCGGCGTGCGAGACACCACGATCCGCCTGTCGATCGGGATCGAGCACCCCGACGACCTCGTGGCCGACCTGTCGCAGGCGCTGGTCGCCGGTTAGACAGTCGTAGGTTGGGTTAGCGCGAAGCGCGTAACCCAACACCTCAGGCGAAAACCATGTTGGGTTACGCGCGGATCGGCGTAGCGACATCACCTCGACGGCGGTGGCCGCGCTAACCCAACCTCCGTCGCAAGATCGGTTCGTGCGCGGGGGACCGTCCGATCATTCCCGCGCCAGTGCGTCGGCACGGGGCCAGCCGCGGCCGTTCTCGGCGTAGTCGAGCACGACGCTGGCGGCGGCCTCGCTGGGGGTGCGGCCGGCAACCTGCAAGGCGGCCGGGATCCTCGCCAGCGCGGCCAGCTGCCTGGCGCGTTGCGGGCTGTCGTCGAGCAGGAGCGCAAGCGCGCCGGCAAGCTTGGAGGGCGTGCAGTCCTCCTGGTGGAATTCGGGAATGGCCTTCTCGCCCAGCACCAGATTGGGCAGCACGACGGATGGTGCCTTGATGAGCCGGCGCAGAACTGGGGCGATCACGGCGTCGACCTTGTAGCCGACGACCATCGGTGTGCCGGCCAGCGCCAGCTCCAATGTCACGGTGCCCGAGGCGGCGAGCGCTGCGCGGGCAAGCTTGAAGGCGCGGAACTTGTCCTCCTCGCCCTCGATCGAGATGGGGGCGCTTGGGAAAGGCCGGCAGGTGGCGCTCGATCAGCCCGCGCACCGACGGCACGATCGGGATCACCACCTCGAAATCGCGGCCGCGCTGGATCAGCCGGGTCAGCGCCTCGCCGAACGGCCGCACGAGCTTGGACACCTCGGAGGTGCGACTGCCCGGCAAAACGAGGAGCAGGGGCAGGGCGGGGTGGAGGCCGAGGCGCTCGGCCAGAGGCGCCGGATCGAGGGCGGTGATCCAGGGATGGCGCTCGATCAGCGGATGGCCGACGAAGCTGCACGGCGGGCCGCCGAGGCGGTGATGGGCGTCGGGCTCGAACGGCCACAGCGCCAGCACGTGGTCGATGTAGTCGCGCATCTTGGCCGCGCGGCCCGGACGCCAGGCCCAGACGCTGGGCGACACGTAGTCGATGATCGGGATGGCCAGCCGGCGGCGCCGGATGCGCCTGGCGATCGGGTGGGTGAACTCCGGGCTGTCGATGATGACGACGGCATCGGGCTCGGCCGCCAGGGCCGCCTTGGCCGTGGCGGAGATGCGTCTCAGGATGAGCGGCAGGCGGGCGAGGATAGCCCTCGGTCCCATCACCGCCACGTCCTCCAGGGGGAACTGCGAGACGAGCCCCTGGGCCGCCATGGCCGGCCCGCCGACGCCCAGATAGCGGATGCGACCCCGGCGGTGGGCGTTGAGGGTGGCCATCAGCTTGGCGCCCAGGGCGTCCCCGGAGTGCTCGCCGGCGACAATGAACAGGCACAGGTCGCGCCCCTGCGCGGAAACCGTGCGCTCGCGCACGGCGGCGCTGCCAGCCTGCGCAGCATGAGCAGCATCAACCACCGGTGGCACCTCCAGTGACACCCCCGATGACACCTGTGCTCCTGTCACGGCCTGTCATGCGCCCCTCACGCCACCTTCCGTAGCATACGCCAGGGCGCTTCCGCAGCCCATGCCACGGGGCCCCCTGGCGCCCTCATGGCGCCTCCCATGGCGCTTGCGGGCACGCCACCAGGAACAGGCGGTGCGCATCGGCGAGGCGCGCGGCATCCTCCCACGGGGCGAGCGCTGCGGCGGGTCCGGCAACGGCAACGCCGGCCAGCCCCTGCGCTGCGGAGCGCTCGAGGAGCAGGCTCACGTGCGCTCCGTGCGCCTCGCGGCTATCAACGCTGCACACCAGCACGCCGACGCGCCCCGAGCCTCGCATGCCCCATTGGCGGAGCGCATGCACGCGATCCAGCATGGCTGCCGTGGTCTCGTCGACTGCAAACGCCAGGAGGTAGACCCGGGACACCACCACGGCGGCGCCGGGAGCGAACGGTGCCAGGCGCGCGATGGCGTCAAGACCCCTCGCCAGGTCGGCCCGGTCCCGGCGGCCGGGGCGCAGTCGCCCCAAGACCCGTCCCTCTATGTTCTGGCGCCTGGCAATCTCCGCGCTTTCTGCGGGCCGGCCGGGCAAGCCTTGCACGGCAATGCCGCGCGCATCGGCGGCGAGCACTGCCTCGTCCCGGCCGAGCACCAGCACGGCCCCGGCCTCGACGGCTATCCCCGCCAGACCGGCCGCCGCCGCCAAATCCACGGTTCGCGGGCCGATGGCCGGCATGTCCACGCGCAGCTCCTGCCCGGGCTTGGGACCCTTGGTGAGCACGCCGCCCGAGCCATCCAGGCCATGCTTGCGCAGGCCCGCCACGCGCTCCAGCATGGCGTCGGTGCCTTCCGCGCCCTCGATGGCCAGCACCTTGCCCCCGGCGACGACCACGGCCTGGCCGGCATCGAGGGGACCCAGCGCTGCCCGCACGGCAAAGCCCAGCTCCGCTTCCGCATGCGCAGCTTGAGAAAAGCCGAGGGCACCGAGCCGACCGGCCCCCGCCAGAAGGTCGGGCGCCACCTCGTGGGCGCCGCGCACCTGAAGGCCCTTGGCCTCGAAGAAGCGCACCACCCGCGACAGGACGGAATCATCGCCGCCCGCGAGCAGGCCGACGATTTGCGGCAGGCTCCTGAACAACCCGGCATCGGGACGCAGCTTCCACAGGTCCGGCCGCCGCACGCCGCCGGCAATGACGAGCACATTGCCGCCCTCCTCGCGCAGCGTTGCCACCATCCGGTCGATTTGCCCCCAGTTCACCCAGGTATGCGGGAAGCGGGCGATGTCGGGGTGAGCCTCCCCGTCGATGCCGACGATGTGCGCCCGGCCGCCGCGCGCCTCCACGCTCTCGGCAATCATCAGCGGCAGCTGCCCGCCGCCGGCCAGAATGCCAATCTTCTCCATGGTTCGCGCCGCCGCAGTGTGGAAAGAGCCGTGGGCCATTGCCGGCAGCGTCTTGCCCCTCACGTTTCGGCGTGCGGCATGCAGAGCGCGCGCTTGCCGCCGGCGCGGATGAAAGCGATGATCTCGGCGACGATGGTGTGGTCCTTGAACTCTTTCTCCACGTCCTCCGTGCGCTCCACCAGCGTGCCCTCGTCCGCGAACAGCAGCCGATAGGCGCGGCGCAGCGTGTGGATGTCCTCGCGCGAGAAGCCGCGCCGCTGCAGCCCGATGATGTTGAGCCCTGACAGGTGCGCCCGATTGCCGAAGGCGGCCCCATAAGGAATGAGGTCGTTCTCGAGGCCGGACATGCCGCCCAGAATCGAGTGCGCGCCCACGCGCGTGAACTGGATGATGGCAGCACCGCCGCCGATGATCGCGAAGTCGTTCACCGTGACGTGCCCCGCCAGCATCACGTTGTTGGAGAGCACGACATTGCTGCCGACGCGGCAGTCGTGGCCGACGTGGCTGTTGGCCAGGAACGCGCAGCGGTCGCCGACGATGGTGGCCATGCCGCCGCCCTCGGTGCCGGGGTTCATGGTGACGCCTTCGCGGATCAGGCAGTCGGTGCCGATGGCGAGCGTGGAAGGCTCGCCCTTGTACTTCAGGTCCTGGGGCTGATGCCCGATCGAGGCAAAAGGGAAAATGCGCGTCCGGGCTCCGATCGTCGTGCGGCCGGCGACAACTACATGGCTGATCAGATCCACTTCGTCGCCGAGCGCTACCATGGGACCGATGTGGCAGTACGGGCCGATGCGGACACCGTCACCGAGCGAAGCGCCGTCCTCGACGATTGCCGTGGTGTGCACCTTAGGCTGGGACATCGGCCTGATCCAGGATCATTGCGCTCACCTCGGCCTCCGCCACCACGTGGCCGTTGACCTTGGCCTCGCCATAGAAGCGCCAGGCGCGCCCGCGCGCGCGAATCTTCTTCACATGGTAGTGGAGTTGGTCTCCCGGCAGCACCGGCTTGCGGAACTTGGCGCGGTCGATCCCCATGAAATAGACGAGCTGCGGTTTGTAGCTCGTGCCGAGGTGATGCACACACAGTGCGCCTGCGGTCTGCGCCAGCCCCTCGATGATGAGCACCCCGGGCATGACGGGAAAGCTCGGGAAGTGCCCCTGGAAGAACGGCTCGTTGACGCTCACGCTCTTGATGCCGACGGCGCTCTCGTCACCATCCATGTCGATGATGCGGTCGACCAGCAAAAAGGGATATCGGTGCGGCAGAAGCTCCATCACGCGCCGAATATCGGCTGTGGCGAGACCCGCTCTTGCAGAACCGGTTTCGTTCATGCTCTCAGGCACTCCCAGCTCGCCAGCGCCTCGGCAAGAGGCGCCGATAGTGTTCTAATCACCGCCGGATCGAACGCCGCGTCTCCCCAGGCGCTTCAAGGCAGCAATCTGACGCCCGAACTCGAGCATCGGCACCGCCGGCGTTCCCCCCATGCGGGCCCCGGCCGGCACATCGTGTGTGACATGGGAGCTCCCCGCGATCTGCGCCCCCGCCCCGATCCTGAGATGGCCCGCCGCGCCGGATTGCCCGCCCATTACCACGAAATCCCCGAGCTCCGCGGAACCCGCGATGCCCACCATGGCGACGATCACGCAATGCCGTCCGATCACGACGTTGTGCCCGATCTGCACCAGATTATCAATTTTGGTGCCTTCCCCGATCACCGTGTCCTTGAGCGCCCCGCGGTCGACGCAGCTGTTCGCGCCGATCTCCACGTCGTCCTGGATGATGACCCGGCCGACCTGCGGCACCTTGAGGTGCCCCCTGGGACCCATGGCGAAGCCGAACCCGTCCTGCCCGATCCGCACACCAGCGTGCAGGACTACGCGGTCGCCCACCAGCGCGTGGGTGACGCTGGCTCCGGGGCCGATATAGCAGCCGCGGCCGATGGCCACCCGGTAGCCGACCACGGCTCCAGCGGCGACCGTGGTCCCGCGCCCGATCTGCGCTTGGCGCCCGATGACGGCGCCGGGCTCGACCCGCACGCCCGATTCTAGCTGGGCCGTCGGATGAACGGGCGGCTCGCCGGCTGCGGCAAGGGCGACCTTGGGCGTGAGAGCATCCGGATAGAAGTGCTGCAGCGCCAGGGCGAAGGCCCGGTAAGGGGCGTCCACAACCAGCGCCGACGTCGCCTGGGGTACGCGCTCGACAAAGGCGGGCGCCACGAGACAGGCGGCGGCGCGGGTGGCCTGCAGCTGGGCGAGGTACTTGCGGTTGTCGAAGAACGACAGGTCGCCAGCGGCCGCCTCGAGCAGCGGCTTCACGTCGCGGATGAGGCTATCCGGGTCAGCGCCTTGCGCGAGGGTGGCTCCCACCTTTTCTGCCACCGACCGCAGGGGCATAGGCGGCGCCCTGTCGAAGAAGCCGGGATGCTCCATCAGGCCCTCACGGACAAACGCAAAGGCCGCCGGGCGGGGAGCCCGGACGGCCCTTCAGCGTAGCACTCTCTGCGCGGGCTTGTCCTAACGGCCCGCGCTGGTGGCCGGAACCCGCCTAGAACTTGGTCGAGGCGCCGAACCGGATCAGCTGCTCGTCGTCGAAGCCCTTCTTGATGAAGGCCTTGGCGATGTCGAGCCGCAGCGGCCCCAATGGTGAGTTCCACAGGATGCTGCCGCCCGCCGACGCACGGATCGATGAGTTGTCGGCCAAGCAGACCGTGGCCGTGTTGCCGGTGGCGCAGCTTGCGTTCAGCGTCTTGGCAAGGGCACCCGCGCCGAACAGCGAACCCGCATCGACGAACACTGCCGCGCCCATGCCGAGGTCGTCGGGCACGAACGGGATCGGGAAACGCACCTCGGCTGTGGTGGCCCAGAACGTATCACCGCCGAGCGCGTCGCCCGTGTTCAGATCACGCGGACCTAAGCCCGACCGGTTGAAGCCGCGGATGGTCTCGCCGCCTTTGTAGAACAGGTCGAGCAGGCGCACGTCCTCGCCGCCCCAGCCCAATATATGGCCGCCGATCGCGCGCCCGACGAAGGTGATCTTTTCGGTGATCGGGTAGTAGTAGCGCCCCTCGCCGATCAGTCGGACATAGTTGACGTCGCCCCCGAGGCCCGCGACGTCGCTGCCGAGCTGGAAGTAGTAGCCGCGCGTCGGGTTCTTGGGATGATTGCGGGCATCATACGCGAGGCTCGTGCCCAACAGCCGAAGTCCAAAACTGCCCCTCCGATTCTATGATCGCGCGTGATGCGCCGATCTCGACGTCCGAGATCTCGTTGCTGGAGAGCGTGTAGGAATTGGTCAGCCAGAGGTTTTCGGTGATCGGGAACCCGAGTCGCACCGAGCCTCCGCTGGTCCGCGTGCTGAAGGCCTGCGTCGACGATGTCAGCGTCTCCTTGTGGAAGAGATCGAAGCCGGCGGCCAGGTTCCGGTCGAGGAAACGCGGCTCGGTAAAGCTCAAGTCGACCTGCAACCGTTCGGCAGAGCCCGCCAGCCGCAAGCGCAGGAATTGGCCCTTGCCCAGCAGGTTGCGCTCCGTGATGCTGACGTCGCCGATCACGCCTTCACTGGTCGAGAAGCCTGCGCCGAACGACAGCTCGCCGGTCGACTGTTCGACCAGGTCGACGTCGAGCACCACGCGGTCCTGCGCTGAGCCGACCCTGCGTTTCACGTCGACGGCCTTGAAGTAGCCGAGGTACTGCAAGCGCTTCTTGGCCTTGTCGACCAGGAGCGGGTTGTACGCATCGCCTTCAGCCAAGCGGAATTCGCGCCTGATGACGTGGTCGTGCGTGCGCAGGTTGCCGTTGATGTTGATGCGCTCGATGTAGATGCGCGGCCCCTCGTCGATCACGTACGTGACGTCGATGGCACGGGCTCCAGGCTGGCGCGCCGCGCGCGGCCGCACGCGGACGAAGGCGAAACCCTGCTCGGAGACGGCCAGCGTCAGCCTCTCGATCGACCTGTCCATGGCGGACTGGTCGAAAATGGACCCTTCGGTGGTCTGCAACTCTGCGCGCAAGGCATTCGGGTTGGCCACCGCGAGCGCCGTCTCGATGTCGATCTTGCCGAAGTTGAACAGCTCGCCTTCCTCGACCACGAAGGTGATGTAGAAGCCACCGCCGTCCCGGGCAAGCTCGGCCCCCGCCGACACGACGCGCGCGTCGGCATAGCCGTTCTTCAGGTAGTACTGGCGCAGCAGCTCCCGGTCCAGCGACAGCCGGTCGGGGTCGTAGATGTTCGTGCCCTTGATGAAGTCGAACAGGCCCGACTGCGTAGTCGTGATGATGTCTCTGAGCTGGGAGTCCGAGAAGGCCCGGTTGCCGATGAAATTGATGGCCTGCACCTTGGTCGCCCCGCCCTCGGTGATCTCGAAGACGACGTTCACGCGGTTGCTGTCCAGCTCGATGATCTTGGGCTCCACCGAGGCTGCGAACCGCCCCTGGCGGCGATAGACGTCGAGGATGCGCTGCACATCGGCCTGCGCCTTGGCGCGGGTGAACACGGAGCGCGGCTTTAGCTGCACCTCGCCCTGCAACGTCGCCTTGTCGACCTCCCTGTTGCCCTCGAAGGCCACCTGGTTGACGACAGGATTCTCGACCACGGTGATGACCACGCCGGCACCCTGGCGATCGATGCGCACATCCGAGAACAGCCCGGTGGCAAACAGCGATCGAATGGATGCGTCGACTTTGGCGGGATCGTAGGCGTCGCCAATGTTGAACCTGAGATAGGTGCGGACCGTCTCCGGCTCCACACGGCGATTGCCGACAACTTTAATCTCGCGGATGACGCTACCCTGCGCCTCCACCGATCGAGCGGAGTACACCACCGGTTCCACGACGGTCAGCGCAATGAACGCCGCCGTCGCAGCGATGATGAAGTGCCAGCCCCCCGACTTGCACATCCGATGTTTGGGCATTCTTCCCTTCTGCCTTTCGGTGCGCCGATCCCCTCTTGCCCCCTACCCGTCGGCGTCGGATGGGCGCTTCCGCAACTGCTTCGTCCCGCGGCCAGCCTAGGACACAAACTCCCCTCGTCTCCAAGCCGAACTGGGCCGAAGCAACTCGTGCGGTCTCGTTTTTTTAACCGCTTGGTTACTGCCTTGGAAGTGGCAATATTACGCCAGTTACGCGCAATTTTTGGGGCCGCCACAAAGTTAGCTGATTCGCTCCTTTTTGGCCCGGATCAGATGCTCGCAGGGTGGTCTGACCACCAGCGCGCAAACCCACCCGTCATGCCGGAGCGGAAGCCGAGCCGCAGGCGAGGCTATCCGGGACCTGCCACCAGGACATACCTCGCTGCAGATCCCGGCTCTGCGCGATCGTGCTCGCAGCGCGATCGCTTGGCCGGGATGACGGGTGGAGTGTCGGTTTGTTCGACTAGCCGATCCCGATCCACTTCAGCGGGATGAACCGATCCTGGTAGGTCGTATAGACCAACAGTAGCAGGACGATGGCAAAGCCGATGCGGAAGCCGACCTCCTGTGCCCGCTCGCTCAAGGGGCGCCCGCGCACGGCCTCGATGGCATAGAACAAAAGGTGACCGCCATCGAGCAACGGGATCGGAAACAGATTGATCAGGCCGATGCTCACCGACAGCACGGCCGTGAGATTGATCAGTGCCAGGAAGCCCAGGCTTGCCACCTGGCCCGAGATCTCGGCAATCCTCAGCGGTCCGCCGAGCTGATCGCCCGACTCGCGTCGAGTGGCAACATCGTAGAGATAGCCGAGCGTGCGCGAGACGATGAAGTAGCTCTCCCTGACCGCCAGGCCGAGCGCCTCCACCGGACCGTATTGCTTGAACTGCCATTCCTGCTGGCTGGCGTTGCGCTTGATGCCGATCACACCGACTCTGAGCTTGTTGCCGAAACGATCGGTAATCTCTCGCCGATCGGGTGTCGCCTGCAGCATGATGCTGACGCCGCCGCGGTTCACCTCGAAACTGAGCTGGCGATCGGCGCTGGCGCTGACGATGCGCTGCATGTCGGCGAATGCCTCGACCGGCTGGCCGTCGATGCTGACGATGACATCGCCCGCCATGAACCCCGCCTTGGCCGCCGCCCCATCAGGCACCAGCTCGTCGACCCGGGGCGCGGTGATGTTCACGCCGACGAGGGTAAACGTCACGGCAAAGATCAAGATCGCCAGCAGGAAGTTCGCGATCGGGCCTGCGGCCACAATGGCAGCGCGCGAGGCCAGCGGCTTGGTCTGGAACGCGCCCTCGCGTTCGGCGGGTGTCATGTGCTGCAGCGCGTCCCGCGATGGAACGCTCGCGCTGTTCTCGTCGTCCAGGAACTTGACGTAACCGCCGAGCGGGATCCAGGCCACGCGCCAGCGCGTCTGGTAGCGGTCAGTGAAGCCGAAAATCTCCTTGCCGAAGCCGATGGAAAAGGTCTTCACCCGCACGCCGCACCAGCGCGCCACCAGGAAATGCCCGAGTTCGTGGAAGAAGATGACGACCGTCAGTACGAACAGGAACGCCAACGGCTTCAGGATAAACGTCGGCAGAACGTCCATTTCGGCATTGCCTCCTGCATCAGCATGCTTAACGGCGCCGCGCCCGGCCCAACACTGCCGGCAGTCTCAGCGCCAGGACCGACCTTGGAGCAAGATCAGCGCCAACTCGCGGGCGGCCAAATCCGTGGCCAGCACTCCGCCCATGTCCTTCGCTTCACCCAGGAGCCCGCGTCCGTCCGCCATCTCGAGCGTCTCAGCTACAAGTTGGGCGATATGAAGGAACTTTAGCCGGCCGGTCAAGAAGGCGTCCACAGCCACTTCGTTGGCCGCATTGAGCACGGCCGGCGCCATGCCGCCTCTCTGCATGGCTTGGCGCGCGAGGCCGAGCGCCTTGAAGCGCGTCTCGTCGGGCCGCTCGAAGGTGAACTGGCCGATCTCCACCAGGTCGAGCCGCTTGGTCGGCGTCGCCATGCGCATCGGCCAGGCGAGGCTGATGGCGATGGGTGTGCGCATATCAGGACAGGCGAGCTGGGCCAGCATCGAGCCGTCGCGGTAGGCCACCAGCGCGTGGATGATCGACTGGGGGTGCACCACCACCTCGATCTGGTCCGGTCTCACCGGGAAGAGGTGATAGGCCTCGATCAGCTCCAGGCCCTTGTTCATCAGGGTCGCCGAGTCGATGGTGATCTTGCGCCCCATCGACCAGTTGGGGTGTCGCAGCGCCTGCTCGGGCGTGGCGCCCTCCAGCTGCTCGAGGGTCCAGGTGCGGAACGGCCCGCCCGAGCCCGTCAGCACGATGCGCTCGAAAGCCTCCGGATCGGCCCCGGCCAGCACCTGGAACACGGCTGAGTGCTCCGAGTTGACCGGCACCAGCTCGGTGCCCGCGCCACGCACCGCCTGCATGAAGATCTCGCCGGCGCACACCAGGCATTCCTTGTTGGCCAGCGCCACGCGGCGGCCCTGCGAGACGGCTGCCAGCGTGGGCGGCAACCCGGCCGCGCCCATGATGCCGGCCATCACGCAATCGGCCGGGCGCGTCGCCGCATCGATCAGCGCGTTCTGTCCCGCCGCAGCCTCGATGCCGGTGCCCGCGAGGCAGCTCTTGAGCTCAACGTACCGGCTCTCGTCGGCGACGACGGCGAGCTGCGCCCGATGCTGGATGGCGGCCTCGGCCAGCGCGGCGGCATTGACGTTGGCGGTAACCGCCACGACCTCGAACATGTTGGGATTGCGGCCAATGAGGTCGAGCGTGCTCTGCCCGACCGACCCGGTCGCGCCCAGCACGCTCACGCGCTTGGCGGCTGTCGCAGCACGGGTCCCGCGCATTGCTGCTTTTGGCACCGCATCCGCCAGCCTTGCGCTCATCCGGTGCACAGGCACACCTCCAGGCCGCTCACGCCCCGAGCAGCAGGGCGCGTGCCGGCGAATGCACGTCGATGGCGAACGCTGCGATCCCCACGGCGGACGCCGCCGCCACCAGGCCGTCGACGCGATCCATCACACCCCCATGGCCCGGCAGTATCGAGCTTGAATCCTTGGCGCCAAAGCGGCGTTTCAGCGCGGACTCGCCGAGGTCGCCGAGCTGGGCCACCAGGGCCAGCACGGCGCCGGTCGTGGCGAGATGCGCCGCCGAGCCGCCGGGCACCGCGAACCAGAACAGGGCGGCGACCAGCGCACTGGCGATCAGCGCGCCGCCGAGCCCGGCCCAGGTCTTGTTGGGTGAGACGTTCGGCCACAGCTTCGGCCCCCCGAGCAGGCGCCCCGCCAGGAACCCCGCAGTATCCGCCGTGACGACGATGACGACGAGGAAGATCACGGCCAGCAGGCCCAAAGCGGCGTCCGAGCGCAGCCAGATGAGCGCCACCGCCGGCAATCCCGCATACAGCACGCCGAGCGCGGCGAAGGCGCTGTTGCGGCCGAGGCTCAGCAGCGTCGCCAGGATCGCCCCGATCAGCAGCGCCAGCAGCCCAAGAAGGGCAAAGCCGAGCGCTGCCAGGATCGCCGCCACGCCCGCCGCGCCTGCGTTGACGGCGATGACGATGTCCGCCTCGCGGCCATGCACCAGGCGCCCCCATTCCCAGCTCACGACCAGCGCCACCAGCACCACCAGGATGGCGAACGGCCTGAGCCCCCACACCGTGAACAGCGCCGCCACGGCTCCCATCGCCAGGCCGGACACGACCCGCAGCGGGAAGTCCTCCCCGAGGCGCTCGGTCCAGCCGCGCGGTGTTCCCGAGTTGCCGTCCTCGCTCATGCCCTTCTGATCTCTGTTGGCATTAACCGGCCGATCGCACGACCACGCCGCCGAACCTGCGGTCCCTCCGGCGGAACTCGTCGATGGCCTGCTGCAGCAGCTCACGTCCGAAATCGGGCCAGCAGGCCTCCATGAACACGAACTCTGTGTAGGCCGACTGCCAGAGCAGGAAGTTCGACAGCCGCAGCTCGCCGCTGGTGCGGATCAGCAGGTCGGGATCGGGAACCCCCTGCGTGTCGAGTGCGGCCGACAGCGCGTCGGGCGTGATCTCTGCGGGCTTGATCGCGCCTTCGAGCGCGCGCTCGGCGAGGCGCCGGGCTGCCCTGGCGATCTCCGCGCGCGAGCCATAATTGAAGGCAATCACCAGGTCGAGGGCGCCATTGCCGCTCGTCAGGTCGACCGCTTCGTCGATCAGGCCGAGCAGCTCGCCGTCCACGCCCTCGCGTTCGCCGATCACGCGGACGCGGACGTTGTTCTGGTGCAGCTCGGCGAGGTCGCGGCGGATGAACCGCTTCATCAGCCCCATCAGGTCGTCGATCTCGCTTGCCGGGCGCGCCCAATTCTCCGAAGAGAAGCTGAAGATGGTCAGATACTGCACGCCGATCTCTATGGCGGCGCGCACTGTTCGGCGCACGGCCTCGACCCCCATGCGATGCCCTGCCGAGCGCGGCAGCCCACGGCTCTGTGCCCAGCGGCCGTTGCCGTCCATGATGATGGCGACGTGGCGAGGGACCTGCGCCTGCGCCTCTGCCCAAGCCGCTGCTTGATTGTGCTCGTTCATGTGTCGAACGCCACAGATCGACGGGGGCTGCCGCCAGCGAGGCCGGCGGCATGTACAGCACCAGCGGGCGGTGAGCTCACCATCATACCTGCTTGATCTCGGTTTCCTTGGTGATGAGCGTCTGATCGATCTCGTTGATCAGCTTGTCGGTCAGCTCCTGCACCTTGGCGGAATTCTTATGGTGCTCGTCCTCGCTCATTACCCCGTCCTTGTCGAGCTTCTTGAGCAGCTCCATGCCCTCGCGCCGCACGTTGCGCACCGCCACCCGCGCGTGCTCGGTATATTTGTGGGCAACCTTGACGAGCTCCTGCCGGCGTTCGGCGTTCAACGCCGGAATGGGTAGGCGTATCAGCGCGCCCTCGGTCACGGGATTGAGGCCCAGGTTGGCTTCGCGGATCGCCTTCTCGACTGCCGTCACCTGGCCTTTGTCCCAGACCTGCACGGAGATCGTGCGCGCATCCGGGGTAGACACCGTCGCCACCTGGTTGATCGGCATGCGTGCGCCGTAGACGTTCACCATGACGGGATCCAGCAGGTGAACGCTCGCGCGGCCCGTGCGCAACCCGCCAAACTCCTTCTTGAGGGTATCGATGGCACCGCGCATGCGGCGCTCGAGCTCCTTCAAATCGAACTTGCCCGCGGCCATGGGGTCTCTCCCTTGCTGCGGGAGCCTCATGGGGGCTCCCTGCACACACTTTCCCGGGGCACCGAGCCGCCGACGGGCGCGACCCGGACCGCTTTCCTGCAGGTCGCTGCTACGTCTGGCCCTCGATAACGGTGGCCATCGCCTCGCCCCGCAAGACCTTCAAGAGATTACCCGGTTCCTCGATGGAAAACACAACTACCGGAAGAGCATTGTCGCGAGCAAGCGCGATGGCAGCACCATCCATGACCCGCAAATCGCGAGCCAGGACCTCATTATAGGTCAATTTGTCATAACGAATGGCCTTGGGGTTCTTTCTGGGATCTTCAGAATAGACCCCGTCGACCTGGGTGGCCTTGGCCAGCGCCGCGCAGTTCATCTCGACACCCCGCAAGGCCGCAGTGGTATCTGTCGTGAAGAACGGATTGCCCGTGCCGGCCGCAAAGATGACCACGCGTCTGCATTCCAGGTGGTGCAGCGCCTTGGACCGCACGAATGACTCGCACACCGTGGGCATGGGAATGGCCGACATCACGCGTGCCTGCACCTCCAGCCGCTCCAGTCCGTTCTGCAGCGCCAGCGCGTTCATGACCGTCGCCAACATGCCCATGTAGTCGGCCGTGGCGCGATCCATGCCCTTGGCGGCACCGGCAAGCCCCCGAAAGATGTTGCCGCCGCCGATAACCACGGCGAGCTCGGCGCCGGCCTCGATGGCCTCCTTCATGTCACGGCAAAGGCGCATGACGACATCGACGTCGATGCCGTAGCCAGCTCTCCCCACCAGCGCCTCGCCGGAGAGCTTCAGAAGCAGTCGCTTGTAGCGGAGGCCGGTTGCCGAGCCGCCCATGAACGCAGCCTTCTCCCATCGTTGGCGGAGTTTATGCCGACTGCCGTCCGCGAAGCAACGCAGGCGGGCTCCGGAGCAGGGACATTAGAGCGATTCGAGGCTGTTCAGCGCTTGCCCGCTGCGGCTGCAACCTCGGCAGCGAAATCGCCATCCTTCTTGTCGATGCCTTCGCCGAGAGCATAACGCACGAACTTGGCAATCCTGATGGGCGCTCCTGCAGTCTTCTCGGCGCCCTTCAGCACCTGCTCGACGGTGGCCTTGCCGTCGCCGCCCGCACCCAGAAACGTCTGCTGCAGCAGCACGACCTGCTGATAGAACTCCTTGCGCAGCCGCCCCTCCACCATCTTGGCGACAATGTCGGCCGGCTTGCCGGACGCCTTCGCCTGCTCGGTGTAGACGGCCCGCTCGCGCTCGACGAGCGCAGGGTCGAGCTCATCGGCGCTGACAGCGGCAGGGCTGGCGGCGGCGATGTGCATCGCCACCTGCCGGCCCAGGGTCGCGAGAGCGGCCTTGTCGCCCGTGCTCTCGACCGCCACCAGCACGCCGATCTTGCCGAGGCCGTCGGCCACCTTGTTGTGCACGTAGTCGCTTACGACGCCGTCCGCCACCGACGCCTCGGCCGTGCGCCGCACGTTCATATTCTCGCCGATGGTCGCCACCATCTCCTTGACGTACTCCTCGACCGACACGCTCTTGCCCGGATAGGTCATGGCGAGCAGCTTGGCGAGATCACCCTTGGCCTGCGGCGCCAGCGAGGTGATGCCCCGCACCAGCTCCTGGAACTGCGCGTTGCGGGCTACGAAATCGGTCTCCGAGTTGACCTCGACGATGGCGCCCGTTTTGTCCTTGGTCATCACGCCGATCAGACCTTCGGCGGCAACGCGGTCGGCCTTCTTGGCCGCCTTCGACAGGCCCTTCTTGCGCAGCCAGTCGACGGCCTCCTCCATCTCGCCCTTGGTCTCGGTGAGCGCGGTCTTGCAGTCCATCATGCCGGCGCCCGTCTTGTCGCGCAGCGCCTTCACCATGCTCGAGGTGACTACAGTCATGGCAAATCCTCATGCTCTCAGCGGGTGCCGACCGTGCGCCAGTCCCGCGGCAATCGTTGGGCGCTGCCCTCAGGCAGCCGCTGCTTCGACCAGCTTCTTGGCGGCCGCAACCCAGCCGTCCGCCGCAATGCGGCCCTTGAGCCTCAAGGCGCGATCGAGGGCCTCGCCCATCTCCGGATCGAGGTCGGCGATCTGCCAGAAGTGGTAGACGCCGATGTCGTTGAGACGCTGCTCCAGCTTGTTGTCGATGTTGGGCAGGCGCTTGAGGTCGTCGGCATCGCCGCGCGGCGCCTCGATGCCCTTGAACACGGGCAGGTCCGGCAGCTGCTCCGACGGCGGCGTCTCCGCCGCGCCGAGATCGGCACCGGCCTGAGCCTGGCCACGTTCGATGCCGGAGATGGCGGCGCGCGCAACGAGATCGCAGTAGAGCGTGATGGCGCGCCCGGCGTCATCGTTGCCGGGAATGGGGAAGTCGATGCCGTCGGGATCGCAGTTGGTATCGATGATGGCAACGATGGGGATGTTCAGCTTTTTGGCCTCCGCGATCGCGATCTCCTCCTTGTTGGTGTCGATCACGAACAGCAGGTCGGGCAGACCGCCCATCTCCTTGATGCCGCCCAGCGACTTGTTGAGGCTGTCGCGGTCGCGCGTGAGCTGCAGGATTTCTTTCTTGGTGCGGCCCTTGGCTTCGCCGGCGAGCATCTCCTCGAGCTGCTTCAGGCGCCGGATCGACTGCGAGATGGTCTTCCAGTTGGTCAGCGTGCCGCCGAGCCAGCGATGGTTGATGTAGTACTGGGCCGAGCGCTTGGCAGCCTCGGCGATGCCCTCGGACGCCTGGCGCTTGGTGCCGACGAACAGCACACGCCCGCGCCCCGCCACCACGTCGCTGACCTTCACCAGCGCCTGGTGCAGCAGCGGAACCGTCTGAGCAAGATCGATGATGTGGATGTTGTTGCGTACACCAAAGATGAACGGGGCCATCTTCGGGTTCCAGCGATGGCTCTGGTGGCCGAAGTGCACGCCAGCCTCGAGCAGCTGGCGCATGTTGTATGCGGGTAGCATGCGAGTTCCCTTTTCCGGTTCGACCTCCGCGGGACCTGTCCAGGCCAGCCGCCGTTCGGGCTGCCGGCCCACCGGAGCGCCAGACGGGGCTTTTCATCCGCCGGCGCCATTGTTCCGCGTGTGTGATGGGGCGGTGTGTAGCTGCTAACGGCTCGATTTACAAGGGCGAATGACGGCCTCGGCGCCGCGGCGCACGACCCACCGCGCAGTCTTTGGGCTTGGCTTGACCAAGGTCCAAGGCAATGAGTCGACGCAGGTACTCAGCTAGGGAGATCCCTTGCTCGGCGGCCCTCGCTCGAGCACGCCGCTTCATTTCGAGCGGCATGATTATTTGCTTGCGTACCCTCATGGCCCGTCATGCCATCACCGCCCACCCTCGGTCAATCGAAGTCCCGCGTGATGTCGAAGGTGCGCACCGCGTCCAGGTGGTCGGGCGGTGTCAGCCACAGCTCCTCGTGGCGCAGCGTGCGCCGTGTGTCGTTGACGCCCGCCTGCCAGTGCTCCTCCATGGAGACGCGCGAGAATTCGTAGTCCTTGGTCTGGGTCTCGTAGTTCTTTTCGCGATAGATCAGGTGCGCGATGCTCATGGACACGCAGTTGCCATACAGCGTGCTGATCGCCCGCACGTCTTCGTCATTCCTGTAGGCATCGGGCAGCTTGTTGATCAGCCGCTCCACGGCGCGCCTGAGCTGATGGGCGCCGCGCGCGACATCGGTGTTGAGCCGCGTGCGCGACGAATAGAGGATGTCCTTCTGCCGCTCGTAGACATCGAGCAGATTGCGAGGCAGCGACCCGCGCGCGCTGAACAGGTCCACCTGAAACACCAGCATGCTGTCGTCGCGCTGCGCATCCAACAGGTACTGCAGCGGCGTGTTGGTGACGACCCCGCCGTCCCAGTAGTGCTCGCCCTCGATCTCGACCGGCGCGAAGCCCGGCGGCAGCGCGGCGCTCGCCATGATGTGCTCCGGTCCCAGCCGCCGCTCGCGCGTGTCGAAGTAGACCGAGTTGCCCTTGCGGATGTTGGCGGCGCCCACGCTCAGGCGCGGGTGACCGTCGTTGAGCAGATCGAAGTCGACGAACTGCTCAAGCGTCTGGCGCAGCGGCGCCGTGTCGTAGAAGCTGAGCGCGCCCTCCGTCCCCCACGGTTGCAGCCAGGCCGACGGCACGCGCGGGCGGAAGAAGCCGGGCACGCCCGAAGCCAGGCTGGCGAGCGCGCTCCACTCGTTGAAGAAGCCGCGCGCCACGTCGCCGTTGAGCAGCGGGTTGGCCGGGACGCCGTCGGTGACCAGGTCCCAGAATGCGCGCAGACGCTCCACGCGCCGTTCCGGCGGGCTGCCGGCAATCAGCGCGCCGTTGATGGCGCCGACGGAGACACCGGCGATCCAGTCGGGCTCGTAGCCGCCCTCGGCGAGGGTCGCATAGACGCCGGCCTGGTAGGCGCCGAGCGCCCCGCCGCCCTGCAGCACGAGACCGACGCTGGCACAGTGCTCCGGCAGCGGCTTGCGCTTGGGCGGTGCGCCGATCATCGCCGCGCCTCGACCGCTACCTCGGGCGGTATGTGGGTCCACGGATAGCCTTCGCGTCCGAGCTTTTGCCCCAGCGCGATGACACAACCGGCGAGCGTCAGCGCCGACAGCGCCAATGCCACAATCTGGCCTGCCACCCGGGCGCCGACGCAAAACATGGGCGCGATCGCTCCCACTCCAGCTTACGCCGCATAAGCCTGTGATATGGCAGGTTTAACATGCCTTGACCAGGGCGCATCCCATGGGGCGCGTGCTGCCAGGCGCGTGCCGTGCTGACGCCCGGCCGCCGCCGCGCTAAGCTTGGCTCTCCGACACGCCTCGCTAGGAGCACCCACCATGGCCTTGGGCTCGTTCGGCTACGCCACCTTGCGATCGGACATGATCGACGACTGGGCCGAGTACGGGGTGAAGTTCCTGGGTCTGCAGCTGGTCGAGCGCACCCGATCGGCGCTCAGGTTCCGCATGGACGACCGTAAGCAGCGCATCGTGGTCTCTTCGGATGAGGCCGCGGAGAACATCTTCGGCTGGGAGGTCGAGGACACAGCGGCCCTGGACGCGCTTGCCGGCCGGCTCGAGGCCGCCAGAATTGCCGTCGAGCGGGTCTCTCCGGCGGTGGCCAGCCTGCGCGGCGTGCGCGAGGCGATCCGTTTTGCCGATCCCGCAGGCAACCGGCTGGAGGCTTTTCACGGTGCCGAGATTGCCGACGCCCCCTTCGTCCCCGGGCGGCCGATATCTGGCTTCCGTACAGGCGCGCTCGGCATGGGCCACGTCGTGCTGCACGTGAAGAGCGTGGGTGACCTGCGATGGTTCTACCAGGATGTGCTGGGCTTCCGCCTCACCGACTACTTCCTCAAGCCCTTCCAGGCCTACTTCTTCCACCTCAATCCGCGCCATCACAGCCTCGCCATGATCGAGACGGGACGCGGCGGCATCCATCACATCATGATGGAGCTCTACAACCTGGACGACGTCGGGCAGGCCTACGATCTGGCCTGCGCCGACCCGCCGTCGCGCATCGGCACGACGCTGGGACGGCACACCAACGATTTGGTGACATCTTTCTACGCCCGCACGCCCAACGACTTCATGGTCGAGTACGGCTGGGGCGGCCGGTCGATCGATCCCGCCAACTGGCAGCCCGCCGAGGTGACCCATGGACCGAGCCTGTGGGGCCATGACCGCACGTGGCTGCCGCCTGAGCAGCTGGCCGAATCCCGCGCGATGCGCGCCAGGGCTGCGGCTGAGGGCCTGCGCCAGCCCGTGCAGGTGATCGAGGGCAACTATGCCGTCGGCGCCGGCTCGTGTGCGTGGTGGGATGGCGTCCGCGGCAAGCGCTGAGGCGGCGCTCCGAGGAACGCCGCCTCCTTCTTCGTCGCGGCGTTACTTCTTGGTCTGCCGGGCTTTGCGGGCCGCATATCTGGCGTCGCGCTCTTTCTTGCGCTCCGCCGCATCGGCCGCGTCACGTATTACCTTCTCCACCGCTTCGCGCCTTTCGCGCGCCTCGCGCTCGACCTTCTCGATGGCCTCGCGCTCGGCCCGCGCCGCGGCTTCGACTTCCTTTGCCGCCTTGCGCTCGGCGGCACGGGCTTCGCGGGCAGCCGCGATCGCCATTCTATCTTCTTTGCGTTTGACAACCGCCGGGTCGTCTGCCGTCGGCCGCGCTCGAAATTTCGCCAGGGCAGCATCTCTCGCGGTTGCGGCCGCGCTCAGGCGATCACTGAATGATTTCTCTTTGTAGCCCTTCATGCCAGTCCTTCTGTATGACATCTGCGCCGGGACAAACTCACAACCCCACGCCTTCGATGCGAGCAATGCGTGCATCGCCTCGATATCTCATGCGCGAGGGCCGCCCGTAGGGCGGCGCCGATGGCGAGCGCGCCGGTAGCCGACGCGCTCGCTGCAGGCCTCAGGCGGCCTGGATGTTGCTCACCGCGATCTTGCCGGTACGGCGGTCCGGTTGGGTCTCGAAGCGGACCTTCTGGCCTTCGCGAAGACCGCTCATGCCGGCGCGCTCGAGCGCAGTGGCGTGTACGAACACATCCTTGCCGCCGTTGTCGGGCTGGATGAAGCCGTAACCCTTCTGCTCGTTGTAGAATTTGACTGTGCCGCTTTCCATAGAACTTCCTTTTCGAGGCGTAGTTTCGATGAGCTGACGCCCACGCCGAGGCGTGACCGGCGGCTCGAGCTTGTCGATGTTTGGAAGAGAGTTCTGATCGTGCGCCCGGCAATGCCAAGGCGATACGGCCCCTCGTCTGGCCAACGTCGATGGGGAGACATAAATCCGTTCAGGCCGGATTGCAAGTGCGGCTTGCCTGCCAATAGACGTTGCTCTCGATCACGTGAGGCTACCTTTCACCACGGCAAGTCCGACGAGATAGAGGAAGGCCACCGGTGCGGCTAGAATCAGCAGGATCGGCCACAGATTCGAGCCGGCGGCGAAGGCGAAGCCTGCATGGATGGCGAGGGGAACCATGAGCAGCAGCGGCACCAGGGACCACACGAACCAGCGCCCGCGATAGCGCCAGGCGGTGAGGACTTGCAGGAAGAGGTAGGCCGGGCCAGTCAGGGTCACCAGTTCGCCGATCAGCCACTCCATACGCTATGCCTCCGCGCACCCTGACCAATTGCGGGACGTCTCGTCCCAATCCCGATGAGCCGCGCGATCCCCCGCCAGCGCCGCAATCCTGCGCTAGCACGCCGGCAGCCCTGCCGCCGAACGCATGGAGCCCGCCGATGCCCAAGCTCACGCTCTATCACGCCGCCCCCTCACGCTCGTCGATCGTGCACTGGATGCTGGAGGAGCTGGGCGAGCCCTATGACATCCACCTCGTCAGCTTCAAGAAGGGCGAAAACCTCGAGCCCGAGTATCTCGCCATCAACCCCATGGGCAAGCTGCCGGCTATCAGGCACGGCGACACTGTCGTCACCGAAGCCGCCGCCATCTGCACCTATCTGGCTGACGAGTTCCCGCACGCCAAGCTCAATATTCCCATCGGCAATCCGGCGCGCGGCGTCTATCTCAAGTGGCTGTTCTTCGGACCGAGCTGCGTGGAGCCGGCCATCACGGAGCGCGCCTTCCCACGCAAAGAGCCGCCGGCGCGCTCCACCCTTGGTTTTGGCGACTACGACACGGTGATGAACGTGCTCGCCAAAGGAGCCGGCGCGGCCGACCCCTACCTGATGGGAAAGCAGTTCACCGCCGCCGACGTGATCATCGGCTCGGGCCTGCGCTGGGGCATGATGTTCAAACTGATCCCCGACCGGCCAGAGTTCACGGCCTACGTCGGCCGCCTCTCCGAGCGCCCGGCCCTCAAACGCGCGACCGAGAGGGACGCCAAGCTCCAGAAGGAGCAGGAGGGGGCAAGTTAGAGCAGCCGCCTGACGCGGCGCCCGCTCACCGCGACCCAGCCCCGAGCCTGCTCCCCTTGTGCCAGCCGGGCACCCGCCGATCAGCGCAGAGCCGCGAGGTCCCGGCGGCAAATTTGATCCCCTAGGGCCCCCACCAGCCTTCTGTTTGCGTGCGCGAGCGTACGAACGCGCCGCTTGCAAACTCTCAGCGCTCGCCATAATATGCGTTTTCAGAAGATTCCATCGTTTTTGGGCGATTGCACTTCGAGGCGGGAGGAAGAATGACCAAGGAATTCGGGATAGCGCAGCTGTACCAGGCGGCCAGGCTGACTGATGCCGCCGTCATCATCGTCGCCACAGGCGAGACCCCCAACTTCAACACGCGGGTGACGATCGAGCAGCTGCCGTGGCGCATCTACCCGCCGCACTTCGGCCTGTTCTTCGAGACACCCGCGATCGCGCTGCCCGCAAAGAGGCCATTCGCGGTCTCGGCCATCGTTGGTTTTCCCGGCGAGCGCAATGAACTCACGATCATCGACGCCTGCGGCCGGCACGTCCTGAACATCCTGGCGGCGATCCAATTTCGCGCGGCCGGCAAGGACGCCAACGCCGAGAAGGACTTCCTCGCCTACCAGCAGATCGGCTTCCCGAACTGCATGATCGCGCCGGTCGATGCCATGGTGCCGATGATCTTCACCCGCGCGTTCGGCCCAGCGAGCTACGCGGACTGCGAAGCCTGGATCGCCCAGAACTGCAGCAAGGCATGAGCGGCGGTCGCCAGCGCGACACCCATCGATCACACAGCGGAGATCGTCATGGCTGACTGGCAAATCACCTGCATCAACAAGACCGACCGCACCAGCCCGCACGAGCGCATCCGCCGGGTCGGCGGTGCCGGCTGGCGCAAATCTGCGGACGAGGTCATTCGCCTGATCAACGCGGGCACGGACACGTTCTGGGTCAGCGTCAACGGCAAGCGCACCGAAGTCGACGTGGCCAGACACAACGGCCACGACTACATCAAGACGCGGCCTGACGACTATCGCCAGAACAACCTGCTTTCGCTTACCGAATGCACCTGATCGGATGCGAGCGGCCACTGCGCGGTCGTGCAACGGCGTCACTCCGGGCTGCGCAACTTGCGCTGCACGCGCTCGTCGAAGCGCGCCACGTTCACCACCACACGGCTGTGCGTGCCGTCGCCGATCACCTCGCGCTCGTCGCGGGCCTCGACCTTGAAGGTGATGGTGCGGCCTTCCACGGCCGTGACCTCGGCGGCGGCCGCGACGCGCAGGCCCACCGGGGTTGCCGCGAAGTGGCGCACGTCGAGGTGGATGCCGAGGCTCTGATGCCCGGCGGGCAGCAGGTGCTCGACCGCCGCGAGCGCGGCCGCCTCGATCAGGTTGATCATCACCGGCGTGGCCAGCACCGCAATCTGCCCTGACCCCACCCGCGGCGCCGTATGCTCCGGCGCCACGGTGAGCTCGGCGGTGCCGGTGCGGCCGGGGCGGATGGCGGACAGGTCGAGCATGGGCATGGCTTACCGTCATGTGGATGCAACCCGCCTCGTGGCGGCTTGCCGGTCAGTCCACCTTGAAGTCCTTAGGGTTCCAGCCGGGCTTCGGGTACCTCGGGTTCATGGCCTGCAAGGTCTCGCGCACGATCGCGGCAATGGCGGCATTGCGCGCCCACTTGCGGTCGGCCGGGATGACGTGCCACGGCGCCCAGGGGGTGGAGCACTTGTGGACCATGATCTCGTAGGCGGTCTGGTACTCGTCCCACAGCTTGCGGTCCTCGAGGTCGCCAGGGTTGAACTTCCAGCGGCTCTTGGGCTCGTCCAGCCGGTCCTGCAGGCGCTCGCCTTGCTCCTTCCTGGAGATGTGCAGCATGAATTTCAGGATGGTGGTGCCGTTCTCGGTCAGCATCCTCTCGAAGGTGTTGATCTGGTCATAGCGCGCTTCGATCTCACCGGCGGGCGCCAGCTTGCGCACGCGCCCCACCAGCACGTCCTCGTAGTGCGAACGGTTGAAGATGCCGATGAAGCCGCGGCGCGGGCAGGCGAGATGCGCGCGCCAGAGGAAATCGTGCGCCAGCTCCTCCTCGCTCGGCCGGCGGAAGGCTGTGACGGTGACGCCGAGCGGGCCGGTCTCGTTGAACACGTGCCGGACCGTGCCGTCCTTGCCGGCCGTGTCGACGCCCTGCAGCACGACCAGCAGCGCGCGCCGCCCTTCCGCGAACAGCTTGTCCTGCCATTCGTTGATGGCCTTGCCGTCTTGCTTGCTCTGCTCCTGCGCGGCCTCGCGGTCCGGGAACGCCGAGGCGTCCGCAGGATCGCGCCGGGCAAGCTGCGCGCGCTTGCCAGGCTCGATGCGAAACCGCGCCGTCAGGGTCTTTGGCATGCTTCGATCCGCCGGTGGCTGCCTCCCGCCATCATCGGTGGTGAGTGCGCGGGCGTAAAGCCATGGCTGAGCGCCTACCCCGTCGCAATCTCGTCGTAGCCGCGGCCGAGGAACTGCAGCAGGCAGAAGCCGTTGCCGAACGGATCGGCGAGGCGGGCGATGCGGCCCCAGCTGTGCGTCGTCGCAGGATCGTCCAGCGTCGCGCCGACAGCCAGCGCTGCCGCGACGGCCTTGTCGACATCGGGGACCACGAAATCGAGATGCACCGGCGTCCAGTGCCGCGCATAGCGCCGGCGTTCCCCGCTTGCCAGGCTCGCGGCCGTGCCTGCCTCCTTGACCAGCAGATAGAAGGGCACCGCCCCACCGACGAGTTCCACGGCGCCGTCGCCGAAGCGCCGGCCGATCTTCAAATCGAGCAACGGCATGTAGAACGCGGTGGCGCGATCGAGATCGTCGACGTCGATGTTGATGAGGATGCTCGGGGACACGATGCTGCTCCGCTAATCTGACGGGACCCGAGCTGATCGATCTAGCCAATGCTCTCAATCCGGTCGCGGTATACTTGCACGAGGCGGCTGAAGCCGCTCGCGCGACAGATATCGGGCCAAACGGTTGAAAGGTAGCGATGCAAATCACGGATTGTCAGATTGCCGACACGGATGTGAATGACCTTGGGGCCATCCGCATCAAGCAGCACGCGGTCGGAAAAGTCGGCGTCCTTGGATACGATGGTCAGACCGTTGGCTGCGGCGTGGTTCCAGATCTCCGTGTCGCTCCAATCGGCGCCAAGGTCGTGCACGAAGTCGCAATCGCCGCCTGACCAGAGGGCGAACCACCGCGGCAGGTTGGCGTCGATCAGATAGCGCGCCACATCAGACCGTCTCTTTGACGCTGTACTTGTGGCTCATCAGCCGGCTCGCGAAGGCGAGACACGCGGTAATGTCCTCGGGCTCCAGCATCGGATGCTGGCGCAGAATCTCCTCTGGCGTCTCACCCGCGCTCAGGTAGCCGAGAACGCTCTCGACCGTGATCCGCAGGCCCCTGACCACCGGCTTGCCGTTACAGATGTCCGGATCAATGGTGATTCTGCCGGTTTGGTCGGTCATAGGAGCTCTCTCCGCCCGGCTTCGCGATTGGCGCGGGCTTCGGCCATCAGCTTGTCCAGCTTCCCGGCCTTGGCGTCGCGCTCGATCTTGGCGTCGAACACGCGGGCGTCGAACTCCTCAAACCACGCCCGGAACCTCGCCAGATCCTCAGCAGAAAGCTGCTCGACAGCCTTCTCGATGTCTTCGATCTTGGTCATGGAAGCATCATAGCACGAAAGCGCGCATCTGCAGGCTGGGTTCCAGGGGCCGTTGGTCATGCGTCGACTGATCGGGGGCATGGTCAGCCTGCTTGGCCCAGGTGTCGCAACAGAGCCTCGAGAATCTGACGCTGCCCCTTGAGGAGTTTGCGCGACGCCGCCTCGGGCGTGAACCACTCGGCGCGGTCGACCTCGGGCACCTCGCGCATGTTGCCCGAACGCGGCGGCCATTCCATGGTGAAGGTGTTGCTCTCGAGGCCGGCGGGGTCGAACTCGCCTTCCACGGCCCACACGTCGACGATCTTGGCGGCCGATTGCCGGAACGAGCCGAGCGCTGTCGCCTCGCCCTCCAGCTGCGCGCCGGTCTCCTCCGCGAACTCGCGCCTCGCCGCGGCCAGCGGGTCCTCGCCCGGCTCGTAGACGCCCTTGGGAATGCTCCAGGCGCCGTCGTCCTTCTTGGCCCAGAACGGCCCACCCGGATGCACCAGCAGCACCTCGACGGCGCCGCGCCTGCGCCGGTAGAGGAGGATGCCTGCGCTGCGTTGGGGCATGGGTGTCCTCGGGAATAGGGAGTGGGGAGTAGCGCGTGGGGATTAGCCTAAACTCGATCTATTCCTATTCCCTACCCCCGATTCCCACACCACTAGCCTCGCAGGCAATCTGCCTCGAGGGTGGGAGGAGGAGCAGGGCATTCTTCGCCTGCTGACCTGAAATGCTGAGTGGGCGTCGAACGCCCTGCTCTGCCGGTGTCCGGGCCCCGGTCACGGCGATCCGCTGGTCTGGCGGCCACGCCCGGCGAGACTTGCGGACTGCAGCCCCCGGCTCCTGCATCGAGACCCGGCCCTGCAGGGCAGCCGACGTCTCATCTCCGAGGCAACGCCTAACGTAGGGACGCCGGCCGCCCTTGTCATCCTCCGCCGGCAGATTTTGTTTT
>CAWHBI010000042.1:0-67111 GCA_963827545.1 uncultured Alphaproteobacteria bacterium
CCGCCGATCTGGGACGTCGTGGCAGCGCACCTCAAGAATCGCGCGGTGGTGCGGCCGAAGCCGGCCGCAGCGTCAGGTTCGTGCGCGCCGGCAACTGAGGTCTATCACCTTGCCGCCGCAGTGCCGCTGCCCACCTGAACAGCCAGCGCCGCTTGCGACAGGATCCATGCTGACCCAAGTCTATATTCACCTCGGTGTTGCGCTCGCGGGCCTGGTGAGCTTCCTGTCGCCCTGCGTGCTGCCCCTCGTGCCGCCCTATCTGGGCTATCTCGGTGGCACGACCATCGATCAGATCGGCAGCAGCGACGAGATCGATGCCCGGCTGTGGCGCCGCGTCGTCCTGGCTTCCGTATTCTTCGTGCTGGGGTTCACGACGGTGTTCGTCGGCTTCGGCGCCGGTGCTTCGGTATTCGGCCAATGGATCCAGGCGCACAAGAGCCAGCTGGCCGTCGTTGCGGGCCTCGTCATCATTGTGTTCGGCCTGCACTTTCTGGGCGTCTTGCGCGTGCCGCTGCTCTACCGCCAAGCCCGCATCCACGCTGATACGCAAGGCGCCAGCCTGGCCGGCGCCTTCGTCATGGGCCTCGCCTTTGCCTTCGGCTGGACGCCGTGCATCGGCCCGGTGCTGGCCACCGTGCTGACGGTGGCGGCCAACGAGGCAAGCCTCGGTGCCGGCGTGCGCCTGCTGTTCGTCTATTCGCTCGGGCTCGGCATTCCCTTCATTCTGGCGGCGGTTGCGATTGGCCCGTTCCTGGGGTTCCTCAAGCGCTTCCGGCGCCACCTCCCGCGCGTCGAGATGGCCATGGGATTGCTCCTGGTGGCGACCGGCCTGCTGTTCCTCACCGGCGGGCTCAATTGGTTCGGCACGTGGATGATCGAGAACGTGCCGGCGCTGGGCCGCATCGAGGAGATCTTCACACCCAAGGAGCTGCAAACCGAGATCTTGAAGGAAGGGGCGAAATGACGGGCACCGCTGGACGGTCCAAGACAGCGATCGCCCTGACGATCGCGGGCTCCGACAGCTCGGGCGGGGCCGGCATCCAGGCGGACCTCAAGACTTTCTCCGCTTTCGGGGTCTACGGTGCCTCCGTCATCACGGCGCTCACGGCCCAGAACACGCGAGGCGTGCAGGGCATCGAAGTCGTGCCGGCTGGGTTCGTCGTCGCCCAGCTACACTCGGTTCTTTCCGACCTCGATATCGGTGCGATCAAGACCGGCATGCTGGCCAACGCCGAGATCGTGGAGGCGGTCGCAGGTGTCCTGCGCACGGCTCCTCCGCGGCCCCTGGTCGTCGATCCGGTCATGGTGGCTACGAGCGGCGATGTCCTGCTGGCGCCGCAGGCCGTGGATGCGCTCAAGCGCGAGCTGGTGCCCCTGGCAACGCTCCTGACACCCAATCTTCCCGAAGCCGCGATGCTCCTGGGATGCGGCCCGGCCGGCGCCGAAGCCGCGATGGTGGAGCAGGCCCAAGCCCTGCGCGCCCTCGGCTGTCCTGCAGTGCTCGTCAAGGGTGGCCATGCGTCAGGCGACGCCGCCGTGGACATCCTGGTCTGGGAGCAAGGCATCGACCGCTTGGTCCGCCCCCGCGTCGACACCCTGCATTCGCACGGCACCGGCTGCACGCTTTCCGCCGCCATCGCCGCGCTGCTGGCCCAGGGGTTACCGCTTGGCGAGGCGGTCGGCCGCGCGAAGGATTACGTATGGCAGGCGTTGCAGCATGGCCGCACACTGGGGGTCGGAGGTGGCAGGGGACCGGTGGATCACTTGTTCGCTGTTCGCCCGCGTGTCTAGATCAATGGCCCGGACCATGCCGCAACACGGTGACCGCGCACGATCAGCTGCCGGGAGAATTCTTGGCTGGGGCGACGCAAATCTGCATCATTTGCTAGCCAGGATGAGGTGTTTCTGCGGGCCCCATGCGTCTTCACGGGGCAGGCGGGAGCAGCAGGACCGATCGTGCGATGTTGTTGGGTAGGCTTGGGACTTCCAAGGGAAGGACTGGTTTCAGGGAAAGGCTTGGCATGAATAGGTTTGCGAGGGTGGCGGCCATCGCTCTGACTACGATCGTGTGCTCGTGGGTTGCGCTTGCAGACCCGATCGCCGATCTGTCCGGGTTTTGGAGCGGGAGCGGCTCCGTCACGCTGACGAGCGGGAACACGGAGCGCGTCAAGTGCCAGGTCTTTTACAAGGCCTCTGAAGGCAATACGCAAATTCGCCAGACCATGCGTTGCGCGAGCACGGACTACGCCATCAACTCGCTCGCTGAGCTTCGCGTGAAAGGCGGTCAGGTCACCGGGAGCTGGGAGGAGAAGACCTATTCCGCCAAGGGAGAGGTCACGGGGCGCTTCAACGGCGAGAGCTTTGCGCTCACCATTCAGGGAGCGAACTTCAGCGCCGCTATGAACGTCACGCTGTCGAACTGCAAGCAGTCCATCAGCATTTCCCCGAAGGGCCTCGAAGTTACCAAGGTGTCTATCGGCCTCGCCAAATGCTGAGCGAGGGTCATGTGGCGACCGAGACACTCCTGTCATCCGATCGCACCCGCTGAGGTTGTCGGCAATGCTCAAGTCTGAGAGAACTGCCCAAGGGGAGAGGCGCGCAAGCCAAATGCTGTAAACTCGGGGGAGTTGATAGCTGGGCGGCGGCGCGCGTTTTTTGGGGGGAGAGCAGAGCCCAAGTCCAGGGGCGGGCTTTGCTCCAGAGGAAACCGGTCCGGACCCGCCGGACCGGTTTTCTTTATCCTCCGCTCACTAGGCACGGTGCAGGTGAATGCCGGCGCACTCCCTTGACAGCAGACCATAGCTGGCGCTTGTGGTGGCGTGGCGTGCGCGCCGTGAGGAGGTCTTGATGGCCCGTCACCTGCCGACCTATGGCGACATTGTTGCAGCGCGCCAGCGACTTGGAACCCTGGCCTGCCGCACACCGCTCATCGAGCATCCGGCCCTCAACGCCGCCGTGGGTGCGCGCGTTCTCCTCAAGGCGGAGAACCTGCAGCGTGTTGGCGCCTTCAAGTTCCGCGGCGCCTACAACAAGATCGCGCAAGTGGACAAGGCCGCCTATCCGGGTGGCGTGGTGGCTTGCTCCTCGGGCAACCACGCACAGGGCGTGGCCGCGGCGGCCACGCTGCGCGGGCTCAAATCGACCATCGTCATGCCGGCCGACGCCCCGCGCCTCAAGATCGAGCGCACTAAAGCCTTTGGCGGCGAGGTGGTCGCCTACGATCGCACGACGGAGGATCGCGATGCCATTGCGCGGGAGCTTTGCGAGAAGCGCACTGCTGCCTACGTCCACCCGTTCGATGATCCCGACGTCATCGCCGGACAAGGCACCGCCGGCCTCGAGATGATGGAGCAGGCGGAAGCGTTGGGCGTGGCGCTGGACATCGTGCTGGTCGGTGCGTCCGGCGGCGGCCTCATCGGCGGCATTTCGCTCGCTGTGAAGGAGAAAAGCCCCGCCACGCAGATTTGGAGCGTGGAGCCTGCCGGCTTCGACGACCTCGCTCGCTCGCTAGAGAAGGGTGCGCGCCAGAAGAACACCGCGCTGGCCGGCTCCATTTGCGATGCTCTGCTCGCGGCGACGCCTGGAGAGCTTACGTTCGAGATGGCCAAGCGGCATCTGGCAGGTGGCATCTCCGTCACCGACGAGGAGGCCAAGGCGGCCGTGCGCTTCGCGTTCCGTGAGCTGAAGCTCGTGCTCGAGCCCGGCGGGGCCGTGTCGCTGGCGGCGATTCTGGCAAAGAAGCTTCCATTCGAGGGCAAGACGGTGGCGGCGGTCCTCTCCGGCGGCAACATCGACCCCTCCCTGTTCGCCGAGATCATACTGGAAACGCGTCACGCGGCATGAGCGCGGCGGGTGCCGGACGCGAGCACCGCAACTTTGCCGTACGCGTTTCGGTGCTGTTTGCCGCGATCTTCGTCGTTGCCGGCACCAACCTGCCCTACTTCCCAGTGTGGCTCGACTGGAGGGGCCTGAGCCCCAGCGAAATCGCCCTCATCACCGCGCTGCCTCTGTTCGTGCGGGTGCTGGTGACACCGGTCATCGCCTTTGCCGCAGACCGCACGGGTGATCACCGGCGCTTTCTGATCGCGCTCTCCTGGTGCGGGCTCGCCGCGCTGGTCCTGCTTTCGCAGTCGACGGGCTTCTGGCCGATCCTCGTCTGCACGCTGGCTTTTTCGCTGGCCTGGACCACCATCATGCCGCTCACCGAGACTGTGGCGCTGAGCGGCGTCACGGTTGCCGGGCTCGACTATGGCCGCATGCGGTTGTGGGGCTCGCTGACTTTCATAGCCGCCAGCGTCTGCGGCGGTTGGGTGGTGGAGAGACATGGCGCGGCTTCGGCGATCTGGCTCGTGGTTGCCGGCGGCGCGCTAACGACCGCGGCCTCGCACGCTCTGGCGCGCCCCATTGGGCTTGGCCGCCTGAAGGCCGCGACCAGTCCGCCGCGCCTGCAGATCGCCGATGCGATGGGCTTGCTCCGCTCGCGCACCATTCTCGTCTTCCTGCTGGCCACCGGCGCCATACAGGCAGCGCACGCAGTGTTCTACACCTTCGGCACCCTGCATTGGGGCGCGCAAGGTCTCTCCGCGGGCTGGTCGGGCGCACTGTGGGCCATCGCGGTCATCGCCGAGATCGGTCTCTTTGCCTTTTCGGCTGCGGTCATGCGGCGGTTCGGCGCGGTGGAGCTCATCATCATGGGCGGCGCCGCGGCGGTCGTGCGCTGGCTGGCAATGGGCTTCGATCCGCCGCTGGCGTGGCTCGTGCCGCTGCAGATCCTGCACGGGCTCACGTTCGGTGCCACGCACCTGGGCGCGATGCACTTCATGGGTCGGGTCGTGCCGGCGCGACAGACCGGGACAGCGCAGGCTCTCTATGCCTCGGTGACAGGCGGCATTGCCATGGGAGGCGCCATGCTGATGGCCGGTCCGCTCTATGCTGCATACGGCGGACACGCCTATTGGCCGATGGCGATCATTGCGGCCGTGGGCGTGGCCGCCAGCGTTCCGCTGCTCGTTGAGGCACGGCAGCGGGCCGATCATCCCCACAGCTGAGGCTCCGGCGGGTGCACCAGCGAACCCTCGTAGCGCAACGCCGGGTGCCGGTCGCAGGCCAGGAGCAGGGGCCCGTCGAGATCGACCCAGTCGGCGCCTTGCGCGAGAAGCAGTGCAGGCGCCATGGCGAGCGACGTGGCCACCATGCAGCCAACCATGATCTTGAAGCCCTTGTTGCGCGCCTCGGCCGCGAGCGCCAGTGCTTCCGTCAGCCCACCGGCCTTGTCGAGCTTGATGTTGACGGCATCATAGCGGCCAGTGAGACCCTCCAGGTCGCCCCGCGTGTGCAACGATTCATCGGCGCATATCGGCACCGCGCGGGCGATATGTGCCAGAGCTGCGTCCGCACTGGCGGGCAGCGGCTGCTCGATGAGTTCGAAGCCGCATGCCGCAGCGACTGCCATCAGCTCGGGCAGCATCGCCGGTGTCCAGGCCTCGTTGGCATCGCCGATCAGGCGTGATTGCGGGCAATGAGAGCGGACCTGGCGCATGCGCTCGGCGTCGCCGGCCCCGCCGAGCTTGATCTTCAGCAGGGGCATCGACGCGGCGGCCGCGGCGGCCTTGGCCGCCATTTCATCCGCCGCAGCCAGGCTGATGGTGTAAGCCGTCGTCACCGGCCGAGGCGGCGCCAACCGCGCAAGCGAGGCAACGCTGCTGCCGGAGCGCTTGGCTTCGTAGTCCCACAAGGCGCAGTCGACAGCGTTGCGGGCAGCGCCGGCCGACATCTGCTGCAGGAGCGCGTTGCGGTCGTGCGCCTCGCCCAGGCCGAGGATCGCCGAGCGTACGCTGTCGACGGTCTCGCCATAGCGTGCGTAAGGCACACACTCGCCGCGGCCCCTGACGCTGCCGTCACCGACCTGCGCCACCACGACGGTCGCCTCGCGCTTGGCTCCGCGCGCAATCGCAAACTCGCCCGCAATCGGCCAGGTCTCGACGGCAACATCGACTTTCAGCTTCGGCATGGGATGGCGCCCGATGCGGGAGGGGCCGGCGCAAGAGCAAGATCGTTTCTGATCGAAGCACTTGGCTTCGATCATGGAACGTGAATCTGCCGAATCATGATGAGCGGATTCACGCTTCGGCCGCCACGTTGCAGCTGGGCAAAGTATCAACCGAAGCGATCTGCTCTAGCCTCAGCGCAGCCGCCCGCTCGCGTGGGCAAGGAACAGATACACCCGGCCGCTGTCCGAGATCAGGTGATTGTGCACCGTGCGCCCGGATGGGTCCTTCTGCTCGATATCGCGGATCATCCACTCGAAATCGGCCAGGAAGCGATCGACGACGCGGCGAAAGTCCACGTCCGTCTTGTAGCGTGCGGTGATCTCGTCGAACAGCGCCCGGCCGTCGTTGGTGTAGATGCTGCGCACCATGATGCCGCGCTGTCCGGCGCGGAAGCGCGACCAGATGGCGGAAGCCGTCGTCGGGTCGAGCGCCCTGGCGATGCTGGCGATGTTGATGGCGCTGTCTTCCCGTGACGCGCGCGAGAGGAGATCGCCCAGCGTCCAGCGATCCGAGGTGTCGGCCGCCATGGGCAGCTGCTGCGGCCCTCCGCGCTGCGCCGCGAAGGCCGCCGTGAGCGACACCGGTGCGCTGACCGGCATGGGACCCGGCGGTGACACGTCGCGGCGCTCGCGCGCGGACAGGCTCGATAGCTGCTCGAGCGCCCGCAGCTGGTCGCTGAGCGCGTGGCGCATGTTCTCGGCGCTTTCCCTCGCCACGACCGGCAGCCGCTCCGACTCGGCGCGAATGCGCTCGTGCTCGATCTGCAGGTCGGCCGCGGCACGGGCCGCGCGGGCCTTCAAATCCTCGGAGGTCTCATTGAAGCGATTGGCAATGCTGCCCAGATGCTGGGTCACTTCCTGGGACACGCCGGTCACCTTTGATCGCATGTCCTCCAGCGCCCGTGCCGCTTGCGCGTCGGTCTGGGCTCTGAGGCGCTCGAGCTCGGCTGCGGCGGCCTGCGAGTGGGCGGCGGCATCGTGGGTGAGCTGCTGCGTGATGCTGCGGGCGCGATCCTCGGTGTCGGCGATCGAGCTTTCCAGCGTTTGCGAATAGCCGCGCATCACGTTGTCGAGCTGGTCGGCCTTGCCCGAGAGACGCTGCAGCGTGTCGGAAAGCTCGCCGTGGCGCTTCTGCAGCGTGGAGTCGATGCGCATGTTGGCCGATTCCAGCGCGCTGGCGGCGTGCACGATGGACTGGCCCTGGTTGTCGAAGCGGTTCGCCACGCCGGACATCTGGTGCAGCAGATTTTCCGACACGTTCTTCAGGAGGTCGGCCTGGCCGGAGAGGCCCTCGATGGCGTGCAGCGACTGGCGCGTGATGTTGTCGCTCGAGCGCCGGACCGCATCTAGCCCGTGCATCATGGATTCGTCGAGGTTGCTGGCCTGCTGCCCCAAGGTGTCCGAGAGCGCCCGTACGTGGTTCTCCATGGCGTACGTCAGGGCGCGCGCTTTCTCGCTCACTGCACTATCGATGGCCACGGTCGAGCGCATCATCGCGTCGTCGAAGCGCGACAGGCGCTCGGCGAATGCCGCGTCGAGCGCACGCGTGCGCTCCACGAGCTGGATGTCCAGCGCCTCGGCGCGGCTTGCGAGCGTGGCGTCGAGCGCCACCGTGTAATCGTCGAGCACCGCTTGCAGCTGCTGCGTCCGGTTCGAAAGCGTCGCCTCCAGCCCGCCACTGGCCGTCGCCAGCTGGTTTTCCAGCGCGATCAGGTTTTGGCCCGCACCCTCGATGATCTTGGCGAGCTTGATCTGCTGCTGGGACAGCTTGTCGATCAGCGTGGGCACCTCGCTGCCCATCGACTTCAGCGTTTCGGACACCTTGTCGGTGGTGCTCACCAGCGCATGCCGCTCGCCGGCAAGCTCCTGGATGAGCCCACGGATCTTGTGCTCGTTCTCGCCGTAGGACTTCTCGAGCGAGGCGACCTCGTTGTGGACGAGGCCCTCGAGCTCGCCGGCGCGACCGAGCGCGCGGGAGATGGCCTCGTTCATGAACGAGACCTGCCGGCGCACGGCCTGTCCGAGAGAGGCTGCCGACTGCTCGGCCGAGCGATCAGGCTCGGCCAGCCGCACCGCCACCTCGGTCATCGCCGAGGACATGAGCTTGAGCTCCTGCGCCCGCCACACCAGGAGCGCAAGGAACCAGAAGAGCGCTATGGGAAGGAAGATGGTGGCAGCCACGATGATCATGATCGGGCTGGCCAGAGCGGCGAGGAAACTGCTGCGGGCTATCTCGGGTGCAAGCATGGCCCAGGCCAGCAAGCTGCCGACGGCAAGCCAGCCGCCCGATCCTGCCGCCGCCACCATGAACGGGCGGTTCGAGGGCTTCTGCTGCAGGGCAAAGATGAGTCCGCCGATGGACGGGGCGTCGTCGTTCGCGGCGACACGCGCGCGGGGCGGGGCCGCGGCTCGCCGTTTGGCGGGCCGCCGGCCCGGGTCGTTTTCACCGTCCTTCGCTCCGGCGTCGGAATCTACGGCTCCCCCTGCTGCGGCAGCCTTGGGGGCACGGCCAGTCTTCCCCACGACCGGAGGGGGAAGCGGCGAGGCAGCAACAGCTTTTCCTCCAGTTCCCGGTCGCGGAACGGTGTTGAATTTGGGGAGGGAACCGGCCGGCTTCAGCGTCAGCGGCTCGCCTGCCGCCGACTTTGCTCCGGATAGTGCCGCAGCTCCGGGACTGGGTTTCGGCAGGGTGGACTCGCGCTCTACCCGGCGCTCGCCATCGCTCGGCTCCGTCAGGCGAGGAGCCGCGTCGCGCTGGGTATTACCGTCGTGCGCCATTCCCCCGTCCAATTTTCGGCCGCGAAGGTCCGAACCCCCTGCCACCGACACATAGCGTATTTGCCGGCTCGGGCACAGGCGGCCAACCACGAAAAGTGGTGATCAGCCGATCCGAAAGCTTTGGCGCGGCCTGCAGCTCCCCGAATGCCCAACCCGTTGCGAATCTAGCTAAGCAGGTAATAGGGCAAAACAAAGATGTTCTCAAACAGGCAACCAGCCAATGCAATGTACGAATTTACTAAATTCGCGGCTGCGAGACCCAGCTTAACGAGCGGTTATCCAGCAAGAACGCATAACTCAATACTGGGTAGGCTGGCCTCGGATGAGCCGGCGGAGACGATCTTGCTCCAGGCAGACTTTGTGGAGGGCCATGCGATGGGGAGTGGGCGGTTGACCGGCAAGGCTGCAGGATTGGCATCCGCGCAAGTACCTGTGGGGGCAGGCGGACCGCCGTTCGGCACAGAGCCGATCGATCGCGCTTATCTTGCACGCTTCACCCTCGGCAATGCAGCGCTGGAGCGTGAAGTACTGGAGCTGTTTGCCTTGCAAACCACGCTCTACGTCCAGCAGCTGCGCGTTGCCGCAACTCGGACGGCCTGGAAGGACGCTGCACACACCATCAAGGGGTCCGCCCGCGCCGTTGGGGCGCGCCGGCTGGCAAGCCTGGCGCAGGTCGCCGAGCAGCTGGATGTGGAAGCCGGTCTGCCCGATGGCGAAACTCGCCGCGAGCAGGCGGTAGCCGCAGTGGCAGAAGGCGCAGAGGAAGCGCGCCGCTATATCGCGTGCCTATTTGCCACGGCCTAAATCGCGCCCTATGGTTTGATCCACCAACTATCTTACTTGAATTTGCTGTTTATGCCCGCTAACAACCGGGCACGTCAGAAAGATGCCATCGGGCGATCCTCCGACCCTTGCCGAGCAACGCACGATCGTCCACGGGCGCATGGCCAAGATCACGTTCATTCAGCCGGACGGCACAGAGCAGGTTGTCGAGGGCACGAACGGCATGACCGTCATGGAGACGGCCAAGAAGCATCTGATCGAGGGTATCGAAGCGGAGTGTGGCGGGGCCTGTGCATGCGCAACCTGCCACGTCTACGTCGATGAGGCATGGCGGGACAGGACAGGCGGACCGAGCGAGATGGAAGAGGACATGCTCGATTTTGCCTTCGATGTACGGCCCACCAGCCGGCTCTCCTGCCAGATCAAGGTGGCGGAGGCGCTGGACGGCCTCATCGTCCGGGTGCCCGAGAAGCAGTTCTGAAGGAAACGGCGAGCGAGTTGTTGGGTCATGTCAGCTGACGGGACAACGGGCGCAGTGCCCATCGAGACCGATGCGGTGATCATCGGCGGGGGCCCGATCGGGCTGTTCGCCGTGTTCGAGCTCGGCCTCGTCGACATCAAGGCGCACGTCATCGACATTCTCGACAAGCCGGGCGGACAGTGCGCCGAGCTGTACCCGGAGAAACCGATATACGACATCCCGGGCATGCCGATCGTGACAGGCCAGGGGCTGACCGACGCGCTGATGGCCCAGATCAAGCCGTTCGGCGCGACCTTCCATCTGGGCCAGCGTGTCGATGCTCTGCAGAAGATGGACGACGGGCGCTTCAGGCTCGTCACTGACATCGGCACGCCGTTCATCGCCAAGGTCGTCGTGATCGCGGCGGGTGGGGGATCGTTCACGCCAAAACGACCACCGCTCGCCGGCATAGAAGCCTACGAGGGCAAGTCGGTGTTCTACTCGGTGCGGCGGATGGACGATTTCCGGGGCAAGGACGTGTTGGTGGTCGGTGGTGGCGACTCTGCCCTCGACTGGACGCTCAATCTGCAGCCCATCGCCAAGAGCCTCACCTTGTTGCACAGGCGCGACGAGTTCCGTGGTGCGCCGCATTCGGTCGAGCAGATGCGGGCGCTGGTTGCCGATAAGAAGATTGCGCTGCTGATCGGCCAGGCGACCGCGCTCGAAGGCGACAACGGTGCGCTGGCCGCGGTGAGGATCAAGACCAAGGACGGGGAGGTCCGCTATCCCTGCGACCGGCTGCTGCCGTTCTTCGGGCTCACCATGAAGCTTGGACCCGTCGCCGACTGGGGGCTCAATCTCGACGAGAACCTGATCCCGGTCGACACCGAGAAGTTCGAGAGCAGCTCGCCCGGCATCTTCGCCGTGGGCGACATCAACTGGTATCCCGGCAAGTTGAAGCTGATCCTGTCAGGCTTCCACGAGGTGGCGTTGATGGCCCAGGCGGCGTACAGGATCGTCTTTCCCGGCAAGAAGCTGTTGTTCCAGTACACGACCTCATCGTCATCCCTGCAGAAGAAGCTGGGTGTCACCTGACCCCTTGGGTCGGAACCCCCGAGCGACACCCGCCAATCACTGCGGCCGTGGCGGCACACAGGACCCGCCCCGAATGACAAGGTGATGAATGCATGCCCGCAACACTAGGCGGTCAGCACGGGAGGCGAGCCGCCACTATCTCCCGATGTTTTTCTTGTCCCGCTCTTCAAAGAACTTCTTGTTGTCGAACTTCTCATCCGACGGCGCCGGAGTGCAGCCGAAGAAGCCGCACGACTCCACGACCTTGGCCTTCGGGAAGTTGGGGGTGAAATCGCCTTTCAGGTGGCGCTGCAGGTCGGCTTTGATCTCGGCCCCCTTCTTGTCGGAGCAGTAGTCGGGGTCGGCAGCAACGCGATCGCGAATCACCTTGAAGGTGGTGTCGTAGCTCTGCTCGGACTTGGTGAGCTGCTCGCCGTTCGATTGCCGAGCCTCGTAGGCGAGGTAGGAGGCCCTGAGCTTGGCTGCATCGAAATGGAAGCCGCATCTCTGTGCGCGGGCCGAGGTCCATGCCACCGCGACCGGCCGTGCCACGGGGCTGTCATTGCCGATCCCGCCCGGCATGTCCGCAGCGGTAGGTGCGCTCCCGGTGATCAGCCCGCTCGCGCCGCTGCTGCAACCGCCGCTGAGGGCGGTACCGGCCAGCAGCAGGCCACAGGCCAGGACTTGCGCCGATCGATTCATGCCTTCCCCCAGTCGCGCCTAGAGCAGGAACGTTTCTGATCGAAGCGCCTCGCTTCGATCATGGAACGTGAATCTTGCCCTCAAGTCCACGATTAGAGCAGGATTCACCCTTCGGCCGCCACGTCTTGGTCCAGGCAGTCATTCAATCCGAAGCAATTCCTGCTCTAGTGTGGCCGGAATATGTCCAGCGTCAACAGCATGTTGCATGGAAATATGGAGAAACCGGGCCCGACTAGCGCATCAGCTCCTTCATTGCCCGATCCAGACCGTCGAGGGAGAGGGGATACATGCGCCCGGAAACGAGATCACGCATGATCTTGATGGAAGGTGTCCAGCCCCAGTGGTCCTCGGGGACCGGGTTCAGCCACACGCAGTGCTCGTAGATGTCGGTGACGCGGCGCATCCACAGGGCGCCCGGCTCCTCGTTCATGTGCTCCACCGAGCCGCCGGCCACCGAGATCTCGTAGGGGCTCATGGAGGCATCCCCCACGAACACGACCTTGTAGTCGGCCGGATACTTGTGCAGCACAGCCCAAGTGGGCGTGCGCTCGGTCCAGCGGCGGCCGTTGTCCTTCCATAGGAACTCGTAGAGACAGTTGTGGAAGTAGAAGTACTCCAGATGCTTGAATTCGGTGCGCGCTGCCGAGAACAGCTCCTCGGCCTGCTTGATGTGCCAGTCCATCGATCCCCCGACGTCGAGGAACATCAACACCTTGACCGTGTTGCGCCGCTCGGGCCGCATGTGGATGTCGAGGTAGCCCTTGTGCGCGGTGCCCTTGATGGTGCCGTCCAGGTCGAGTTCGTCCGGCGCGCCCTGGCGGGCAAATCTGCGCAGGCGCCGCAGCGCGACCTTGATGTTGCGGGTGCCGAGTTCGACCTTGTCGTCCAGGTCCTTGTACTCGCGCTTGTCCCACACCTTGATGGCCCGGTTGTTGCGGTTGGTCTTCTGCCCGATGCGCACGCCGGCCGGATTGTACCCGTCCGCCCCGTAGGGCGAGGTGCCGCCCGTGCCGATCCATTTCTTGCCGCCCTGGTGCCGGCCCTTTTGCTCCTCGAGGCGCTTCTTCAGCTCCTCCATGATCTTGTCCCAGCCGCCCAGCGCCTCGATCTTCGCCTTCTCCTCTTCAGTGAGGTAGAGCTGGGCCAGCGAGCGCAGCCACTCCTCCGGGATCTGCGCCTCGATCGCCTCGCTCATCAGGTCGAGACCCTTGAAGACGTGGCCGAACACCTGGTCGAACTTGTCGAGATGGCGCTCGTCCTTCACCAGCGACGCGCGCGAGAGATAGTAGAAGTGCTCCACGCTGCGGTCGGCGAGATCAGCCTCCATCGCCTCCATCAGCGTGAGATATTCCTTCAAGGTGACTGGGACCTTGGCGGCCTTCAGCTCATGGAAAAAGGTGGCGAACATCGATACGTGGCCGTGATCGGGGACGAGTTGGCGCGACCATAGCGGAGGCCGGCGCCGAAATCATCGTTAGGTGGCATCGTAGCCGATCACTGTCTGATCATTCCCCTGCGCATGGCGGCCACGACCGCCTGGATGCGAGTGCCAACCCCGAACTTGCGCTTGGCATTCTCGACGTGAAAGTTCACCGTCTTGCCTGAGATTTTCAGGATTTGGCCAATGGCCCAATCCGATTTGCCTGCGGCAACCCAGCTCAGCACTTGGCTTTCTCGCACTGTGACGCATGGTCCAGTCGATGTGACGCCTTCACCTGTTCCCTCGTCCATCAGTCTGCTCCCCAACAGGCTGTAGGAGGAGACTATGCACGCATCGCGCGAGGAATTGCGAGTCCTCGCCCATGAACGAGTGAATAGAGTGCAAACATATATATCTGCAACCATTGCGGGAAAATGGGATGTCAAATCTCACGTATTGCTGGCGGCCTTGATCTTGGGCAAGAGCGGCTTCAAGGCCTCCGCCAGAGTGTCGCGAACTCGCGGCCGTTTGGCGGCGAGGAACGGTAGAGGCCGAATGACCTCGAGTGCTGTCAACCCTATCCTGGCGGTGAGCGCGCCGTTGAACGCGCCCTCTCCGAGCCGTCGCGACAGTCGGCGCAAGATGTCCTGGCCGAGGAATTGGCCCAGCAGATCGTCCGTCATGGCGATGCCGCCCGTGGCGAGGATGTGGGTGAAGACCATGCGCGCGAGCTTCACCACGCCGAGGAAGCCTGGCCGGGCACCGTAGAGCGTTGCGAGCGTGCGCAGCTGCCTGAGGTTCTCGACCAGCACGTAGGCGACCGCGATCAGAACCATGGGGCTCATCGCCGTGACGGTAGCGACGCGCTTTGCCGAGCGGATGACAATGCCGCGAGCTTCGACGTCGATCGGGCCGATGATCTCGCGATCGGCGAGTGCCAGCAGCTCGCCGGGATCGTGCACGTCGCGCGCATGGTCGCGAAAGCGCCGCACCCCCCACGACTGCTCCGGCCGGCCGGCATAGAAAGCGGCGAGGCGCATGGCCGCCTTGCGCTCGCGCACCTGGTCTCGCTCCGCGAGCGCTGCGGCAACATCTCGTTCTGAGGCGATCGAGGCGACGGAGGCGGAAAAAGCCGATCAGCTCGCGCAGCATGATCATCGCGGCGGCGAACGCGGCAACGAGCAGCAGCACGAATGTCGCTGTGCCCAGCCAATCGTCGCGTGCCAGCGCCGCCGAGACGAAGCGGGCGAACCACGCGGCCAACCCCAGGCTCGCGGCACCGGTCAAAGCCGCAAGCAGCAACACGCCCCAGCGCAGCCCCCGCCGGCCCAGCTCGCTCAGCGTCGGGCGGACGGATTGGGCGGCAGGGGGTGCCGGATCGATGTCCGGGGTCTGGTCTTGCACACTCGGCTCTGTGACCAGCGCCGGATCGTCGGGTGCGAAAACCCGAGGCTGGCGCGGTTGCTCGTTGGCACTCATGCGAGCCGGTCTCCGAGGAGGAAGTTCATGGCCCGATCGAGCCTGATGTGAGGCCACACGGACTTCTCGTCCGGGACGCCGTCGAGTCGCAGCCGTGGCGGACGGAAGCGCGGAAACTGCACGGCGGCGGTCTGCGCGCCGCCCTTGAGCGTCGCCGGGTCGGCCGGCAAATCACCCGGAAAGATCGCCGCCTCGGTCTTGCCATCGAACGCCTGGCGTCCCAGTCGTTCCCCGGGCAGAGGCACGCCGACGATGCAGGGCAGGCGCTGGCGGCCCGACTTCGCCTCCGCTTCGCGCGTGGCCCTGATTGCGGCAAGCGCCATGACCTTGACCTCGGCACCGGCAAACTGGGCGCGCGCGATCGCCTTGTCGGCGAGCATTCCCAGGATACTTTCGAGCCGGTCGTGGCTCGTGTGATGCAGATGATCGGCCTTGGTCGCTGCGAACAGTAGGCGGTCGATCCGGGGCGAGAGCAAGCGCGAAAGCCAGCTGCTGGCGCCGGGCCTGAAGCACTTGAGGACGGCTTGGAGCGTGCGCTCCAGGTCCTGCACCGCGTCCGGACCGGATGTAACGGCCGAGAGCGCGTCCATCAGGACGATCTGCCGGTCGAGATGGGCGAAGTGATCGCGGAAGAACGGCTTGACGACATGCGCCTTGTAGCTCTCGAAGCGGCGCGCGAGCATGGCACCGAGCGTGCCGCGCTCATAGTTGCCCGTCGCCGGGGGCGGAAGCGGGAAGAATGTGAGCAGCGGCGAGCCGGCGAGATCACCGGGCAGCAGGAAACGTCCGGGGCCTGGGGCGGCGAGCGCGGGATCGGGGGCTCGCGCCTCCGTCAGGTAGCGTGTGAAGAGGGCCGCGCCGTTGAGCGCGACCTGCTCGTTGGCGACGTCTCGGGGATCGATCGTGGAGAGAAATTCGAGCCACGCGTTGGCCGTGTGGGCGCGATGCAGCGCTCGAGCGTCGGCGACGGCCCGGCCCGACCATTCGCCGAAGTCGAGGTCGAGCAGCGGCAGATCGATCAGCCACTCGCCTGGATAGTCGACGATATCGACGTGCAGGCGCCCTGGGGAGAGCGCCCGGCGCAGCGTGTTTGCGGATGCGCACTCGATGGTCACGCGCAGCTGGCTGATGCGCCGCGTGCTCTCGGGCCATTGCGGCGGGTCTTGTGCGAGCAGGCCAAGATGCTCCTCGTAGGCGAAGCGGGCGATGCGGTCGTCGGGCTGCGGCTCCAGGTAGGCGCGGGCGATGCGGCCCTCGGCCATGGGCGCGAAAAACGGCAACCGTCCACCGGCGATCAGGCTGCGCACCAGCGCCGTGATGAACACGGTCTTGCCCGAGCGCGCGAGGCCGGTGACGCCCAGACGCACCGTGGGCGTCATGAAATCGCCGATCCGGGCACCGGCCTTGCGCAGCACGCCGACGGTCGATTGGGTGAGATCGGAGGTCGCCAACGGGCCGGTTCCTCGGCAAGCGCTCGTGTGCGTCCGACAAGGTGGCGCCTGCGGTCCCGCAGCGCAAGGCTGCCGCGGACTACTTCGCGACGCTGGCTGTCGGTTTCCAATCCTTGGCGTGCATGGCGATCGTGGCGCGCCGGAAGCCCAGCTGCTGATCGGAGATCCAGGGCAGTGTCATCTGGAAGCTGACTGGCCGCGGCTGAGTGCGACCCTGGAGCCGATCGAGCAGAGAGGGCTCGGGTGGGGTTGCGGTGTTGAGCTGCAGGCGGAAAGCGTACTCGCCCTCGACATCGACGAGTTTCGGCAGCGCATTGCCAGCGGGGTAGAAGCGCACCGTCTCGCTGAAAACCGCCCGGCCAGCAATGCTCAAGGGCGCGAACTGGCGATTGAGGGTCGCGGCCTCACGCGGATGCTCGCCCAGGAAGGCACTGTAGTAGCGTTTGGTGCTGTTGGTTTTCAGGTTCTGCACCTCGAGCTCCATTGAGATGACCGTGCCGCTCTTGGCCCCGTCATTGGCGATGGTGATCGGAATGGCGAACAGCTCGGTGTCGCCGCCAGCGTCGCGCCCGTAGTGGATGGTCGGCGGCACATAGACCTCGAGCTCGGCCCCCTGCAGCGCGCTCATGTAGAAGCTGATGCCGGAGAGGCCAAGGGCTATGGCTGAAAACGTGGTGGCGAGCCAGCCGCCGTGCGCACCGGCTTCGGCGACGTTGGCCGCATCCTCGCCGCCGAGCATGGGTGGTTGGTTGATCGCCATCGTGCGGCCTCCTCCAGGATGATCGATCAGGCCGCCTGCGCTGTAAGAATCTTTTTGAGGCTGGGCCAAGGCAGGAAGCTCCCAGCCGCCGCTCTCGCGGCGCCTGCTCACAGCGCATCGATGGCGCCGAGGACCGTGATCACCTCCTCGGGCGACAGGCCGCCATGATGGCCATAGAAGATGTTCTCCATGCGACCGGGCTCGCGCCACCAGATGCAGTGATTGCGATCGGGCAGAATGAGGATATCGCCGAGCCGCCGCCGCAGCTCGGCGCAGACAGGCTGCGGCCCGAACAGGCCCTGCTCCACTGCCGCCTCCATGGGCATGATCAGCGCGATGTCATCGAGATGCCGGTGCAGCAGGTCGGCAACCTCGGCTTTCCGCTCGGGCCGCACGTGCAGGAAGACATCGCGCGGCGAGCCGTTCGGGTAGATGGGGTTGCCCGTCGGGCTGACGGCCAAGCAGCCTGCCAGCTCTGGAATGCGCTCGTTGAGGTAGATGGTGTCGCGGATGTCGCCATAGACTTGACCGTGGTCTGCCGTGAACAGATAGACGGTGTCGGCGCTGTCGACGTCGCGGAAGACCTCGTCGAACGTGCGCCAGAAGCTCGCGATCTCGGCGGCGTGATAGCTGGTGCCGGGGCCGTGGGAGTGGGCGATGCTGTCGATGGCCGCCCAGTAGAATCCGAGCAACGCCTTGCCGGTGGTCGCGCTCACCGCCTCCTTGAGCTGCACCAGCGCCTCGGCCAGGGTGCCGTGGCGGACCATCTCCGCGCCGACGCTGGCGACGCTGTTGTAGGCCGAGCCCGCATAGCTGCGGTGCGCGAACTGGATGGAGCGCACGCCGTGCCTGGCCAGGCGCTGGTGCACGGTCTCGTGCACCTCGAAGAGCCTCGCCGGGTCATAGCCCAACCTGACGCAAGCATCGGGCGCATGACGGCCGAGCGGTGTGAAGGCGAGCGACTGGATCACCTCGCCGTAGGCTGGAATGTAGATGTTCCATTCGTAGAGTGCGTGAGCGCTCGGCAGCACGCCCAGATTCATGGTCGAGACCGAGCCGGCGGTGGTGGACGGGAACAGTGCCGAGATCGGTGTCAGCGTGCCTTGCTCGACGATGCGGGCAGTGGTCCGGAAGCGGCGGTGATACTCCTGCCAGAACTGCCAGCCGAACGAATCGATAAAGAACAGCACGACCTTCTGTGGAGGCGGATAGCTGCCGCCGAAGCAATCGGGCGGCAGCAGCGGTCCGCGCCGGGCGCCCGTCAATAGGTACTCGATCGTGTTGGGAATGTTACCGAAGGCGTAGTCCGCATAGAGCGGCTTGATGAGCCCATGTGCGAGGGGTGGAAAGCGCGCCAGCGGCCCGTCGTTGATCATCCTCAGCCCTGGCCTTGGCGCCTGGCGATGAATGCCAGGCGCTCGAACAGGTGCACGTCCTGCTCGTTCTTGAGCAGCGCTCCGTGCAGCGGCGGGATCAGCTTGCGCGGGTCGCTCTCGCGCAGCGTCTCCGGCGAAATGTCCTCGTTGAGCAGCAGCTTGATCCAGTCGAGCAGCTCCGAGGTGGACGGCTTCTTCTTGATGCCCGGCACCTCTCTCACATCGTAAAACACCTTGAGCGCCTCCGAGACCAGGCGGCCCTTCAAGTTCGGGAAGTGCACGTCGACGATTGCCCGCATGGTCTCGGGATCGGGAAACTTGATGTAGTGGAAGAAGCAGCGACGCAGGAAGGCGTCGGGCAGCTCTTTCTCGTTGTTGGAGGTGATGATGACGATGGGACGGTGTCTGGCCTTGATCGTCTCGTGCGTCTCGTAGACGTAGAACTCCATGCGGTCGAGCTCCTGCAACAGGTCGTTGGGGAACTCGATGTCGGCCTTGTCGATCTCGTCGATGAGGAGCACGGGGCGCTCGTCGAGCGTAAAGGCCTCCCACAGCTTGCCCTTGCGGATGTAGTTGCCGATGTCGGCCACCCGTTCGTCGCCCAGCTGGCTGTCGCGCAAGCGGCTCACGGCGTCGTACTCGTAGAGGCCTTGCAGCGCCTTGGTGGTCGACTTGATGTGCCACTCGATCAGCGGCGCACCGATCGCCTTGGCAACCTCGATGGCCAGCACCGTCTTGCCGGTCCCGGGCTCGCCCTTCACCAGCAGTGGCCGCTGCAACGTGATGGCAGCGTTAACGGCAACCTTGAGATCGCCGGTGGCAACGTAGTCCTTGGTGCCCTTGAAGCGCATGATCGGGTGCATCTGCCTCCAGCCGGAAAAAAGACGCGCGACTTTAGGGAAACGGCGCAGTGGCAGCAAGCAGCCCCTCCCGGGGACGCGGCCAGGAAGGGGCGCCGCTCCCAGGCGGCACATGGGAGTGGCTCCTGCGCCGACGCCCGGGGAGAAACACGCAGCGCCGCTGGCATCGACGGGGAGACTCAGGTCGGGCGTTGCGTGTCCCCACCGCGGGGAGACCGCCAGGTGCTCCACCGGCAAGGGGTCGCGACCCCGCCCTGCTCCACATTTCCGCAGACACTGCCGGACCCGGGCGAATTCCCGGTAAACGTGCAGATCGCCTCAGAGCTACCTCCGATAGGCGATATCCGATGCCTATCGGCTGAGGTTACGCCCATTTTCTGCTGGCTGCGCCATGCTGCACTGCAATCGGGACGGCTTGACTTGAAAAAACAGCAGCTTAAATACGGGCACCAAATTTGTGCCGGATCAGCGCCACTGACAACGAGAAGCAAGCATCCCGGGAAGCGCATGGGGAAATCCAACCAGAGGCGAGCGGCCAAGAAGGCCGCCGTGAAAGGCCACGCCAAGGCTGGCGCCAATGGGCGCGGCGCCGCGCCAAAGGCGAAGCTCATGAAGGTGGCGCAAAAAGCAGCCAAGCGCCGGTCTCCGCGCACGAGCAGCATTGTGCTCCCGCCCGGATACCGTCCTTCCGAAAGCGAGCCGTTCATGAACGAGCGGCACAGACTCTACTTCCGCAACAAGCTGGTGGCGTGGAAGGAAGAGATCGTGCGCCAGAACCGCGAGACCCTGCACGTTCTGCACGAGGACTCGGCGCAGCACGCCGACTTCGCCGATCGGGCCACATCGGAGACCGACCGGGCGCTGGAGCTCAGGGCACGCGACCGGCAGCGCAAGCTGATCGCGAAGATCGATGCGGCGCTGGCCCGCATCGAGGATGGCAGCTACGGCTTTTGCGAGGAGACGGGGGAGCCGATCGGGCTCAAGCGCCTCGACGCCCGTCCCATCGCCACCCTCTCGCTGGAAGCCCAAGAGCGCCACGAGCGGCGCGAGAAGGTCTTCCGCGAAGATTAGGAGCAGCCAGGCAGCCAGTAGGGTCTACCTGCTTCTTCCCCACTCCCTATTCGCAACTCCCTACTCCCTATTCTCCAGCAACGCGCTTGCGGCTGCTCGCCGCCGGTGCGGCTTGTTCAGCACGTTCCTCCAGCCAACTGTGTCAGGTAGCCCTTGATCGATTCCAAGTCGCGCAGGCTGACGTCCACCTGGTTGAACGGGATCTCGATGCCGGCCGCAGCGAGCGCCTTGAAGATGGCAACACGCAAGTCCGACTGCACGCCGCCGGCCTTGTCGATGTCGGGCAGCGAGACGCGCAGATTGAACAGAAGGGCGCTGTCGCCGAAATTCTCCAGCACGGCGCTGGGCGCCGGCGTGCGCAGAACCTGCGGATGATCCTCCGCACACTTTGTGAGGATGGCGAGCACCTGCTCGGGATCGGAATTGTAGCCGACGCCGATCTTGACGCTGACGGCGCCGAGCGAGTCGCGGTGCGTCCAGTTGAGCACGCGGCCGGTGATCAGCTCGGAGTTCGGCACGATCAGGCTGGCCCGGTCGAAGGTCTCGATCTCGGTGGCGCGTACGCTGATGCGGCGCACGTGGCCCTGCTGGTCACCGACCACGATGCGGTCGCCGACCCTGATCGGGCGCTCGATCAGCAGGATGAGCCCCGAGACGAAGTTGTTGACGATGGATTGCAGGCCGAAGCCGATCCCGACCGACAGGGCGCCAGCAACGATGGCGAGGCTGGTGATGTCGAAGCCGGCATAGGAGATCGCCAGCAGCGCGGCGAGCCCCATGCCGACATAGCCCACCACCGTGTCGATCGAATTGGCGATGCCGGGGTCCAGGCGCGACTGCGTCGCCCTTTCCCTCAGCCAGCGCTGGAACAGCCGTGTGGCAAACAGCAGCGCGATGAACAGCACGATGCCGGCCAGGATGCGCACCAGCGAGATCCGGAACTGGCCGATCTCGATGCCGAACAGCAGCGACTTCAGCCAATCGCGGATGTCTGCACCCGAGAAGCCCCATTGCAGCATCAGGAACGGCAAGGCGCCGATCACCAGCGCGAAGGTCAAGGCAAGCTCGGTGAGACGCGTCAGCTGGCGGCGGCGGGGCGCGTCGAGGCCGAACCGCTGCTCGAGCAGTTCACCCACCGGCAGCCCGCGCTGGGGCGGCTCGCGGGTGACGGCGCGAATGGCCAGGTAGCCGAGCCAGGTGAGAAGCACGACGATACCGGTCAGCACCAGCTGCTGGGCAATGAAGCGCGCCAGCGCCACGTAGCCGAGCAGCGCCGTGGCAATGATGCTGATGGCGATCACCCAGAGCGGCAGCTTGAGCCAGCGCGGCGCATGCCGGGAGACTGGCGCCGGCGTCGCCGTGTCCTGCGGCGTGAAAGGCGTGAGCAGCAGGCCCATGAGGAGCGCGGCGAAGGCCGTGCTGGAGGCGAACGATTGCACCACGCTCAGCGTCAGCGGCACGAAGAAGGCCCGGCCTGCCTCCGTCAAGGCCCCGTCGAGGGCGTAGACCGCGGCAATGGCGCTGAGCAGCCGGGCGATGCGGCGTGCCGGCCCGTTTGCCACCGGCACCAGGCGCCATTGCGGCTCAGCCGGTGCCAGCACGGCCGACAGCAGCGCCGAGATGGCGGCGAAGACAAGCACGGCCTTCAGGATTCCGCCCCCTGCGCGGCCCCAGGGGGCATAGAGCAGTTCGAGCGCGTCGAGCCCGCCATACGCGAGCACGCTGGCTGCGACCAGGGGAAGGGCGCGCAGCGGCGCCACCCAGGTTACCGAGATGGCGCGCTCGAAGAAGGTGGGATGGGGCGGCTCGGCCTTGATGGCTCGCCGGTTGGTCCATCTCGAGACGGCAAATTTCAGGAGCGCATAGAGCAGCAAAGCACCGCCGACCAGCAAAGCGAGCTCGAAACTCTTCAGGTTTGCCCAGTAGCTCCAATCGTCGGCGAAGTATCTCAGTCGCAGCGTGACAGCGGGCCACTCGGAGACGATGTCGCGCCAGATGCCCGGCAGCAGTGGGCTCGGCAGCCGTTCCAGCAGGTTGCGGGTGAAGAGCGAGTGCCGCAGCACCGTGATCCGCTCGATCAGCTGGCGCGCGCGCACCCAGGTCAGCTCGCTCGACTTGATTGCGCCATCGTACGCGGCTGCCAGACCAGTCAGCCTTGCGCGCTCGGCGGCCATATCGGGAGCCTCGGCGGGCCCGTCTTTGGCGGGTGGCGGTCCGAGCTTCTCGATCTGCGACTTGACGGCGGCCAGTTGGGGTCTGAGCTGCTCCACCGTCTGCGTCGTGTCGGTCAGGATGTCTTCGACCTTGATGCGCAGGCCGCTGAGCTCTTCCTCCATCTCGGTGAAGTGCTGCAGCGCCTTCTCGGCCTCCGCCAGCGACGACGTCGTCTTGGTAAGGGTGGCGGCGACCTCGGGCGGCAGTGCGGAGTGCGGCGCAGGGGGCTGCTGGGCGGGCGGGGTCGACTTGGCCGTAGGCGTCGAGGGCGCGGGCTTGGGCGTTTGCGCCGCCGCGCTCATCATGCCCGCCAGCACAGCGGTGACCAGCAGGGCCGCAAGCAAGATCGGAAACGGTTTGCACTTGGGCGAGGAGATGCTCATCGGGGGATTCTATAACGCGCCATTGTGCCCCCGATCAGGCATGCGGGGACAAACCTACCCGTGCTGTCGACACGCTCGAGCCCTGCGCGGCGCCCTCACTCTAGTGTGGTGATCGAGAAGGCCGCGCGGGCCGGGTGCGCGCAATGGTGAGCAGCTCATTCGTTGACGGCCTGGCCGAAACTGCGGGGCTTGCGGGTGAACACCGGCGGCGCCGGCTCCTGGCGCTCGCCTTGCATCGATTCCTCGTGCACCCCGGGCGCGCTGATGCCGGTCTCGATCACGACGTCGACCGGGCCCCCGGTCATGATCAGGTGCTCCACATCGTCGCGCCGAATGAGCACCAGTTTGCGCCGGCTGTCGACGTTTGTCTGCTCCGTGACAGCAAGCCGCGGCTCGGGCCGAGGCGGGAAAAGCCAGGCGAGACTGAAGCTCATGTCGCCGGTCGTGTAGACGCGATAGCCCCACAGCGCTGCAACGGCGGCGGAGACGAAGAAAACAAGGACAAAAAACGGCCAGAGGAGCGAAGACATATCTCAGGCATCCCTGCGAATCGTTGCGGGCGACAGTGCGCTTTATTCATGGGCTGACCAAGCACGAGTGCCCGGGCAGCCGAAGGCGACATCCCGAGGTTGCGGTTCTCCCCGATGGGGCTCCGGGTCGCCCGCGTCCTTCATCGCATCTTAACCCTATTGACGGCTTTCTTGAAGGGCGAAGGCCCCCCGGCCGCCCAGCGGAGAGAGGCAGGTCCCTCCGCAAAGGCAATCGTTGGCGTGTTTGGCACTGGCTCCGGTTTGTACATGCGTCCAGATTTCGGTTCACTGCTGCAGGCGCTGCAAGCTTGGTTTCCGCAGAATCAGCTAAGGTTTTGCGGCATGGCGGAAATCAAGGGATTGCACGAGGCGGCGCCGCCCGTTGGCTCTGTTGCCCACGCGCACGGCGCGAGCGGAGTTTTCGCTGTCGCGGGGTTCGTGGCTGTGGCCGCGTTCGGCGCGATGGCGTTGCATGCCTTCGGGCTCGTGGAGCCCGTCATGCTCGGGCTGCTGGCGCTGCTGGCTGTGGCTGGCGCGTTCCTCGTGTTCGGCTTGCTGTCGGGCTTCCTGCGTGTCAGCGAGCGCTCGGCCGAGGCCGAGATGGTCAAGATCGTCACCGATGGCCTCGCTGACGGGCTGCAAATCGTCAGCCAGACCGGCGCCGTCCTCTATCGCAATCGGGCGCTGCAGCGTCTCACGAGCACGCGGTCGGGCGGACACGCGACGCTGGAGGAGCTGTTTGCCGTAGAGCCCCAGTCGGTGGAAGCCTTCTATCGGTTGAACCGTGCCGCCGAGCGTGGCGAGCCGCGCGAGGAGGAGTTCTACGTTCGCTGCGGTCCCCTGGCGGGCTTGGGCGGTCGCTGGCTCCAGGTCTCGGTCCGGCCGTTCCCGGCGCTGGCGGGCCGCCGCAGTCAGGGTGCGTTGACCTTGTGGCAGCTCTCCGACGTGACACGCGAGCGCACGCGCGAAATCGAAGCCGTGACCGGCCTCAGGGCAACGCTGTCGTTCTACGATGGTCTCCCGCAGGGCCTGTTCGCAGCGGCTGTCGATGGACGCATCGTGCACCTCAACAGCACGCTCGCTCAATGGCTGGCGTTGCGGCCGGAATCGGGCAGGCCGCTCACGCTTGCGGATATCGTGTCGGCGGACGGTGCGGCGCTGATCCGCGCCGCTGGCCGCGCCGGACGCGTCACCAGGCTCGAACTCGACCTGCTGCGCGAGGATGGCCGCGTATTCCCTGCCCACCTCGTTTGCCGCGGTCACGGGGCCCGCGGCATCGTCTCCATCCTGGTCCTCGACCGGACTTCCGAGGGCCAGCCCGACCGGGCTCGCGCGGGGCGTGAGGCGCATCTGACGCGGCTCATGGAGGCGGCACCCTTCGGCATCGCTGTCGTCGAGGGGGATGGCTGCATCGCCAGCTCCAATGCCGCGTTCATGCGCATGTTCTTCACGGAGGGGCGCGGCGCGCCTCAGAGCGTTGCCGACCTCGTTGCCGACACCGACGAGCGCGCGAGTGGCGAACTGGCCAAAGCGCTGCACCGCGCGTATTCGGGCCGGGCTGGCGCCGGCCCCGTCGAGATCTTCTTCGGCCCACACCGCGAGTTCGCGCGCCGCGTCTACGTGAGCCCGCTTGGAACCGGTACCAGGGCGCACACAGGTGCCGTCCTCTATGCCATCGATGCCACCGAGCAGAAGGCGCTGGAGCTGAAATTCGCCCACAGCCACAAGATGGAAGCCGTGGGGCAGCTGGCCGGCGGCGTCGCGCACGACTTCAACAACGTGCTGACCGCCATCATCGGCTTCTCCGATCTGCTGCTGCAGACGCACCGCCCGACCGATCCCGCCTATCGCGACATCATGAACATCAAGAGCAGCGCCAACCGCGCCGCGGGGCTGGTGCGCCAGCTGCTCGCCTATTCGCGCCGGCAGACGCTGCAGGCCGAGGTGCTGGAGCTTGGCGAGCTGCTCACCGACCTCTCCGCTCTGCTCAACAAGGCGCTGGGCGAGAGGGTGACGCTCAAGATCCTGCCCGGCCGCGACCTCTGGCACGTGAAGGCAGACAAGACCCAGTTCGAGCATGTCATCATCAACCTGGCTGTCAACGCCAAGGATGCCATGCCCGACGGCGGCTGCCTCACCATCCGCACGCGCAACGTTTCCGAGCGCGAAAGCCTGAAGCTCGCCAATCTCGGCATCACCGCCGGCGAATACCTGCTGGTCGAGGTGGAGGACACGGGCATCGGCATTCCGCCGGACGTGATCGGCCGCATCTTCGAGCCGTTCTTCACCACCAAGGAGGTCGGCAAGGGCACCGGGCTCGGCCTCTCCACCGTTTACGGCATCGTCAAGCAGACCGGCGGCTATATCTTCGTCGACAGCGAGGTCGGCAGGGGCACGACGTTCCGCGTCTACCTGCCGCGCTACATCGTCGAGAACGAGGAGGAGCTGCCCCAGCGCGTCAAGAAGTCGGAACCCACGCGCGACCTGACCGGCACCGGCCGCGTCCTGCTCGTGGAGGACGAGGACGTGGTGCGCAATTTTGCGGTACGCGCGCTTTCGCGTCAGGGCTACGAGGTGCTGGAAGCCGGCACCGGCATGGAGGCGCTCGAGGTGATGCGGCGCGAGAATCATCGGGTCGACATCGTCGTCAGCGACGTCATCATGCCCGAGATGGACGGGCCGACGCTTCTGAAGGAGCTGCGCAAGACCAACCCGGGGCTCAAGTTCATCTTCGTCTCGGGCTACCCCGACGACGCCTTCAAGAAGAGTCTGGACGACGATCAGGAGTATGCTTTCCTGCCCAAGCCCTTCACGCTGCCGCAGCTCGCCGCCAAGGTGAAGGAGCAGCTGGGGCGCTGATGCGGTCGATGTGACCGCTCCGGTCCCCTTCGCCACGACTCTTCCACTTGTTTTACTTCTCCAACACCATCAGCCCCGCCGGCAATCGCCGGCGAGGGGTGCGACGGGTACGCGGGTGCCTTGTCGGCAACCGCGGGGCCTTGCGGCCCCAGGAGGCCGTGAGACCTCCTCGGGACCCTTGCGGGTCCTCAGGGACCTCGCGGTCCCGGGGGTTGCCTTACGGCACCCGCGTGCGGCGATTTGTGTCCCGCTGCAAGCTTTGGCGTCCCGCTCGCCCAATGAGAGCTTCACGGTTGGCCTTGAGCCTTGTGGGCGGTCGCCGGCTCGGCGCCCATTGCTGGTGCTCTGCCGGAAACGGTCGCAGCGGGCCTCCTGGATCTCGAGCCATCCGAGCCTCTCCTTCCAGGCGCCGGTCGCTTGCACGTGAAGGACGGATGCGCATTTCACGTCCCGTCGCAACAAGCGACGCGCGCATCATCACACGGCGCGGCGAGAGCGGGGATAAGCCTCGCTTCGTGCAACGAGTCCGGATGGTAAATTGCGATGGGCTTGGTGCTCGCGATGCGTTCTCGACACTGCCATTGCCATGCGAGAACAAAACGTGTACATTGTTTGCAACAGAGAGTCGCGTTTTGCCTCCATCTGCAACTCGTGAAATAAGGGGTTTTCCCATGGAAAAGCCGCAGCTCCGTGTGGTCGAAGGGGGTAGCATGGACAAGCAGAAGGCGCTCGAGGCCGCGCTCGCCCAGATCGACAAGCTCCATGGCAAGGGCTCGATCATGCGGCTCGGCGCCAATGACCGCATCATGGACGTGGAGGCCATTTCCACGGGCTCGCTTGGCCTCGACATCGCGCTCGGCATCGGCGGCCTGCCGCGCGGCCGTGTCGTTGAAATCTACGGTCCGGAGTCTTCGGGCAAGACCACGCTGGCCCTGCAAGTGGTAGCGGAAGCGCAGAAGAAGGGCGGCATCGGCGCCTTTGTGGATGCCGAGCACGCGCTCGATCCGGTCTATGCCAGGAAGCTCGGCGTCAAGGTCGAGGACCTCCTGATCTCGCAGCCGGACGCCGGCGAGCAGGCGCTCGAGATCGCCGACACGCTGGTGCGCTCCGGCGCCATCGACGTGCTGGTGGTCGACTCGGTCGCCGCCCTCACGCCCAAGGCGGAGCTCGAGGGCGAGATGGGCGACATGCAGCCCGGCATGCAGGCGCGCCTCATGAGCAAGGCCCTGCGCAAGCTCACCGCGTCCATCTCCAAGTCCAAGTGCATGGTGATCTTCATCAACCAGATCCGCATGAAGATCGGCATCATGTTCGGCAACCCGGAGACCACCCCAGGCGGCAACGCGCTCAAATTCTATGCTTCCGTGCGCCTCGACATCCGCCGCATCGGCCAGATCAAGGAGCGCGAGGAGGTTGTGGGCAACCAGACACGCGTCAAGGTGGTCAAGAACAAGGTCGCCCCGCCCTTCAAGCAGGTCGAGTTCGACATCATGTACGGGGAGGGAATCTCCAAGACCGGCGAGCTGGTCGACCTCGGCGTCAAGGCTGGCATCGTCGAGAAGGCGGGCGCCTGGTTCTCCTACAACGGCGAGCGCATCGGCCAGGGCCGCGAGAACACCAAGGCCTTCCTCAAGGAGCACCCCAAGCTCGCCACCGAGATCGAGAAGGCCATCCGCCAGAACGCCGGCTTGATCGTAGACCAGATGCTGCAGGCCCCACCCGAAGGCGACGAGGCCAAGGACGCCGAGGGAGGCCCCGACGAATTCATGGTGGACGAGCCCGAGGCCGAGACCGCCGGCAAGAAGGGCGCCCGCGCCAAGCGGTAGACGTCACCCACCGGAAAACAAGGCATGCTTGCTGGGGTGTGCGTCAGCACTCCCGGCCCAGGTGGCGCTGTGGGCGAGACGGCACGGGGGCCGCTGTAGTCGACTGATCCTGTGATACTATCAGTAGTAGCATTGCATGAGCCGCCGTGCTAAGCTTTTTGAAACTTTGCGCTCGAACCCGAAGGATGTGCGGGTTGCCGACGCGTGCAAGATGGCCGAGCTCTTGGGCTTTGAGGAGAAGGGCGGCAAGGGACGGCATCGGGTGTTCGCGAGGGCCGGAGAGATGACGATCCTCAACTTTCAGGAGCGAGGCGATGGAAGGATCCCGACCTATCAGGCGAAGCAACTGATCGCGATGGTGGAGAAGTACGGCGAGCCATGAGCGAGACGCGTCGATACCCCGCTCAGGTGCACTGGAGCGATGACGATGACGGGTTCATCGCCATAGCCTCCGACCTGCCCGGCTGCTCGGCTTTCGGCAAGACGCAGGAACGCGCGCTGGTGGAGCTGCAGGACGCCATTGCGGCGTGGATCGAGGCGGCAAAGGCGGTTGGCAACGTGGTGCCCGAGCCGTCGCCGCTGCCTGCGGTTTGCGCCTACAGCGGCAAGATCCTGGTGCGCATGACGCGCGAGCTGCACGGCCAGCTTGCCCAAGCCGCAAAGAACGAGGGCGTCAGCCTCAACCAGTACATCAACCAGGTTCTGGCGATGGCGATGGGCCGCAGGACAGCACAGCAGCACCAGTCGAAACCGAGGTCGGCCGCGTCGGCGCTGGCGAAGTGAACAGGGTCGCGGTGCTGCGGCAGGGCTTCTGCGCAGGCGGTATGCCCCCCAGGTGAGGTAAGGCGATCGGCTCGGCTTCAGGATCGCCATGGCCGTAGGCCGGGATAACCGCGTGGCCCCATACGCAAATCCACCCCCCTTTGTGGACACGTGGGACCCACATAGCTAGAAGAACCAGCGGCAATTCCCGTGAGCACACAATGACGAGCCTCAATCAGGTCAGGTCGACCTTTCTCGATTTCTTCGCCCGGAACGGCCACGAGGTCGTGCCGTCCTCGCCGCTGGTGCCGCGCAACGATCCGACCTTGATGTTCACCTCGGCTGGGATGGTGCAATTCAAGAACGTCTTCACCGGCCAGGAGAAGCGCCCCTACACGCGCGCAACCACCTCGCAGAAGTGCGTGCGCGCCGGCGGCAAGCACAACGACCTCGACAACGTCGGCTACACCGCCCGGCATCACACCTTCTTCGAGATGCTCGGCAACTTCTCCTTCGGCGACTACTTCAAGGAGCTGGCGATCCCGCTCGCCTGGGAGCTGGTCACCAAGGATTATGGCCTCGACCCCAAGCGCCTCCTGATCACGATCTACCACGACGACGAGGACGCCTACCGCACCTGGAAGAAGGTGACGGGTTTCGCGGACGACAGGATCATCCGCATCGCCACGTCAGACAACTTCTGGGCCATGGGCGATACCGGTCCATGCGGGCCCTGCTCGGAGATCTTCTTCGACCAGGGTGACAAGGTCGCAGGCGGTCCGCCCGGCAGCGCGGACGAGGACGGCGACCGCTTCCTGGAATTCTGGAACCTCGTGTTCATGCAATACGAGCAGCGCGGAGCCCGGCGACCGCGTCGACCTGCCCAAGCCCTCGATCGACACCGGCATGGGCCTGGAGCGGATGACTGCGATCCTGCAGGGCGTGCACTCCACTTACGAGATCGACCTCTTCAAGGTGCTGATCGCCGCATCTGAAGCCGCCACCGGCGTCCCTGCCAAGGGTGAGCACCAGGCTTCCCACCGCGTGATCGCCGACCACTTGCGCGCCACCAGCTTTCTCATTGCCGAAGGCGTCCTGCCCTCCAACGTGGGCCGCGGCTACGTGCTGCGCCGCATCATGCGCCGCGCCATGCGCCACGCGCATCTGCTGGGCGCGAAGGACCCCTTGATGTATCGCCTGGTCCCGGCGCTGGTGCAGCAGATGGGCGAGACCTACCAGGAGCTGGTGCACGCCCAGCCGCTCATTACCGAGACGCTGAAGCTCGAGGAGACCCGCTTCCGCAAGACGCTGGAGAAGGGCCTGGGCTTGCTCGATGAGGCGAGCGGCAGCCTGAAGAAGGGCGATGTGTTCTCCGGCGACACCGCCTTCAGGCTCTACGACACCTACGGCTTCCCGCTCGACCTCACGCAGGACGCGCTCAAGTCGCGCGGCATCACCGTCGACACTGCGGCCTTCGACGCGGCGATGCAGAAGCAGAAGGAGAAGGCGCGCCAGTCCTGGACGGGCTCGGGCGAGGCCGCCACCGAGAGCGTCTGGTTCGAGGTGCAAGGAGCGCGTCGGGGCCACCGAGTTCCTTGGGCTATGACACGAGAAGTGCCGAAGGCGAGTATGTGCGCGATCGTCAAGGATGGCAAGGAGGTGGAAGCGGCCGCGAGGCAGGCGAGAGGTGCGAGGTGGTGTGAACCAAACCCCATTCTATGGCGAGTCGGGCGGCCAGGTCGGCGACATTGGGCATATGACCGCCGAGAGCATGAGAGGCGGCGCTATCCCGTGTTTCAGGTCAGACACTCAGAAGAAGGTGGGCGATTTGATCGTCCACTGTGGTCAGGTGGACGCAGGGCACGCTGCAGTCAGGCGACAACGTCAAGCTCGTCGTAGACCACGGCGCGCCGCGATCGGCATCCGCGCCAACCACTCCGCCACCCACCTCCTGCACGAGGCGCTGCGGCAGGTGCTGGGCACGCACGTGGCACAGAAGGGCTCGCTGGTGGAGCCCGACCGCCTGCGCTTCGACTTCTCGCACACCAAGCCCATGACCGCGCAGGAGGTCGCCACGGTCGAGGCCATGGCCAATGCCTTCGTGCTGCAGAACAGCGCGGTGGAGACGCGGCTGATGGCGCTCGAGGACGCCAAGGAGAGCGGCGCCATGGCCCTCTTCGGTGAGAAGTACGGAGACGAGGTGCGCGTCGTTTCAATGGGCGAGATGGTGTCAGACCCTGAGGGTCTGACACCAAAGCACAAGGCCAACAAGGCCTGGTCGGTGGAGCTGTGCGGCGGCACGCACGTGGCGCGCACCGGTGATATCGGCCTCATCCGCATCACGGCCGAGGCCGCCAGCGCGTCGGGCGTGCGCCGCATCGAGGCGCTCACGGCGGAAGGCGCGCGCGCCTATCTGGCCCAGCAGGATGCCCGCATGCGCGAGTTGGCCGCCGCCCTGCGCACCAAGCCCGACGACGTGGTCGATCGCGTCAAGGCCCTGCTCGAAGAGCGCAAGCTGCTCGAGCGCCAGCTCGGCGATGCCAAGCGCCAGCTGGCACTTGGCGGCGGCGCGGCGGCCGCGAACGGCAAGGGCGTCGACGGGGCAGGTGCAGCCATCCGCGCCGTCGGCGACATCAAGCTTCTGGCGCGCACAGTGCAGGGGCTCAACCCCAAGGACCTGCGCGGTCTCATCGACGACGGCAAGAAGCAGGTGGGGTCCGGCGTGGTCGCCATCGTCGGCGTGACCGAGGATGGCAAGGCCGGCCTTGCCGTCGGCGTCACCGACGACCTCACCAAGCGCATCAGCGCGGTCGACCTCGTCAAGGCCGGGGCCGAGGCGCTGGGTGGCAAGGGCGGCGGCGGTAGGCCCGACATGGCCCAGGCCGGCGGCCCGGACGGCTCCAAGGCCGAGGCCGCGCTCGCTGCGATCGAGGCGCGCCTTGCCGGCTGAGAGCAAGGTGTCACTCCGGAGTCGACAATCGATGCCACGCATATGCCACGCGGCAGGCCTGTTCATGGCTTGTGTCACCCTCGCCGGCGCGGCTGGCCCCGCCATTGCCGCCGAATTGTGCGGCAGGCCCCAGGAGACCCCGGAGGCCATGTTCGAGCGCCTGACCAAAACCGAGAAGCTCGGCGAGAACTTTCGCGACAAGAGCTACGTGGCGCTGAATGACGCTGCCAAGGGCACGGTGTGGACCTTCACGGTCCCTGGCCACCCGGCGCACCCCTCCGTCGTCTGCCGCCGGCCAGTGCAGGACGGGGCCCAGATGCGCCTGGAGATGAACGTGCAGTGCAACGCCCCGGAGGCCGAGTGCCAGAAGCTGGTGCGCGGCTTCCAGGAGCTGAACCAGCGCATGCTCAGGGAGACGGAGAAGCAGAAGAAGTGACCTGCCGCGCGGCGGGGGCGGCGGGGTCAGACCCCTGACGACCAGCGCTCCGACTTGGCCGCCACGTCGAGGTCAGGGGTCTGACCCTCCGTCCCCGTCCCAGCGTACGCGATGAACTCCAGCAGCGATCCGTCCGGATCGCGGAAGTAGACGCTCGTGCCTGCGTCACGCGCGCCGTGCCGCTCGATCGGCCCGAGCTCGATCGCGACGCCGCACTTGCGCAGGTGCGCCGCCGCATCCTCGATCGGCCCTGGCCACACGAAGCACAGGTCGCTGTTGCCCGGTTGGACCGGCAGCCGCGCCACCGGCTTGGCGTCGACGCCCGGCCCGTGGCAGTTGAGCTGCGCCTCCCCGAAGCGATAGGCCCAGCCGTTGCCGCGCCGGATCAGCTCGGCGCCCAGCACGTCGCGATAGAAGGCGTTGCTGCGCTCCCAGTCCGAGACATGGATGACGCAGTGGTCGAGTTTCACGTTCGGCATGTCGCGCTCCACCGCTCAATCCGGCCGGTCGGGGTGCTGGCGACTTTTCAGCCGCGCCATTTCCGCCGCCGGAATATCGTCCTCGGTGCGCGTGCCGGGCAGGCTCGTGAGCGTCGCCACGAAGGGCAGTCGGCTCTCGACACCGAATTGCCTGGCCGGCACGACACGCGCGGGATCATCGAGGCTGCCGAGCGAGAGCGAGATGCGGTCCCGATCCGGGTAGCGGAAGAACAAAGGCGTCCCGCAGTCCCGGCAGAAGCCGCGCTCCACCGCCTCCGAGCTCTTGAACACGCCGGGCGTGCCCTTGACCCACGCGAAGTCGTCGAGCTTCACACCAGCTAGAGGTGCGAAGTAGTTGCCGAACGCCTTCTGGCACATGCGGCAGTGGCACACGTGTGGGTTGGTGGGCTCGGCATAAAGCGCGTAACGCACGGCGCCGCACTGGCAGCCGCCCGTATGCACAGGGTCGTGGACGGGATCGCGCGATTCGGGCATGCAACTTGCTTTCTCTCGTGTCGTGGTGAGAGGACACTAGAGCAGGGTCGCTTCGGATTGAATCACTTTGCCTCAACTGCAACGTGGCGGCCGAAGCGTGAATCCTGCTCTATCCATAGATTTGAGAGCAAGATTCACGTTCCATGATCGAAGCAAAGTGCTTCGATCAGAAACGATCTTGCTCTAGCACGCAGCGCAGGTTGGACCAGCGTGGACTAAATTACTGATTCGCGTAAGCAAAAGCAGGATTCCGGGTTTGTCGCGTGCCGGCACCTGACAGATGTGGGGGCGTCATTTGGGCGAAAGGGAACGTCTGTTACCTGAGCACGTTTTTGCCACTGGGCAAAGCAAACTGCGGGAAAAAAAAGCATGAGCATGCAACACGGAATAGCAGCCTTGATCTGGCTGTTGGGGGCAGCGACCGCATTCGGCGTCAGCGCGCTGTGGCTAGTCGACGCACATGCCGGCAAGATGAGCGCCTGGGCGCTGGTTTCGCTGGCCTGGAGCGCCGCGCTGATTGCCGTGCTGGCTCATCACGTTGCACAGTTCATCGCACCGCGTGCAAGCGCGTTCATGAACCTCCGCGGCCACGAGCCGCTCGCCGCTGAGATGCGGCACGCGGAAGACGTGGGTTCATGACCTCGGGCCTCCAGCCGCCAGCGCACCGGAACGGGCACGGAGCGCGTGCGTTCTTAGAACGGCGGAGGCCGAAGCGCCCTGCGAGAAACCTGGAGATGTCATGTCTGGGCGCCGGGAATACCACATTGTGGTAGGGGCGATGGCCGCCGCAGCGGCATTGACGCCGAGCGTTCTGTCGATCATGGCGGCACATGACGGCGCGCTTGGCAACTGGGCCCTCGTGCCGTTCGCGTTGACTGCTGGAATCCTTGCAGGGCTCGTGCACGTCCTGGCCCGGCGAGACCTTGCGACGCGCTACCGCCTGGAACACAAGCCGCTTGCCGGCCCGCCACCAGGCGCCCGCCTGCCGGGATAGATTGACCGTCTGGGAACGGACCTCACCGCGGCAGCCTCGCTCTCCAGGCGCTCTAGATGCCGCCGCTGAAGCCCACCGACAGGGCGCAGCCGTAGCGAAGACGACAAACTGACCTGCGTCAGGCAGCCATCGCTTTCTTCAAATTCGCGTCCACCTTGTCGAGGAAGCCCGTGGTGGAGAGCCACTTCTGCTGGTCGCCCACCAGCAGCGCCAAATCTTTGGTCATGGCATCCGCCTCGACGGTATCGACGCACACTTTCTCCAAGGTGGCCGCGAACTTGGCCAAGTCCGGATTGTTGTCGAGCTTGGCGCGATGCGCGAGCCCGCGTGTCCAGGCGAAGATGGAGGCCATCGAGTTGGTCGAGGTCTCCTTGCCCTGCTGGTGCTGGCGGTAGTGGCGCGTGACCGTGCCGTGGGCGGCCTCCGCCTCTACGGTCTTGCCGTCGGGCGTCATCAGCACGCTGGTCATCAGTCCGAGCGAGCCGAAGCCCTGCGCGGCGGTGTCCGATTGCACGTCGCCGTCGTAGTTCTTGCACGCCCACAAGTAGCCTCCGGACCATTTGAGCGCTGCGGCGACCATATCGTCGATCAGGCGGTGCTCATAGGTGAGCTTCTTCTTGTCGAACTCGGCCTTGAATTCCTTGTCGAACACCTCCTGGAAGATGTCCTTGAAGCGTCCGTCGTAGACTTTGAGAATGGTGTTCTTGGTCGACAGGTAGACGGGATAGTTGCGAGCCAGACCGTAGTTGAAAGACGCGCGGGCGAAGTCGCGGATGGAGTCGTCGAGATTGTACATGGCCATGGTGATGCCCGCGCTCGGCGCCTTGAACACCTCGCGCTCGATCACCTGTCCGTCGTCGCCGGTGAACTTGAGCGTGATGGTGCCCTTGCCGGGAAACTTGAAGTCGGTGGCGCGGTACTGGTCGGCATAGGCATGGCGGCCGATCACGAAGGGCTGCGTCCAGCCAGGCACCAGGCGCGGCACGTTCTTGCAGATGATGGGCTCGCGGAAGATCACGCCGCCCAGGATGTTGCGGATGGTGCCGTTGGGGCTCTTCCACATCTCCTTGAGGCCGAACTCTTTGACGCGCGCCTCGTCGGGCGTGATGGTTGCGCACTTGACGGCCACGCCGTGCCTCTTGGTGGCGTTGGCGGCGTCGATGGTGATCTGGTCGTTGGTCCTGTCGCGCTCCTCGATGCCGAGATCGTAGTACTCGAGTTTGACGTCGAGGTAGGGGTGGATCAGCTTGTCCTTGATGAGCTGCCAGATGATCCGCGTCATCTCATCGCCGTCCATTTCCACGACGGTGCCGGTGACCTTGATCTTCTGCATGGGACGATCCCTTCGTTCGCGCGCCTCGACCGCGGCCGGCTATAGCATCGCGCCATGCTGGCCGCAAAGGCTGCTCTCGTCGCAAGCCGTGAACAACTCTCGACACTTGCTTGGGATTTGGGCACGCTCGGTCCATTCCACGACCAATCCTGGGAGGATCGGATGCGGCAGCTGACGGTGCACGTTAACGGCATTGATATGTTCCTTCGCGCTGTCGGGAACCCACAGGCGCCGCTTGTGCTGTTCCTGCACGGATTTCCCGAATACTCCGGCGCCTGGGATGAGGTACTGCCGGCCTTCGCACTGAAGTTCCACGCGGTGGCCCCCGACCAGCGCGGCTACGCCCGCTCCTCCAAGCCGGAAGGCCTCGAGCCCTACCGCGTGAAAAATCTTGTCCGCGATGTCCTGGCTCTCGGCGACCACCTCTCGCCCGGCCGGCCCTTCGCTGTCGTCGGACACGACTGGGGCGCGTCGGTCGCTTACGCCACCGCCATTGCTGCTCCCAACCGCATTTCCAGGCTCGCCGTGATCAACGGCGTCCACCCCGGGCCCTTCCAGCGCGCCCTCATCGAGGACGAGGCCCAGCGCAAGGCCAGCACCTACATGCATCATCTGCGGGACCCCGAAGCCGAGGAGCATCTCTCCGCCAACAATTTCGAGAAGCTGCTCGCCATGCTGAGCCGCTTCGGTCCCCAGCCCTGGCTCACCCCCGACAAGCGCGCTCAGTACCTGCAGGCGTGGTCACCGCCAGGCACCCTGACAGCCATGCTGAACTGGTACCGGGCTTCGCCGCTGCTGGTGCCGCAACCCGGCGACACGGTCGACCCCAGCCGGGTCATGAAGCTCGATCCGGCGCAGCTCCGGGTGCGCATGCCGCATCTTGTCATCTGGGGTATGGATGACAGGGCGCTGCTGCCGGTGTCGCGTGCCACGCTGGCCGACTACTGCGACGACTTGTCCGTGCGCGAAATCGAGGGCGCCGACCACTGGGTCGTGCATCAGCGCACCGCCGAGGTCGTCGGGCTCCTGCAGGATTTCCTCGGCGGCTGAGTTCAGGCATTTTGGGGCGCAAATGAGCAGCGCAACAATGCCACTTCCTGTCGATATCCTCCACGAGGACGGCACCCGCATGCCCATTGTGAGGGGCGCAGCAGTGCCGGTCGCCGCGATCGTGGCTGAAGCACACGAGCAAGGTATCGCCGCCGCGCTGCAACGCTTTACCGTGGCCGGTCTCACCAGCGAGACGCTGGAGCCGATCCTGATCTATTGCGCGGAGCGGCGCTGCGAAGCGGATGGCGCCGTCTGTCCGGGCTGCCGGCTGGCAACAGAGAAGCTCGGCATCAGGACATTCGATGAGTTCGTCGACCACCATGCCACAATCACCTTCGAGAATTCGGCAATTCGGCTGCAGGGCTCCGGCACGGGGTCGCTCACGCTCGACAGCCTGGAGGCTCTGACCAGGACCTGGGCCGGGGAGGAATATTGGTTCTGGGCCCGCCGCGTCATCCGCAAGCTGCGCCACGGCATCCGGCGCGCCGGGCAGACAGGCGCGCCGCCCGCAGACGCAGGCAGCACGCCGGTGCTGATCCTGGTGCGTCCGCAACTCGCCGACAACATCGGCATGGTGGCGCGCGCCATGGCCAATTTCGGCCTGGAGCATTTGCGCCTGGTCGCCCCGCGCGACGGCTGGCCGAACGAGAAGGCGCGCATCGCCGCCTCGGGCGCCAACTTCATCATCGACGGCGCACAGGCATTTCCCATGTTCGAGGGAGCGCTGGCCGGCCTCAACTGGGTGTGCGCCACGACGGCGCGGCAACGCGACCTGGCAAAGCCCGTGCTCACCCCCGAGCAGGCAGTCGAGGAAATGCGCCGACGACTGGACGCAGGGCAGCGCTGCGGCATCGTGTTCGGGCCCGAGCGCAACGGTCTGGAAACCAGCGAGGTCGCAAATGCCGATGCCGTTGTGATGGCGCCGGTCAATCCCAATTTCGCCTCGCTCAACCTGGCGCAGGCCGCGCTGCTCTTGACCTACGAATGGATGAAGCAGGCGGGCGGGGGAACGCTCGGCCGCGTGACCACTTACGAGGAGCCGATACAGCCTGGTCTGCGCACGCGCGGCTCGCCGCCGGTGAGCAAGCAGGAGCTGACGGGGTTTTTCGAGCACCTGGAGCGCGAGCTCGACGCCAGCGGCTTCTTCTCGTCGCCGGAGAAACGGCCCAGCGTCGTCCGAAACCTGCGCTCGATGTTCATCCGCATGGGGGCCACGGAACAGGAAATCCGCACCTTGCGGGGAATCGTCAAAGCTCTGGTGCATCGTAAGCCTTCCGCACGCCAGCTGCCTTAGTTATGCCTCCTTTTCCCCCGAGCGATGCGCCCAATGGTTGAGCGGGCATGGGCAACTCAAAAAGGGCAAGAAATCCCACGGAGGCGGGCATGAAGAGGGGCTGGAGCATGGCAAGAAGGTGCAAGAAGGCTGGTGTGGGACTGGTGGGCGGGGCGGTCCTGGCAGCGCTTTGCAGCGGGTCCGTCCTGGCGCAGGCCAAGCAGTTCAGCGACCAGTCGCTTTCATGCTTGATGAACTATGCGTGGACGATGACGCCTCCCAAGTTCACCGCACCCGACGGCAAGGTGATCGTCGTCGACAAGGCGAAGAAGAAGGATGTCCTGATCCCCCTCGACGTGGCGCGCGAGGTGACGAAGGTGGCGCGCATTTCCGCTTATGCCGAGATTTGTCATCTCCCCGAGGACCAGACTGCGAACTATCGCACGATGATGAAGCGCGAGGAGGCAAAAAACGCGTGGACCGATCAACAGCTGCTCTTCATCAACCAGCTGCACCTTGTCACACTCATGGTGTTGACCGGGAGGTTCGAGCGGGTCGACAAGGATACGGGCGCGAAGTCAAAGCCGGATGAGCCCATCGAGCTTTGCGATGGGGTGATGCTGAAACCCAAGCCTAAGACACAAGTCAGCACCTGTAGTGATGGCGAGAAGGACAAGCTTCGGGCCCATATCAAGTCCTACATTGAGGCTGCTCCCTCCGCCTCGAAGACAGCCGAGCCGGTGAAGGCAGGCACGCAGAAAAAATAGCTGTGGCCGACCCCTTGCGCGCGTCGAATGCATTGACGCCGCTCGTTTATCCAGTATAACGCGGTCGCGGGCCGGTTCGGTCCGCACCGTCTGCACACCTGCGGCGCCCGTCCTGCTGGAGCTTGGCTCGGCAGAATCGGTGCCTGTCGGCCCCGTCGCATACGCGGGGCAGAGGAGGGCGTGCTTCACAATCGACCGTCACGCATTTTTCGCGACTTTGGGAGTGCCACATGACGAAGCGCATTCGCGCCAAGTACAAGATCGACCGCCGTCTGGGCCAGAAGCTCTGGGGCCGGGCAAAGAGCCCACTCAACAAGCGTGAGTCGCGTCCCGGCCAGCACGGGGAACGCCGCACCTCCAAGTTGTCCGACTACGGTCAGCAATTGCGCGCCAAGCAAAAGCTCAAGCGCTACTACGCCAACATTGGCGAGCGGCAGTTCAAGCGCGTCTACGAGGAGGCGCGGCGTTTCAAGGGCTCGACATCCGAGCACCTGATCGGGCTCCTTGAGCGCAGACTGGATGCCATCGTCTATCGCGCCAAGTTCGTCCCTACCGTCTTCGCGGCGCGCCAATTCGTCAGCCACGGCCACGTCACGGTGAACGGGCGCCGTGTGAACATCCCGAGCTTCCGCTGCAGGGTTGGCGATCTGATCGAGGTCAAGGAGAAGGGCAAGCAGATGACCCTGCTGCTCGAGGCCATCAAGAGTTCCGAGCGCGACGTGCCCGACTATGTCGAGGTCGATCACAACAAGATGACTGCCAAGCTCGTGCGCGTGCCGGGTCTGGGCGAGGTGCCGTTCCCGGTGCAGATGGAGCCCAACCTGGTGGTTGAGTTCTACAGCCGCTAACCGGGCAGGGCCTCGGGCCAGAAGCCAGGACCACAGCGACCTGCTGCCGCCCAGGCCGGGCGTGCGCTTCGGCCCACTTTCGCGGGCCGATCGTGTCGCCTATCCCCTGCCCACCAGCTCGGCAAGCCGGGCCTGCAGGCTCGATTGCTGCGCGGGGGTGGTAGGGCCCAGGGAGTTGGCCCACCCGTAGGCCAACATGGTCATGAGGGCGGACGCTGCGAAGAAATAGATGCCGGGCAGCACCGTCGCCTCCGAGTAGCCGGAGGCATTGATGTAGAAAATCATCAGGGCCAGCACCATCACATCGGTCATCGAGTAGCGACCCAGCCACTCCATGGCGGCGATCGACTTGTCGCGGAACTCGCGCGGCAGATGGGGCGAGGTGACGAGGGTCAGCAGGTAGAACAGTTTCATGAACGGGAAGAAAATCGAGACCATGAATATCACGAAGCAGAGGAGGAATTCCTCCTTCGTGTAGAGGGCCCAGATGATGGTGGCCACCGAGTGCTGGTTGCTCCACACGTACACGGTGGTGAAGCGGATCGCGGGCAGCATCACGCCCAGGACGAAGAACACGGTGGCCGTAATGAGCAACAGGCTGAAGGCAAAGCTGCGCATCGTCGAGGCACTTGCTGGTCTGGACCCGCGCGCCGCGGCCAATGTGGCGCTAACATCGCTTCTGAGCCATGCCGGGGCCAGCAGCATCAGGAGCACGGCGGCGGTGAAGAAATAAATGCCAGAGAGGCTCCTGGCGTCGTACAGACCCTGGCTCTTGATGAAGAAAATCGACAGTGCCAGCACCAGCACGTCGTGCATGGACCACTTGCCGAGCCAATCCAGCGCGCGCAGCTGACGCGACAGGCGGCCGAGCTCCCGTTGCGGCAGGGCCGCGAGCAGCAGCAGATACAGGAGCTTCATCACCGGCAGGAAGATCGAGAAGACCAGCACGGTGATGCCGAGGAAGTGCTGGCCTGAGCGGATCAGGGCGTTCACCGTCGAGATGAGCGAGTGCTCGTAGGTGAAGAACACGAACCGCGTGAGCTTGATGATCGGCAGGCTGACGCCGAGCGCAAGGCATACGCTCGCGGCCACGAGGGCCAGGCCCAACAGGAAGCGGCGGCCGCCGAGCGTCATGGATCTGCGCCCGTGTTGTCCGAAAGCAAACGCCGCCCATCCTAGAAGGACAGGCGGCGGGATTATGTCGGAAAACCCTGGAGCAGGATCGCTTCGGATGAATCACTTGCCTCAACTGCAACGTGGCCGCCGAAGCGTGAATCCTGCTCTATTCATCGATTTGAGAGCAAGATTCACGTTCCGTGATCGAAGCAAAGCGCTTCGATCAGAAACGATCTTGCTCTAGTATGGCAACGCGCGGAGCGCCAAGGGCGCGGCTCTGGTCGCGGCGGCGTCGAGCCGGCTCGAGGGCCTGCTTAAGCCGTCATTTTCGCCTTGTCGTAGGCGACACCCTTCTCGTCCAGCAGCTGCTGCAACTCGCCTGCTTGGAACATCTCGCGGATGATGTCGCAGCCGCCGACGAATTCACCCTTCACGTAGAGCTGCGGGATCGTGGGCCAGTTGGTGAAGCTCTTGATGCCCTCGCGGACCTCCATGCTGTCCAGTACGTTCACGTCGTGATAGCCGACACCGACATGGGCCAGGATCTGCGCCACCTGCGAGGAAAAGCCACACTGCGGGGAGCTCTTGGTCCCTTTCATGAACAGGACCACGTCGTTGCTGGCGACCGTCTTGCGGATCCAGTCGTGGACGGCTTGCTGGCTCATGATTGACCTTTCCTCGGTTCGCACCTCTTCAGGCTGCATGCAGGTATTGCGGCTGAATCGGCGCGTGCATGGCGCCCTGAAGATGTGGGCAATGGCCTCGCAAAGTCAATCTTTGGGCGCCGCCGTCGTCAATGCGAGGGCGTGCAAGGCGCCGCCCATGCGGCCCTGCAGGGCCTCGTACACCATCTTGTGCTGTTGCACGCGGGTCTTGCCCGCGAATTCCCTGGCGACAACGTGGGCGGCGTAGTGATCGCCATCCCCGGCCAGGTCCCTGATGGCCACGGCGGCATCCGGGAACCGCTCCCTGATCAGCCGCTCGATCTCCTTGGCGTCCATCGGCATGAAATTGCGTCGCACTTCTCTTCGGCGTTAGCTCACCCGCCAGCTCGAGACGACGCTCGATCCGGTCGAGCCGGTTCCTTGATGCGGTCGATCTCGCCGTTCTGCTCGGCCGTCCGACAGACTGCAAACGTCACTGAAATTTTCTCGATTGAGACCTACGCGCAGCGTTGAAATGACGGCACTCTTCCAGCGTCCGTCGACCGCGGTACGATGCGCCTCAGGTGCTCCAGGACCAGGTTTTGCGGTTCGTTGGCCATTAAGCGTTCCAGGCGTGCTCCTAGCAGGCGACATGGTGCCAGGCAAGTCAAGAACATTAGAGGAACATCAGGCCTAGCCTCTCATGCAGGGCCCATGTACTTCGGCAACCACTCCTCATGCGCCGACCGAAGGTCGCGCAGCGCCAGAGCCGGCTCGTCCTTGAGAGCGAGCGCCTCGCCGCCCACACGCCCAACCACGCGCCCCGGCAGAGCGAGCAGCCGCGCGCGCTCGATGATTTCCTCGGCCAGCTCGGGTGTCGTCTCCACAACGTAGCGGCCTTGGTCTTCTCCAAACCACGCGGCGTGGGCGGGCAGCCTGCCCTCGTAGGGGAACAGCTGCACGCCGAGGTCGCCGGCCAGCGCCATCTCGGCTACCGCCACCAGCAGGCCGCCATCGCTGACGTCGTGCACGGCGCGCACCTTGCCCTCGCGGATCAGGGCACGCACCAGGTTGCCGGCCTTGATTTCGTCCGCGAGATCGACCGGCGGCGGCGCGCCCTCGACCTTGCCGGTGACGCTCAACTGATAAAGCGACTGGCCAAGGTGGCCATCCTCGCGCCCGATCACGACCAGCAGATTGCCCTCGCTCTTCAAGGCGACGTTGGCCATGTATGCGACATTGGGAATAAGACCCACGCCGCCGATTGCCGGCGTTGGCGGGATGGCCGCACCGTTGGTCTCGTTGTAGAGCGAGACGTTGCCCGACACGACCGGGTACTTCAATACCTCGCAGGCTTCCTTCATGCCCTGAATGGCGCCGACGAACTGGCCCATCACCTCGGGCCGCTCCGGGTTTCCGAAGTTCATGTTGTCGGTGATGGCGAGCGGATCGGCACCGACGGCAATCAGGTTGCGCCACGTTTCGACTACCGCCTGCTTGGTTCCCATCACGGGATCGGCCAGCACGTAGCGCGGTGTGACATCGCACGTGGCGGCGATCCCCTTGCTCGTCCCATGCACGCGCACGACGGCGGCGTCGCCCCCCGGACGCTGCACGGTATCGCCCATGACCATGTGGTCGTACTGCTCCCAGATCCAGCGCCGGGAGCACAAATGCTGGCTGCCCATCATGGTCCGGAGCGTGCCCAGGATCGAGTTGGGCGCCGGCACCCACTCGGGCAGGATCACCTTGGGTGGGACGGTGGGTGCCCACGGCCGCTCGTAGCGCGGCGCCGAGTTGGCGAGCGTCGCCACCGGCAGATCGGCTTCCACGGCGCCATTGTGGCGCACGATCATCCGCCCCGTGTCCGTGGTTTTGCCGATCACGGCAAAGTCGAGGCCCCATTTCCTGAAGACCGCCTCGGCCTGGCTCTCGCGCCCGGGCTTCAGGACCATCAGCATGCGCTCCTGGGATTCGGAGAGCATCATCTCGTAGGCCGTCATGTTGGCTTCGCGCTGCGGCACGCGATCGAGGTCTAGTTCGATGCCGACCCCGCCCTTGTCGGCCATTTCCGAGGTCGAGGAGGTGAGCCCTGCAGCGCCCATGTCCTGGATGGCGACAATGGCGTCGCTCGCCATCAATTCCAGGCACGCCTCGATCAGCAGCTTCTCGGTGAATGGATCTCCCACCTGCACGGTCGGCCGCTTTTCCTGTGATTTGTCGTCGAACTCGGCCGACGCCATGGTCGCGCCGTGAATGCCGTCGCGGCCCGTCTTGGAGCCGACGTAGACGACAGGCAGGCCGACCCCCTTGGCGGCCGAGTAGAAGATCTTGTCGGCCTTGGCCAGGCCGACGCACATGGCGTTGACCAGGATGTTGCCGTTGTAGCCGGGGTCGAAATTGGTCTCTCCCCCCACGGTTGGCACTCCAGTGCAATTGCCGTAGCCGCCGATACCCGCCACGACGCCCGCCACCAAGTGGCGCGTCTTGGGATGGTTCGGGTCGCCGAAGCGCAGCGCGTTCAGGTTGGCGACAGGCCGGGCGCCCATGGTGAACACGTCGCGCATGATGCCGCCTACCCCCGTGGCCGCCCCCTGGTAAGGCTCGATGTAGGAGGGGTGGTTGTGGCTCTCCATCTTGAACACGACCGCATCACCGTCGCCGATGTCCACTACGCCGGCGTTCTCTCCGGGTCCCTGGATGACCTGCGGGCCTTTGGTCGGCAGCTGGCTCAGCCACACGCGCGAGGACTTGTAGGAGCAGTGCTCGCTCCACATGACCGAGAAGATGCCGAGTTCGGTCAGCGAGGGCGCGCGCCCCAGGATCGCGAGCAGCCGCTGGTATTCCTCGGGCGTCAGCCCGTGCTCGGCAACGATTTCGGGCGTGATGAAGGCGGTAGTTTTGACGTCCATGCAACCCGTGCTCGGCGGAAGAATTTGAAGGCCCTGGCGAGCTTATAGCGGCCTGGCCGGCGCGAGTCCCCTGCCGCTTGTCGATGGCAATGTCGACCCGCGCCAGCAAGTCGCGCCGATGGCCTGTCTCTTGGGCCTGAACCATTTCCCGCCCCAAGGCGACAAACAGCAAAGGCGTTCGCGCCCTGTAGTCGCAGTCGGGCCGGAGTGGAAGGATGCTGGAAAGAGCGATCACCTGCGTGCTTCTCCTGAGCCTTGCATCCACCGTGCAGCTCTCGGTGACCGCAGCCAGCCCCGCAGCCGCCAAGGGCATTCAGCGGGCATTGACCCTGCTGGACAAGCGGATCGGGTTGCTGGCAGGCCTCAAGAGTGAGGCATCGACCACCCACCTACGCTCGCAAACCCCGGTGACAGGCATGGCGTAAGCATCAGCGTGCAGCAGCGCGTGCCGATGTCACTTGATCCACACCGTGGGGGGTGAGGTGCGAGTTTTCACACTGTTACTGCGGGCTGTTGTTGCCCGGGGCGCGTCACCCGCCACGCCAGCGGTGTTCCCGCAAGCAGCAGCGCCGCCGCGAGCAGGAATGGCGCGCCGGGCAGCTCCCAGCCCGCATCCGGGGCGATGGAGCGCGCAAACACGTAGCTGAAGAGATAAGGGCCGACCAGGCCGGCCAGTGCCATCAGGCTCGAGTTGGCGCCTTGCAGCTGCCCCTGCTCCGAGCCGCTGACGAGCCTGCTCATGATGCCCATGGTGGCAGCGCCCGCTAGACCCCACAGTGCCATCACTGGAATTCCGGCCCAGAAACCGGTGCTGGTGGTGGCGAGGCCGTAGATCGCAAAGCCGGTCGTGCCGCACAGCAGGCCAACGATGAGGGTGGCGCGTTCGCCGAGCACACGGATGGTCGGCTGAATGAGGCCGGCCTGGACAATCCCCGACGCGACACCCACGGCGGCGAGCGTGAGCCCCATGGTCTTGTTGTCCCAGCCATAGCGATAGCTGGTGTAGAGGACGGCGACCGCGGGCAGCACCACGTGCGCGAGGTGATAGAGAAACGCCACGCCTGCCAGGCCCAGGAGCTCGCGATGCTGCGCCAGCAGTCGCAGCGAGCCGACCGGATTGGCACGCGTCCAGCTGAACCCCATGCGCCGCTCGGGCGGCAAGGATTCGGGCACCATGAAGAAGCCATAGGCGGCATTGGCCAGGGTCAAGACGGCCGCTACCCAGAACGGCAGCCGTGGATCGATGTCGCCCATGATGCCGCCGATCGCCGGCCCCAGCACGAAGCCGACGCCGAACGCCGCGCCGACAAGGCCGAATGCGCCGGCCCGCTCCTCGGGCGGCGTGACGTCGGCAATATATGCGTTGGCCGTGGAGAAGCTCGCCGCCGTGATGCCGGAGATCACCCGGCCCACGAACAACCATACGAGGTTGGGCGCCACCGCCATGAGGATGTAGTCGAGCCCCAGCCCGAGCATGGAGAAGACGAGAACGGGCCGCCGCCCGTAGCGGTCCGACACGGCCCCCAGCACGGGTGAGAACACGAATTGCATGAGGCCCCAGACGGTGCCGAAGATGCCGTAGAGCTCGGCCGCCGTTGCGGTGTTGCCGCCGGCCATGGTTTCGACCAGCTTCGGCAGCACCGGAATGATGATGCCGAGCGCCATCACGTCGAGCACCACCACTACAAAAATGAAGGCGAGCGCGGCCTTGCGCGGCTCCGGCTTGGGGGTCGGTTTTTGCATGCCGCCTGATGTTTCGGAAAGACGGCGGCAGTGAGACCGTGGCAGCGAGATCCGGGCAGCGAGACTGGGGTCTCAGGCCGCAAGGCGGTCGAGAATGCTTTCAAAGACCTTGCGCCCGTCGGTGCCCCCGAGCATCGGCTCGAACAGGCGCTCGGGATGCGGCATCATGCCGAGGATGCGGCGGCGCGCATCACAGATGCCGGCGATGTTGCGCTGCGCCCCGTTCGGGTTGGCCTCCGGGGTGGCACTGCCGGTCTTGTCCACGTAGCGGAACACCACGCGGCCTTCGGCTTCGAGCGCATCAAGGGTTGCGTCGTCGGCGAAGTAGTTGCCGTCGCCGTGGCCGATGGGAATGCGGATCACCTCGCCCTTGCTGAAGCGACCGGTGAACAGTGTGTCGGTCTGTTCGACCTTCAGCCAAACGTCGCGACATACGTATTTGAGCGAGGCATTGCGCATGAGCACCCCTGGGAGGAGCCTCGCCTCGCACAGCACCTGGAAGCCGTTGCAGATGCCGAGCACGGGCGTGCCTGCGTTCGCCTTGGCCACGACATCGCGCATGATGGGAGAGTGCGCCGCCATCGCGCCGGTCCGCAGGTAATCGCCGTACGCGAAGCCGCCGGGCAGAACGATCAGCTCGCAGGCGGGCACTGTCGCCTCGGCGTGCCACACCATAGTGACTGTGCCGCCTGTCACCTTTTCGAGGGCGACCTTGACGTCACGGTCGCAGTTGGAGCCCGGGAAGACGATGACAGCGGCCTTCATGGCATTCATTTCCCGGGTGGCAGCTCGCTGAAGCTCACGAAAAATGCCTCGATGGCATCCTTCTGTGCCTCGAAATCCTCCCTTGGCGCCCGTGCCACCAGCCGATAACGCGTGCCCGGCGCGATCAGCAGCCGCACAGACGCCCGACGCTCGGCGATTTGCAGGAACTTGATCTCCGAGCAGACAACATCGGCTGTGTACACGACTCGCGCTTCTTCGAGAACCTGCCGCACGTTGCCTATTTTGACGCGACCCTTCTCCAACTCGCCGCAGATCGCCTCGGGCAGCTCGTCCCGAAACGATGTCTCACTGTAGCTTTGGGCCAGTTCGCTCGCTGTCTTGCCCGCGTCGCCCGCGACCACTTCCGCCACTACCCCGAGGACCAGCGATCCAGCGTTGCTGGCCGCCGCGCTCTTCTCGGGATCGAGGTCCGCCGAGCAAACTGCATCGAGCGTGCCAGGCCCCTCCTCGTGCCGGCACCCGGCCGGCAGCGCGACCGTGTATCGGAACTGCGTGCTCTCGAAGGTCTTGGTGGCCGTGGCCGGAGCTTGCGCGGCGATCGGCGTCGCCGCCAGCACCAGGATGAGCGCGGCCGAGCCTGCCGCTGTCAGCCCCCTGCGAGCACAGCCGCCCCGTCTACTTGTCCCGTGCCTCATTGCGCCAGTTCGTAAGCGTAGTTTTCGATCACGGTATTGGCGAGCAGCTCGTTGCAGATCTTCTCGACCTGCTCGCGTGCCCGCCTCTCGTCGGTCTCGGAAAGATCGACCTCGATGTACTTGCCCTGGCGCACCTCGTTGACGCCTTGGAAGCCGAGGCTCGCCAGCGCGTTCTCGATCGCCTTGCCTTGCGGATCGAGGACGCCGTGCTTGAGCGTGATCTTGATGCGCGCCTTCATGCGAGAAACCATGCGAAAAACCCGTGGGAGAATGCGCCGCGGCCGACGGTGGCGCCAGTGACGAAGCGCCTCAGGCTCCGCATCAATGCGGCTTCGAGCTGACCAGCACCGGCCCGCTCCCTTTCGGCCGCGGGTTCTCTGTCAGCACACCAAGGCGGCGTGCAACCTCCTGATAGGCCTCCAGCACGCCACCCATGTCGCGGCGGAACCGGTCCTTGTCGAGCTTGTCGGAGGTGGCCAGATCCCAGAGCCGGCAGCAGTCGGGGCTGATCTCGTCTGCCAGGATGATGCGCATCTGCTCGTTGTCCCACTGGCGGCCGAACTCGATCTTGAAGTCGATCAGGCGGATGCCGATGCCGAGGAAGAGGCCAACGAGAAAATCGTTGATGCGCAGAGCCAGCGCCATGATCTCGTCGATCTCGGGCGGCGTGGCCCAACCGAACGCGGTGATGTGCTCCTCCGTGACCATGGGATCGCCGAGCTCGTCGTTCTTGTAGTAGAACTCGATGATCTGGCGCGGCAGGGGCTTGCCTTCCTCCAGTCCGAGGCGCTGTGCCAGCGAGCCCGCGGCGACGTTGCGCACCACCACCTCGAGGGGGATGATCTCCACCTCGCGGATCAGTTGCTCGCGCATGTTGAGGCTGCGCACGAAATGCGTCGGCACCCCGATCTCGCCGAGCTTCACGAAGATATACTCGGACATGCGGTTGTTGAGCACGCCTTTGCCCTCGATCAGCGCGTGCTTCTTGTTGTTGAAGGCAGTCGCATCATCCTTGAAGTGCTGGATCAATGTGCCGGGCTCGGGCCCCTCGTAGAGCACCTTTGCCTTCCCCTCATACACGCGGCGCCGCTTGTTCATTCTTGTTGTCCTCACGATCGAGTTTCTGTCAGCTGGACCAGTGCCCGGAGGATTGCTTCCCCCTGAATTTGCAGCGTCTTTTTCCTTGCTGCGGCGCATGACGAGGGCCCGGCGTCGCATCCCGCGCTAGTGGCTCGGACACTAGCTGAAGCCCGGACCGGAAACAATGCATGCGGCCCATCATGGCATCTGCAACGTGCGACCGTTGATGGTCGGGTTGATCTGCGTCGCCCCCTCGGGCTATGGCTCGGGCAGCTGCCCTGAAACGGCCACACAAGTCATGTCCGTATAGAACACTTCGGGAACACGCAAGGCCCGATGGGAGAGGCTGAATGACCACTTTCGACGAGCGCGAGAAGTCGTACGAGAAGAAGTTTGCGCTGGATGAAGCGTTGAAATTCAAGTCCGAGCAGCGGCGCAACAAGCTGCTGGGAGAGTGGGCGGCGGGAAAGCTGGGCCTGTCGGGACCGGCCGTGGACGACTATGTGAAGGCTGTCCGCAAGGCCGATCTGGCCTCGAAGGGCGACGAGGACGTATTCCAGAAAATTCGCAAGGATTTCGACGAGAAGCGCGTGAGCTTGCCCGATGCCGAGCTGCGCAAGACGATGGTCGACTTCCTGGCAAAGGCTTTCCAGCAGATCGAGGCGGAACGCAAACCCGGCTGAGCAGTCCGGGTGCCGAAGTCCCACGCCCGATACGAAGGCCGTCGGCGGGCACGCTAGTTAGCATGGTAAACATAGCGTGGCGCGCGTCGCGTGATGAGCGCGGACGCCTGCCTCGGCCACGTCGGCAGGCGCGGGACGAGGCTTGCAATGCATTGACTTGACCTTTGCACCTCATTACCTGCTCAGGCGAACGGTGGGCGCTGCAGTTGCGGCCCGCCCCCGGCCCCAGGGAGACAAACATGGCTCGTACATCGCACAGGGCCCAGCGATCCAACGTCACCGCCGTCGACCCCATCTGGGCGGAGGTGCGGCGTGAGGCGGAGCAGGTCATACGCGCCGAGCCTGCGCTCGGCGGCTTCATCTATGCGACGATCCTGAGCAAGGAGCGCCTCGAGGATGCGGTCTGCCACCGGCTGGCGCAGCGTCTGAACCATTCCGACGTCGATGCCGGTCTCATCAGCGAGACCTTCGAGCAGGTGCTCGCGGACCATCCTGAGCTGGGCCGCGCGTTCCGCGCCGATCTTGCCGCCGTTTACGACCGCGACCCGGCGTGCAGCCGCTACATCGAGCCGCTGCTCTATTTCAAGGGCTTCCATGCGCTCGTGACGCACCGCTTTGCGCATGAGCTCCTGAAGCAGGGTCGCCGTGACTTCGCGCTCTACCTGCAGAGCCAGAGCTCGCGCATCTTTGCCGTCGACATCAACCCGGCGGCCCGCATCGGCATCGGCATCATGCTCGATCACGGTACCGGCATCGTCATCGGCGAGACGGCGGCGTTGGGCGACAATTGCTCGCTTCTGCAGGGCGTGACGCTCGGGGGCACGGGCAAGGAGACCGGCGACCGTCATCCCAAGATCGGCGCCTATGTGATGATCGGCGCCGGTGCCAAGGTGCTCGGCAACATCAAGGTCGGCGACTGCTGCCGTATTGCCTCGGGCAGTGTGGTGCTGAAGGACGTGCCGCCGCAGACCACGGTTGCAGGGGTACCAGCCAAGGTCGTCGGCCCCGCCGGCTGCCCCGAGCCCGCACGCGCCATGGACCAGCGCGTCGCGCCCGATGATTGCGGCTGCGGCTAGGAGTAGAGCGGTGGAACCTCAAGAGCTGGTCAAGGTTCAGACCTACCTGCGCAAGGTATTCGGCGCCAAGACCTTGTCCGTGCGCGCGCGCCCCAAGATCAAGGACTCCGCCGAGGTCTATGTCGGCGACGAGTTCATTGGCACCCTGACCCGCGAGGACGAGGACGGCGAGCTTTGCTACCAGTTCCAAATGGCCATCCTCGAGATGGATCTCGACGAGGCATGATCTTCCGGAGATAGGCGCCAATGGCGCTCTACCAGCTCGACGGCGACCGCATTGCGGTGCCGGCCAACGGCCGCTTCTGGGTGGCCGACAATGCCGTCGTGGTGGGCAAGGTAACGATCGGGGAAGACGCCAGCATCTGGTTCAATTCCGTCGTGCGTGGCGACAACGAGCCGATCGTGATCGGCGCCAGGGCCAACGTGCAGGACGGCTGCGTGCTCCACACCGATCCCGGCTTTCCGCTCGATATCGGGGCGGAGGCCACCATCGGGCACATGGTCATGCTGCATGGCTGCAGCATCGGCCGCGGTACGCTCATTGGCATCGGTGCGATCGTGCTGAATGGTGCCAGGATCGGCGAGGAATGCCTGATCGGTTCCGGCGCCCTGGTTCCTGAAGGCAAGGAAATCCCTGCGCGCTCCGTGGTGATGGGCGCGCCCGGCAAGATTACCCGGCAGGTCACGGACAAAGACTTGGAAAGAATGCGGTGGGGTGTGGAGCTCTACGTGAGCAGGTGGCAGGCCTACGCCCGCTCGTTCAAGCTGCAGGCGGGCCCGGATTAGCGCGCATCTGGAAGCGGTGTCACCTGAAGAGGAATGCAGAAAAAAACGAGCCGGGCTGGTGTTCCAGTCCCGGCTCGGAGGGCAGGTCCGGTGTGGGCATGGCAGGGTGAGGGCTTCCCGGACCTGGTTCCTGTGACCGCTGCTGCAGCGCTTCCGATCTAGCGGGACCTGCGCACCCCTGCAGATGGCATCGCCGAATTCATCTCTCGGGGATCAAGCGACATCCAGATGCGCGGGTTGAGATACGACTGGCGCATCACGAAGTCGTAGCGTGTGCGATGCCAGACCTTGATTTCATCGGTCTTGTTGTCGAGGATGAAGTCGCCCTGCAGGGTGCGCGCAGTGAGCACCGCGTGCCCCTCGCCCTTTTCGTCGCGCACCACGGTCATCAGCAGTGCGCTTGCCGGCCAGCCCAAGGCCATCAGCCGCTTGCGCTTCATGAGCGCGTAGTCTTCGCAATCGCCCCTTGCGGCCGGGATGGTCCAATAGTCGGTCTGTCCGTAAAGCTCGATGTCCGTGACCGGCTCGATCTCGTGGTTGACCGTGCGGTTGACGGCGTCCAGCTCGGCGAGCCGCTCCCGCGAGGCGTGGAAGCGTTGCTCCTCCTGCCGACCTTGCGCGCACTCTTGGGGCACGCGCTCGCAGAACTGTACAAAGCCGTACGGTGGCTGCGAGAGGCCGAAGACCCGCATGAAGGGCGAAGCATAGTCCTGCCCTCGAGGCACTGTTGCCGGGTCGGCCAGGGCCGTGGCCGAAAGTGCCAGGGCTGCTGCCAGCCCCGCCAGAAACCCTACGCTCGGCTTCATGCTAACCTCGTCACCCACCCGCCGCCACATTACCGAGGAGCTGCTCAGTTTCGCTGAGCCTTCGGTCCACAATTCGACGCAACTTTTCTACGCGCTTGTTTCGAACTTCTGCTGGTTCCGTCACCGTCGCTTAACCATGACGCGTCAGCCGAAATGGCGCCTCAGCGTGTCTTGGTTCTGGTTGTCGATGAACTGGACGCCGAAGCCTTGCGCATGGTGCCGCATAACGCGGGCCCTCAGCTTGCCCAGGGTCACTTCCGTGCCGATCTCGGGCCGCGCCGGCGTGCCGATCGAGGCGCCGGAAATCGAGATGTCCAGCACACGGCAGGTGAGCTTGATCCCTTCCGCCAGCTCGAGCGATTGCAGCGCGTTTCCAGGCGGCGCGATGCGTTCGTGGCGCCGCCCTTCCGCTCCATCGAGCTCCGAGCGGTTGGCGAGCCAGGTCAGCTTGTCCGCGAGCTTTTCACGCCTATGCTTCGTAGCCACGATCTTGAAGGCAAATCCGCCCTCGAATTGTCGGGCAACCGTACCCTCGATGCCGCCGACCTGGTCGAAGTAGGCGACGATACGCTCGCCGGGCCCCATAGCAACGGCGGCCATGGGCCTGATCGCAGCTCCGCCGGCGGAAATGTCGATGAGCTTGCAGGGATACTCCTGCTTGTTCTCACGCATGAAGCGCCCGAGCAACTCGACGACGATGCGCTTGTGGCGGCGTCGGTCGGGAGCGACGCGGCTGAGGAGCCCGTGCGAGCGGCGAGCAAAGGTCGACGGGCTGCCGTGCATGGAGAGCCTGCGCGTCTTGTTGTGGGGCGGGCGAATGGCTCACTATGGCTGCCAGGGCCTTAATGAAGGCCTAATCCGTGCCCACGATTGGGACCAGCTCCCGCAAACTTTCAGAAATCATCCGAAAGGCGCGTGGCATGCGCAACGCCACGCTATTCCTTGTTGCGGCCGCCATCGAGGACACGAAAGCTGCGTCGTTCGTCTCCAACAACACGGACCTGTGAACCTGCGGGCAAAAATGGTGCGCGCCCTGTCCGCTCCACGAGCGCGTGCGGCCTTCCATCCGGCCAGATCTGCTCGTGCCGGATGAGGCGCTTGTCGGTCAGCTGCTCGTGGCCAAGCCAATGCGGCGTGGTCAGCGCAGTCATGGCGCCGATCACACGCTCCATGGCGTTGTTGGCGTGCGTGAGCGGCAGCAGGATCGCCTCCAGTTGCACGCGCCGCGTCGTGCCGGCACTGGCCTCGATGGTGAGAAGAGTGACAGCGCCCTGCTCGCAGGCAAAATCCAGGTGGCGTGCAAGGGCAGCACGATCTGGCTCGGCCCAGCCGTCGAGGATGTTGGTGCCACGCAGCTCGGCTCGAAATATTTCGCAAAGTCGCGTGCCCGCCAGCCGATAGCGGTAAGTGGCGGGATCTGTGCGCTCCAGCATGAAGGTCTCGGGCAAGATTGAGCCGATGCGGGCCGGCTCGATCTCTAGGCGCCGGGGAGCCACGCGGCCGGCGCGCAGCTCGTTCCAGTAGGCATAGAGCGTTTGTATCGTTCTTTGCTTCATGCCACTCGTAGGCTCTGGTACCTGGCTGCTCGCCCCTGCCTGCGCGCCTCGTACTGCTCTCGGTTCGCCGTCTGTGCCGAAATGGGACAGGCACGCTGTGCGCAAGTTGCAGGAGGTTGATGAGCACCCTTCGTGCCACGGTCCATGCTGCGAGGCCTCGCGGTCAGCGCGGCGCGCAGCTTAGTTGCCGTTAGGGTTTCTGCGCGCTCCTGAAGCCCGACCGTTGCGGGCTTAATCTTCCGTTAGGGTTGTCAGGGCGAGGCCGGGTGTGTAAGCGGGCGGGCAAGAACCTGGAGCACCTATTCCCCGTGAAGCAACGCCAACCGATCTTGAATGCGCCGGGCGTCGTCGTGGGAATTCTGGGCATCTTTCTGGCGTTGCATCTCGCGCGCAGTCTGCTGCCCGAAGAGCAGGGAGCCTGGCTCACCGTGTTGCTGGCTTTCATCCCGGCGCGCTTGGGCGGATCGGCGCGCGAGCTTCCCGGCGGCGAGGCTGCCTCCATCACTCAGTTTGTGACTCATCAGTTCCTGCATGGTGATATCACTCACCTGCTGATCAACTCGGCGTGGTTCCTCGCCTTTGGCACCTCGGTGGCGCGCCGCACCGGCCCGGTGCGCTTCGTGACCTTTTTTCTGCTGTGCGGCATCGCTGGCGCAGCGCTGTTCGCGTTCCTCAACGCCAGCGCGTCGAGCATCATGGTCGGCGCCTCGGGTGCCGTCTCCGGCCTCATGGGCGCGGCGATCCGCTTCCTGCTGCGGCCGCTGAGCGAGGGTGACGCCGACGGCATCGCCGGGAAGACGCGTCACCCGCCTCTGATGAGCCTGCGCGCCACGTTCGCCGACCGCCGGGTTTTGGCCGTCATGGCGGGTTGGACACTGCTCAACGTGCTGATGGCCTGGGGCGCTTCTGGGCTCGTGGACGGGATGAGCATAGCCTGGGAGGCTCACCTTGGTGGCTTCTACACCGGGCTTCTGACCTATGGTTTGTTTGATGACCCGCCGATCATTCATCATGATGTTGCGGTTGCGGAATAAGACCCTTGCGCGCCGTCCCGAAACCGGCCCACTATTAGACTAAAGACTGAGGCTGTAGGCAAAACGCAACTGCCCTGGTGGCGGGACCGTGGCGCAGAGCCGGGCGGTTTGGCCGCAAGGCGCCACGCCCCTCCAGCGGGCGCTACTGCCGGAGAACGTTCATGAATGTTGCTGTGATCCTGAGACAAAAGGGCCGGGCGGTCACGACTGCGTCCCCGGCCGCAACACTGCTGGAAGTCGCCAACAAGCTGGCCGCCAAGCGTATCGGTGCCATCGTCGTGGTCGGCCCGCGCGGCGAGGTGGCCGGCATCATCTCCGAGCGCGACATCATTCGCGCTCTGGCCGAATCCGGGCCCGACAGCCTGACACGGCCGGTGTCGGAGTCCATGACCCGCCAGGTCGTCACCTGCCAGGAGACCGACACGCTCGATGAGCTCATGGCGATGATGACGGCACGGCGCTTCCGGCACCTGCCGGTGCTCACCGATGGCGCGCTAGTCGGCATCATCTCGATTGGCGACGTGGTCAAACATCACGTGGCGGAAGTGGAGATGGAAGCCACCGCGATGCGCGAGTACATCACGCAGAGCTGAGGTGGATCCCGAGTGGGTGACGCCGCCGATCAGGCCGTGCGCGCCAGTACGGCGCCGGGCGTGCGGCGGGACGCGATCTCGCGCCGAATGTCATCGATCTCGCGCTTTGCGGCGACGATGCCGCATTAAATCATCGCCTCGGCGCGATGGAAATCGAACAGGCCGAAGGTGGGCAGGCGCGGCGTGACGATGACATCGGGTGGATCGCCGGCAAGCCGGGAGCGGGCGATGCGGTCCTGCACGATGTTGAACGCTTCCATCATCACTCTCGAGATCCCCGGGCCGCTCTCGCTGCGCCCGAAGAATTGGCGCTGCAGCAACTTCTTGACGGCGCGACCGTTGCGGGAGAACACGCTCAGCTCTTCTGCCGGCGGTGCTGATGGGGGCGGAAGCGCGTCCATGTGTGCCACCACAGTGCCCCGCCCGCTCGAGTCCGCATTGACGCTGACTGCGATCACGTAGCGGGCGCCCAGCGCCCGGCACACGGACACGGGGATCGGATTGACCAAGGCACCATCGAACAGCCAGCGGCCTTCGATGTTGACCGGCTTGAAGATGCCTGGCAGCGCGTAGGATGCGCGCATCGCATCGACGATCTGTCCCCGCGCCAGCCAAGTCTCATGGCCGGTGCCGATTTCGGTTGCCACAGCCACGAAACGCGTGGCGAGGGATTCGATCGCCACGCCCTTCAACCTGGCATCGAGCACATCGTTCAGTCTCTGACCGTGGATCAGGCCCGAGCCTGCGAGATTGAAATCGAGAAAGCCCAGGACCTTGCGGCGCGTCAGACCGCGCGCAAAGTCTTCCAGCGCGTCGAGCTCTCCGGCGACGTAGCAACCGCCGACCACCGCGCCCATCGATGTCCCGGCGATGATGTCGGGATGAATGCCGGCCTCGTTCAAGGCGCGGATAACACCGATATGCGCCCATCCGCGCGCCGAACCGCCTCCGAGCGCCAGACCGATTTTGCAATCGCCCATCGCTGTACCCCGCCTAGAGCAAGCCCTGCGTCGGCGAGCTCTTGGAATGCCTCGTCCCCTGTGCAAAGCGTAGGGCGGAGGAATTAATCCACCCCTACGCTGGGGTTAATGCTGAACTACGAGGCGTGCCACCGCGGCAATCATTTTGCTCCGGGGACAGCTTGAGCGACAGGAAACAGGGGAAAGAGGGTTAAGCGCGGGTCATCTGGAGCTTTGGCGACGGCTTGGCCCCCAGGGGAACCGACCTGTAGAAACAGGAGCGCGCGCCCGTATGACAGGCTACTCCGTCGCCCTCGACCTGCGCTTTCAGCCACAGGACATCCTGGTCGCAGTCGGTGAGTATCTCCGCCACGCGCAAGACGTTGCCGCTGTCCTCGCCCTTCTTCCATAGCCGCCCGCGTGAGCGGCTCCAGAAGTGGCCAATGCGCGTTTCCAGGGTGAGGGCCAGCGCTTCCTCGTTCATCCATGCGAACATCAAGACGCCACCCTTCGCAGCGTCGGTCAGGATCGCGGGGATCAGGCCGTCTGCGTCGAACTTCGGCTGGAACGTCGAGCCGCGCTCGATGTCCTCGATCGTGCCACGGGGGGCAAACCGGGGGTCAGCAGCCATGAAAGCGGCCTCCTGGAAATGCGGCGGGCGACCGGCCTCAGCCGCGCGGACCGTGAACCATCTGCAGGAAACGGTCGCGATAGCTGGCCTCAGCCTCGAGCGTGCCGGTGAAACGCGTGGTGATGGTCTTGACGCCTGGCTGGCGCACTCCGCGCATGGACATGCACTGGTGCTCTGCCTCGATCAGAACCGCCACGCCCCGCGGGCCCAGCGCCGTCTCGATCGCATCGGCGATTTGTGCGGTGAGGGCCTCCTGCGTCTGCAGCCGCCTGGCAAAGATCTCGACGACACGCGCGATCTTGGAAATCCCCAGGATATGTCCGTTCGGCAGATAAGCGACGTGCGCGACCCCAATGAAGGGTGCCAAATGGTGCTCGCAGTGGCTCTGGACACGGATGTCGCGCAGCATGACCAGGTCGTCGTAGCCGCCGGTCTCCTGGAAGGTCTTCGTCAGCACGTCGGCGGGATTGAGGCGATAGCCCGAAAAATACTCCTCGAACGCATCGGCGACGCGGCTTGGTGTTTCGCGCAGCCCTTCGCGATCCGGATCGTCGCCTGTCCACGCGATCAGCGTGCGAACGGCCGCCTCCGCTTCTGCCCGCGAGGGCTTCTTGGGACTCGCCTGCGGCTTGACCGTCGCCGGGGCCCGTTTCGTCACGATGTCGTCCATGGGTTCCAATTACCGCTGGAGATCGCTGTTAAGGGGAGAATGGTGCTGGCCGGGGCGTTTACCTGTAGGTGCCAGTGTTGAATTCCGCGCCCCCACGCGCGATATCGTCTCTGTATAGCCAGCCTTTGGGTTTCGGCCAGCGCCACGGTAGTATGGCCGATATAGTATGGCTGGCCGTGTGGAACAAGCAAAGCGCGAGGCTTCAGCGGACGCATGACGCAGCTGAGCGAGATCTACAACCAACGCATCCTGGAGCTGTCGGCCAATATACCCCGCGCTGACCGGCTGGGCGACGCGGATGCGACCGCCACCGCGCATTCCAAGTTGTGCGGGTCGACGGTTACCGTCGACCTCAAGCTGGCTGGAGACCGGGTAGCCGCCTATGGCCAGACCGTGAAGGCCTGTCTTTTGGGTCAGGCGGCGGCCTCGGTCATGGGCCACAACATCCTGGGCAGCAGCGCCGACGAGTTGCGGGCGGTGGGAGCCGTCATGCGCAAGATGCTCAAGGCCAATGGGCCGCCTCCCACGGGACGTTGGGCCGACCTGGCCGTCCTCGAGCCGGTCAGGGATTACAAGGCGAGGCACGCTTCCACGCTGTTGGTCTTCGACGCTGTGGAAACGGCGCTCGCGTCTGCCGAAGCGAAGCACTCGGAAGCGGCCGGCACTGGGGTTGCGGAGGCGGCCCGCGCGTGAGGAGCGCAAGCGTGGTTCGGGTTGTGTCGCATGCCGCCAAGATTGTCGCCCAGGCGCCCATCCATGCCTACCGCTGGACGCTGAAGCCGTTGATGGGCATGGAATGCAGGCACTTGCCTACCTGCTCGGAATATGCGCTCGAAGCGATAGAGCGCAACGGCGCCTGGCGCGGGAGCTGGCTGTCGCTGTCCCGCATATGCCGCTGCCATCCTTGGGGCACGCACGGCATCGACCCAGTGCCCGACATCAGCCGCGTGCGCCATCCGCTCGCTCCCTGGCGTTACGGCCGCTGGCGGCTGCCTGCTGCGGCGGCGTCGAGGGCGACTGAACCCTAGAGCAGGATCGCTTCGGATTGAATCACCTTGCCTCGACTGCAACGTGGCGGCCGAAGCGTGAATCCTGCTCTACTTCTACAGTTTAGAGCGAGATTCACGTTCTTGATGTCAGCCGAAGCGCTTCCATCAAGAACGATCTCGCTCTAGGGGTAAGCGCTCGGGCTCAGCTGCCAGCGAGACGTGCCAGCCGCTCCTCGGCCTCTGGAGCTCCGAGTTCGCGCGCGCGCTCATACCATTTGCGCGCTTCGTTGCGATCAGGGTTCACACCCTGCACCTGCAGGCGGCCGAGTTCGGCGGGATCGTAGGTTGCCGCCAGCCTGATCGCGCCACGTGCAGAGCCAGCTTCCGCCGCGCGCTGGAAGAACTGCCGCGCTGCTCCGATGTTGCCCTGATCGAGATGACGCTCGCCTTGGCTCACGAGCCGGTCTGCGCGTGCCCGCTCCTCGGCGGACAGCTCAGACTGGCGCGGCACGGGCCTGGCGATGGGCGGCGGGGGAGGGACGAGACTGGAGGACCGCTTCTGCTGCGGTTCAACCGGCGCCGCCGCCACACTGGCGGCCGGGGCCACAACCAATGCTGTCCGGCCCTCGGCCAGCATCGTGCCGTCCACGGCGACAAGCTGAATGATGATATCGCTGCGGCCCGAGACTCCAGCCGGTACGTTGGCCTTGAGGGAGGGCAGCACGAACAGCGGAATGGCCCACGAGCCCGGTGCAATCGCATGCCCCTCCGTGAGGGATACACTGGCTGGCAGTCCCCGCAGCCGAATGAAGCTGTTGGCCGGCAGCGCGCCGGGGGGGCCGACCTGGATTTGCAGCGCGGCTTGCGACGCGGGCTCGGCAACAATGGTGGCCGCCACCGCGATGCGAGGGGCTTCCCCTCGCTGGGCCGCTGCCTGCTCCAAAGCGCTTGCTGCGAGGGTGACGCCGAGCGCCAACGCCACGGCCCTCGGCCACGCCCGCTGTCGGGCGGGCGACCGGACGATAGCGCCTGGGTCGGCTTCAGTGGCACCGTCCCCGTGGTTCGGCATGGGCTTCGCCCTCCAGCGCGGCGCGGCCAGCGCTACTGCTTACCCTGCTTCCTGCTCCATTCCAGGAATTGCTGGAACAGCCGCTCCTGCTGCGCTGCATCGGTGGGTGCTGCACGCGCCGCCTGCTGACGCGCAAGCTGCGGATCAATCGAGGGCGGTTGCGACTTGGCGCTCGTAGTTTGCTTGAGGCGCTCGTCTGCCACGCCGTACCGCTGCCATCCGGGCACGTTGGCAGCGAGGTTCACGCTCTTCCACTTCGGGTGATACGGCGGCTTGTGCAGGTTCTCGAAGCGGTCGAAGTAGGTCTCGATGAAGCGCTGCACGCGGCGATAGCGGTCGCTCTCGCGGGGCCAGTTGTAGACCGCGAGCACCGTCTGCACGCCGAGCGTCTCGACCTTCTCGCCGGGCTTGATGAAGCCGGGATAGTCTTCCGACGTGAGGGTGGCCGGAATGTAGTACTCGTCGAACCTGTCGAACGGAATGGGCAGGAACTTGAAGCCTTGGTCGTTCTTGAACTTGGTCAGAAGGTCCTGCGGCTTGGCCCCATTGTTGACGAGCCCGACGATTTCTCCCGTCTTCATCTTCTCCAGCGCGATGGCGTTATTGATGTAGACCGGCTCGACGTTGACGCCGAGGCGCTTGAAGATGATCGGCGCGGTGGTCGAAGAGCCGGCGCCGGCGGTGTGGAAGCTCACCTTCTTGCCTTCGAGGTCCTTGAACGAGTTGATCTCGGGCCGCACGACCACATGCACCTCAGAGATCACCATTTCCGAAACGAAATTGATCCGCTTCTCGATGTTCGGGATCTTCTCGATCGTCTTGAAGTGCTCGAGCACGTCGGCGTTGGTGATGGCGATGTCGATGCCCTTGAGGTAAAGCAGGTCCTTCACGTTGTCGGTTGCGCCTTGCGTCACGACGGGGAGAACGCGCAGGTTCTCGGGGTCGTTGACGTTGCGGGCGATCTCGGCAGCGAAGCGCAGGAACGTGCCCTCGGGCAGTCCGCCAGCGAGACCCACAGTCCAATTGTTGATCTTGGCAACGGTGCCGCCTTCGCCGCTGTCCACCGCCGAGGGCGCCCGTGGTGCCTTGCGAACCCCCGGTGCGACTTGGGCGATCCGCTCCTGGGGCCAAGGTGATTGCGCGAACGCGCCTGTATGGAGGACACAAGCCGCAGCCAACAACGTAAATACTTGCCCCAGTCTGGCGTGCATCGCGTGCATCGACGGCTCCCTCGCGCTGGTGATACGACTATTTCATTCGAGCAGGTCTATTCGAGCAGGCGATGGCCCCCGGGGCGCCGTGCCAAACCGCTCCACAAGGCGGTGGATCGTGAACAGGGATTAACCGCAACGCAAGAGCGCGGTCAAACAATAGCGACAACTCCCCCTTCACTCGATCGCAGGCAACGGCGGCCACCAAGAACCGCGTGTAACGCACCGCGCCGCACATTGACGCATCAACACGCTGTCATGGTCTTCTGGGGCTGGCGGCGGTTTTGGGGCCGGATTAGGGAATTCTTCGGGCAACGATCGCTTTGTGGGCAAGGCGGCTGGTGGGGACGGGCCGCTTCGCTAGTTTGCACCCAGGCGCCGCAGCCTCTGCTCTGCTTCCGCCGACCCCAGCTGTCGCGCGCGCTCATACCAGCGTCGGGCGGCTTCGCGATCGGGTTTCGGGCCAAGCACGCCGAGGCGGTCGAGCTCGGCGGCGTCGTAGGTGGTCGCCATCGCCATCGCGCCGAGCGCAAGGCCGGCTTCCGCCGCTCGCTCATAGAGCAACCGCGCTTGTGCAATCCCGCCTTCGGCCAGCTGCTCATCACCCCTTTTTACAAGGCGCATGGCGCGCTCACGCGCGTCTGGGCTCAGCGACGCTCCAGCCGGCGGGACGGGCCGCGCCTCCGGTACAGGCTGGAGCGGCGGGCCAGCTCTGAGGATCGCGGGGGTCTTGCCTTGCGTCTGCACGTCTGAGGTGGGAGGCGCGGCGGCGACAACGAGGGTGGACCTTGCTTCCACCAGCACGGACCCGTCTATCGAGACAAGCGTGATGGAAATCTCCGATCGCCCAGGAGCGGCGCCCGGCAGGGTGATCTTGAGGGTGGGGAGTGCAGCCAGGGGGATGGCCCAGGCACCAGGCGCAATCGAGTGCCCTTCGGACAGTGCCGCCATGGGCGGCAAGCCGCGCACTCTCACGAAGCTGCCGCGGGGCACCGCGTCCGGTGGACCAACGCGGATTGGAAACGGTACTTGGGTCGCCGGCTCGACCGGCAGTGTCGTGGCAACGCTTATGTTGGGTCGCGCGGTCTGAGCCGGGGCCAAGCTTGCGTACCCCGCCAGCATCAGCACGCCCGCGAGCGCGCGTACAGCCACGCCCGGCGGGCTCCGACTATGCCGCTCACTGTGCTGGGCTGACCTCGCCCCGATCACGGCCTACTTCCATCCTCCCCGCGCCGTCGCCTGGAACGACGCCCGGCCGACTGCCCGCTACTAGCGCCTGCCTTGCGTCTTCGCCCACTCCATGAATTCCTGAAACAGCCGCTCCTGCGCTGCGGGATCGTTGGGGGCGGCCTTGGCCGCCTGCGCGCGAACAAGCCGGGGATCAAGCCCTACGTTCACGGCCGTTGTCGCTTGCTTTTCATTCTTTGCCAGCCACTCTTCCGCCGCGGGAAACCGCTTCCACCCCTTCAAGCTGGAATTGAGGTTCGCTTCCTTCCACTTGGCGTGCCGCGCCGGCTTTTGGAACTCGGGGAACTTGGTGAAGAACGCATCGATGAACGCGGCGACACGCCGATAGCGATCCGTGTCCCGCGGCCAGTTGTAGGCGGCAAGCACCGATGCGACGGCAACCGTCTCCAAGCTGCTGCCCTTGGGGATGAGCGCGGGATAGTCCTCATGCGTGAGTTTGGCTGGGAAATAGTCCTGTTCGAGCACCTCGGTGTAAGGCACCGGCAGCAGCTGCATGCCGGGTTCGAGCTTGAACTTGGAGAAGGCGCCGGTCGGCTTGCCCGCTATCAACACGGTCGCTGCGATCTCGCCGGATTTCACCATCTGGTAGCCGTCGGCCTGGCCGACGTTGATTTCCGTCGCCTTGATGCGCAGCAGTTCGAAAATGAGGCGCGTGGAGAACTGCGTGCCGCTGCCGACGTCGCTGAAATTCACCTTCTTGCCGTTCAAATCCTGCAGACGATCGATGCCGGGGCCGACAAGGACGTGCATCTCCTCATTGTAAAGCCTGGTGATGAAGGCGACGCGCTGTTCGATGTTGGGGCCGAACTCCCCGGTCTTCTTCAGATAGCTCATGATGTTGGATTGCGTGATGCCCAGGTCGACGCCCTTCAGGTGCAGCACATCCATCATGTTCTGGTAGCCGCCCTTGCCGATGACCGGCAGCACCCGCAGCTCATTGCCGTCGTCGAGCACGGCCGACATGTCGTAAGCGAGGAAGAGATAGGTGCCGTTGGGATTGCCTGAGATCACCGTGACGGTGTTCTGGTTGAGCTTGTCTCGTAGGGCCGCGTAGCGTGCAGCTGCCGTCGTTGCCGGTGCCGGCTGCACGGCGGCCGTCGGCGGAGCGATGGCGGCGGGTCGTTTGATACCGGGCTGCTGGGCGGGGCCAGGCGCTGGAAACACCAGCAATGCCGCACTCAGGACGGCGGCGCATAATGCGGTCAGTCGCACGTTTCCCTCCCCTCGAAACCGTACCTATGACAACTCGGTGTTCGTCGGGTGCGCGGAGCCTTTGGAAGCCCTCTCATTGCCCACGCAAGCAGCAAGCTATCACAGGAATTAATGCCTGCAATGCTGAAATCCGATATTTCATCCCAGCGCACTGGTGCGGCGCGAATGAGGCAAGTCTGCGCACAGATTGAACGAGCTGTGCCTGTCTGAGCTCCTCATAATCAGCGCGCAGCGCGCCTTGACACCCGCTGGCACCATGGGCACAAGCAGCGGCCCAGACTGCCCGACGGCCCTGGCCGCGAGGCGGACGGTTCACCTTACCTGCGTGGTTGGCAGCGAGTGAGAGGAACGCCCCATGAGCGAGATCACCGTGACATTTCCGGACGGCGCCAAGCGGTCCGTGCGCAAAGGCATCAGCGGCAAGGAGCTGGCCGAGAACATTGCCAAGTCCCTGGCCAAGCGAGCCGTGGCCATGGTTCTCGACGGCAAGCTGGCCGATCTCGCCGACACCATCAGCGCCGACGCAACGGTCAAGATCGTGTCACGCAATGACCCGGAGGCGCTCGAGCTTATCCGCCATGACGCCGCGCACGTGATGGCAGAGGCGGTGCAGGCACTGTGGCCGGGCACCCAGGTGACCATCGGCCCCGTGATCGAGAATGGCTTCTTCTACGACTTCGCCAAGGCGGAGCCGTTCCATCCCGACGACTTGGGCAAGATCGAAGCCAGGATGCACGAGATCATCAAGCGGGATGCGCCCTTCACGAAGGAGTTCTGGAGCCGGCAGCAGGCGAAGGAGTTCTTCAAGAAGAAGGGCGAGCTTTTCAAGATCGAGTTGGTGGAAGCGATCCCCGAGGGCGAGGATCTCAAGATCTACAAGCAGGGCGAATGGCTCGACCTGTGCCGCGGCCCGCACATGACCTCGACCGGGCAGATCGGCAAGGCCTTCAAGCTCACCAAGTTTGCGGGCTCCTACTGGCGCGGCGACCACAACAACGCGCAGCTGCAGCGCGTCTACGGCACCGCCTGGGCCACGGAAGACGAGCTGGCCGCGCACCTCAAGCAGCTCGAGGAGGCGGAGAAGCGCGACCACGCAAGCTGGGTCGGGAGATGGACCTCTTCCACTTCCAGGAGGAGGGGCCTGGCGTCGTGTTCTGGCACCCGAAAGGCTGGGAGCTGTTCCAGAGCCTGATCAACTACATACGCCGGCGGCAGAATGCGGTCGGCTACCGCGAGGTGAACGGGCCGCAGGTTCTCGACAGGTCGATGTGGGAGACATCTGGCCATTGGGAGTGGTTCCGCGAGAACATGTTCACCACCGTCACCGAGGACGAGCGCGAGTTCGTCATCAAGCCGATGAACTGTCCGGGCCACATCCAGATCTTCAAGCACGGGCTCAGGTCGTATCGCGAGCTGCCCTACCGCATCGCTGAGTTCGGCAGCGTGCACCGCTACGAGCCGTCGGGCGCGCTGCACGGCCTCATGCGCGTGCGCGGCTTCACCCAGGACGACGCGCACGTGTTCTGCACCGAGGCGCAGCTGGCCGACGAATGCCTGAAGATGAACGACCTCATCATGTCGATCTACCGCGACTTCGGCTTCGAAGAGGTGGTCATCAAGCTCTCGACCCGGCCTGAGAAGCGCGTGGGATCGGATGCGGCCTGGGATCAGGCCGAGGCGGCGATGTCGGCGGTGCTGAACGAGATCGCTGCGCAGTCGGGCGGCAAGATCAAGACCGGCATCAACCCCGGCGAAGGCGCTTTCTATGGTCCCAAGTTCGAATACGTACTGCGCGACGCGATCGGCCGCGACTGGCAGTGCGGTACTATCCAGGTCGACTTTAACCTGCTCGAGCGCTTCGGCGCCTTCTTCATCGATGCCGACGGCGAGAAGAAGACACCGGTCATGATCCACCGCGCCATGTTCGGGTCGATGGAGCGCTTCACCGGCATCCTCTTGGAAAGCACCGCCGGGCACCTGCCGTTGTGGCTGGCCCCGGTGCAGGCCATGGTGTGCACCATCGTGTCCGATGCGGACGCCTACGCGCAGGAGGCGCTCGCGGCTTTGAAACGAGCGGGACTGCGCGCCTCGGTCGATCTGCGCAACGAGAAGATCAACTACAAGGTGCGCGAGCATTCGCTGACCAAGACGCCGGTCATGCTGGTGGTGGGCAAGCGCGAAGCCGAGGAGCGAACCGTGTCCCTGCGCCGGCTCGGTAGCCAGGAGCAGCAGGTCATGCCGCTGAGCGATGCCGTGGCCATGCTGGCGCAAGAGGCCGTGCCGCCGGACCTGAAGCGGGACTAGGCAAGCTCATTCCGCTGCCTCTTGAAGTCGTCGCGCGGCAACCAGATCTCGACGGCCCAAACCTCACGCGCCGGACGGTGTGATCCAGCTCGTGTGCACGGCAAGACGGGGCTTTTCCTCAAGAACGGCACCGTCGCTGCACCTAAGCGCGCCGGTCGCCGCGGTCGGTCCAGCGGCCGCGGCTCGCCGCTTCCCAGATGGGCACCCCGAGGCAGCCCCTGAGTGCCCATCGAGCCGCGTCGCGTGTCGAAGCCACGACATCGGCTGCTACGACAACGAGGACTGCCAAGCATCATTCATTGGCGTTGGCTCACATATGCGTGGTTGTGTTGGCGCAACGTGTGCTGTGGCCCTCCGGGCGCCAGTCCGCTTCGCACATCGGTCGTGAGACCTGAGCTCTCAAAAAAGAGGCCCAGCTTTCGATCCGGGCACTCTTCCCGCAACCCGCACCTCTAACACCAATCATACTGAGAAGCCTATCTTTCCACCCGTCATCCCGGCCCAGCGATCGCGCTAGAAGCGCGAATTGCGCAGAGCCGGGATCTGCGGCAAGCGGTATCCGTGCGGCAGATCCCGGATAGTCTCGGCTGCGCCTCGGCTTCCGGATGACGGGTGGAATCAGCATCACGCACCCGTGTTCAACCTCGCTGGAAGGCGCTGGCTCGACGTTCCGTTGAATGGGATTGCCACAGAGGAGCGCCACGAAAGTGCCAAGATTCCGGGGCGTCCATTCTGCCAGGCAACGCTAGGGGTGCTGCGATGCGCAGTCCAGACCGCATCGACATCGGCGCGGTGCGAATTCGCCCATAAATGGCAGGTGAAGCGTGAAGCAGGTGAAGATCGCCCCTGCCTTGATCGGCCCGATCCTCATTGCATGCGTGTTGAGCGCGTTTGTGGCCGCTACCCTCATTGCAGCGGGGCTCCTGACCTATCTCCTGGGCCACATGTCGCTTGGCACTATCCTGGCGGCGTGGGCGATCACATCCCTTCTGGTCATCGTCCTGGCGCGACTGCTTTCGCGCTTGCTCTGAAAAGTGGCACCCGACTCGCTTGATTGTTGCGCTGAAGTTTCAGACGCGAGCCGAAGTTCACAACACGGCGTTTTATCCCCAAACGACATAGTGATGGATGACCTGCACAGGATAGCCGTTGTCTTCCCGTGGCCGGATTTAGCGTCCGGCCGATGGGCACCTGACGACGATCCCCCACACCCGTTGTTGGGTGCCCGTTTTCTTGCGGCGATAAGATTGACGCAACTTGATGCAGGCAGGGGGGCTTGCGGGGAAGAAGGGGTCTGTCTGGCCTGAAACGCTGGCCTCTTCTTGCGGCCGGCCTTGCTTGGCCCGGCCGGTCACGGCGGCGAGGGCAGAAGCGAGGTACTGACTGCTCTGGCCCGCGCCCCGCCGTTTCCTTCTGTCGTCACAGACGAACCAGCAAGACCGGCTGGCTTCAGGTCGGCCGCCGCCTCGGCGAGCGGACACGCGCCTTCTGCTATGCCCGCGCACGTGCACTGATGATCGTCGATGGTGACGCTGGGCAAACGGACGCGAAGCGCCACCGGCTGCTCTCCCTTGACACGCTGATGGCAACGGGCCTCTCCACCGTGAACCGAGCCATCGAACGAAACTCCTTCCGCCCCATGGATGCGGCGTGGGCGCAGGCGCGCTTGTGCCAGTTTGCGAACCTCCCCTGCCCCGCTCGTGGAGAGAGCTTCGGTAACGCTTGCGGCTCACGTTGGTGGAGCTGGCGGTTACCGGCAAGGGGAGCCCGGCTGCTTGCCTAGCTGTCGAAATCTCACTATATCGGGCCGGCGCCGAGACTTGCGTGCGAGTGCGGCAGGCTCCCTTCGTCTATCGGTTAGGACGTCAGATTTTCAATCTGAAAAGACGAGTTCGACTCTCGTAGG